>JAFAER010000170.1 GCA_023423895.1 Pseudomonadota bacterium
GGTCATGTCGACGTGGTACATCCGCACGCGGACATCGACCTCTTGCCCGCGCACGCGGATCTTCTTGGTGAACGGCGGCGAGTCGATCGCGAGGTCTTCGAAGCGCGTCACGGGTGAGCGGAAGCCGGATGCGACGAGGTCGGTGTAGATCGAGCGCGCGTGGCTGATGTCCATCGGAGGATCGTGATGATCGCCGCCGACGTGGACGCCGATGTCGAGGCCGTCCTCGAACAGCTCGAGGTACTTCGGGTATGCGTTGCGGCTCCGCTCGACCGGCGTGAGGAACACCTGGAGCGGCTCGCTCCCGGAGCCGACGTCGGTCGTCACAGGCAGGTACGGGCGTCCGTCCTCGGTCATCGCGAGCGGCAGCTTGCGCTCGAGCCCCTCGACCGCGCCGAACTCGCCGCTGACGGTCATCGAGAACCGATCGCCGACCGGCGTGAGATCGCTGTAGCTCGCGCTGGCCTGGCGGAACTGGATGGCGACGCCCGCGCGCGAGAGCCGCTCGGCCTGCGGCCAGATGCGATCGAGCTCGGCGCTGATCGCCGCGGTGACCGAGTTACGGAGCGCAGCGGCGCGATTCATGATCGCGTTTTCGCGCTCCTCGCCTTCGAGGCTTTCGGCGTCCCGGGGAGCATCGAACGTCACGGTGGTGGAGAGGACGAACTCCTGTCCCGCCGTGCTCCGGTAGTTGATCTCCGACTCGGCGCTCTCGCTCGGCTCCTCGTCGACCGCGCACGCGGTCACGAGCAAGGCAGGGAGGGCGAGAGCGAGCGTCAGGCGGCGCCAGGAAGCCATCGGCCGCGCATGGTGCACGACGCATACCGACATCGTGTGCCGAGGTGAGTTGCGTATTTCGTCGGGGAATCGAACGGTGGTGGCCCGCGCGGTGGATCACTCATGATCCGAAACGGCGGACCGACGCGCCAGCGACTTCGTCGCGCGAATCGCGCAGCGCCGACGACGCGTCTTGTTACTTCGGGCCGCCCGGACCGGGCTCGGTGACCGTCTTGCAGCCGATGATGATCCTGACCTTGCCCTCGGGATCCGCCTTCAGCGTGTCACACGAGGTGCCGTGCAAGATCACCTTCGTGGGCGCGCTCGGATCGTCGTAGGTCCAGCCGTTCGTGGAGTCCTGCGTGATCTGGGAGGTCTGACCCGCGCCCGACGTGTACTCGACGTTCACCTTCGCGGGATCGACGTTGCCGGAAGAGAAGTCGAGCGCGAGCTCGCAGCTCGAGACGGTGTCGCGGATCTTGTTCACCGCGGCGAGGAAGTCCGCCTGGATCTGCTGCGCGGTCTTCGAGCCCGGCGTGATCTGGAAGTGACACGGCGTCCCGGTCATGTTCGAGTCGCTCCAGCTGGCGTTGCAGCCGGCAGGCGCGGTTCCGCCCGCTTCAGCGAGGTCCCCCACGAAGACCTCGTCGTAGACGGTGGACGCGTTCGCCGTCGGGTTGCCGACGCCGACCGCGAACGTGAGCACGGAAGGCGTACCGGAGAGCTCCGTCGAGGCTGCGTTGAGGCACTGCTGCTTGCTGTCGCTGGGGATGCCGTCGGTCATGACGACGAGGACGTACTTGCCGCCCGGCTTCACCGGCGCGGCCGGGGTGTACGCCTTGAGGATCGGCAGCTGGCCGGTCATCGACGCAGCGAGCGGCGTGCCTCCGGTGGGGAAGACCGGCGGGAGCAGCCGGTTCTTGAGCGCGGTCGCATGGGTGGCGTCGACGAACGAGATCGGCACGTCGACCTGGTTCGTGGGCTTCGAGGCGTTGCTCGAGAAGAGGTACATGCCGACCGCGAGGTTCGGATCGGGCTTGGCGGCGAGGTCGTCGACGAACGCCGAGAGCGCGCCGCGGATGGCGATCCATTTCTTGCCGGTCTGTCCCACGGGGGTGCTCGGCCGGGTCGGCGCGAGCGGATCGGTCTCGCGTTCGCCCGCGATGAAGTTGCTCCCGTCGTAGCCATCCATGCTGCCGGAGCCGTCGATGACGAGCAGCATGTAGACGGGCACGCGCGTGGCCTCGGCGCTCGCCGTCGCGCAGCTGCCGCCGTCTCCGCCGCCGTCGTCGTCACCGCTGCTGCTCCCGCCGCCGTCGTCGTTGTTGTTCCCGGGGTCGAAGCTGCCGCTCGACGACGAGCTGCCGCTGCTGCTCGTCGTGTCGTCGCCCTCCCGGAACGTGGAGTCGGCGCTGCTGCCGCAGCCCTGTCCGAGCGCCGCCAGGCACGCAAAAACGATGGACGTCGCGACGATGGTGACTCGCTTCATGCAGCCCTCTTCCGACGATGCACTCACGTACTCGCCCCCGCCGAGACCTCTCGATGCCCGACTCCTGCAGCCAGAGGCAGAAACATCGTAGCACCGTACGGCCGCGCTTGCCTGCCTCCCGGCTTGCTCCATCTTTCTGGCGGCGCGTCCCGCTCGACCCGAGGCTTCTTCCAGGGCGGGCGAGGGAGACCACCGCGGCGTGGCGGCGCCGGGGGGGCCGAGTGCTCGGCCGCCCGTTCCTCAGCGCGCGCGATCAGCCCGGCGGGCGCATCGGGCGCGCGGGCATCGGCTGCGTTCGGTAGGCCTGCGCGACGATCTGGCGGAGCGTCGCGAGCTTCTGTGCGCGCTGCGGCTCTTCCGAAGGCGATGCCTTCGCGACGTGCGCGAACTCTCCGAGGGCTCGCCACTCGGGCGTGCTCGGGATCCCGAATGCGCTGCGGAACGCTTCGCCCATCTCGATCGCGTTCTGGAAGCGGTACGCCGGATCTTTCGCGAGCGCGCGCACGAACACGTGCTCGACCGCGGGCGTCGCCTGCGGGACGAACTGGCGGATCGACGGCGGCTGCGTCTCGACCTGGTCCATCCGGAGCGCGAACTCGCTCTTCTCGCTTGGAAGGAACGGTGGTCGGCCGGCGATCGTCTCGTAGAGGACGATGGCTGCAGAATACAAGTCGCTTCGTCCGTCGAGCGCGCGGCCAAGGACCTGCTCCGGAGACATGTACGCCCCGGTGCCGGGCGCGAGCTCCTGGGGCGAGGGAGGGCGCTCGCCGTGTGTCGGTCGGACGAGGTGCGCGATCCCGTAGTCGGTCATCTTCACGACGCCATCGCGCCGGATGAGGATGTTCGACGGCTTCACGTCGCGATGGACGATGCCGAGCGCGTGCCCGGCGGCGAGCGCGCCGAGCACCTGCTGGAGGTAGTACCAGGCCCGATCCGGACGAAGCCCTGGGAAGGCGCCGGGCCCCGCGAGGCGCGCGCGAGCGACGTTGCGCGCGATCACGTCCTCGAGCGTGTCGCCGTCGACGAGCTCCATCGCGAGGATCGGAGGCACGATGAGCCCGGACGAGCGCGCCATCGACGGAGCAGGCGAGCCGGGATCCGGGCTCGAGCCACCCGGGAGCGTCGGCGTCCATGTGAACAGCTCGTGGAACCGGACGACGTTGGGGTGCTCGAGCAATCGGAGCGCCTCGGCCTCGTTCTGGAAGAAGGCGCGAAGCTCGGGCTGCACCATGGCCCGCGCATTGAGCTGCTTCAGCGCGAGCGGGAGAGGCTTTTCGTGCCCCTTCGGCCCCTTCGGGTCGTAAAAGAGCCAGGCTCGATAGACGGTGCCCATCGCCCCGGAGCCGAGCTTCTTGTCGACCACGATGCGCCCGTAGCCGCGATCGATCTGCAGTCCGGGGGTGAGCTGACCGCGGCCCTGCGAACGTGACGGCTGGAGGCTCCGACACGAGGGACAGACCGGGGTGCCCGCCTCGAGATTGTGATTGCACTGTACGCAGGTCGGCACGACGAGCCCGTTCTGGTGCTTACCTCACCCGGGGGCGGAGGGCGAATCACCGCACTTTCTCTCGTCTTCCTCGACGGAGATTCCGCTGCCGGCGGTCTGCACCCTGGACGCGTGGTGGCGTGGCCGGGGCCGTCCAGACCGAGCGCGAGCGTTTCGTCGACGGCGACGTTCGGCACGGTCGCGCTCGCCGGCTCGAGCTCGGGGCGCGCGTGCCCGGATTGCCTTGGGCGCGGAATGTCGACGGCGGATTGTTTCGGATATGAGCGGCCGGGCGTCTCGTCCGGCGTGTGACGTTTGCCCTTCGCGTCCGCGGCGGCTCGACTAAGCTCCGCGACGCGATGGCGAAGGTCGAAGTAACGGTCACGGAAGATCTCGGCGGAGAACGTCTCGACAAAGCGATCGTGGCGCTCGTCGAAGGCGCCTCGCGCGCACGTGTGAAGCGAGCGATCGAGAATCGCGAGATTCGCGTCAACGGGCGCGTCCTCGCGAAGGGCGGCGTCGTCAACGCCGGCGACGTCATCGCGCTCGACGACCTCGCGGTGAAGTCCGTCGAAGGGGGCGCCGTCCCGGAGCCCGATGCGCCGCTGACCGTTCGTCACGAGGCCGCCGGTGTGCTCGTCGTGGAGAAGCCCGCTGGGCAGCCGACGACGCCGCTCCGCGCCGACGAGACCGGCACGCTCGTGAATGCGCTGGTCGGCCACCATCCAGAGCTCGCCGGCATCGGGTATTCGGCGCGCGAACCGGGCGTCGTGCACCGTCTCGACACGGACACCTCGGGGCTCGTCGTCGTCGCGCGGTCCGCGGCTGCGTTCGAGGTCCTGAAGGACGCCCTCCAGAACGAGCGCATCACGAAGGAATATCTCCTCGTCTGCAAGTCCGAGGGACTGCCGGACGACGGCACGATCGAGCATCCGATCGCGAACCATCCCAAGGACAAGAAGCGCGTCTATCCCTGCATCCACCCGCGGGACGTGATGCGCTACGCGCCGCGTCCGGCGCTGACCCGCTTCACCGTCGTTCGTCGCGCCGGAGAATGGGCGCTCGTCCGGGCAACGGCGCCGCGCGCGATTCGTCATCAGATCCGCGCTCACTTCGGATCGATCGAGCACCCGCTCGCGGGCGACGCGCTCTACGGTGACGCTGCCGAGGCCGCCAAGGTGCTCGGTCGCCACGCGCTCCATGCGTCGCGGGTCGCCTTCGACGGAGGTGGTGACGCGGCGCTCGCCTTCGACGTCACTTCGGAGCTCCCGGCCGACATGGCCGCGCTCCTCGAGAAGAGCTGAGTCGCCGACTGCAGCGAGCCGGCTCGATCCGGCCGATCAGCCGCCGAACGCGACCACGACGACCGTCGTGTTGAAGAACGCGTCGACGGCGCGCTCGTTCTTCGCGATCTCGCCGAAGACGCAGGCGCCGCCGATCGGCGCACCAATGCGATTGCAGATGCCGGCGGCTTCTTCCTGGAGATCGCTGCCGAGCACCGCCAGTCGACCGGAGCACGCGAGCACGAGAGCGCCTGCGACGTGCCCGCCCGCACGCATGACGGCGTCGGCGGCGGCCTCCGTCGAGGCGCGGAGCAGATCGTTCCGGCTCGCGTGGACGACCTGCACCCGCCGTCCTTCGCCGATCGATCCCGACAGCGTGACGCTCCCGTCGGTGCCGATCTCCCACGGCGCCCGGACCACGAGCTCACCGTCCTGCTTCCGTCCCTTGCTCTGCGGATCCAGGAGCCCGAGCTCGTAGCGATTGGCGAGGTAGAGCGCGAGCTCCTTCGCGTCGGAGTCGGGCGGGCACGCCCCCGCGCGCCGCGCGTCCTCGAGCCAGACCTCGAGCGCCGGTCGGTGATCGAGCTCGTGGAGCTGCGGTCCATCCGCGCGCGTGACGGTGCGCACGGGACCGACTGCGCGCCAGCCATGCCTCGCGGCGATGCCGACATGCTTGCGCGTGTAGATGCCTGCGAGGAGGACGGAGTCGTCCCGGAGCTCGTCGCCGACGAAGACGCGTGGCCGGTCCATCGTCATGTCGTCTCCAGTGAGCCCTCCCGCGAGCTGCGCGCGTGCCCCCGCGCCCTTGCGAACGGCAGCCACGAGCGCCTCACCGTCGACGAAGATGCCCGGTGCGAACACCAGACAGGCGTGGTGCTCGAACCCTCGCTTGGCGGCCTCGTCCGCCGCATGCGCGATCTCCTGCGCTGCGGGCACGATCGCGACGAGATCAGGACCACCGAGCTTCGCAACGCGCGTCGCGATCTCGATGTCGTCGCCGCCGATGAGCACGAGAGAGACGCCGCGCCGGGCGATGCCGCGTGGACCGATCACGCTGGCGCCCGACGAGCCGCCGACGAGCGCGACGTCGCCGACGACCTCTCGAACGGCCGCGGGGATGCTGGCGGCGTCCGGATAGCTCACCGAGCCGAAGACGATCGCGAGCTTTGGTGCCGCACCGCCGTCCACGGCGTCGGCATCGAACGCGGCCAATGCTCGAGCTGCAGCTTCCCGTGCCGCTTCCGATGCGGTCGGCGCGCTGCTCATGCCGCTGCCGAAGATCAACATCGTGCACCGTGCCGCGTCGAGGCCACGCCTTTCGGCCCTGATTTCCAGTGCAGGGCGCCGCACGAGAGCGCGACCATGGGCTTCGGATTGCCGCCGATCGCCTCGAGACCTTCGTCGTCCCCTCCCTGCTCGAACATCGCGCTGGCAGTCCTCCCCAAGGAGAACAACGGACGCGCGCTCGAGTTATTCAGCCGGAACCTTGACAGGGTGAGCCGTTCTTGGCACCACCTCCGCTCGTCCGAGCCCTGCAGGACCGCGGGGCCGAGCGGCTGAGAATCTTCCGTGTCGCCGTCTACGAAAGCAGCCGCTGCCCCCACGTCCACTCCGATGCTTGCGCGTCCGGCCCGTTCCGCGGCTGGGCTCAAGACGCGCGTCCCGCTCTTCGCGCTGCTCGGCGCCGCCGGGATTGCCGCGTCGTTCCTCGAGGGACGTTCGGCGGACGACGCGGCAGAGCTCGCGTCGCTCCTCGGCGAGGCGAGCGGCACGGTGGTCCGCGCGGAAGACCTCCGGTGGGAGCCCTCGCGCGGGGTGCTCGGCGATCTGGTGAGCGGTCGCTTCGTCCTCTTCCTCGGAAGCGCGCAGCCCGATGGTCCTCGCGACGTCTACCGTGCGCAGGTCCGGCTCTCCCCCGAAGGACGCCCGCTCGGCGTCGCGTCGACCTACAACCTGACGTCGACACCGCTCGGCGATGATCACGCGCTCGTGGTGTCCGGCAACCGCGCGGCGTACGCGACGTGGGCGTATGGCAGGGAGCAGGCCGTCACCGCGCTCGATCTCTCGGGAGAGGGTGCGCAGAGCCAGGCGACGAAGTTGACCGACAAGGCGATGGCCTGGGTCACCAACCTGCAGCAGACCGGGAGCGGGGAAGGGATCGGCCGCATCGACGTGACGTTCGAGCAGCCGGCGCATCGCATCGGGCTCGCCCTCGTCGCGGCCGACGATGCGCTGGCGATCGATCTCGCCGACGACGAACACGCGCTCGGAGCCACGCGCCGCGCGCGCCTCGACCTGAAGAAGGGCGAGCTCGGAGGTGATGCGGGCATGCGTGCGGACGCAGGCAAGCATCTGCCGAAGCGGCTCGTGCACTGGGCGGTCGATACGGTGCGCGCCGTCCCGTGGATCGGACCGGCGCCGATCGCCTGGCTCGAGGAGCAGGCGTTTGCGGCTCGCGACACCCTCAAGCAGAGCGTCTACAAGGTCACGAGCGGGAAGGACGCGCTCGCGAAACAGCCGGAGGAGATCGTCCCCGCGGCGATCCTCGACACGTCGCAAGCCTCGCTGGACCTCGGGCACTGGCCGCCGCCGCCGATCCGCTCGATGTGGAAGACCTCCGAGCCCGGCGAGGGCGAGTGGGTCGTCCCGAAGCAGTCGTGGATCAAGAAGCTGCCCACGCCGCCGGACGGCGAGGCGCCGCCGTCTCCGTTCTACGAGACGTTCGTGCGTCCGGACGAAGAGCGTCCGTACGCCAAGGTCCTGCTCGTCGCGATGGACATGCGTCAGCTCGACGTCGGAATGGAAGCCGGCAGCGAGGATCCGAAGCCGCTCACCGGTCCGCCGGGAACGGGCCGCATCCCGCGCGATCCGAACGTGTATCAGCGCGTCGCCGCGGCCTTCAATGGCGGGTTCAAGACCGAGCACGGCAACTACGGCATGATGCTGAACAAGCGCGTGCTGCTCCCGCCGCAGCCGGGCGCCGCGACGGTGATCCTGACGAAAGACGGGCGCGTCGGAATGGGCTCGTGGGGAACGAACGCGACGGTCGGCGGGATCGTCGACGTCCCCACGTCCGAGATCGTCAGCTTCCGTCAGAACCTCGATCCGCTGCTCGATCAGGACAAGGTCAACCCGCTCGGCCGCTGGCAGTGGGGCTTCGTCCTCCCCGGCACCAGCATGCAGACGGAGCGCTCCGGCATCTGCATCACGAACGCCGGCCACATGATGTACGCGTGGGGCGACGACACGAGCGCGACGAGCCTCGGCAAGGCGATGAAGATGGCGGGGTGCATCTACGGCATGCACCTCGACATGAACCCCCATCACACGGGGTTCATGTACACGAACATCACCGAGTTCAAAGGCAGTCAGTACAAGAGCGAGCTGCTGACGAAGGAGATGGAGATCGACACGGGGCGTTATCTCCTCTACGCGCCGAAGGACTTCTTCTTCATGATGCTCCACGACCCGCGGCCGCCCGCGCTCGAGGGCGTCGAGTGGGAGCCGGATCCGGGCGCACAGCCGGCGCCTTCGTGGATGGCGGGGCTCTGGCGCGGCCGCTCCGGCGACGTCGAGCTGCTGGAGATCGAGCCGGGTCGCGCGTCGTTCCGTGCACGCGCCGGCACCAAGGAGCCGGACAAGGACCGCGAGAGGGAGAAGGCGCGCGACCGCCGTCGCGGTGACGACGACGAGCCTGCGCCGGTCGCCAAGGCCTCGCCGCCGCGTGGGACCGAGCTGTCCGACGACGACGCGCATCGCGTGCTCTTCGCGCTGACGCTCGGGACCTCGGAGTCGAGGCATCTCCGCGGTCTCGCTGCGGACGGGCAGGTCGCCATCCCGCTGTCGAACGACGCCGCGACCGGCGTTCTGCTCGTGTCCGAGGACGGGGCGCTCTCGATCGTCCCGTCCAGCTCCGGCGCGACGGTCCCGCCGAAAGGTGACGCCGTCGAGCTGCCGCTCTTGCTCGACGACGGCAACGCCGTCTCGCATGCCGCCACGCACGCGCGCGCGCCCGTCGCGCTCGGGCTCACGCTCGCCGGACGCGTGTACATTGCACGCGGCGCGGCGATCTCGGCGGTGACCTCAGTGCTGAAGCAGTCCGGCTGCACGCGCGCGGTGCTCCTCGACCGTGGCGCCGGCGAGCACGGCGGGATGTTCCGCGCAGGTACGCCGACGCCGCCGCGCTCCCGCTACGAGGCGTCGACGCTCTATGCGATGGGCAAGCCGCTGCTCCCGCGTGGCTTCCGGTTCGATCCTACGAACCCGGTCGAGCCGCCGGCGCCGAAGAAGAAGTAGCGCGGGGGCGCGGTCACTTCACCTCGACGAGTGGGTTGGTCACGAGCTTTCGCTGGGCCAGGCCTCCAGGATAGGCGTAGCTCGCGTAGTAGTCCCAGCCCCACAGGGTCGCCGTGAACGGACCGTCGCTCCACAAGCGCTGGAGTCCGGTTCGACACGCTCCGGCGTCGGAGGCTCCCGAAAGGCCAAAGCGACCGAGGTCGACGCGGACGTACTCGTATTCTCCTCGCGTCCCGACCGGCCGAAAGTCGGTGAGGTTCCCGGCACACTCGAGCCACACGTCCTCGAACGCATCACCGGACTTCGCCCTCACGATGACGAGCGACGTATTCCGATATGACGGGTCCGCGTAGAGGCTACGTCGAGCGTCGTCACGTTGCGCAACGAGGCTGGCTGTGGATACGGATCGGGGAAGAGCGAAGACTCCCGCGCAAGGGGAGGATTGGCTCCCCAGCTCACGACGGTCCTGTCGGTCGCGAGGGCGAAGCTCGCGTCACCGACCACGAGATCACGGAAGGAAGCTCCAGCACCGACGTCGACCGCTCGAGGCTCGAGGACGGCGGAGAAAGGAGCATCCTCGAACGGCGCGATCTGCCCGCGGAGGTTCGAGCCCCAGCAGATGACGCCGGCCTCGACGAGCGCGCAGCCGACCGTCGTGCCCACGGCCACCTTCGTCACCGGCATGATCGCGAGCGTGACCGGCGTGCGCTCCGTCGTCGTTGCGACGAGTGAGGAGCGAAGGAACGGGCCCGTCCCCCAACTGCGCGAACCGATGCGCAACTCGGAAGCGTCCCACGACGGACCCGCGCTCGCGGGCGTCGCTCCCCGATATTGGGGAGTCGCTACTCTTCGTCCGGCTTCGTCGCGGGCGACGGCTCGCTGTCGTTCGTCGTCGGCTCCGCCGACTCCGTCGACTCGGGCGCCGGCTCCTCTGCGGGCGCGGGCGGCGGGGCGGGGTTCGCGCCCGGGTGTACGTCGCTCGTGCCCTCGTCCGCCTGGACGTTCGGTGCGTTGTAGCGCGGCGGCTCGCCGGGGCGCGAGTAGTCGACCCAGAATGCCGGACTCTCGCGCACGTCCATGTGGACGAAGATGCCGTTCGGGTAATAGCCGCAGCCGACGTTCCGGAGCGTGCGGCAGAAGTCGCGCACCGCCTCGTTCGGGACGCCCGGGATCCGGAAGTCGATCGCCTTGCCGTGGTTGTGATTCGAGTGCTGCGTGTACTGCGTCGGCGTGAACGGGCGGAAGCCGCTGACGATCTCGATCTTACGGCTGCCGAAGTGGTTCGACACGATGCCGAGGAGCGAGATGAGCCGCGCGTCGATCGGGTGTGCTGCCCCCGATGCCGAGCGCATGATCTTCTCCATCGACTTCAGCGTCGTCGAAGAGACCTTTCCGCTCTTGTCCGTGATGCGGAGGTCGACCTCCTCCGTCGTGGCGATGCGCTTGATGTGGATGACGCCGGGCGTCTTCGGCTTTGCGGCGTACGTGACCGGCTTGCCCGGCTTCGACGTCTTCGAGTCCTTGCCGTCTTTGCCGGCCTTCGCCTTGCCGTCCTTGTCCTTGGACTTGTCGTCGGCCTTCTTCGGCGGATCGACCTTCGGGATCGTGAGGACGTCGCCGATCTTGAGGTGCCTGACGTCCTTCAGGTGGTTCGCCTCGATGATCGACTTCGGCGAGACCCGGTAACGGTTCGCGATGGCCTGGATCGTGTGGCCCTTGGCGACCGTGTGCTGCACGTCGGCGTTGGCGACCGACGTGCACAGACCCGTGGCACAGACGAACGCCGCAGTCGTGAGGCCGGCGCGCATGAAGAAGCGCATGATGAGCGCCCTCCTTACTCCATCGCCGACGCGGCACAAGAGCGGACGGCGGCTAGTTGGATAAGCCTGGAATCCCGATGAATTTTGGTCCAGGGAGGCCATCCCGAGCGCTGCTCAGGCTCGCCAGTGCCATACGTGGCCGCCGCCCGTGGCGATCGTGAGCCCGGCGTCGCTCCACGACATCGAGACGACCCGGTGCGGTGGGCCGAGCAGCTCGTCGGCGTACGCGTCGAGCTCGGCCATGTCGTCCTCGTCCAGCGCCTCCTCCTCCGGCAACTCGCGGCCGAGCGAGCCCTGGCGGACGATGCTGCTCCACTCATGGTCCTCGGCGAGCGCCCCGAGGTCGACCATCGCCACCTGTTTTCCCTGCTCGATGTCGAGGAAGCGGACTCGATCACCCGAGGTCGCGGCGAGCGTCGGCGACCCCGCCGGGTCGAATGCGACGTCGATGACCTCTCGCGTGCCGGCGCGTAGCTCGGCGATCCGCGTGCCGGACCGGACGTCGACGACGACCACGGTCCCGGAAGCGGTGCCGGCCGCGACCCGCTCGCCGTCGGGCGAGAACGCGAGCCGGTAGAACATTCCGTTCACGGCGTGCTCGTGCACGAGCTGACCCGCCCGCGGGTCCCAGAGCTCGATTCCGGAGTGTGGAGCCGCAACCGCGAGCACGTCGCCCGTCGGCGCGAACGCGAGATCGAACACATCGCGACGGCGCGTGGTGATCCGCTTCGTCGGACGCCGCTCGTCGACGTCCCACAGCGTGATGGCGAGCGACCGTTCCTGGTCCGCTCGGGAGCTCGTGACCGCGAGCTCGCGGCCGTTCGGATGGAAGGCGATGGGCCAGCACCGTTCGGCGCGAGCGAAGGGCCTTCCGAGCTCCCCGTCAGCTCCCCAGAGGACGACGCCCTGCGCGATCGCGGCGCCCGCCCAGGTGGAATCTTCCTCGACCCTCACGAGCCGCGGCAGAGCCATCCTTCCGCCGCTGCCGAACGACGCGCGGCCGACCGTGAGCGGAAGCTCGGCCTCGAGCGGCGGTTCTGGAGGGTCACCTCGCTCGAGATCCCACCGGATGGCGTGGTTGACCATGGACTGGCCTTCTCCTGCTACGAGGAAGACAGCCGCCGTCCGACGGTCGGGGGCGACGGAGATGCCGGCGAGGCCCTCGAAGGAAGTGCGCCGATCGAGCGGGAGTAGCCACGCGGAAGCCGCCTCGCGCTCGAGGAGGCGCGGGAGGTTTGAGGGCGCCTCCGCGGTCGTGAGGATGGCTGGCTCTCGTCTCCTGGTGCGCGCGCGCGTCGACATGCCCGCCGGATCTCATGAGCCGGCCTTTCTGATCGCGCTTCGAGCAGCCGTCTCCGTTCGTGCGACAGAGCCGGATCGACCGGGAGCGGCTGAGGCGTGCGACGGCAGCGCTTATCGAAGCGCATCGTCGGCTCCCACCTCGTGGGGGCGCGTCTCCTCTAAATGAGCGCGACCGAACACCGAGTTTTTGACGGGCGCCTACGCGGGCTGTCACACTTTGTGCCGAACAATGCTCGGCGAAGGCAAAAACCTGGTCGGCGTCGATATCGGGGCGAGTGCGATCAAGGTCGTGCAGCTCAAAGAATCGCGAAAGAAGCTGCAGGTCGTGCGGTACGGGTTCGCGCCTTTGCCCGCGCAGGCGATCATCGACGGTCACGTCATGAACTCCGGCGCGGTCGTCGAGTCGCTGCTCCGCATCTTCCACGACCAGAAGATCTCCCAGAAGGACGTCGCCATCGGCGTCTACGGTCAGTCGGTCATCGTGCGCAAGATCACGGTGCCGATGATGACCAACGAGGAGCTAGAGGAGCAGATCGGCTGGGAGGCCGAGCAGCACATCCCGTTCGATATCAAGGTCATGTCGATCGACTACGAGGTGCTCCGGCGCCGGCCCGAGGCCGCGCAGATGGATCTCCTCCTCGTTGCGGCGAAGAAGGACGAGATCAACGACTACGCAGCGATCGTCCGCGAGGCGAAGCTGAAGCCGGTGATCGTCGACATCAACGCCTTCACCATCCAGAACATCTTCGAGTACCAGCACGGTCTGCCCGAAGACGGCACGATCGCGCTCCTCAACGTCGGCGCGGCGGTCTCCTCGCTCAACATCGTCTCCCGCGGCGTGTCGGCGTTCACCCGCGAGATCACGAACGCGGGCAACTCGATCACCGAGGAGATCCAGAAGCAGTGCAACGTCCCGTTCGAGCAGGCCGAGGCCTACAAGTGCGGCGGCGGCCCGACGGACATCGTCCC
>JAFAER010000252.1 GCA_023423895.1 Pseudomonadota bacterium
GAGGAGGGCTACCAGACCGCGGGTGAAGCGGTGAAGGTGGCGACCCCGTACCGCGGCGACACGATGATGGGCCGCTCCGGTCTCCTCATCGGCAGCCGCTGGGCCTACGGCGCAGCCGAGGACGGCAAGACGGCCTCGGGCTACGCGATCGAGAAGCTCACGCGCACGATCGTCGGCGGCCACTACCGCTTCGACCTCGAGCAGATCGGCAACGTCTGTCTCAAGGGCAACAAGGCGAACTTCTCCTTCGACGAGCGCTTCCTCTCGACGCACCACTACAACGAGCCCGAGGACTTCGGCGAGGCCGACGATCCGGGTTACCTCGAGAAGGGCTCGGCCGACGTGTTCGTCATCGACTTCGTGACCGGCAAGAAGCAGAAGGTCACGAAGATGGGCCCGGGCCAGTTCGCCCTCTACCCGCACTTCCGGTCCGACGGGTGGCTCTACTTCCTCGTCGTCGACCACAACACGGGCAAGTACTACACGGTGGCCTCGGACTGGGCGATCCGCAACGCCGAGAAGAACCCGACGCCCTGAGCCTCAGCGCACGACGCGACGCTGCCGGGCTTCGATGGAGAGCGAAGCCTGGCAGCGAGTCCGACTGAACAGAACGAACGGGAGCACTGGAAATGCGAATCGGTCCGGCAGCAGCATTCCTCCTCGGCGTCCTCGGTGTCGCCGCGGGATGCGCCTTGAACGAGACCGAAGAGGCGTCCGAGGGCGAGTCCGAGATCCGCGAGCTCGAACGACGCGCGGTCGGTCCGGCGAGGGCCTACCCGGCCGAGCGCCTCACCGACGCGGACGCCGAGCGGTACGCGACGTCGAAGAAGGCGCGCCGCGAGCTCGGATGGCATGTCCTCGCGAAGGCGCTCCAGCCCGTGAAGATCGCCGCGCAGCGCGACCAGGCCGAGACGAACGCCGAGCCCACCCCGACGAAGCCGGCGGCCGAACGGACCATTCCGCTCTTCCGCACGTGGTTCGGCGGCGACGAGATCGACCGCATGTTCGCCAAGATGTACGGCGACCTCGGCAAGGAGCGTCGCGTCTCTCGCGACATCCCGACCGAGAGCGAGGTGAACGCGCTGTTCGACTGGAACGCGAAGTCGCTCGGCCCGAACAGCGAGGCGGAGTACTTCGCGCGGCTCGCGCAGATCGTCGATCAGCAGGGCGTGGACGGGCTCGGCGGCAACGGCCGCGTCGCCTACAGCCCCGGCTACGTGAAGCAGTACCTCACGGACTACCCGACGATCGCGGACTGCAAGGTCGACGAGCTCGCGGTCGACACACTGCCGAAGTCCGAGGAGACGAACTTCACGAACTGCTTCTCGCGCGAGTTCGACGCGGACGCCGCCGTCATCAAGGCATCGTGGCGCCGCAACGACGCCATGGTCACGGGCGGGCTGCCCGCGGTCGACACCGGCGCCACCGCGCTCGCGAAGCGTATGACGGGCGAGCTCGACAACGGCGGATGGAGCCTGAAGGGCGTCCCGCTGAAGAAGGCCGGGCCGGAGGACGCGTACTCGGTGACGCTCTCGGACCAGACGGGCTATTCGCTCGTGGGCCTTCACATCATGACGAAGGAGCTCCGTCACTGGGTCTGGGTCACCGTGTGGTGGTCGGACAAGCCCGACGAGGACTTCGGCCAGGACCGCCCCGAGGAGATCAAGGCGCTCGGCGCTCCCTGGAGCAATTACAAGATGTGCGTCGTCACGGACTTCGAGGAGAAAGACTCGGATCCGCGCGGCGGCTTCGAGGGCTCACTGGGTGACGCGCTGGCCGCCGTGCACGGCAAGACGACGTGGTGCTCGAACGGGTTCATCGAGAAGGGCGAGCACAACGCGCAGACCAACTGCATCGGCTGCCATCAGCACGCCGGGGACATCAACGCGCTCGGCGGCGTCCTCACGGACGAGACGAAGTTCCCCTATTCGGGCCGCTCGCAGGTGCGGAAGGGCTTTCCGGCGGATTACAGCTGGGCATTCGCAACGCCGGCCTCCCCGGACCAGAAGGACCGGCTCTACGACGTGGTCGTGAACCGGATGAAGGTCTACGCGCGCGAAGACGGCGAATGACCCGGTCGTTCACGGCGGTTTCTTCGAGCGCCGGGATGCCGTAACCTCACGGGCAGAGCGTGCTTTCCAGCATGCGCTGCCTCGTCAGGAGACATCGCTTTCATGGCCCAGGAGAAATCGATCGAGGTCAAGGTCGGGGTGCTCATCCTCGTCTCCCTCGGCATCCTCGCCGCCTTCGTCCTCATCATGGGCGGCCTGTCGTTCGAGAAGACGTACACGGTCTACGTCGACTTCGATAATCCGGGCGGTCTCCAGACCGGCGCCCCCGTCCGCGTCGCCGGAGTGAAGTGCGGCAAGGTCAGCGAGATGCAGTTCATGGGGGGCAAGATCGATCCGAAGACGAACCGCCGCACGCTCGTGCGCGCGAAGGTCCAGATCGAGCAGCGCGTGAAGGACTCGATCCACGAGGACGCGGACTTCTACGTGACGACGCAGGGTGTGCTCGGCGAGCAGTTCCTCGCGATCGATCCAGGATCGCCGCAGAAGCCGGTGCTCACCGAGAACACGATCGTCAAGGGCATCGACCCGCCGCGCCTCGACCTGTTCCTCGCCAAGGCGTACGAGCTGCTCGACACGACGATCAACGGCATCCGCAACAACCGCGAGCTCATCAGCGACATCGCGACGAACACCGCAGGCCTCCTGAAGGGCCTGAACACGACGCTCAGCGACAACCGCGAGCGCATCAACCGCATCGTCGAGAACCTCGAGGCGCTCTCCGTCGAAGCGAACACGCTCACGTCGCATGCGCGCACGAACTACGTCGACAACCCGAAGATCGCGCGGACGATCGACAACATCGACAAGCTCACGACCGAGCTCCAGCGCGACAGCGGGCCGATGATCAAGGATGCCCGCGAGGCGGTCGCGAACCTGAACCGCGCCTCGAAGGTCATCGGCGGCGAAGAAGAGCACGCAAAGCTCAAGAAGACGATCGACGACGTCGCCCAGCTCGCCGCGCGCGCGAACGCGACGGCCGCCGACGCGCAGTCGATCGTCCAGCACATCAAAAAGGGCAACGGCACCGTCGGCGCCCTCGTGATGGACGAAGCGATCTACGACGACGTCCAGGAGATGGTGCGCGATCTGAAGCACAATCCCTGGAAGTTCCTCTGGCGGGAGTGAGGGGGGAGCGAGAGCCTCCAGGCTCCAGGCTCCCGGGATGCCGAGCCCGTGAAGCGCGCGCGGAGCGAAGAAGGCGCGCAACTTTCGGCGGCCGCGGCCGAACGACCCCTGCACAAGGGAGGTCGTGATGAGCGAGATCGGCGGGGTGGGAGCACGGCGGCACTTCTCGGCGGACGAGGAGGAGGCGCTCCGGCGCGACGAGTCGACGAGCAGCATCGTCAAGCGCGATGCGAAGACGAACGTCGACATCCATGGGACCGACCGCTCATGGGCCGCGACGAAGGACCACCAGCACGGCCACGTCGGCGTCGCTGGAGGGGCCGAGATCTTCCATGCGGCCGCGGAGGCCGCGGAGATAGCGGGTGCCCTCCACCTCGGCGTGGCGGGGGCGATCCTCGGTCCACTCACCGGGCTCGCGCTCGGCACGTACGCGCTCGGTGAGGCGCATGTGAACGCCGACGAACAGGCACGGGCGCTCGCGAAGGACAACGCGCATGTCGCCCTCATCGGCGCGCTCGACCTGCCGGGCTCGTACAAGGCTTCGCGCCTCGACGGCGAGTACAAACACGTCGCGAAGCAGCCGGGGAGCCCCGCCTTCAGGATGACGGAGGCGATCATGCAGGACAAGAAGGGGCTCGCGACGTTGCAGCTCCATGCCGATCGCGGGATGAACGCGGCGCGCGACCTGCTCCTCTCCGGCATGACGGTCGAGACGTTCCTCGCCGCGAACCCGAAGGTGGCCGAGAGCTACAAGAAGGACGCCGCCTTCCGCGAGGGTTTCGATGCATACCTCCATGCCAAAGCGAATCGGCCGCCGGCCGAGATGAGGGAAGTCGACCGGAAGCTCGACGAGCGCGACGGCTGGTATGCGCAGAGTCAGGTGAGCTTCCGAGCGTGAGCTCGCGTCGCTCGCGTCGGGAGAAGAGCTCGCCCGTGACCGCGAACCAACCCATCGCGCCCTACCGCACCGCGGCTCCACGCGAACAGGAACCGCGCCCGCTCGCGCCCGAGCAGGAGATGCGGCTCCTCCTGGACGCAGGGGCGCTCCCGCGCGGGGCGCGAGCCTGGTCCGCCGTTGCGTCTGCGGTGCTCGGCGCGGCCGTGCTCGTCTGGAACGGCCTTCATCTCGGCGCGTTCGCAGCTGCGCTGTACGTGGCGCTGCCCGCGAGCACGGCCTTGACCGCATGGCTCCGACACCGCCGTCGGCTCGCGCGTCTTCGGCGCGAAGGCTTCGACGTCACCCCGGTGACGGCGCAGCTGCGCGTTGCGCTCGAACCGCGCGTCCGAATCGCGGCGGCAGTCGAGCCGCCGCGTGAACCTGCGGAGAGGGACCTCGACGAGGGCGGCGACGCTACGGACATGCGAGCGTCGCGACGCTCGCCGACGCGTTAGTCCTCGCCCGCGTCTTGGGGCGGTGCGCCGGTGTCCGGCGGGGGCTGGTTCGTGTCGGGGACGCCCGTGTCCGGCGGGGGCTGCGTGACGTCGCCCGCCGAACCGTCGGGCACGCCACCCTCGCCATCGCCTCCGTCCTCGTCGGCGCCCGGCTCGGCCGGGGGACGGCCGGCAACGCGGGAAAGGTCGTCGCTGCAGATGCGCGTCTTGTTCGCCTGCTCGATGCAGATCAGCCCCGGCGCGCAGTCGGACGCGAGGAAACACTCTCCCCCTGCCCCGACCTGCGTCACCTTCGCGGTGCACGCCGAGCCGACGACGAGGACAGCAAGCGCTGACGTGAGCGCGACCGCAAGGGCGCGCGAGACGCCCGTGACCCGGCGGACCAAGCGAAGGCGCATCAAGGTAGAGCCATTTTACGCGATCTCGCGCCAAAGCGCCCGCGCGTGCGGACGCTGGCGGCTCAGGCGAGCGTGAGAAGCACGTCCCCTTCGTTGACGGCTTGCCCCTCCGAGCACGCGATCTTCTCGACCTTGCCGGCCTGCGGGGCCTCCACGGGCATCTCCATCTTCATCGACTCGAGGATCACGCACGTCTGGCCTTCGGTCACCGCGTCGCCTTCCTTCACTTCGATCTTCCAGACGGTGCCGGTGATGTGCGCGTTCACGTTCGTCGCCATGTGCGCATCGTCCGATGGGTCGCCCGCCGCGTGCAACGTTTTCTCTCCCACCTCGTCGCGTGGCGACGCGACGAGGCGCGATCCGGCCAAAGGTCACGCGCGTGACTCGTGTCGAACGACCTGTCCACCACCAGGCGAGGAAAACGAGGTACAAGAGGCGTGCATCGGGCGAGCAACGCTCCCCGACCCATGCGGCGAGCTGTGCCGCAGCGATGAGGTTCGTGAGCAATATCGTTTGCGAAGCTCGGCTCACCCGGGTACGTTTTCCAAGGACCTCGGGAGACCCGACGACCCCAAGGAACAGACGACATGGCCGAACAGAAAGAGTCCTCCGTTCTCTTCTCCCTCAAGGAGCTGATGAGCCTCGAGGAGGACCGCATCCGCCAAGAGGATGACGACAAGAGGAAGAGGGAGCAGGCGGAGGCGGAGGCGCGTCTCGATGCCGAGCGCCGCGCGCGCGAGGCCGAAGAGGCCCGTCTTCGCGCCGAGGAAGAACGTCGTCGTCAGGAAGAGCAGCGCCAGCGCGAGGAGCAGGCACGGCTCGAGGCGATCCGGCAGGCGGAAGTCGAGCGCGCGCGCCACGACGCCGAGAACCAGGCCCGCCTCCGTGCGATGCAGCAGCAGCAGGATCACGAGCGACAGCTCGCTGCACTCTCGCAGGACAAGAAGAAGAAGCAGCTCACCTGGCTCGTCGTCGGCATCGGCGCGATCCTCGTGTTCGGCGGCATCGGCGGCGGCTATGCGTTCTACTCGAGCTCGCAGGAGCAGGCGCGCATCCAGGCCTTGAAGGACCAGGAGATCGCCGAGAAGCAGGCGCAGCTCGACAAGCTGATGGCGGATCTCAAGGCGCAGCAGGACGCGATGGCGGCCGCGCAGGCCGAGATCGCCAGCGCCAAGAGCGACGCCGATCGTGCGTCGGCGCAGGCGAAGCTCGCCGCAGCGCAGGAGCAGCAGCGCAAGACGCAGGCGAACATCGCGGCCGTGAAGGCTGGCGGTGGCGGCGGCGGCGGCAAGTCCGGCGGCGGTGGTGGAACGCCGAAGCCGGCGTGCACCTGCCAGGCCGGCGACCCGCTCTGCTCCTGTCTGTGATCAGCACTTGAGACGTTCGGCGCGCCCGCCTAGGGTGCGCCGTCATGTCCTCTCCCGTCGTGTTCGCGCTCGACTTTCCGAGCGTGGACGAGGCTCGTGCTGCTGCAACCGAGGTCGCTCCCGCCGTCGGCATGATCAAGGTGGGTCTCGAGCTGTTCGTCGGCGCCGGCCCGTCGATCGTACAGCTCGGCCGTGATGTCGGCCTCCCGGTCTTCCTCGATCTCAAGCTGCACGACATCCCGGAGACGGTCGAACGCGCCGTCGCGCAGGCCTCGCATCTCGGCGCTCGGCTGATCACCGTGCATGCGAGCGGCGGGCGCACGATGTTGAAGCGCGCGGTACGACGCGCCGAGGCGGAGGGTGGCTCGCTCGCAGTGTGTGCGGTCACCATTCTCACGTCGCTCGACGATTCGGATCTCGATGACGTCGGCATCTCCGTCACGCGACGGATGCCGCCCTACCGGATGCCAGGGGACACGTCGGAGCCCCCGCCGGAGCCGTCACGGACGAGCCTCGCTGCCGAGAGCCTGGCGAAGCTGGCCTTCGAAGAAGGCGTGCGCTGGTTCGTCTGCTCTCCGGCCGAAGTGGGCTCGCTCCGCAAGCTGCTCGGGCCCGATGCCGTGCTGGTCACGCCCGGCGTACGTCCGGCGACCGCAGCCCGCGGTGATCAGAAGCGCACCGCGACGCCGGAGCAGGCGATCCGCGACGGCGCGAACTGGCTCGTCGTCGGCCGGCCCATTCGTGACGCCGCCGACCGTCTCGCGGCCGCACGCGCCATCACCGCGGCCGCCGAGTCGGCGCGGAGCACGTCGTGAGTCGTCTCGTCACGGGTCTCCAGCCGGTGCGTGAGGCGATCCGCGTCCACGGCGAGCGGCTCGAACGCGTCCTCGTGGAGGAGCGGGGCGGGCCGCAGATCGAAGCGGTCGCTCGCTTCGCGCACGACCGTGGAGCGACCGTCGTTCGCGTCTCTCGCGGTGAGCTCGATCGGGCGTCGAAGGGCGCGCGCCATCAGGGCGCGATCGCGTACGCCCCCGACCTCGTCCTCGTGAGCCTCGACGAGATCGTGAAGGAGCTGTCCGATCAGAGCGTCATCCTCGCGCTCGACGAGATCGAAGACCCGCAGAACTTCGGCGCGGTGATTCGCTCCGCCGTCGCCCTCGGAGCCACCGCCATCCTGTGGCCGGAGCATCATGCGGCGCCGCTCTCGCCGGCGACTTTTCGCGCCTCGGCCGGCGCCGTCGAGCATGCCCGCTTGTGCAGGGTGAGCGCCCTTCCCTCCGCGCTCGATCGCCTCCGCGAAGCCGGAGCCACGGTCGTCGGGCTCGACGCGAACGCCGAAAAGGACCTGCGGGACGTCAGTGCCGAGGGAGCCTTCGTCCTCGTGATCGGCGCCGAGGGCAAAGGCCTTCGGAAGCCCGTGAAGCGAGCGTGCACGGAGCTCGCCGGGCTGCCGATGACGGGCGTGCTCGACTCGCTCAACGCGTCGGTCGCCGGCGGCATCGCCCTCTACGAGATTCTTCGACGACGACGCGGCCAGAGCGCCGGTTGAAGCGCGCCGACGCAGACGCGTAGACTCGCCTTCATGAGTGTGCGCGTCGAGCAGAGCGGCCCGGTCACGACGATCATCCTCTCGCGCCCCGAGGTGAAGAACGCGATCGATCGCGCCACCGCCGAGCTCCTCTCGGAGGCGTTCCGCGCCTTCGAGGCCGACGAGAACGCGAACGTCGCCGTGCTCTACGGTGAGGGCGGCACATTCTGCGCGGGAGCCGATCTCGGCGCGTTCGCACGTGGCGACGGCAACCGGCTCGCACCCGACGGGGACGGCCCGCTCGGACCGACGCGGATGTTGCTGTCGAAGCCGGTGATCGCCGCCGTCGAGGGGTACGCCGTCGCCGGCGGCCTCGAGCTCTCGCTGTTCTGCGATCTACGCGTCGCCGACGAATCGGCCGTCTTCGGTGTGTTCTGCCGGCGATTCGGCGTGCCGCTGATCGACGGTGGGACGGTCCGCCTCCCGCGGCTCATCGGGCTCTCTCGCGCGCTCGACATGATCCTCACCGGCCGGGCCGTCTCTGCGCGCGAGGCGCTCGAGATGGGCCTGGCCAATCGCGTCGTCCCTGCGGGTGAGGCGCGCCGTGTCGCCGAGCAGCTCGCGGCCGACATCGCGCGCTTCCCACAGGCGACGATGCGTGGCGATCGCCAGAGCGCCTATGCCTCGATGGGCATTCCCGTCGACTCGGCGCTGGCAAACGAGTTCGCGATCGGCATGAGCTCGATCGCCAGCGGCGAGGCCGTGCGCGGAGCGACGGCCTTCACCGCTGGCAAAGGCCGTCACGGCGCCTTCGGCTGAGGGCCGCCCCTCAGCACCGGAGAACGAGAGACCGGATCTGGTTCCGGATCGCTCGACGGCGCTCCTCGATGAACGGCCCGTCGAAGGGCGACTTGCCGACGAAGCTCTCCACCGTTCGATCGATGACGAACGGGATGAAGTAGACGCCGACAAGGCTGATGACGAGGTGCTCGGGATCGAGGCTCGCGTCGAAGACGCCCTCGCGCTGCCCGGTCTTCGCGAACTCGACGGACGCCCGCAGCACATCGCGGATCGTCGTCGCGAGCTGATCGCGCATGACGGGCCCCCAGTCCATCGCCTCACGGATGAGTAGGCGCGCGGCATGAGGATGCGCGCCCAGCGTGCCCGTGATCGCGTCCGTCATCGCGTCGAGTCGGTCGGCGACCGACCCTTCCGCGTCGACGGCGCTCACGATCGCACCCTGCACTCCCTCGAGAAGCTGGGAGAGCACGGTCGCGTAGAGGACGTCCTTCGACTCGAAGTGGTGGAACAAGGACGCCTTGCGGAGCCCAACGCGCTCCGCGAGATCGCCCATGCTCGTCCCCTCGTAGCCGCGCTCGGCGAAGAGACGCGTCGCCTCCGCGACGATCTCCTCCTTCCGCAGCTTCTTCCGCTTTCGAAGCCCGCGCGGTTCGGTGCCAGGCGGAGCAGAGTCCGGGAGCAAGTCCACGTCCTCCATCCGCTCCTGTGTATCCTCCCCCCCGGAAGTCACGCTGCGCCCCTGGAGAAGGGCGCTTCGAGAAGCGGCCTGACGGGTTTGAGGATGTCCATCACCTGGGCCATGAGGCTCGACTGCTCATCGCGGGGCAGGAGCGACTCGGCCTGGAACAGCGCGAAGCCGACGTAGTCGTTCATGAGGCCCACGAGCCACGCATCCGGGTCTTCCCCGGCGAGCGCCGCGATGTTGCTCGCGATGCGGTTTGGCTTGAGGGTCCCGTCCGCAAGCGGACCGGCTCCCATGAACAACGGATCGTAGATGCCACCTCCAGTGGCGAATCGAGAAAGACCGTCTCGCAATTCTCCCCCTCTTCCTGCCCCGTCGCATCGCTCGTGGATCGCAGCGAGCGCGGGGTTGAACGTCTCGACGATCGCCTCCGGCCCCCGTGGCCGGGGAGCGACGACGAAGACACATCCGCTCGAGACGAGCTGGAACGCTCCACGCGTCACCTCGAACTCGAGTTGTCCCATCAGCCGACCGATGTCGGCGATGCTTCGCGCTCCGTCGATCTTCGAGAACATCTCGATCAGATCGTCGGGCGGCTTTTTTCCCGGCACGGGAACCGGGATGTGGTGGTCGTTCGGGATCTTCTCCCGGAAGAAGCGCATCTCGTCCATGCGCCGCGCGGCTTCGATGAGGAGCCCTCCAGCGTTCAGGTTGTGACGCCGGATGATGTTCTTCTCCTCGTAGCGATCGAAGAAATAGAACGAGCCCTCGCTGACGTGAACGGCGGCGTAGAAGACCTCCTCCACCTGCCGCGCCATCATCGCGAAGAGCCGGTCGGCCGCGACGATCCCGAGGTCGACGGCCGTCTCGCCGAGACGTTTGCCGCTCTCGGTGCTCACCTTGACGATCTTCTCGAGCTCCTCGCGCGTGATCACGCCGAAGCGGTACAGCGTCTCGCCGAGACGCTCGTCCTCCACCGTCGTCGACGCGTGGATGATCATCCCGTGATCGAAGTAGAAGGAGCGCGTCCCGACCTCGGCGAGGAGGATCAACTCACCCGTCCATTGCGACTGCGCCGCGAGCGCGACGATGTCCGAGAGCGCGCCGGGCGCGCGGATCTCGCCCGCAAGCTTGAGGACGGCATCACCGCCGCTCACGCTGCGCGCGATGATCAACTCCTTCGGGCTCGGGATGAGCCGCCACTCGCCGACGCGTGGTCGCAACCACTGGCTCGCAGCACGACCAACCGGGTGCACGGTCCCGGTTCCGTCGACGCGCAGCAAGTCGTCGCGATCGGACGCCATCTCCTCCCTAACCTACCAGAGGGTTCGCGCCCCTGCGCAGTTTGCGGTTCGTCTCGATGAGGCTAGAAAGGGGCTGGATGTCCGCCGAGACAGCGCACAGCGAAGGTTCGGTGCCGGCGACGCCGGAGGCCCTGGAGCGGGCCCTGGCTCGCACCTACATCGCCGACCGGCGAACGGCGCTCGCCGCCTGGCTGGGGCTCCAGCTCGGCCGTCCCCTCCTCATCGAAGGACCGGCGGGAGTCGGAAAGACCGATCTCGCGCGGGCCCTGTCCGAGACGCTCGGCCGTCCGCTCGTGCGGCTGCAATGTTACGAAGGCCTCGACGAGGCGAAGGCGCTCTACGAGTGGGACTACGCCAAGCAGATGCTCTACACGCAGCTGCTGCGAGACACCCTCACGCGGGAGGCGATCGCAGGCGCTTCGATTCAAGAGGCGGTCGATCGACTTGCCGGAGCGGAGGCGGCCTTCTTCGCGAAGCGCTTCTTGATCTCGCGCCCCCTCTTGACGGCCCTCGAGAGCGAGACGCCCGTCGTCCTCCTCATCGACGAGGTCGACCGCGCCGATCCCGAGTTCGAGGCCTTCCTCCTCGAGATCCTCGCAGAGAACCAGGTGACGATCCCGGAGCTCGGGACGATCCGCGCGAAGCACACCCCTCTCGTCATCCTGACGACGAACGCGACGCGCGACATGACCGACGCCTTGCGACGCCGGTGCCTTCACACCTTCCTCGACTATCCCCCGCCGTCACGCGAGCTCGCGATCCTCGAGTTGCGCGTGCCCGGGATCGCCAAGCAGCTGAGCGAGTCGCTCGTCGCGTACGTCCATGCGGTGCGCAAGCTCGAGCTCCGTAAGCACCCGTCGATCTCGGAGACGATCGACTGGGCGCGCGCACTCCTCGCGCTCGGCGCGAGCGCCCTCGACCGGGAGCTCGTCTCCTCGACGCTCGGCGCGCTCCTCAAGCACGAAGAGGATCGCGAGAAGGTCCTCGCTGCGAACCTCGGCACCTGATCGAAACGTCGAGCAGCCGATCGGGGAGCCTCACGCAAAACACGCCGCGAACGACGAGCGCTCGCGGCGTGTTTGGATGAGGGCTTGCGGGTAGCTGGACGTCAGCTCTCGGCCGGCGGCGGCACGCTCTTGCCGTTCTCGTGCGCCTTGTCGGCCGCCTTCTCGCGGACGGGCTGGTCGCCGACCTCTAATTCGCACTCGCCGAAGACGACCTGCATCTTCGCGCCGGACGTCGTGAGCTTCACCTCGAGGGACTTGGCGCGGATGACCGTGTTGTCCTTCACGGACCCGGACAGCTGCACCTTCTCGACGTCGAACTCACCCGCGAGCGCACCTTCGCTCTTGAGCTCTCCGGCTTTGACCTTCCCGGAGACGGTGCCGGTCGATGCGACCGTCAGCGATGGTGCCTGAATGTCACCCTCGACTCCGCCCTTCACGAAGATGGGGCACGTGGATGTAAGGGATCCCTTGAAGGTGGTGCCCTCTTCGACGAGCGTGCGTTTTTCCGTCGCCGAGCCGATGGGGTTTCTCAGATCGCTCATAGCCCTCGCTCCTCCCTACCTCTTCCCGCCCTTTGCACCATTACCGTTGCCCGAACCGTCTTTCGTGGTCGTGATCTTGAGCCGGAGCTGACAGCCCGGCTCGAAGGCGAATTTCGTCAGCTCTTGTGGCTGCTGGACGGCTCCGACCATCGCGCCGGTCGACGACACGACGAGCTGGTGCGCGCCGACGATCGCGGGTCCATTCTTCTTGCCTCCCGTGGCCTCGAAGAACTTGCCGTTGATCGTGATGTTGCCGGCTCCCGTGATCTGGCAGCCAGTGAGGACGCCGTCGGGGCCGACGAGAAGCTCGGTGCCGCGACCGAGCGCGATCGTGCACGACTCGAACAGGCTTTCGATCTCGACCGTCGCGCCTTCGTCGAACTGCAACGACGCGTTCCGGAGCACGTCGCCGCGTCCGAAGTAACGATGATTCGCCGAACGCGTCGACTCGCGCGCCGCGGGAGCCACCGCTTCGCCGGCGAGCACCGCCTGCACCTGCGCGGCCTGCACGCGGACGGAGCCGTCGGCGTTCGGGCTGTTGTCGAGCCAGTCGGCCTTGATGCCGTTCAGCTGCGCGCCCTTCGCCGTGAGGCCGAAGACCTTTGCGCCGGTGAGGTTCGCGCCTTCGAGCTTCGCGTCGGTGAGCGTCGCGTTGCGGAGGTCCGCGTTCGTCAGATCGGCGTTTGCGAGGTTCGCCTTTCCGAGATCCGCCTTGGAAAGGACGGCTCCGACCAGCTTCACGCCGCGAGCCTTGATCCCGCGCATCTGCGCGTCGGCGAGCGTGGCGCCCGTGAAATCTCCGTCCTCGAGATTCGAGTCGTTGAGATTCGCGTTCGTCAGCTCCGCCTTCATCATCTTGACGGCGCCGAGGTAGCACTCGCCGAGATCCGCATGCGTGAGGACGGCCCCGGCGACGTCTGCGCCTCCGAGGTTCGCGAGATCGAGCTGCGCGTGCGTCAGGCGCGCGCCCGAGAGGTTCGCGCCCTGCAGGTTTGCGCCTTCGAGGTTCGCGCGCGACAGATTCGCCCCCGCGAGGAGCGTGCGCTGCAGGTTCGCGCCTTCGAGGTCCGCGTTGTCGAGGTTCGCGTCGCGTAGATCCGCGCCGGAGAGGAACGCCTCGCACAAGTTGGCGCTCTTCAGGTTCGCGTTGCGAAGCTTCGCGCCTTCGAGGTTCGCGCCGACCATGTCGCAACGTCGGAAGCTCGCGCCCTCGAGCGTGGCGTTCGCGAGGTTGATCCCGGACAGATCCGCGCGATCGATCTTCTCGCCGCGCTTTACTTTGCTGACGACGGCATCCGCGGTGAGCTCGGCCATGTGTCGACGCCCTTCAGTGTTCGTTCGAGTCACGCGCGCTGCATGCGAGCTGGCGCGTGAGAGGATGAAAACTACACACCGTTTCTCCCGATTTGTCGACAGCGAAGTCGCAGCGACAACATCATCGCGTCTTTCATCGTTCGCATCGTTCGCATCGTTCGCATCGTTCGCATCGTTCGCATCGCGCACATTGCGCGCATCGTGCGGATGGCCTTCTCGATCTGGTAGGCGCCGGTGCGCACGCGACGCCAACGCGCGGATGCCCCCACGCCCGCTCGCCCCCGCCTAGCTCGTCCAGATCGTCTAGCTCGTCGTCGTCAGGTCTCGGGGCTGCGGTACTTGTCGCGCGCTTCTTCGAGGTACTCCGAAAGCTGCGCGATCCGCTGCGCGTAGGGGATCTTCTCGATGCCCTGCAGTCGATCGACCTCACCGAAGCGCGCGAGCAGGACACTGATCTCGAGCCACGTCTCCTCGCGCGCGCGGAAGTGATCACGCTTCTTCGACTTCGCGTCGGGCCCCCACGCATTTGCCGCCTGCTCGTAGGCGCTGTGGTGCTGCTCGAGCTGTCCGTTGAGCGCAGCGAGCTTCTCGCGCTCGGCCGCACGCGCATCTTGTGGCGACGATGACTGGAGCTCCGCGCGATACGCCTGGACGCGCTCGACGATGCGCGCCGCGAGTGCGGGCGGGATGTCCGCGACGTGCGCGATGTCGTGCGCGTTGGCCTCGAAGAGCACCGTAAGGCTCGTGAGGCCGGCCGCATGGAGCTTGTCGATCGTCACCTTGCGGACGTCGGGCACCTGGAGAAGGAGCGCTTGCACGATCACGGCCTCGCGCTGCGTCTTGTCGCGGTCGAGCGCGAACGCCTGCGGGAGGATCTTCACGAGCTCCCCGTAGGCATCGAGCAGACGCTTCTTCTCTTCCGCGTCGAGGAGCTGGCCGCCGCTCGCGTTCGCCCCGTCGAGCTCGCCCCCGAGAGTCTCGAGCGCCGTTGCGAGCTCGCCGAGCTCGAGGCGCTCTGCCGCTCGACGCAGCGTGCGCACCGGCGGAACGCAGATGTGGATCCAGTCGCGCGTGACCTCGCCCCACTTCACGTCGATCATGAAGTCGCGCACGTGGCGCATGTGATTCGCGGCGAGCTCGGCGAAGAGCTCGCGCACCGGAGCGAGATCGAACTCGTGGGTGCCAGGAAGGCTCGGCCGATCGTCCGAGACGAGCGCATCGAACGCGAACGCGATCGAGCCCTCGTCGAAACCTTCGAGCCCGAACGCAGGTGGCGCGCTGGAAGCACTCTGCGCGCCTCCCGTGAGCGTCGCGTCGCTCACCGGCGAGGCATCGACCTCCGTGACGAGCGCGACTGCGTCCGTCGCGTCGATGACGTCCTGTGCCGCCTTCCGGTCCGCGGAGAAGTCGCTCGATTTCGCCGGCGGTCGAACGTCGGGCAGTCGATTCGTCGGCGGCCCCTTCCCGTCCGAACCGGCCGCTGAACGTGAAGCGGGTGGAGCAGGTGGAGCAGGTGGCGTACTCCGCGCCATCGACGCTCTCGGCGCGCTCGGCACGCCCGGCGCGGTCTTCGACGGGAGCACGGGCGGCGGCTTCTTCTTCGGGTCCTTCGAGCTCAGGTCCTTCGAGTCCTTTGGCGTGGCGATCGCTGCACGCGACGCCGTGATGGATGCGCTGCTCGGCGTGCCCTGGCGAAGCGAGCTGGGAGCGCCGCTCCTCGGCGCGACGTCCGCGCGATCCACGCGATCGACGCGAACGGCGGGCATGCGCGTCGTCGAGTCGATGCGCGTCGGCGGCACGTCGTCGCCGTCCGCGATCGAATAGCGACCAGGGGAGCCCGCGCGCTTCTTGTCGGGCTCCTCTGTCGACTCGGGTTTTGCGTCCGGGGATCGCGACGTCGTGCTCATCCCTCGAGACCTTTCATCACGCAAGTCGAGGCTCCGACCCCAAGCATAACAGGCTCCGCGGTTTTGTCGTCTTATCGCCGCAGGCTCGATGACGCACGACCGAGTAGGACAGCGGGCGACGACGGCCGCACATCGAGAGCTCGCCGCGTAAGGCGTGCCGCATCATCATGCGGACGCGCGGAAATCAGCCGACGAGGCGCGTCCGAACGCAGGCAGACCGGTCAGCGGAGCTCGGCGACCTGCTCGCCGAAGATCTTCTCGAGGCCGGAAAGGACCTCGTCGCTCACCTCGACGCGGAACTGGCTGCCGAGCTGCATGTACGCTTCGGCGCCGTCCTTCATCGCGAGCACGAGGCTGACGGGACACTTGCCCGTCGACTTCGAGAGCACCTCGGCCATCTTGTCGAGCTGCGCGGTCGTCGTCCGTTCCGCGAGCAGGCGGATGTTCACGAGCTTCGTGCCATCACGGACCGAGTCGGCGAGGCGCACCGCTTCGTTGACGAACAGGGTCGGCTCGCGCGGCCCCTCCTCTTCCTGCTCCCCGTCGTTGTCGCGGAACGGGAAGCTCACCTTCGCGGTGAGGAGCACGGGATCGCCACTCGTGAGGACCGGTGCGAGGCCGTCGATCTGGTTGCCGCGCACCTTGCACGTCACGCGTCCGGTGAGGTCCTCGAGATCGAGGAACGCCACCTTGCCGCCGCCGTCCTTGAAGATGCGCTCGCGATAACCCTCGACGGTGCCGACGACCTTCACGACGGCCCAGTCCGATGCGCTCGCGAGCGAGGCGATCGGCACCGCATCGAGCTTCGCGAGGCCGCCGGCCCCACGGACGTAGCGCTCGAGCGGATGGCCGGAGACGAAGAAGCCGAGCGCCTTCTGCTCGCGGACGAGCATCTCCTTGCGATCCCACGGCTCGGCGCGGATGTAGCCACCGGCCGACGGCCCTCCTCCGTTCGAGGCCGCGCCGTTCGCGCCCGGCTTCGGTGGCGGAGCGGCATCGAACAGTCCAAACAAGTTCGTCTGTCCGCGCTCACGGTCGCGGCTGGCTGCGCGCGAGCGCTCGAGGGCGACCTCGATCGACGCGAACGCATCCGCACGTGTGATCCCGCGCGCGGCGAGCGTGGTGTCGAACGCTCCGCACTGCACGAGCGCCTCGAAGACGCCCTTGTTGATGCGCTTCGCGTCCACGCGGGAGGCGAAGTCGAAGAGGTCGTGGAACGGACCGCCTTCTTGCCGCGCCTCGAGCAAGGCTTCGAGCGCGGCGCCGCCGAGCCCGCGGACCGCGCCGAGGCCGAAGCGGATCTGCGGCCCGCAGCGATCGCGCGCGACCGCCGAGCGCGCGGTGCGCGGGATCCTCTTGTCTCCGTTCGGGTGCGTGTAGACGACCTTGAAGTCGATGTCGCTCTCGTTGACGTCGGGCGGGAGCACCGTCACTCCCATCGCGCGCGCATCGGCGATCGTGCGGACCACCTTGTCGATGCGGTCCTTGTCGCTCGTCATGATCCCGCAGAGGAGCTCCACGGGGAAATGCGCCTTGAGGAACGCCGTCTGGTACGTGATCAGCGCGTACGCGGCGGAGTGCGACTTGTTGAAGCCGTACCCCGCGAAGTACTCGAGCAGGCCGAAGATGCGGTCGGCGTCTTCCTCGAGGACGCCGATGCTCTTCGCGCCCTCGATGAAGATGCCCTTCTGCTTGGCCATCTCCTCGGGCTTCTTCTTGCCCATCGCGCGGCGGAGGAGGTCGGCGCCGCCGAGCGAGTAGCCCGCGAGCGCCTGCGCGATCTGCATGACCTGCTCCTGGTAG
>JAFAER010000262.1 GCA_023423895.1 Pseudomonadota bacterium
CGACTCCGAACGGCAAGAAGGTCATCCACGCTGCGATCGAGATCAACGGCGGGATGCTGATGCTGTGCGACGATTTCCCGGAGTTCACGGGGCAGTCGCGGACGCCGAAGGCGTTCGGCGGATCTCCCGTGACGTTGCATCTCGACCTGAAGGACGTCGACTCCGTCTTCCAGGCGGCGCTCGACGCCGGAGCGACTGTCACGATGCCGCTCGAAGATCAGTTCTGGGGCGACCGCTACGGCAAGCTCCGAGATCCGTTCGGGCACGAGTGGTCGCTCGCGACGCGCAAGAGAGCGATGACCCAGGCGGAGCTCGACGTCGCACGCGAGGAGCAATTCGGAAAGACGCACGGCAAGTGAGCGGCGAGGCCACGTTCCGCGCCATCGCCGACCCGTCGCGGCGGCGGATGCTCGACCATCTCGCGAGCGGAGAGCGGAGCGTGACGGAGCTCTGTGATCTCTTCGAGATGAGCCAGCCGGCGATCTCGCAACACCTCAAGATCCTGCGAGACGCCGGCCTCGTGCGCAACCGCCGGGAAGGGCGGACGCGCCTCTACAGCCTCGACGCGCGCCCGCTCCTCGAGGTCTACGACTGGGTCTCGCACTACCAGCGGTTCTGGGTCGTGAAGCTCGACGCGCTCGCGACGTTGCTCGCGCGCGAGGCAGCGAAGAAGCCAGGGAAGCGATGAAGCGTGACCTCCATCTCGTCCGCGACTACCCGTTCCCGCCCGAGGACGTGTGGCGTGCGCTCACGGTCCCGGAGCTCATTGCGGCCTGGCTGATGCCGAACGACTTCGCCGCCGAGGTCGGTCATGAGTTCACGATGAAGACCGATCCGGCGCCGGGTTTCGATGGCATCGTGCACGGCAAGGTCCTCGCGCTCGAGTCGCCGACGCGCATGGTCTGGAGCTGGCGAGGTGGAGGGAACGACACCGTCGTCAGCTTCCGGCTCGAGCCGCGGATCGTCATGGCGCGCCGGGGCACGCGCCTGCGGCTCGATCACGAAGGCTTCGAAGGCCTTCCGGGCCTGCTCACCTCGGCCATCCTCGGCGCGGGGTGGCGCAAGGTCCTCCACCACCAACTCCGCGCCGTGATCGAGCACGTTGCCGCAGGTGGGACCATCGACGACGCGAAGCAAACATGTGTGAAGAGCGACGGAGCCTGGTTCTGGCTGTCGAAGCTCTTTGCGCCCGTCCTCGAACGGCGGCGCCGACCGACCTGGCGCGTGCGTGCCGTGAGCTGGCTCAGGCCGACGGCGCGGCGCTCTCCGGCGTCTCGCTCAGCGGGGCCTCCGCCGCGGTCGTGCGGTTCGTGAAGCGCGCGTTGCCGAGGCCCGTTCCGATGGTGAGCACGCCCCAGCTCTCGATGTCGCGCATGAAGGGCGCCTCGCTCACCCCCTGGACCACCGCGTCGTTGTGGATGACGACATGGGTCTCGTGTTTGCCGATGTGCGGGATGCCCTCGCGGAGGCGCTCCGCGAGGTTGAACCGACTGCTCTCCCAGTTGCCCGGAAGGTTCTGCCCGCCACGCTCGATCGAGCCGTCGTGGGCGATCACTCCCGGGCAGGCGACGCCGACGAGGGGCGCGAGCGTGAGCCCCTTCTTCGAGGCACTCTTGACGAGGTCCTGGAGCATGTCGATGAGGCGCCCCACGGCGTCCTCTCGCTTCGGCCGCGGGTTTTCGTCCGCGTGCCTCCAGAGATCGGAGCACGCGACCTTGCACGCGGAGAGGTCGGGGCCGTCCGCGAGTCGCAGCTCGACGATCCCAGCGCGTATGTTCGAGCCGCCGATGTCGACTGCGATCATCGCGTCGCTGCCGCTGAGCACCCAAGAAGGTGCAAGGTGCACGCATCCGATCAGCCCGGCCTCGTCGGGATGGTGGCGGATCGGCACCAGGTCGATGGCATGCCCTGCGGCCTTCACGAGCACTGCGGCGCGTCCGATGGCGAGCTCGCCCACGCGGCTGGCGCGCAGGCCGCCGCCGATGATGATCCGCTCCGTCCCGCGCCATCGCTTCAATCGAAGGAAACGCGTCGTGACGGTCGCGAGCTCGGTCGCGAAGCTCTCGATCGCTGTGTGGACGAGGCCGGCCGCGAGCGGATCGCCCTCCCGTAGAACGCGGTCGAGCTTCTTCTTCGGGATCTCGTCGCTCGGACGTTCGCCCAGGGGGTCGTCCTCGCCGAGCTCGCGCATCCGCTCGCGCCATTCGTCGAGGATGGCGCGGAAAGCTCGGCTGCTCGCACGGTCCCCGACGAAGCCGTCTTCGTCGCGGAGCTCTTCGTTGTAGGCGTCGATCTCGACCAGCGGGAGTCGCGACGCGCCATTGAACAGCAGCAGGGGATCGCGGCGTGCGTCGTCGGGCATCACGTGAGCCCACAAGCTCGAACCGTACCGGACGCCCGAACTGCGATTCTGCGAAGCGAGCGCGAGAAGGGAGGCGCGCGCAGTTGCCTCACACGTCAGAGTGTGAGGCAGTCTGCCGCGTGCCGGATCGGGGCGCCTCGAAGACGCGTCAGGGCGTCCCGCCGGCGTTCCGGCATTGCGTCTCGAGCGCGCGTACGATCGCCGCGGCGCTTCCACTGGCCTTCGCCTGACGGGCGCGGGCGCACACGGCCGGCTCCGCTGGCGTGGGCGGCTTCGGCGTGGGCGTCGGGGCCGGGGGCGGCGTTGGAGTCGGGACCGGCGTCGGCGTGGGGGTCGGTGTCGGCGCTGGGGTCGGCGTGGGCGTGGGCGTGGGCGGCGGGGTTGGCGTCGGCGCTGGCGGGGGCGTGGGGTTCGGCGTCGGAGCTGGCGTGGGGGTCGGCTTCGGCGTCGGCGCTGGCGTCGGATTGTTGTTCGGCAGCGGAGGCGCAGGCGTCGGGCCTGTGGGCGTCAGCGTCGGCGCACCGGTCGCGGTCGCGGTCGCGGCGGACGTGTCCGTTGTCGTGGGGGCGGGCTCCGCGGTTGCGGTGGCGGTCCCGAAGTCCGGCGGAGGAACGACCGGCGTCGAAGAGCTCTTGAAGACCCCTGTGCCCGCGAGGAGCGCGAGGATGCTGAGCACCCCGACGACGCCGGCGATACCGAGGATCAGTCCCTTGTTCGGGCCTCCGCGGGAGGTCTCATGCGGAGGCGCATGCACGACGGCAGGCGGCGGCGCATAGCCGCCGTGGACCGGGCCCGCGACATGAGAAACCGCCGGCGCAGGCGTCGGCATCGGCGGGGCGAGCGGCGCACCGATTTCCGTCCCTCGCGCGGGGCTCACGGGAGGCGAGCCGTATGCGTTTCCGCCACCGAAGCCGCCCGCTGCCGCGCCGAAATCGAGCGGCTCGCCCATCTGCGTCTTGCCGCGAAGGCTTGCGCCCGCATCGGGCGCCGCCGCGACCGGCACACGCGTGGGGGCCTTCTGCGCGAGCTCCACCGGGCTCGGCCCCGCACGACCGGTGAAGCGTTCGACGAACTCCGTCACGCTCGCGAAGCGCTGCTCGCTGTTCTTCGCGAGGGCGCGCATGATCGCCGAGCGCATCGACTCCGGAAGAGACGCGCCGTTCGGCGCCGATTCGATCGGCTTCGGCGCTGCCGTCATGTGGAGCGTCGCCCACTCGAACGCGGACGCGGCGTCGAACGGCAAGGTGCCGGTCAACATCTCGTAGGCCATCACGGCGAGCGAGTAGATGTCGCTGCGCGCGTCGAGCGCCTGCCCGGTGAACTGCTCCGGGCTCATGTACGGAGGCGTCCCGAGGACCATGCCCTGCTGCGTGAGCTTTGCCTCGTTCCGATCTTCCTCGCCGCTCCGCTTGGCGATGCCGAAGTCGAGGACCTTCACGAAGTCCTTCTGCCCGGCGCGGTCGGTGAGCACGACGTTGTCCGGCTTCAGGTCGCGATGGATGATCCCTTTCGAATGCGCCTCGGCGAGGGAGCCGCCGATCTGCGCGATGATCTTCTCGACGCGCGAGGCCGCGATGGGACCGTCCTTGTCGAGGACGTCGGAGATGCTCCGTCCCTGGACGAGCTCCATCACGATGAACAGGTGGCCGTCGTCCATCGTGCCGAAGTCGAAGACCTGGACGGTGTTCGGGTGCTCGAGCGAGACGAGTGTGCCGACCTCGCGCTGGAACCGGGCGCGGATCTTCTCGTCGCGCGAGAGATGCGAGTGCAGCGTCTTGATCGCGACCTTTCGCACGGTCGCGCCGAGCATCTGCTCGCCCACGTAGACCGCGCCCATGCCGCCTTCACCGAGGAGCTGGACGATCTTGTACTTGCCGTGGATCACCCGCCCGACGAGCGGGTCCGGCGCCGCTTCACGAGGCAACGGCGCGCCGCAGGACCCGCAAAACGGCGGGGATCCCTGGACGTTCTGGTGGCACGACGGGCATTGCATCGAGAAGGCCGCCTAGCCTACCAAAACTTCGCGCCGCTCATTCCAGATACGGGCTGGGCGGGTGCGGCTCTGCCGACGGTGCCGAACCCGAGCCTTGCGCTCCCTTGTCCGCACGATGGCTCGGGGCCGCGGAGCCGCCCGTCACGTGCCGCTTCTGGCTCGAGGAGGCCGAGGAGCTCGAGCCTTCGCGCCGAGCTCGATCAGGGGGTTCCGCCCGCGTTCCGGCACTGCGTCTCGTACGCCTTGAGGATGGTGGCCGACCGACCAGCAGCCTTCGCTTCGCGGTAGCGCTTGCACTCCGCCGGGTCGGGCTTTGCGGGCTGCGGCGTGGGGACCGGCGTGGGGACCGGTGTCGGGGTCGGCTTCGCCGTCGGGGTCGCGGTCGGCTTTGCAGCAGCACCGCCCCCGCCACCTCCGGTGTTGGGCGTGGCTGGTGGAGGCGTCGCGTTTCCGGGATCGAGGGGAGCCGCCGACGTCACGACGGGAGGAGGCTCCTCCACGTTCGCCATCGAGGAGGCCGCGGTGGTCGCGGTTCCGGAGCCCAGATCGAGCGACGTCGTCGTCGGCGTCGGGTTCTTCTTGCCGCTCATCGCGATGCCGATGCCGGCGCCGACGAAGAGCAGCACCGCGAGTGCCCCGAGCCCGATGACGATGCCCGGCGGCCCGCTCTTCTTCGCGGCGGCAGGCGCGTGCGCCGGACCTGCAGGCACCACGGCAGGAGCCGCATGTGCTGCCCCGGGTCCGGACGGAGCGCCGTACGCCATTCCCGCGTCAGGCGGGCCGCCCATCACCGGCGCACCGAGCTCGGTCTTCACACGACCCGCGGCTGCGCCTGCGGGCGGCGCGTCGATCATGGCGGTCCCGCCCGCGACGGCGGCGGCGTTCGGCAACGACACGGGAGCGACCGTGCCGCCGGAGAACGCATCGAAGAACTCTCGCACGCTGGCGAAGCGCTCGTCCTTGTTCTTCGCGAGCGACCGGGTGATCGCGCTGCGCATCGCGTCGGGGACGTTCGGGCCGAGCGGCTGACGCTCGAGCGGCGTCGGCGGCTCGGTCATGTGCTTCGACGCCCACTCCCAAGCGGTGTTGGCTTCCCACGGCAGACGCCCGGTGAGCATCTCGTACGCCATGACGCCGAGCGCGTAGATGTCCGAGCGGACGTCGACCGGCTGTCCGGTGAACTGCTCCGGGCTCATGTACGGCGGCGTGCCGAGGACCATGCCCTGCTGGGTGAGCTTGGCCTCGTTCGGATCGTGCTCGGTCGACCGCTTCGCGATCCCGAAGTCGAGCACCTCGACCCAGTCCTTCTGACCCGCGCGCTCCGACAGGACGACGTTGTCCGGCTTGAGATCGCGGTGGACGATCCCATGCGAATGCGCCTCTTCGAGCGAGCCGGTCACCTGTCGCATGATGTTGAGCACGCGGTCCGGCTGCATCGCCCCGTCCTTCTCGAGGACGTCGGCCACGCTGCGGCCCTGCACGAACTCCATGACGATGAAGAGCGTGCCGTCTTCCGTCTCGCCGAAGTCGAACACCTGAATGGTGTTCGGGTGCTCGAGCGCGGCGACCGTACCGACCTCACGCTTGAAGCGCGCCTTGATCGATTCGTCGTGCGACAGGTGCTTGTGCAGCGTCTTGACGGCGACCTTCCGGACCGTGGTCCCGAGCGTCTGCTCGCCCTGGTAGACACAGCCCATGCCGCCTTCGCCGAGGAGGCGCACGACCTTGTACTTGCCTGCGATCGTCTGCCCGACCAGCGGATGGTCGGAATGAGTGTCGGGCGCCTGAGTCATCGGCAGAAGGGTCGCACAACTCGAGGTGTTTGCCGAGGATGCATGCAGGTTCTCCGTGTGTTCACGGGCGGGCGACGCGAGCGACATGGGAAGACGCTGGTCGTACGTCTCCGGTTGCGTTCCGATCTGCGCCACAAACGGCAGAGGTCAGTCGCGCTTGCGGTCGGGCGTCACGCCGCCATCGGGAACGGGGGCGGGCGCCGGCTCCGAGAAAATGCCCTCCGTCGGCGGCCAGGGCAACGGCCAGCGCCGGTCCGTTGCCCGGTCCCACAGCTCCAGGCGGGTCCCGCGCTTCGTGGCCGGGAAGAAGACGCCGATGCGTGTCTTGAGGCCGGGCTCGAACCGCGGCGGCGAGCGCCATCCGGCGTCTTGCGGCTCGGCTCCACCGAGCATCGGGAAGTTGAAGCGAACCCGTTCGATGAGGGTGGGCCCCTCGTAGAGCTCGAGAGCGAACCGTCCCATCACGCGAGGCGTGGGATGGGGACCGCCCATGTCCGTCTTCTGGACCTTCACCAGATACGGCTCGTTCTGGGCCCAGCGCAGGACGAAGACCCACTGCTCCCGCTCCGAGAGCGGCGGTGGATCCGGTGGGATCTTCGCCTTCGGATCGCTCGCGCCCGCGTCCGGTCGTGTGCCGCCTGCATCGCGCGCGTCGGCGAGGGCCCCCCGCTCGTCGGCGGCCGCGAGCCACGCTGCCGCGAACAGCGCGCCTCCGAGCACGGCGAGGGCCCGCATCCCGAGCGTTCTTCGTGAGCGAGGCATCGACCGCTCCTATTCCACGCTTCGACCGAGGCGCCAAGCGGTCGCGTCGCGCGTCATTCGGGCGTGGTCGCGGCGACCGCCCGCTCCCAGGCGTCCGGCGCGCCGCCGAGCGCCGTCCAGAGCTCGGCGAGCTCCTCGGGGATGGGGGCTCGTGCCTCGATCGGACCGCGCGCGCCCGGTACGACGACGCGCGCGGCGTGGAGCGCGATCCGCGCAGGCGCGAGGATCCGTCCGGAAGGAAGGACGATCCGCCCAGGGCCTCCGTAGTCGCGATCGCCGAGGAGGGGCGCGCCGGCGTCGCTCGCATGAATGCGGATCTGATGCGTGCGTCCGGTGACGGGATCGACCGCGAGGAGCGCGGCCTCGAGGTCGCCGGCGCGGGTCGAGGCGATCTTCCGCCAGCGCGTCTTCGCCTCCTTCGCCTCGGCACCACGCGCTGCTCGGAGGCGCGGATCTCCGGCGCGTCCGATCGGAACATCCCAGATCCCCTCGTCGCCGAGCGGGCGTGCCGTCGACGCCAGCGCGACGTAGCGGCGCTGATAACGTCCTTCCGCGCGGGCCCTCCGCAAGCGGTCTTCTGCAGCGGCGTCGAGCGCGAACACGACGACGCCGCTCACGTCCCGATCGAGCCGAGACGTCACCCGGAGGTCCTCGAGCCGCCTCGCGCCGACCTCGCGTGCGACGATCGCGACGAGCGAGTGGACCGCGCCGGCCTGGTCCGGAACCGTCGGTAGACCTGCCGGCTTCGCACACGCGACGAGGCCTCCCTCGCGAAAGAGGATGTCGACCTTCGGCGCCTTCGGCCCGGCGCTGCGATCGTCGCGCGGCGCGCCGATCCGCACGACCTCTCCGGGCGAGACCGGTCGATCGCCGCTCGTTGCGCGCTTCTTTCCGACGAAGACCCGCCCTTCGGCGATCGCCGCCGCGGTCTCTCCCGCTCGCGCGACGATCTCGCCGACGGTCTTGCCGTCGCCGTCGCGAACGACCCAGATCTTCTCGCGCGGACGGGCGGGCAAGGCGCAGCCTCGGCTCAGGTCGAGAGCTTCTCGACGACGCCGGCGTCGCCGTCGAGTCGGATGCGGTCGCCGGTCTTGAGCGCGCGCGTGACGCCGTCGACGTTGACGACGCTCGGAACCGCAAGCTCGCGTGCCACGACGGCCGCATGGCTCAGCGGCCCGCCGAGCTCGGTGACGACGCCGGCCGCGATGCAGAACAGAGGCGTCCAGCCGACGTCGGTCGTGTGCACGACCAGGATCTCTCCCGGCAAGAGCTCGCTCATCTGCGACGCCGAGAGGAGCACGCGTGCGGTCCCCTCGACCACGCCCGAGCTCGCCGCCGTCCCGCGCAGCACGGCGCCGCCGGAGGGAGGCAACTGCACGGGCGGCGGCGCACCGATGAACGTGCGCGGCGGGTCGGGCCTCGCCTGATCGCGCGCGAGCTCGGCGCGGCGCGCGCGAACGAGCGGAGCAAGGTCGGTCCGCGACGCACGGAGCGCCTGCACCACCTCGTCGACCGTGAGGAAGAACACCGTGTGGATCGTCGCGAGCGAAGACGCGCCTTTCTTGAGCCGCGCCCAGTCCTGCGCGAGCTCCGGGACGAGTCGGAGGAGGCGGCGATCGGCATCGAGCGCGACGTCGCGCATCATCCCGAGCACGCGCGTCACCCACGTTCGCATGCGCTCGCGAAGGCGCGCGGCCTTCTGCGCGCGAGCAACGAGGTGGCGAACGGCGGTCTGCTCGGCGAAGTTGAGCCCCTTGAAGAGCCGCTGCATCTCGCCGTCGGCGGTCGCCTTGGCGCGCGCGAGCTGGGGCTCGACATCGCGCGCATCACCGCGGAGCGCGACGCGGATCATCGCGAGCACCGGCCGCGGATCTTCTTTCCAGCGCGGCGTCGAGATCTCCGCCTCGCGCACTGCACGGTCGCCGTAGAGGTCGAGGAAGCTCGAGAGCGCGCGTTTCGTCGGGCCCTCCGGGAGCGAATCCAGGGACGCGCCTTCCTGCTCGAGGACCGCCCGCGCGTCGGGGTCGCGCCGCGCGAGGTTGACGATGCGCATGACGCCGATCGCCGGCCTGGCGCTCTCGAGGTCACGGATGCCGCTCGTCAGATCGTGTGCGAGCCGCTCTGCGTCGGCGCCGTGCGTTTTCGCGACGCGCGAGAGGACGCCTTTCAACAGGATGTGACTGCCGAGCGCGCTCGATGCGCACGTCAACATCACGTCGCCGGTGCGCTCGAGGAGCGCCTGCACGTCGCGGAATTTCCGCCCCACGCCCTCGTCCGGGAGGATCGCGAGGTCGAGCGCGTTGTGATCGCGCAGCGCGCGCTCCGCTTCGTCTTCGTAGCGAGAGACGTGCTCGTCGAGCCGGAGTTGTTCCTTGAGGAGACGCGTCGTCGTGAGCGGAAGCCGCGCGTAGAAGCTCTTGCGCGAGACCTCGCTGACCTGCATGGCGAGCTCTTCACCGCCGGATCCGCCGCCGAGGTCGACGAGCGTGCGTGGATCGAGCCATGGCACCTGCGCTGCGATGCGCATGAACTCCGTGAGGTTCAGGTAGAAGCGCCCGTGGACGTTGCCGACGAGCACCGCGCTCTTCGGCACCGTGCACCCGAGCGTCCCGAAGGCCTTCCGGAAACCCGACTCGCTGTACGCACCGGCGACCGACCACGTGAACGGTGTCGCCACGCCAGGCAGCGCCTCGCCGACGTTGACGTTGCTCCAGACGGTGTTCGCATCGCCGCCTTCCGGGAACCCGAGGCCCGTGACGTGCCTCGCCTGGACGACCCAGACCCGATCGCCTTCGCACGCGAACTCGACGTCCCACGGGATGTCTTCGAGCTTCTCGAGCCGCGATGCGATGTCGGCGAGCGCGGTGACGTGCGCGGCGGAGAGCGCCGGCTCGTCGGGGCGGTCGACGGAGATCTCCTCGAGGCCCGACGCGCCGACGACGGTCGCGCGTGCCTTGCGGGCGATGGTCTGCTCGATGATCGTTCCGGACGCGTCGATGCGGAGCATGTCCGGCGTCGTCACGCCGTCGACCACGGGCGATCCGAGTCCCACGCCGGCGTTCACGATGCGTTCGTCCGCGGAGGTCTTCGTCTTGCGCGTGAACATCACGCCTGCCGCGACCGCGCGGACCATCGGCTGGATGACGACGCCCATGCCGACGTCGCGCACGCCGTGCGTCGCGAGATAGCCGAGCGCACGCCCGGAGGCGATCGACGCCCACACGGCGCGTACCGCATTCGCGAGGCCGTCTGCGCCTCGCACGCCGAGCACGGTCTCGGCGAGACCGGCCATCGAAACGAGGGCACCATCCTCACACGTCGCGCTCGATCGCACCGCGAAGCCCCACGGCGCGTTCGCTTCGTGCGCCCGCCAGAGCGCCGCGAGCTCCTCCTCGAGCCCTTCGGGAAGCGGAGCGCGGAGGATCTCCTCACGTGCGTCGGCGGCGCGCGCGTAGACGGCGCGGCCCGACGCTGCCCGCAGGAGCGATCGTGGCTCGCAGGCGGGCGAGAGCTGACGGAGCGCCGTTGCGAAGGCCCTCTGCGAGAGGACCCAGGTCGGCGGGACCGCGAAGCCGTTCTTGCCGAGCCATGCCAGCCGAGCCGCTTTGCCGCCGACGTTCCTGGCCTCCGCGAGCTTCTCGTCACGGACGAGGTCATCGAGCGAGAGCAGCCATCCACTGGCCTTCGCTCGTCGCGCTGACTTCGGAAGGGCGGCCTCGGTCATGACGGGGCGCATCCTAGCAAGGCTCGGTCGCGAGCGGGGACAGCTGCTGGAGCTGCGGCGTCGGATGCGTTGCGAGCGGTCTCGCGAGCGGCGCGAACGGTCACGGCTTCGGGTCGGCGCAGCAACGAAAGCCCGTCTGATAAAACGGGAACGTCTCACCGTGCGCCGTCGTCATCGGACGGCAGCGCGCGCGAACCGGCCCCCAGTAGCCGCCCTTGCTTCCACTCTTGTAGGGCTTGCCGCTCTCGTTCACGACCCACTCGTCGACGTTGCCGGTCATGTCGAAGACGCCGTACGGGCTCTTGCATCGCGGCCGCGCCCCGCTGACCTCACCTTGCCAGAGGCGCGTGACCTCGGCGGCGCTCGTCTTCGGGTCCGCGAGCGCTCGCTCGTTCACCTGAGGCAACGACTTGTCGATGTTGCACGCCTTCGCGTCGCGCCGCCGTCCGTACGGATACGGCAGCCGGTGCTTGCCCTCGCAAGCGAGCGTCCACTCGCTGTCGCCGCAGAGCCGCTTGCCCACGGCACGGCACGCCTCCTGGGCCTCCGTCCATGTCTTCATCACGACGGGGTGTTCACCCGGCTTGTTCGGCCATTCGTACCGATCGATGCAGAAGTGCTTCTTGACGCCGCGTTTCTTGCAGGGACCGCTCGGCGCGAAGAGCGCGCATCGCTCCACGCCGCCTTGATCGGGGCGCAACCAGCGGAGGCAGCGCTGCGGGAGGTCGGGACAGTAGCTCCCTGCGACCTCGACCATGTCGGGGGCGCATGGGCCGCTCCACGCGTCCGCATCGTCGCCGTCCGTCGAGTCGGCGTCGATCGAGGCATCCGGCTCTTCGTCGCCCGCGTCGGCAGGGCCGGCGAGCGCTTCGGTCTCGAGCGGCGCGGTGACCACCGCCAAACACGTGGCGGCGACGATTGAAGAGAGGATGCGCGCCCGCGTCACCGACCGAGGATCGCCGGTGACGGCCGGCGGCGCAATGTACGTGGGTGCCGGCCGCTCAAGAACGCGCGAGCACGCGGTCGTGCCAGAGGAGCATCTCGATGGCGCCCGGTCCGCGGTTGAACGGATAGTCGTGCACGCCGGGGACCTCGTCGAACTGGTGTGTGATCCCCGCAGCCGTCCAGGCCTTCGACGCGCTGCGGATCGCGTTCTTGAAGTAGTCCTTGTCGCTCGTGAGCAGCCGCAGCTGGAGACGTTCGTTCTTCGCGCGCGCCGCCCGTGCGAGCTCGGTGTATTCGGGGACCTGGTCCTCGCCAATGGCGGCTTGGAGCGTTCCCACGGTGCCGAACGCGTCCGCGTTGCCGAGCCCGATCCGCAACGCGAGCGCGCCGCCGAGCGACACGCCGTCGATGCCGATCGCCGAGGGTGTGCCGAGCACCGGCAGCTCCTTCTTCGCACGAGGGAGCACCGTCTTCATAAAATACGCCTCGTACTCGCGGATCTGCGCCGGCTTGCGGAGATCGACGTCCGGCGAGTACGGACACACGACGATGATGCCGGCGAAGGGCCGCTCGGCGAGCGTCTGGTTGTGCGAGACGAGGCGTTTGGCCTCGACCATGCCTTCGAAGTCCGTCGTCGTCAGGGGAGGATTGCAGACGCGTTCGATCGCGCGGAGCAGGGCGTAGTCCTTCGGCCATCCCATGACGCCGAGGGCTGGGCCCTTGTTCGCTTCGCCGCGGCCATGCAGCGCGAAGAGCAGGGGCAGCTTCTCGTCCGGCTTCGCCCAGGCAGGCACGATGGAGACCGCGCGTCCGTCGCCCGGCAGCGTCCAGGTCTCCGTCTTGACCTGTCCGCGGGCGCCGATCCCGCCCTCGGGCAGCACCGGTGCTTCGGGCACGACCGGCGGAAGCTCCGTCGCGATTGGCCCCGGCGGTGGAGGACGGGGAGGGGATCCGCTCGCATCGCCGTCGCATCGGGAACAGCCTGCGAGCGAGAGACCGAGAAGGAACGATCGGCGCCCGACGATCACGTCTGCACGGTAGCACGTGCGCGAGCTCGCCCGCGCCGCATGCGCGGCATGACTTCGATCACTCTTCGGGGACGTCGGGCGTCTTGCCCGTCGCCATTCGAACGAGATCGGTCAGCGCGGGATCGGTCGCCATCTGATCGCGAAGCACCTTCTTGATCTGGTCGAGCTCCGCCGGCGGCAGACCTTCGAGGCCCTTCGTCGCGGCGTCGACGCGGAGATCGACATAGGTGTTCACGTCGATCTCACCCGCGCGCAAGCGGGCGAGTGGCGATGTGGCGCTCGCCGACTCTGCGGCTCCGACCTGCGCCGGCTGCTTCGTCGCTTCGGCGCGCTCGACCGAGAACGTCTTCTCGACCGGACCCTTCTTGTCGATGGCGCCCGAGCCCTGCGTCTCGGGCACTACCGGCGGAGCGCCGCCTTTTCCGATGCGATCGATGCCCATGAGGACCTCCTCACTCTACAGCAGTTGGGCCCGGCAGCGCGAATGCGCCAGCCATCTCAACGAATGTTGCCGATCGCCGTCTTCACCGTGTCGTGCTGCGCCTTGAGGACGTTCGACAGCGTCGTGAAGGAGCGGTTCTGCGCGTTCACGCTCTCCTGCACCTGCAGATAGTAGAGGTTCATGTCCTGGCTCTGCTGGAGCGACGCCTCGATGCCGCCCGCGTCGCCGCCAAGCGCCGGCGCGGCGGTTCCCGTCCCCGCTGCGGGAGCGCTCGCGAGGCCCGCGCCGACGCCGGTCACCCGCGGCGTGACGGCGATCGGACCTTGCGGGCTCGACATCGTGCTCATCGGGACGCCGACGGCGCCGGGCGTCCCGGTCGCGCCGCGGACCGCGACCGCCATCATCGGCGAGCCCGGCAGCACACGCATGGCGGACTCGGCCGATCGGACGACCGTGCTCGACAGCACCTCGCCGAAGCGCGAGGCGCGCGGAGGGGTCGGGGTCACGCGCGGCGTGGTGCTCGCGAGAGCGACGTCGGGGCGGGCGGAAATGCTGCGGGTCTCCATCGTTTGGTCTCCTTCGTGCCGTCGGGATCGGGACGTGTTCTCGAGGCGAGAGCTCGTCGTGTGGAGGCCTGGTCGGCCACCCCCCGAAGGAGTTGCGTAGAAAATCGCGAGAGCCCTCAGACCGCGGTCTTCTGCCGCGGGCGGCTCAAGGTCGGCAGCGGAGCCGACACTCCATCAGGGCGTCGAACCGGCAGAAATTCGGAGAGAAACCCGGGAGGATCGCCATGCTCTCCGGGCCCTTGCACCCGAAGCGGCACCCGTTCTCGCCCGGCTCCGCGTTGACGGCATAACCGTCCGTCGTGCACTTGCCGTCGCCGCACTCGGCCTTGTCGGTGCGGCACGAGGTGACCACGTAGTCGGGTGGGCAGGTCCAGTCGCGCCGCGTCGACGCGTAGTCGGGCTTCCGGCCGGAGCCGCTGTCGATGTGCTCGTGGCGCCTGAACTCCGGCTTGCCGGTGCGGATGCGCGACACGACGCGGACGCTCTGCACCTTGGGGGTGACCGGTGCGCTCTCGTCGCGCGGGTAGAACTGGAGAGTGTCCTCGCGCGTCTGCGCGTGGCAGCCCGCCGTCTGACCCGTCGGCCGCCACGTGAGTGGGACGTCGACGCTCCCGTGTGCCGGAACCGCGAACGTTCGCTCGCCCAGCGTCGCACGGAGGTCGAGCGCGGCGCGGTTCACCACGTGCAAGAGGCGCGTCTCCTCACGGTCGTAGGGCACCTCGCCGAAGTCGAGCGTCTCCGGCGAGACCTCGGGTGCGGGGAAGGCGAACTTGCAGACGTCGGCCAGCGGGTAGACGGCATACGCGATGGGCACGGGCGTCTTCACCCGGAAGCCGAGCGGCTTGCTCGCATGGCTCGTTTGGCTCGCGACGGCATCGAGCCCGTCGACCTCGAGGCCGCCGACGACCGTCTGAGTGATGCGGGCGTCGCTCGCGGCGATTCGTGCCTGGACGAAGTCGAGCGCGCGGCCGCGCAGCTCGCTCGCGCGGACACGCATCTCGTAAGAGATGAGGCCGCCCATCTTCACGGACCCGACGAAGTGCGTGGCACGACCGCACGTGCATGTTTCGCCGCCGAACGCGACGTCGTCCGATGCTCCGAAGAACTGCGGGTCGAGGTCGCGCACGAACGCGACGGCGACGAGGCTCACCGTGTGCTCGGTGGACTCCGCGCCCGCCGAGAGCCACGGCGCGAGATCGGCGTCCGCCGAGACGAGCGCGCGATCGACGGCGACGCCGATGTACGAGAAGTCGATCGTCGAGGCATCGACCTTCGCGTCTGCATCGCGCGCACCGCGCTCGGCCGCGCAGCGCGTGGGGAGAACGGTGAACGCTCCGCCTTCGGCGCGTTGCACGCCGCGACCCGGGACCATGGAGCTCGCCGGATCGAGCAGGTACTCGTGACGCACGTTCCCGAAGGCGCTCGCGGCGGCGAGGAGGCCTTTGGCGTGTCCGCACGCGTGATCGTCGAGGCCCGCGCATGCGCCTGCCGCCTTCGGAGCGGGTGCTCGTGGATCGTTAGGCGCCCTCGACGAGGGACATGCAGCGAGCAACACCGCGAGCGGGACTGCGGCGATCGCCGGCTTCATGAACTCGAGCATCGTGCTCAACGCTCCGGCTGCGTCCACGCGATGCGTGCACGTCGCGCGCGGCGGTCGGACGGATGAGGACCTTCGTCGTTGAAGTAGAGGACGCCTCCGTCGAGGACGAGCGCCACGTCGAGCGACGGCGGGCCGTCGAGCGCGAGCAGCGAAGCGGGCTTCGCTGGCGCTGCCGAGAGGTCCACCGCATCGAGCGAGATCGCGTCGTGGGTGCTGCGTGCGACGATGGCGCGCAGACCCGTCGTCGCTTCGATGGCGACCGCCGTCGCCGCGCCGTCGCCGGCGACCGGGATCCGGTTCGGCTTCGACGTCGGCTTCCCCGTCGGATCGAGCGCCGCCCAGAACGCGCCGAAGCCGCTCGTGCTCGGCGTCTCTGCGCCCATCGGCGCCTCCTCGATCCATGCGACGTGGATCCCGGATGGGCCCTGCGCGAAATGCGGAGTGCGAGAGTGTGCCGCCGTCGGCAAGAGCCGGTGCTCGTCGAAGGCGCGCTTTGCATCGCGCTTCTTCACCGCGGTGACGAAGATATCGGCGATCCCGTCTCTCGGGCTCTCGCGCGAGTCGGCCCAGGCGAGCCAGACGTCGTCGCCGACGCCGAGGGCCACGAGGTCGCTCGCGTCGCCGGGCGCCTTCGTGATGCGCTCCTCGCGCGCGGTCCGCTGCAGGTCGGGCGCGACCTTCGTGGCATAGACCTCGCCGTTGCCGTCACGCCAGTCGACCCAGGCGACGATCCATCCGCCGCCCGCCCACGTGATCGTGACGTCACCGGCGTCGCCTTTCATCGTCGTGAGCTGGACATCGTTCGTTCGCCGACCGCGCTTGTCGATGCGGGTGACGTGGACCTCTGCGTCGCCGTTCTCGCGGCCGACCCAGGCGATCGCGCCGCCGTCTTCCGGCTTCTCTGCGCCTGCGATCGCCACGCCGCCGACATGCAGGGCGCGGTTCGTGATGATCGAAGGGGCCGACACTGCGCCGCTCGGATCGACGATGCGCGTCGCGAGCGTCACGGGAGCGGTCTTCGCCTCGTCCGAAGGTGCACGCCGGCCGTTCTCGCTCACTCGCGCGCTGAGCGTCGCGACGAGGTTCGTATCGCCGAAGCGCGTCGACGCGATGTCCACGACGGTCTCGCCCGAGACCACGGCCGTGATGTCGGCGATGCGCGGGCCGTCTTTCGGACGAGTCTCGGGCTTCGCGGCTGCGGGTGCCGCTGCGTTCGCTCGCGCGCGAACGGATGCCGAACGTACGCGCGCCGGCGCACCGGGGCCTCCTGGTGAGGCTGCGAGCGTGAAGCACGTGTCGCCGTCGCAGGTCATTCCCCAGCCGAGCGTCGCCGGATCCGCCTGGAACGTCAGAGGCTCGCGCTGGACGACGGCCACCTTCTCGTCCGTGCGGAAGACGGTCGCGACCGCAGGTGCGTTCAGGCATTGCGGCGAGTCTTTCTCGCAGTCGGGCGTCGTGGCGAGCGCAGCGAAGCCGGTGGCGGTCGCCGCGAGCTCCGGCTGCCCACGGCCCGCGACCTCGAACGAGAGAGCGCCGCGCTCGAGCGCCAGGCTCGGCGCAACGCGAGCAACGTGGACGCGACGCGTCTCGCCCTTCCGTCGCGCCGGCGCCTCGAACATCAAGCCGACACCCGCCTGACCGCTCACGAGCGCGAGGAGTGATGCCCCGCCACGCGCTTCGGCGACCTTGCGAGGCGGCTCGACGACGGACTTCTCGTCGATGGCGGCCATCGTCACCGACGGCTCTGCCGTCGTGCGATCGGTCCATGCGAATACGAGCCGCGAGCCGTCGCGAGCGACCTCGACGTCGCCGCTGACGACGGGCTTGTTCGTCACGACGACGGGCGGGGCCTTCACATGACCTTCGGCGTCGAGACGGTGGAAGGAGAGGGAGCCGCCAGGACGCGCGTCGCGGAGCAGGCGATTCTCCGTGGGCCTCGGCTTCGTGTCCGTGGTGGCCGCGTCCACGGTGGACACGCCGACGCCGCCGGGCAGCTCGAGCGCGTGCCACCCGACGATTCCACGAGCGACGCGCGTGGGCACGCCGTGGACCTTGCCGTCCGTGTCGAGCGCTGCAGCGACCAGGTTGGCGTCGTTGTCGCGGGTCTCTTCGGCCCACAAGCAGAGCGCCCCGTGATCCGTCGGGATGATGTCGATCCAGACGATGTCGTCGTTCGTCCGCGTGAGCTCCACCGGCTTCGAGCGAGGCATGCCGTCATCGCCGACGGCGACGGTCCACAGGGACTTGCCGCGATCGGTCAGCGACGACCACGCGACGACGAATCCGGGAGCGGGCCCGCCCATTGGGCGGACGACGAGCATCGTCGTGTCCACCGACACGTGCGCCGCGACCGTCTCCGCTCCGCGGGGCGCGCCGTTCGGAGCGACGGGGACGACGAGCACCCGCCGCCCGGAGCCCTCGGCCCCCGTCACCCACGCGACGAGGCCAGAGGCCGCGAGGCCCGATCCTCGGCGCGCGAGGAACGGACCGAGCGTCCGTTCGCCGACGGACGCGACCAGGTACCCGGCGAGCGGGTTGTCGACACCGGGCGCCTTGCGGACGATCGGCGGTCGGTCGTCGTCGATCCCGACCGGCGCACGCGCGTCTTTCCCACCGCAGGCCGCCAGCACGAGCGGGACGGCCCACGCCTGCTTCGACAGGATGGGACGCGCGACGCGCCGCGGCCGGGTCACTGCAGCAGCTCCTCGTACGTCTTGGTGACCGTGATCACGCCGGCGTGGCTGCGCGGAAACTGCGCACCGGACAGCGCGTTCTGCACGCAAGCCTTGAGCTCCGCGTCCTCTTTCCCCTTCGACGTGACCCCTAGGAGCTTTCCTTCCATGTCGATCCCGAACGAGACGGTGACACGCTCCCTCGCCAGCTTCTTCCGCAGCCGGAACTCGCGGACGCAGGCGCCGATCTCGCTGCCCTTCTTGTCGACCACCGCCGAGATGAGCGCGGTCGCCTCCGCGGCCGATCCGGCAAAGGGCGGTTCGTTCGACGCGGCGTCCGTGCCGGCATCGGCGTTCTCCGTGCCGTCCTTTGCGGTCGTCGACGCGGCGGTGTTGCTGCTGGACGCATCCGTCCGCGAGCCGCCACATCCGCCGATGAAAGAGAAGAAAAGCGCCGCGACGGCGGCGTACGAAGAGAGGCGCACGATCCGAACCTTTCTCTCGGAACGACCCGATGGCTAGGGAAGGCCCGATGGATCGGGGTATCCCGACGCCCGTTGGATACCACGTCTGGGCAACCGGGCTCAGCCCACAAGCTACTTACCTTCGGGGCCGCGTCGGCATTCCTGCCCGCGTGCCTTGCGTGCATGGCGGTTGGCGGTTGCCGGTGGGGTCCGGCCGCTCAGCTCAGCCGGACGCGCGCAAGAGCCGCGTGATGTGACGCCGCTCCCACTCGAGCGCGCGCTCGTACTTCCGGAACTCCTTCTCACGCTCGAGGAACTCCGGCGGATGAAGGACACGACGCGCGATCTGCCCCTTCGCCGACGCGATGTTCGAGCTCGCCTGGCGCGCGTTGCCGCGAGCCGACGGGATCATGTGATGGAGCATCTCGTGATAGACGACGTACGCGACGAAGTACCGCGGCACCCACACCCGATCGAGCACCGGATGGATCCGGATCAGGCGCTCGAGGCACGAGTAGCTTCCGAGCTTGATCGCCTTACGCGGCTCGCGGCTCTTGCGCCCCGTGCGCCGGCCCCACGTGATGAGCGCGTGGCAGTTGCCGTTGAAGTAGCGCTGATTCAGGTCGTTGAAGATCGAGAGCAGGTCGTGAGTCTGCCCGCGGGCGACGAGCGGGATCGCGCGCGGCCGGCGCCGTGCGAGGCGGGTTCCGTTCGCCTCGATGTACTGGCCGACGATCTGGCTCGCTTCCCGGTCATCACGCGCGACGTAGCGGACGAGCGCATCGATCACGCGCGGCGGCGCATCCAGGAACATGTGGTGGATGCGCGCGTGCAGGACGTTGTTCTTGAGCGAATGCGAGATGATCGAATGCCGGTTGTCGGTGATCGAGAGGACCACTGGACGACCCGGGCAAGCGGCCTTGAGCCGGCGCTCGAGCGACTGCCGCGCCCCCTCGTGGACGAAGAGCTTCGGTGCGGCGGAGGGAAAGACGAGCGCGAGCTGAGCGCTGAGCCGCTCCGGAACGCGAATGGCCGCCGCAGGGAGGAACGGCAGTTGCGATTTCGACCCTCGTGCGACCGTCCGAGCGACAGCCGCACCCCCGCGTGACCAGCGGGGAGCCAGCCATCGATCGAGCTCGGGGACGCTGCTTCGCGCGCTCATCGGAGGGGTCTCTATGCGGGGTAAGGGACAGGTCCCAAAGTGTCAAGGAACCCCAATTTCACCTGTATTTACCGCCAGATGATGACGGGGTCAAATCCCCCCATTCCAGGGTGGGGAAGTGTCGGCACGAAGCTCTTCATGACCCTACGTGGAACTGCTTGACGGAACGCTCCGGCAGGGACAGCGCGGCCGCCCTCGAAGGCGTCGGGTGACGGCGGGGCCGGTCAGCCTCGATGCCACGCGAGCGTCTTCGGATCGAGAACGAACCGCAGCTCGGTGCGCATGCCGCTGTCGCTCTCGCCTGCTGCGCGCGTGTCCTTCGATGCGTCATGCGGCGGGGGGTCGACCTTGATCCCGACGACCATCGACTTCAGCATCCCTTGCGGAAGGTGCTGTCCCACCAGGCGCGCGACGAGCATCGATAGATCGGGCTCGTGTCCCACGATCATCGCGCGCTTCCGGCCGCTGCGCGCGAGCTCGAGCACCAATCCGAGCGAATGCCCTCCGGGCGCCATCTCGCGACGGACTTCCACCGTGCCCGGCGCCCGGCCCACGTCCTTCGCCTGGCGAACGCGCCCCTCGAGATCCGTCACGGCGGCGACGATCTCCGCGGTCTGGAGCGCACGGACGAGCGGGCTCGAGACGATCGTGAGGGGGGCCTCGTTCTCGGCCGCCAGCGCGCGTGCGACCGCCCGCGTGCGGTCGCGGCCGTCGATCGTCAGTGCGCGGTCTCCGTCACGGCCCGTCCGTGAGCTTTCTTCGGCAGGCCCGTGGCGCATCACATAGAGCTTCACGCGGCGCATCCTAACGTCATCGCCTTGAAGCACGAAGGCCATCGCGATCGGATCGCGATGGCCTTCTCCGCGCTGGATGCGCTGGATGCGCTGGGTGCGCTGGGTGCGCTGGGTGCGCTGGTCGTCAGTTCGCCGGCTTGGCCGGCCGCTTCTCGTCGGCCGCGCCGTTCTTCGCCGGCGTGTTCATGCGGACCACGGGCTTGCCGTCGGGCGCGACCTCGCCCTTGGCGGTCTTGCCTTCCTTGGAGTCCTTCGCGTCCTTCGTCTCGACCTCGGGGGTCGCACCGTTACGCGGCTTGATGTTGTGCTTCGCGAGGATCATCGCCTCGAGCTTCTCCATCAGCTGCGGGTGCTGCTCGAGGTACGTCTTCGCGTTTTCCCGGCCCTGGCCGATCCGCTCGCTCTGGTACGAGAACCAGGCGCCGCTCTTGTCGACGATGCCGAGGTCCGTCGCGAGGTCGATGATGTCGCCGGCCTTCGAGATGCCCTGGCCGTAGAGGATGTCGAACTCGACCTCGCGGAACGGCGGCGCCATCTTGTTCTTCACGACCTTGACGCGCGTGCGATTGCCGATCGCGACCGGGTCCTTCTTGTCGCCCGCCGAGGCCTCCTTGATCTGGCCGATGCGGCGGATGTCGAGGCGGACCGACGCGTAGAACTTGAGCGCGTTGCCGCCGGTCGTCGTCTCGGGCGAGCCGAACATGACGCCGATCTTCATGCGGATCTGGTTGATGAAGACGAGCAGGCAGTTCGAGCGCGCGACCGTGCCCGTGAGCTTGCGGAGCGCCTGGCTCATGAGGCGGGCCTGGAGGCCGACGTGGCTGTCGCCCATGTCGCCCTCGATCTCGGCCTTCGGGACGAGCGCGGCGACGGAGTCGACGACGATGATGTCGACCGCGTTCGAACGGACGAGCATGTCGGCGATCTCGAGCGCCTGCTCGCCGTAGTCGGGCTGCGAGACGAGGAGCTCGTCGGTCTTCACGCCGAGCTTGCGCGCGTACGCCGGATCGAGCGCGTGCTCCGCGTCGATGAAGGCGGCGACGCCGCCCGCCTTCTGCACCTCCGCGATCGCGTGCAGCGTGAGCGTCGTCTTGCCGCTCGACTCCGGTCCGTAGATCTCGATGATGCGGCCCTTCGGGTAGCCGCCGATGCCGAGCGCGATGTCGAGCCCGATCGAGCCGCTCGGGATGGCCTCGACGTCATTGAGGACCGATTCGCCGTCTTTCAGGCGCATGATCGAGCCCTTGCCGTACTCCTTCTCGATGCTGCTGACGGCGAGCTCGATGGCCTTCTGACGGTTCTTCTCCTCCATGACGCTCCTTCTGGTCTCCCCCTCGTGGAGTGGACGACCGCTTCGTGGGGCTCGCGCTACCGGGCCTCAGGAACAGAGACCATACTGCATCTTTGTTCAGTGTCAAGAGGACGGCAGAAGGGACCGGATCAATAGGACCCAGGGTTCGCTTCGACCCAGCGAAGGGCCTCGAGCACGTACTTCCCGACGTCGACCGGCGCGCCGACGGAGGAGTCGAGGATCTCCATCGTCCGCGTGTCGATGAGGATGTCATGCGGCATCGCGGCGCCGTTCACGCCCAGCGCGCCGAGCCGCCGCGCGGCGACGTCGATCCCGGTCGGGAAGTTCGTCTTGTGGCGATCGATCCACGCGTCGACCTCGGCCAGCGACGGACCCTTGCCGGCCGTGGCTCCGCTGACGATGACCTCGAGGAAGACGATCCCGCGCTCCTTCAGCTGCTCGCTCACGCCGACCGTCGCCTCGAGCTCGCTCGAGCAGATCGCACACCACGTCGCAGCGACCTGCAGGTGGAGCACCTTGTGGCGCGTCTGCTGCGGGTCGAAGTACTCCGCGAGCGACACCGTCTCGAGCCCGCCGGCACGCCCCGGGTTGCGATAGGCGCGGAACGTGAAGTTCGGCATCCGGTCGCCGGGGCGGGTGCCGCTCCGCTTCTGACCGCCGATCCGATCCGTCGGGTACGGCACGCCGTCCGGATTCACCTCGACGACGGAGAGATCGGGGTCGGGGAAAGGCGAAGGGGGATCGTCCGACGAGCCACAGGACGGGGTGACCGCCATGACGGCTGCAAGCGAGAGCATGGAGCCGAGGCGGAGCGGTCGAGCCCAAGAACGAGCCCAAGAACGAGTCCAGAGCCACGAGCCGAGCGCCTTCGGCGAGAGCAAGGGCGAGATCAAGGGCGAGAACAAGGGCGAGAACAAGGAAGGGAGGGTCAAGTCGCCTTATTTTGCCACGTCTCGCGCAGGAGGCATCCTACGATGTAACGACGGACGATGACGGACGACGGACGCCACCAGCACTGGCACGGATCGCATCGCGACGCCGTCGGGGCGCATCCATCGTCCGAGCACATCGACATGGACACGCTCACGCGTCATGCCGCGGGGCAGCTCCCTCCGGCGAAGGCGCGGATGGTGGCGGAGCATCTGCTCGCATGCGAGGACGGTCGCTGCGGGGACTTCGTCCGCTCGCAGGCGGCGGAGATGGGCGTCGCGGCCGAGGCTCCCCATGCCGCGCCGGAGTCCGCGGGCGAACGGCTCCGGCCCCGGACGTTCCAGTCTCGCGAGATCGTGTGGGCGACGTTCGAGTCGATGTCGCGCGAGCTCGGCGTCTCGATGGACGACCTCATGAACGACGCGATGGCAGCGTATGCCCGCGTCCGCGGATACGCCGCGCCCGATGATGCGCCTGCGCGCTCCTCGAAGCCGGAGCCCGCACGAAAGCACGCCCGCCCAGCAGCCCCGGTGCCTGCGACGCTGGCCTCCGCGACCTACGACGATCGCGATCCGCTCGAGGAGACGCACGACGCACCGGGGATCAGCGCGCTCGATCGCTCGTATTCGCCGCCGGTCGCGAGCGGCTTCGACGACGACGACCTCGCTCGCACCGCCGCACGCGAGGCGTTCGTGCGCCCGGCCGCAGGGCGACGTGCGCCGATCTCGGATGCGCCCGAGTCGCGGACGACTCCGCAGCGGAAGGCGGTCACCTTGCCCGCCGCGCTGAGCCGTCCGGTCCCGCTCTCTCCTCACCATTCCGCCGGCGGTCTCGCTCCGCCACCCGCGAGAGCCTCGAGGCCGGCGCCGCCGCCCCGGGTCCCTGCGGGCGGCCATGCTCCTCCGCCGTTGCCCGGGAGGGTCGCCGGGCCGATGACGCAGCGCATGCCGGCCCCTCGCGAGAGCAGCCCGCCGGTGTCGTCCGGCGCGAAGCAGCTCGTGCTCTCGTATCTCGGGCGCCAGTATCCGGTCGACAAGGAGCGCTTCCTGCTCGGTCGCTCGAAGACGCAGTCGGACCTGCGGCTCGACGATCCGAACGTCTCTCGCCAGCATGCCGCGATCGAGCGCGTCGGCGCGGCCTGGTACGTCGTCGACCTCGGCTCGACGAACGGCGTGCACGTGGCCGGTGAGCGTGTCGGGCGCCGGGCGCTGTCGGACGGCGATCTGATCGTCATCACCTCGCACGAGATCCGCTGCACGCTTCGCTGAGGACGCCGATGAAGTGCTCTTCGTGGTCGAGGCGGCGCGGCGTGCGGACAGCGCTGCTCCTCGGCGCCGTCGTCGTCTGCGGCGGCTGCGAGGAGAAGAAGCCGCCGCCCGAGGCGACCACTCCGCCGCCGAGCGTCGCGCCGGTCGACGAGCTCGGCCTGGATGCAGGCGTGTTCGGTGAGCCGCTCGACCCCCCGGCGCCCGCCGGCGATCTGCAGACGGAGCTCGATCGGTTCGTCAACGTGGACCAGTGTGTCGCCGAGCGCGC
>JAFAER010000075.1 GCA_023423895.1 Pseudomonadota bacterium
CCAGGTCAATGCAGGCACCGATCTCGGCACGTTCGTGACCGAGATCTTCGTGCCCTAGGGAGATGAAGCGATGTTGATCGAACGTCTTACGAAGCTGGCGCTGCTCGGGAGCTCGTGGGTCCTCTACGTCCTCCTCGTGTTGTCCGTGCTCTCGATTGCCACGATGGTCGAGCGCTGGCTCTACTTCTCGCGCCGGCGAGGCGATCTCGAGCAGCAGCGGCCCAAGCTCGTCGACCGGCTCGAAGTCGCCGACCTCGAGGGCCTCGATGAAGTCCTCGCCTCCGATCGTTCGCTTCATGGACGCATCGCACGTGAGGCTCTGCGATGGCTCCACGGCGGTCCGGAGGCGATGGCGGATGCGGTGGACGCGGAGCTGTCGCGCATTCGAGCGGAGCTGGAGCGCGGTACGAACCTGCTCGGCACGCTCGGGAACAACGCTCCATTCATCGGACTGTTCGGGACCGTGCTCGGCGTCATCATCGCGTTCCACTCCCTCGGTGCCTCGGGCGGCAATGCCGGCGCGATGGGCGGCGTGATGGGCGGCATCGCCGAGGCGCTCGTCGCCACGGGCGTCGGCCTCTTCGTCGCGCTCCCCGCGGTCGTCGCTTACAACGTGATCCAGAAGAAGATTGGTCAGATCGAGGCGGACGCAGCGGCGCTCGTGAAGCTGATCAGCGCCTACGCGAAGGCCGACGCGCGCATTCTCGACCGTGCGCGCGCGCGCCACGAGGTTCGTCGTCAACCGCGCATCGCGCTCGTCGAAGAGACCTCGTCGTCCGACTCCGGGCCCCAGGTCGCGGTGGCTCGCGAGGCGAAGGGCTGAGGGCGCGCCATGGCATCGATTCAGAGCGCGCGCGGCCCCGGGGCGCGCGGTGGCATCGTCGGCATCAACGTCACGCCGTTCGTCGACATCGCCCTCGTGCTCCTCATCATCATGATGGTCTCGTCGACGTACATCGTCTCGCAGGCGCTCAAGGTGGAGCTGCCGAAGACGGCAACCTCGGACGAGAAGGTGACGAGAACGTACGTGGTGACGATCGCGAAGAGCGGTGACCTGCTCTTCAACGATGCGAGCGTCACGCCGAAGGAGCTCGAGGCGAAGCTGCGCGCCGCGCGCGGGAGCGAGGACGTGAGCCTCGTCATCAGCGCCGATCAGCACGCGCTCCACGGACGTGTCGTGGAGATCATCGACACCGCGAAGCTCGCCGGGGTGACGAAGTTCGCGATCAACGTGGAGCGCTCGAAGTAGTCAGCCATGTCTCTCCGCGCTGCTCTCATCGGTGGAAGCCTTCTTGCGCACGCGGGGCTCGTCGTCGCGCTCGGCGGGGTCCGCGCGCCGAGCGCCGCCGCCGCGACGGCCATCGAGGTGTTCGAGAGCACGAAGCCCGAGCCGCCTCCACCGGCGAAGGTCGAGCCGCCTCCTCCCGAGCCCGCGGCCCAGCACGACCCGCCGCCGCGTGCACGTGCAGCGAAGGCTGCGCCTGCGCCCGCACCCGAGACGCCGCCTGCGCCTGCGCACGCGCACGCGCTCGACGCGCTACCGGACCTCGGGCTCGAGCTCGGCAACGGTGGTGGTCCTGGCGGTCTCGCGTTGCCGGCGACGCCTGCCGCAGCGCCGCGTCCGGCGGCGACCTCGGCAAAGACATTGTCGAGGGCGCCTGCACCGTCGCGTCCGGCCGTCGACGCGTGTGACGAGCCGCCTGCGAAGCCGAAGCTGCTGAACCTGCCTCAGCCCGCGTACACGGACGCAGCGCGTGCCGCGAACGTCGAGGGCAAGGTCCGCATCGAGATCGTCGTCGACGAGGAGGGCAAGGTCGTGAGCGTTCGCGCGCTCACGAGCCTCGGTCACGGCCTCGACGAGGCCGCACTGACCGCAGCGCGTGCGGCGACGTTCGAGCCGGCCGTCCGCTGTGGTCGGCCGAGCCGCTCGACGTTCAACGTCTCGATCCGGTTCTCCGCGTCGTGAGCCAGATGCGCGCCTCCCGGTCACGCTGGATCCTCGGTCTCGTGGTCGCGACGCTGCTCGCGCCAGAGCTGGCACGCCCGGCTCTTGCGCAGCCGCGACCTGCCCAGAGCGAGCCGGCACGGCCACGTCTGACGAAGGCCCCCGAGCTCATCGAGCTCGTCGAGGCGGATTACCCGAAAGAGGAGCTTGCCGCCGGGCGCTCCGCGACGGTCGTCCTGCAGCTCGCGGTCTCGGCGAGCGGCGCCGTCGACGATGCCGTCGTGGTCCAGGGCGCAGGCGCGGCGTTCGACGCGGCGGCGCTCGAAGCGGTGAGGCGGTTCCGATTCCGGCCGGCCGAGATCGATCACAAGCCGGCGCCGGTGAAGATCACCTACCGCTACACCTTCACGCCGAAGCTGGAGGCGCCGACGACCGGCAAGCTTCGCGGTGTGGTCGTCGCGAAGGGGAGCGGTCAACCGCTCTCCGGCGTCACCGTGGACATCGAAGGCGTCGGCAAGGTCGTCACGAGTGCCGATGGAACGTTCGCGTTCGACGACGTCGAGCCAGGCGAAGTGAAGGTCACGCTCTCGCGGGACGATCTCACGCCGCTGCAGACGCACGAAGCCATCGAGGCCGGTCGGACGCTCGAAGCGCGCTACACCGTCGAGCTCCCAGCGCCTGCATCGAGCGCCGACGATGCCGACAAGGACGACTTCGAGGTCGTCGTCGTCGCCCCGCGGCTCGTGAAGCAGGTCGTCAGCACCGAGGTCGGCGCGGAAGAAGCGCGGCGAGTTCCGGGGACGCAAGGCGACGTGCTGAAGGTCGTCGAGAACCTTCCGGGCGTCGCGCGCGCGAGCGCCGGCTCGGGTCAGGTCGTCGTATGGGGCGCGGCACCCCAGGACACGCGCACGTACGTCGGCGCGGTCCGCATCCCGATGCTCTACCACTTCGGCGGCCTCCGCTCGGTGCTCCACAACGATCGCGTCGCCTCCGTCGAGCTGATCCCGGGCGGCTACGGCGCTGCCTTTGGTCGCGGGCTCGGCGGGCTCGTCCGCGTCACGTCACGCGATCCGGCCCGCGATCGGCTCCACGGCAGCGCGCAGCTCGACGTGCTCGACGCCTCGGCCGCCGTCACGGCGCCGATCGGCGAGCGGCTCTCGTTCGCGCTCACGGCACGTAGAAGCCACATCGCCGACGCCGCGAAGCTCCTCGAAGATCAGAGCTTCCAGTCCTTCTTCACGCTGCCGCAGTATCACGACGGGCAGGCGCGGCTTCGGTATCAGCTCGGACAGAACGAGTGGATCGAGGCGGGCGGCCTTCTCTCGGGCGACCGCCAGTCGCGCACACAGCCGAGCAACGATCCCTCGCATCGCGTGTCGGAGACGAGGAAGCTCTACTTCGAGCGCTACGACGTCGCCTACCACAAGGTCCTCGCCGATGGCGCGGAGGTGGACGTTGCACCGTGGTACGGCCACGACAAGAGCGGACGGTCGGGCAATTTCGGCGGTGTGCCCACGAGCATCGAGACGGAGTCGCATCTCGTCGGCTTCCGCGCCGAGTGGCGAGGGCGGATCGCGAAGGACTGGTCGGCACGCACGGGCTTCGACTTCGAGCTCGTTCAGAGCAGCTCCGTCCGTACCGGCTCGATCACGTCGCCGCCGCGTGAAGGTGATGCCTACGTGTTCGGACGGCCGCCGGCCGATCAGGTCAGCGCCGACCGATGGAAGACCACGATCGCGAGCGCCGCGCCGTACGCCGAAGGCGACTGGGCGCTCTTCGACGATCGGCTGCATCTCACTCCCGGCATTCGATTCGAGCCGTACTTCGTCAACGTGAACCGGCGGAAGCCGCATGATCCAAACGCGCCGGACCTCGGCACGTCTCTCCAGGACATCTCGATCCAGCCGCGGCTCGCGACGCGTTACGCGCTGTCGCGTCAGCTGACGTACAAGGCTGCCGTCGGCCTGTATCGTCAGCCGCCACTGCCCGACGATCTGTCCGCAATCTTCGGCAATCCGGCGCTCGGGATCTCGACGGGCACGCACTACGTCGGTGGTGCTGAGCTCCGCGCGACGAGCACGATCACGATGGAGACCAACGTCTTCCACACGACGTCGGACAATCTCGTCGCGCGCAACCCTTCGAGCACCCCGCGAGCCGGTGAGGCGCTGATCCAGCAGGGCGAGGGGCGCTCGATCGGTGCTCAGCTCATGTTGCGGCGAGAGAAGGGGCGCGGACGGTTCTTCGGCTGGCTCGCGTACACGATCCTGCGGAGCGAGCGGAAGGACGCTCCGGACGCGCGCTGGAGGCTCTTCGACTACGACCAGACGCACGTCCTCACCGCGCTCGGATCGTACGACCTCGGCGCGGGCTTCGAGGTCGGAGCGCGCGCGCGCGTCGCGTCGGGCTACCCGCGTACGCCCCTCGCGTACGTGTACTTCGACGCCCGCAGGAGCCGCTACGAGCCCACGCTCGGCGTCTACAACACCGATCGCATCCCGCTCTTCTTCCAGCTCGACGTGCGCGTCGCCAAGCGCATCAAGGTGAACGACTCGGAGCTCGAGATCTATCTCGACGTCCAGAACGTGACGGCGCGCGAGAACCCTGAGGAGATCGCGTACTCGCCTGACTACTCGCAGAGACGATACATCCTCGGCCTTCCGCTCCTGCCCATCCTCGGAGCGCGGTGGAGCTTCTGATGACGAATCCGAGCCGCGTCGTCCTCGTGTCGGTCTTCTTCCTCGCCGTGCTCGCGGCCGTGGCGGCGTGCGTGCCGGATCTCGATGACGACGGCGCGCGCATCACCGCGCCGCGCGTGCTCGCGGTGCGCGCCGTCCCTGCCGAAGCGCGGGCCGGACAGGCCGTGGCGCTGACGGCGCTCGTCGCCACTCCGTCAGGACGGGCGGCGAGCGCCGAGACGCTCGAGTGGGCGATGTGTCTGGCGCGCAAGCCGCTCACGGAGCTCGGTCCGGTCGCGCAGGAGTGTATCGATCGGTTCTCGATCGGAGGTGACATCTTCCAGCGGCTCGGGCGCGGACAGGGCGTCACGGCGACGTTGCCGGCCGACGTGTGCCGGCGCTTCGGGCCGATCGCGCCTCCCGCTGAAGCGGGGGGCGTCGCGGGCCGGCCCGTCGACCCCGATCTGTCCGGCGGCTACTACCAGCCGATCGTGCTCGGCAACGAGCAGGGCGCGGCGCTCGGATCGGTTCGCCTGTCCTGTGGCGTCGTCGGTGTGCCGAGCGCGGAAGCGGTCCGCTACAACCAGAGCGCGCGCCCGAACGAGAACCCGGAGATCGATCGTCTGGAGATCGTGTCCGGCGCGGCGGTGCAGTCGATCGCGCCGGAGGGCGAGGCGCCCGGCGCTGTCGTTGCCGCCGGAGCCCGCGTGCAACTGCGCGCGACATGGTCGGCGTGTCCCGAGCAGCCGGTCTGCGGCGACGGCATGTGCACGGCCGGTGAGAACCAGAGCACGTGTGCCGCCGACTGCCGTGACGCACCGAAGGGGTGCACGGGGGCGGAGCGGTATCTCTGGCCGAATCCCGAGACGCGGCGGGTGCAGGAGCGGCGCGAGGCGATGACGGTCGCGTGGTACGCCGAGGCGGGCACGTTCGACGAAGCGCAGACCGGTCGAAGCGAGACCGACGCGGGCGTCGATGCCGCGAACGTATGGACCGCACCCGCGCAGCGCGGTCCCGTCCGGCTCTGGATCGTCCTCCGCGACGATCGCGGCGGCGTCGGCTGGGAGGAGTACGTCGTCACGGTCGAATGACGCCGCGGCCAACCGAGGGAGGGGTCATGCATCTTGTTTCGTGGATATGTGTTCGTTATAGTGGATACATGGCTGCCGCGAGCACCTCCAACATCGGCCCCATCGATCCCGTCGTTAGTGGAAATGCTGCGCCGCGTGCATCGCTGGGCGCGCCCTCGTCGATCTTGCACGCTGGAGGGGCCGTCCAGGAAGATGACGGCGTCGTCATCGGCTCGACCGCGGGGCTCGTAGGGGCGATCGCGCGCATCGAACAGGTCGCGCCGACGGACGCGCCGGTGCTGTTCGAGGGGGAGACCGGGTCTGGCAAGGAAGTGCTCGCGCGCTTGCTGCATGCCCGGTCGGACCGCGCCTCGGGGCCGATGATCCGCGTCAACTGTGGAGCGATCCCGGCGGAGCTCGTCGACTCCGAGCTCTTCGGCCACGAGCGAGGCAGCTTCACCGGCGCGACGACCACGCGTGCGGGCTGGTTCGAGCGCGCCGACGGCGGGACCCTCTTCCTCGACGAGGTCGCCGAGCTTCCCCTCGCGGCTCAGGTCCGTCTGCTTCGAGTCCTCCAGGAGGGGACGTTCACGCGCGTCGGCGGCTCGAAGGACCTGAAGGTCTCGGTTCGCGTCGTGGCCGCGACACATCGAGATCTGCGCGCGATGTGCGCGGAGGGAACGTTTCGCTCCGACCTCTGGTATCGGATCGGCGTCTTCACGGTGCAGATTCCCCCGCTGCGCGAGCGCCTCGAGGACATCGAGCCGCTGACGCGTCACTTCGCGCGCAAGTCGGGACTACGGCTGACGAACGTCCCGCTCGCCCCGACCGCCGACGAAATCGATGCGCTCAGGCGCTATTCGTGGCCGGGGAACGTTCGCGAGCTCGCGGCGGTCGTCGAGCGCGCCGCCATCTTGGGTGGCGGACGCCGGCTCGAGATCGCCGCCGCCCTCGGCGATGTCTCCGCAGCTTCTCTGCCAGCAAACGGGGACAGTGGGTCGGTATCGGTCATCCGAAGCTCCGCGACGACCGAGCCGCTGGCGACGCTCGATGACGCCATCCGGGCGCACATCGGTCGTGCGCTGGAGGCGTCGCGTGGACGCATCGAAGGACGCGGCGGCGCCGCCGACCTTCTCGGCGTCAATCCCCACACGCTGCGGGGCAAGATGCGGCGCTTGAAGATTGCATGGAGTCGCTACCGCGACTGAACGACGAGGTCGCGTCGGCGCGCAGGTTCGCTTGCGCTCGCCCCGGGTCAGCGCGTCGTGACCGTCGGGGTCGCGAACGCAACACCGCCGCGTGCATCTCGGAGCACCACGTAGAGATGGACGATGCGCGGCTCGGCCGGCGCCGTCCAATCATTGTCGGTGAACGTCGCGGTCTCGTCTTCGGTGCGACCGGTCCGGTCGCTTTCGAACGTGCCGGCGGTCGCGAACCAGGAGAGACGCATCGTCTCTCTTCGCTCCGTGAGCGCACGACGCGCGAGATCGTAGACCACGTAGCGCTCCGCAGAGGTCTCCGGCCACGTCGCGCGGAAGGTCACCTTCGCGCCGCGCGGGATCGCATCGAGCGAGACCGGGGCGCCTGCGACGGTGGCCGTTATCGAATCGATTGCGGGGTTCTCGTTGGGCCGATAGCGATCGCCGAAGTCGGCGGTGACGTCCGCTGCTGCGTTCGTGAGCGAGCACGAGATGCGCTCGAGCCCGAACGCGGTCACGGCACCTTCCGGCGAGCCGAGCATGACGCGCAGCGGCTGGTAATAGCCGCCGGTCACGTCCGGATCGCGCGGCCGAAGCTCGGCCGAGGTGACCTCCGGGCCAAAAACGGCGCACGCGTCGAGGGGCATCGGCGCGTCGATCGCGGGAGCTCCGTCGGCGAGCGGGCGGGCGCCGTCTCGAAGGCACGCTGCGCTCGCAGCTCCGTTCTCGGTGAGCAGCTTCGGTGACGAGCAGAAGGCCCAGCTCGCTGCCGGCGCAGCGACGGGCCCGTCCGGAGTCGCCACGAGGAGCGAATAGCGGGCGACCTCGCCGGGAGCGACTTCCGGTGGCTCACCGCGTACGGCAAGGATCTGCGTGCGCGTCACGAGCGACTCGCGGTCCCCGAGGTCAGGCCGGCACGACGGCGACGTCGCTGCGAGCATCACGGCGAGGCTGATCGCGATCTGGCGGCGATTCACAGCTCGAGCCTCCCGCCGACGACGGCGATGAACGGAAGTCCGGTGATGATCCCGCGGCGGCGGAAGTCGGCGGAGTACGCGATCTCCTCGGCGTTCTTCCGGTTCGTCACGTTCTGGAGATCCGCGAAGACGAGCGCGCGCACGCCTCGTCCCAGCGGAACGGAGCGATCGACGCGGAGATCGAGCTGCCAGAAGTCCGGTACGCGGATCGAGCTCTGCGAGCCGAACACCGGATCGAAGCGGTCCGAGCGCGCGTCGTAGACGCTGCCGATCACCGGCGTTCGAGGATTGCCGCTCGCGTACCGGAAGCGCGCGCCGACGCTCCAGCGCCCGATCTCCTGGCTGGCGACGAGCGAGATGACGTGGGGCTGATCGAAGTCGAACGGTCGCCACCGATCTTCGTCCTCGAAGCGTCGCTCGCTCTTGCTGATCGCGTAAGACGCCCAGCCGAAGAAGCCCTTCCACAGCTCCTGCCGGAGGAGAAACTGGACGCCGTAGCTGTGTCCTTCGCCGTTCTGGGTGAGCGCACGCGCGCGGATGGGGTTCGAGAGGCGGCTGCGGACGACGAGATCGCGCATCCGCTTGTCGAACGCGACGACGTCGAGCACCAGCGACTCCGTGACGCGTAGTGACTCGCCGACCGTGACGTGCGTCGACCGGGAGAGCCCGAGATCCGGCGTGCCGAACACCGCCGACAGCTCCTCCGGCTCCGGCGGCTGGTGATAGTTTCCGTAGGCCGCGGTCAGCGCGAAGCGGCGCGTGACGTCCCATCGCGCCGACGCGCGCGGGGCGATGGCGGTGACGAGCCTCGAGAAGCCGATGGGAGGGACACTTGCCGCTGGAGGGAGCTTCTTGCTCCCTTCGATCAGGAAGGCGTCGAACCGCACGCCCGGCGTCACCGTGACGGGGCCGAGCTTCACGTCGGCGTACGCGTGGGGGCCGACATCGAGGATGTGCGTCTTCCAACGGTCGACGGCGTATTCGTCTCCCGGCGGCTGACCGAACACCGCAACGTCTCCTTCACGCGGGGGAAGCGTGAGGGAGCCTTCCCGCGTGACGTCGGAGGCCGTGCCGAGCGCATCCATGCCCGTCACGAGGGTCACGCGGGAAAAGACGGCCGAGCGGAGCGAAGCGCGGAGCCCGTAGCGGGCGGCGTCGATGTCGAGCCGCGTCGGCGTCTCGCCGTAGCGCTGGACGAGGGAGCTCGTGTCATGGCCCACGAACGGCGTCACGATCGTCGTGTCGCCGTTGTCGGCGACGTTCGTGTATCGGGCGTACGCGCGCCAGAAGCCCGAACGCGTCGACTCTACGCGCCGCTTCGCCGGGTCGGGGGACGGGACCGTGCGATCGAGCTCGTCAGACGAGACGAGGAAGACCGTGTCGATGCTCTCGCGCTTTCGCAGGTCGAACGTCGCCTTGAGCTGCGCATCGCGATAGCGCGGGATCGGGAAGAAGTCTCCGACGTCGGGAGCGCTCGTGACGGCGAGCACGCGATCGAGCCATCCGTAGCGGAACGCGGTACCGATCCGGATCCGGTCGGTGACCTCCGTGGAGACGAACGCCGAGCCGTCGAGCGTATCCGCTCCGACGTAGCCGTGTGTTCCGCGGGGGAGCGCGCGGGTCTCGACGCGGACGAGACCGCCGAGCCCACGCCCGTATTCGGCGCCGAACGCACCCGGGACGAGATCGATGCTCGCCACGAGGTCGGAGTTGATCGTCCCCCGGAGTCCGCTGCCGTGATAGAGCGCCGGGAGATCGACGCCGTCGACGTAGATGCGCGTGTCCTTCGGCGCCGATCCCCACACGACGATCTGTCCGGATGCGACCGGCGGCCGGGAGATGCCCGGCAGGTTCTGCACGACCTTGAGGACGTCGCCTTGCGTGCCAGCGACCTTCCGCGCCTGCTCCGCGCGGACGCTGTAGTCGACGGTCTCGCGACGAGCGCGAGGGCGACCGCGGATCTCGACTTCCTCGATCGCGTCCGGCGCGGTCGGCCGCGGCTCCGGAGCGGTCGAGCGCAAGGCGAGGTCGTACCGTGTGATCGTCTTCTTCCCCGACGTCACGAGCTCGGTGAACCGTGACGTCGTACCATCGGGGGCTTCGACGACGACGTCGTAGCTCCCGGCAGGGAGGTCGGTGAGGGTGAAGCGACCGGAGGCATCCGTCGTCGCATTGCGCGTCTCGCGAACGCCTTCGCTCCGCGCGATCACCTTGGCGCCGACGACCGGTGCGTCGCTCTCTGCGGCGCGCAGCTCGCCTTCGAGCACGCCTGCAGGTGGAGCCTCCGGCTTCGTATCGGTGACTACGAAGTCGTAGCGGTACGTGATCTTTGCCGGCGCCGGCTTGTCGTCGACCTCGGCCGGCTCGAACTCGAACGACATCGCGGCCGCGACGGCGGCGGCGTCGAAGTCCGGCCCAGCGCCGCTCGCCACCGAGACGTTCGTCACCTTGCCGGTGGCGCCGATCTCGATCGTGAGGACGACGGACGCCGCGATGCCGGCGCTCTTCTTGTCCGGCGGGTATTCCGCCTCCACGAACTTCACGAGCCGCGGCATCTTCGTGAGCTTCCGCTTCGTTGGCTGGCCGCCCACGTCGGACCCGCGCTGCTGCGCGCCCGCCGGCGCGCTCGCGAGGAGCAGAGAGCCTGCGACGACGACGGCGAGCAAGCGACGAATGCGGATGCGCATCGCCGAGCCGCCTCAGGGAACGTCGAGCTCGAGCGCGAGGACGCCCGCGCCGCGGTTGTGATCGAACCGCGTGTCGATCTCGGTGCTCGTGCCGCGCGCCTCGCCGATGCGCGTGCCGTCGAGCAGCGCCTCGACGCGCCAGTTGGCGCTCGGCGCGCCGCAGAGCGAGAACGTATCCACACGGACGATGTAGCGCCCGCTGGGGGGCGTCTCGGTCCAAACGGCGTTCTCGGTTCGGCGGCCGTCAGGCACACACATCGCGTTCGAGTCGCGATCGAGCACACCGCCGTCCGTCGGCGCGTTCGGCGGCACCGGTCCGGCGCTCGGCGGCGGGCGCTCGTATTCGGTGCGATTGCGTTTGAAGAGCTCGATGCCGCTCGGCAACACCACGTGGAGATCGAGGTCGGCCTGGTTGTCCCATGCGAGCGAGATGACGAGGCGACCCTGCGGCCGATCCGACGTTGCGACGTCGAGTGGTCGCAACGTCGGGGGCCCGAACCTCCCATCACCGTCGACGGCGCGGAGAACGAGATCGTGCCGGCCGGGAAGGACGTTTGCTGCGAGCCCGAAGACGATCTCGAACGTCGGTGCGGTCGGCGCAGATGCGAGCGGGATCCCGGCAGGGACGATCCAGTAGCCGGTGTCGCCCATGAGCCCGACCGCGACGGACGTCGCGGCACGCTCGAGATCCCCAGCGCACGCCTGCTCTACGTCACCGGCTCGCGTTCGCGCAGCGACCGTCGCGGAGAGGACCTTCGGCCCACTCTCGTCGGCGGGCATCGCCTCGCGGAAGAACTGCCCTCGCCCGACGTGGAGCAGCGCGTCCCGGCCCTCGTCGGCCCTCGTGCGCGCGCATGCCGCCACGAAGGCGACGAGCAGCAGGAGCAAGAGCGCCCGAGCTCGCATCAGAAGCGCACCTCTGCGCGAAGCGTGAACGAGTCGTCGGCGAGCGTGGTGGGTCGACCCGACGCATCGCGGCCGAGCGCGTTCTGCCGGTGATCGTACTGCGCGACGAGCCGAGCGATCCGGGTGCGGCCCGCAGCGCTGAAGGACCACGTCGACATCGACGTGTCGCGCGGGACGAGCGCGAACGGCTCTTGCTCGCGAGCGTCAGCGTCGGGGTCGTAGCGGTCGTAGCGGACCCCAATGAGCGCCCATCGCGTGATCTCCTGCGATGCGCCGACGTAGTAGCCGAGCTGGCGGAGATCGCGCGTCGCCACGACCGGGTCGGAGACGTAGAGCCCGCGATCCAGGTTGCTGCCGCGGACCACCTCGGCCCGGAGGTGGAGGTTGCCGAGCATCGGAAGCGCGATCGTCGCGCGGAGATCGGCGCCGACGGCGAATCGCTTGAAGCTTTCTGACGGCGTCGCCGGTGAGCCAGGGATCACCTGGAGCTCGGTCGTGTTGTCGACGACCCCGTCGGCGTTCGAGTCCTGCCACTGGATGACGTCCTTCGTGGCGGGCTGGCCGCGATGAAACCCGCGCCCGCTGACCCCGGAGATGCCGCCTTCGAGATGGAACCCTTCGGTGACCGCGCTTGCCCCGCCGACGCGGAAGACGAGGTCCTTGCTCTCGTTCGGATCGCGTCCGGGAAACGTGCGCTCGCCGATCGGGTCGCCGTTCATGATCGCGAACGCGTAGCGCAGAAACCGGAAGCCACCGAGGACGCGGACGCCGAGATCGAACGACTGCGGGAACATCGCGTTCGACACGGTCGCGCGCTCGAGCCAGGGGCGTTCGCGCTCCGATTCGGGGACCTCGAACCCGAACGGCGTCCGGAAGAGGCCCGCGGTGACCATGAACCACGGCTCGTTTGCGTCACGCGGCGCTCCCGGCGCGTGATCGGAATCGCCGCCCGGCGGTGACGGTTCGACGGCCCAAGGCGTTCGCATATAGGCGCGACGCGCGGGCCACTTGAACGACGCCTCCGCGTTGATGGGCCGGAGCTGCGGCCCGTCGATGGTGTTTGCGTCGATCTCGAAGGCGCCGTGGAACAGCCCTTCGTCGCGCTCGGCGCGAAGCCGCGCGCGCCTCAAGAGGAAGCGGTCTTCGTTCAGCGGCTGGCCGTCCTGCGTCACCTCGTCCTGCGACGTCTGCCGGAAGACGACCCAGTCCATGTGGACGTAGCCGGAGACGACTACAGGCAGCCGAGCGTCGCGGCGTTCTGCGGCCTCTCTCTCGAGCCGGGCCACGCGGGCTTCGAGCTCATCGCGTGGTGAGGCGGCGGGAGAGCTCGCCGGCGGAGACTCGGGCTGCGGCTGCGCGAGCGACGTGCTGGTCCAGAGAAGTCCTGCCGCGACGATCGCGCCTCGGTGCCGCCTGAGCATCGTCAATCGAGCGGGGGAAGACCGCCGTCGGGCAACAGCTTGGGGAGGATTGGGTTCTTCGTGACCTTGGTGGCGCTCGTGCACGCGTTGATGATCTCGAAGTGCGTCTTCGGGTTGTCGAAGCAGTCCTTCGGCGCCCCGTCCGGCAGCGTCCCGGGATCGAGGCCGCCGTCGGTCGCGGGACCTCCTGCGTCGTTGCCCGCGTTCGGTGGACGTTCTTTGACGGCCGACGAGCCATCGTCACAGCCGACGACCGCGAGGAGCGAGGCCGTCGCGGCAGCACCTACGAAGAGGGCGCGAAGAAGTCGCTTCGTTCGCATCGCTACCTCGCCTCGCAGAAGCCGAAGCGGCACTTGCCGCCGCTGCAGGGACCGTCGTTACCGACCGTGCACGCCGTGCACGACGTCGAGCCTTGGGGCACGTTCTTGTCGAAGTAGCAGCCACAGGGCGCGGGATCTTCGTACAGAGCCAGGTCCGCGCCGTCGCCCGCGCGCGTCACCGTCATCGCGCACTCCGGAACGAGCCCGCTCCCGACGACCTGCAGCAACCCGTCGACGTCGTCTCCGGTGCGCGTTCCCATCACGAGCTCGTAGATCCGCCTCGCGTTCGCGTCGGCGATCGTCGTCGTTCCGGGCGTGACCTTCGCGATGTACGGCGTCGGCGACCAGGCCGCGTAGTGGCCGTCACGGACGTTCCGCTTGTCGAAGCTCGTGCTCGTCGAGTCCGGGAAGTATGCGTAGTGCTGTCCGAACGTCTTCAAGGCGAGCAGCTTGATGTCGGCGCGTCGCTGGTCGTAGAGCTCGGTGCCGAGGATCCCGAGCGTCGCCTCGGGATTGTTGCTGTTCACCACGGACGTGATGATCGCCTCGGACGTCCCGGAGTCCGGAGCGGCCTTCATCTGCGTCGGAAGCAGCCGGATGGCCGAGGCCATCGTGAGCGTCGTGCTCGCCGTGTTGCCCCGCTTGAATCGCAGGTTCTGGATGACCCAGGGCGCGGCTTCACCGCCACCTTCGGTGAAGCCGAAAGCGAGATAGCCCTCCTCGGCCGTGATCGCGACCTGGCTGCTGTTCTTGTTCGTGATGAAGCCGTAGGCCTGGACGGGGCCGTCGAACACTCCGACGTCCGCAGGCTGGGCAGGCGTTTGCGGACAGCTCGACAGATACGTCGCGCCGATGCCGAGGCTGATGGGCGGCGCTGGCGGTGCGTCGGGGACCGTGCACGTCGGTGCGGTGGAGGCTGGGTCGAACGTGGGGTTCGCCGGGATGTAGCGGACGGGACGTGCCGTGGTGCCGTCGACGACGGTGACCATCGAGGCCCCCGAGAAGAGGTCGTTGCGGATGTTGCACGTCGGACGATTCCGGTAGAACACGCGGAGCTTCGTCGACGACTGCATCAGAAGCTTGCCGATCTTCTTGACGAGCGGCTCCTGCGTGTCGCCGTTCTCGATGTAGATCGCGGGGATGCTGTTGTCCTCGTCGCTCAGGTTGCTGCACGGATCGCCGTTCGCCGCGGCCGCTTCGCTGACGACGCTGACGCCAGCGACGACGGCCAGCGCGCTCGCGACGGCCCTGCATGAGGTCTTGGTCCACATCCTCATTGCCTCGTCCAGCCTCCTCCCTCGACGCGCCTTGGCCCTCGTCTTGGCCCTCGTCTTGGCTCGTCTTGCGCCTCGCCCCTGTATCGAGGAGGTTGTCATGTGGCTCCACCGGTCGAGCGTCACCATTCGGTGACACGCGGAGATGTAACGGAGGTCACATGCGTGTGACCTCGAGCGCCTGCGGGCACGTGACGTGCGTCGCGGTGCCCGTGAGGTGACGAACATGGCCGACGGACCGCAGCCGAAGAAGACCGAGGCGACCGAAGAGCAGGGTGAGCAGAGGAAGACGGCGTCAGAGGCCGACCGCGGAGGCAGTGAGCGGATCGAGCGCATCGATGACGACGACATGGAGAGCGCGGCCGCCGAACAGCGCCCGCCGTCCGATTCGTAGCGATGCCGGTTGCTTCAGGATGTTGGGCGCGCGTCGTCATGCGACGAGGCCGCCTGTTCGTCCGTCGGCGGCGGTTCGGCCTCGTCGGCCTTCCACTTCGGTCGGTACATGATCGCGATCCTGGGGCCGCGCTGCTGGGCCACCTTGGGGATCGCGTGCTGGTACGTGCGCTGGCATGAGCCGCCCATGACGAGGAGGTCGCCCCAGCCCAGCGAGAGCGCCATCGACCTGCCGCCGCCCGTCTGGCGTAGCAGGAATTTTCTCGGTGCTCCGACGGAGACAGTCGCCACGAGCGCGTTCGGCATGCGTCGCGCGACGTAGTCACCGTGCCAGGCGACGCTGTCGCGCCCGTCGCGATAGAGCGCGACGCTCAGGCGTTCGAAGCTCGTTTCATAGCGGCGGTCGAGCGCGCGTCGCATCTGATCGAGGACCGGATGGAGGCGGCCGCCGTCCGGGAGCACGGCGTATTGGCGTGGGACTTCGACCGTGCGCTCGTACATGACGCGGCTCTCCGATCGCCAGGCCACCTCGCGCGCGAGCACGTCGAAGATCTGCTCGTGACCAGCGAGCCATCCGCGGGCGACGTCGAGCCAGGCCCCGTGCTCGAGCTCGATGCGCTCGATCGTCGTGAAGCGCTCGTCGATCTTCGGCGTGTCGTTACCGAACAACGCGAGCTGACCGGTGATGCTGCGGCTGGTCAAGCACCGCGAAGTTAGCACTGCGGAGCGAACGCATCCGAACGCGCCCGTGAGCTCCAGCGTGCAGCGCCGGTCCGTGAGCTCCGCCGGTCAGCTCACCCCGCATCACCGGCGTCGGGGTCGTCGCCGCCGTCGCCGGCCGAGGCATCGTCTGCGTCGGCGGCATCCTTCGCCGCGCCGTCGTTGACCTGCACATCGGGGCGCGCAGCGTCGCGGACATCGCGGCCGGGGCCGCCGTCGTCGGTGTTGTCGTCGTAGCAGCGCGCGCCGTCGTCGCAGGGCGGCGCTCCGTAACAGGCCATGAGCGTGAACGCGATGGCTCCGCCGCCGAACGCTCCGCCGAGCGCTCCGACACGGAGCCTCTCGAACAACGGACGCCGAGCGGCCTTGCAGTGCACACACGACGCCGAGCTGCCGGGGACGAACCCTCCGCAGGCGTCGCAAACGACGAGCTTGGATCGTGTGGTCATCGTGCTCTACGGCTCAGCAATACGAGTGCCGTTTCGGGATCGAACGCGTTTCCGCGTCATGACGGGTGGACCGGCCGAGGACGGTCACGCCCGTCGCGACATCGTGATCATGCCGCGGACGGCGCTCATTGGCCGCCGTCGGTCGCCGACGAAGCAGGCGACGAGGCAGGGTCGGAGGGCGAGTCGCCTTGCGGGGTGGCGGACCCCGGCGCCGGGGCGCCGTTCGGATTGTGGTGGCAGTCACGCGTGCCGTCGGGGCACGGAGGCGGCGCCGCTCCGTAACAAGCCATCAACGTGAACGCGATCGCTCCACCGCCCAAGGCGCCGCCGAGCGCGGCGAGCGGACGGCGTCGCGCCACGCCTCGCGCGGTCGCCGGCACGGACTTCGCGATCGTCGTCGAGCAATGTGGACACCTCGGTGCTGCATTCGGAACGAACCCTCCACACCCACCACATCGTTCGAGCTTCGCCATTGCGCTCACCCCTTCTCGACGGTCGTTGGTCTCGCGTGACGGCGCGGCGGCTCTCTTCTTCTTCCGGCTGGAGCCGGCGCTCTCGCAACGCGCGCTCTCAGCGTATCCTGTCCTCGGCCCCCGGGGGAGCACCGAACATGAAGAACGTCCGCCGTGTGCAGCTTCCGGTCGTGCAGGCCGGCGACGGGGCAGTCGTCGCGCACGACTACCACCCGGCCTACGTGGTGTGGGAGCTGACGCTTCGATGTGACCAGCCGTGCACGCATTGCGGCTCACGCGCGGGTGACGCGCGTGCGAGGGAGCTCTCGACCGCGGAGGCTCTCCGCGTCGTCGACGAGCTCGCGGAGATGCGGGCCAAGGAGGTCGTCCTGATCGGCGGCGAGGCCTACCTGCATCCCGGGTTTCTCGAGATCATCGCGGCGCTCTCCGCTGCAGGCATCGAGCCGGTGACGACGACGGGCGGGCGTGGCATCGACGCGGCGCTCGCGAGCGCGATGGCCGAGGCGGGGCTCACGCGCGCGAGCGTGAGCGTCGACGGTCTCGAGCCGACGCACGATCTGATGCGCGCTGCGCGAGGCAGCTTCGCGTCGGCCACCGCTGCCCTCCGTCACCTTGCGGCCGCGGGCATCGTCATCTCCGCGAACACGAACGTGAACCGGCTGAACGAAGGTGACCTGGAGCCGCTCTACGAACACCTGAAGGCGCTCGGGATCCGCTCCTGGCAGGTGCAGCTCACGACCCCGCTCGGTCGCGCCGCCGATCGACCCGACCTCGTCCTGCAGCCGTGGGATCTGCTCGGGATCGTGCCGCGCATCGTGGCGTTGAAGGAGCGCGCGCGGAAGGACGGAATCCTCGTCATGCCGGGCAACAACCTCGGGTATTTCGGTCCGGAAGAGGCGACACTCCGATCCTTCCGCGAGGGAGACGCCGACCACTGGCAGGGATGTCAGGCCGGTCGCTACGTGATGGGCATCGAGTCCGACGGCGCGGTGAAGGGCTGCCCGTCGCTGCAGACCGCGAGCTACGTCGGCGGCAGGCTCTACGACGGCGCGCAGAGTCCGACGAGGAGCACACTGCGCGAAATCTGGCAGACGGCGCCGGAGCTCGGCTTCACGCGGCAGCGCACGCGAGACGATCCCGACACGGGGCTCTGGGGGTACTGCGCCGAGTGCGCGTTCGGTGACGTCTGCCTCGGCGGGTGCACGTTCACCGCGCACGCCTTCTTCGGACGGCCGGGAAACAACCCGTATTGTCACTATCGTGCGCGCGTAATGAGGGATCGCGGCGTCCGCGAGCGCCTCGTGCTCCAGAGCGCCGCCCCGGGAACACCCTTCGACCATGCACGATTCGAGCTCATCGAGGAGCCGTTCGGCGCGCCCGACGAGCGGCCGCCGCGTCCCGTGGACCTCGTCAAGCTGCGCCGCAACCCGCGCGTCGCGCGTCGCCCACCGTCCTGACCGATGAGCGACATGCGCGACTGTGTCCGCCTGGAGGCGGCAGGGCGAGGCGAGGCGCGACCGCTTCGTCGATCCCCGTGAATACAGGGGGCACGTGGTGATGGTAGGCTCGCTCCCATGAACGATAGGTTCCTCCGCGCGTGCCGTCGCGAGCCCGTCGACTGCACTCCCGTGTGGATGATGCGGCAAGCGGGTCGTTACATGGCCGAATACCGCGCGCTCCGCGAGAAGCACACCCTCCTCGAGCTCTGCAAAACGCCGGAGCTCGCGATGAAGGTGACGCTGCAGCCAATGAAGCTGAACGTCGACGCGGCGATCCTCTTCGCGGACATCCTCTTGCCGCTCGAGCCCATGGGCGCGCCTTTCGAGTTCGCGAAAGGCGAAGGTCCGGTCGTCCACGACCCGATCCGCACCCGCGCCGACGTCGAGAAGCTCCGGGTCATCGAGCCGGAAGACGGCCTTGGGTACGTGATGGAGGCCATCAAGCTCCTCAAGAAAGAGCTGCCCGTTCCGCTCATCGGCTTCGCGGGCGCTCCGTTTACCCTGGCGAGCTACCTCGTCGAAGGAGGGAAGAGCCGCGACTTCCTCAAGACGAAGAAGCTGATGTACGGCGAGCCGGAGACCTGGAATCTCCTCATGAGCAAGCTCAGTGAGGTCGTCCGCAGGTACCTCCACAAGCAGATCGACGTCGGAGCGGACGCCGTCCAGCTCTTCGACTCCTGGGTCGGCCAGCTCGGGCCGGCCGACTACGCGGAGTACGTGCAGCCGCACGTCGCCCACATCCTGAAGGACATCGAGAAGCGCGGGGTGCCGGTCATCCACTTCGGGGTCGGGACGCAGTCGCTTCTTCCGTTGATGCGCGACGCGGGCGGCACCGTGCTCGGCCTCGACTGGCGGACGCCGATCGCCGAGACGTGGGCGAAGATCGGCTACGACCGCGGCATCCAGGGGAACATGGACTCGACGGTGCTCTTCGCTCCGCGCAAGGTCGCGGAGAAACATGCGCAGCGTGTCCTCGACGAGGTCGGCGGACGACCGGGACACATCTTCAACCTCGGGCACGGGATCCTCCCCGAGACGCCCGTCGAGACCGTTCAGGCGGTGGTCGACTACGTGCACGAGGCCTCGGCGAAGCGATCATGACGCCGTCGGCGGCAGCGCGGGATACGGCCGTCGTCTTGATCGCGCACGGCACGGTCGAGTCGCTCGACGACTTGCCGGAGTTTCTCGCGAACATCCGCCGAGGCCATGCTCCTCCTCCGGAGCTCGTCGAGGAGGTCCGCCGCCGGTACGAGGTGATCGGCGGCCGGTCTCCGCTCCTCGACATCACGTACGAGATCGCGCGGAAGCTCGAGGCGCGGCTCGGGCTGCCGACGCGCGTCGCGATGCGCCTCTTCCGTCCGTACCCGAAGGAGGTCATCGCGAAGCTCGCCGAGGAAGGGATCCGGCGCATCGTGACGGTGCCCCTCGCGCAGCACTCGGCGGGGGTCTACGGCGCGGCGATGAGCGCCGCGGCGCGGGAGGTCGATCCGTCGATCGAGATCCTGTGCGCCAAGAACTGGGGCCGAACGCCGGAGCTCACCGGAGCGTTCGCGGACGCGATCGTCGATGCGCTCGCAAAGGTCCCCATGGGAGAGGAGGACCGCACCGCGCTCGTCCTGACGGCGCACAGCCTGCCGCTTCCGATCATCCAGGCGGGCGACCCGTACGAGCGAGAGTTCCGCGCGAGCGCCGAGGACGTCGTTGCCGAGGTTTGCAGACGCGGCGGCCGCTTCGCCGAGCACGTGGTCGCCTTCCAGAGCCAGGGGATCGGCACGGGCATGGAGTGGCTCGGCCCGGACCTCCGCACGACGCTCGAGCAGGTCGCCAAGCGCGGGACGAAACACGTCGTCGTCGCGCCGATCGGGTTTTTGGCCGATCACGTCGAGATCCTCTATGACCTGGATGTCGAGGCGAAGGGCTGGTGTGAAGGGGAGGAGACGAAGGACCTCGGGATGGTGCTCCATCGAAGCACTTCACTGAACGCGGGAGATGGTCTCATCGACGCGCTCGCCAGGGTGGCGGGCGACGTTCTCGCGCGACCCGACGAGCACCAGGCGCAGGCTCCTCGCGCCGGCACCCCGACGAGACCCGGCTCGACTAGAGGGGGATGAAGCGGGTCGTCATCGTCGGTGGAGGCATCACGGGGCTCGCGGCCGCTCATGCGCTCGAGAGAGGGCAGGAGCGCTGCGAGGTCCAGATCGTCGAGGCGGGGCCGAACCTCGGCGGCAACCTCGTCACGATTCGTCACAACGGCTTCATCATCGACGCGGGGCCGGACTCGTGGGTCGCGACGAAGCCGCACGCGACGCGGCTCGCGAAGGACGTCGGGCTCGGCGACGAGCTCATCGGAACCCGTCCGGATACGCGCCGGGTCTACATTGCCTGGCAGCGGAAGCTCTATCCGATGCCGGAGGGGCTCATCCTCGGTGTGCCGACGGAGATCAAGCCGCTGCTCGAGAGCGAGCTGCTCGGGTGGGACGCGAAGCTGCGTGCGGGGCTCGATCTCCTCGTGCCACCACGACGTTGGAAGGACGACGACGACGAGAGCGTCGGCGCCTTCATCGCCCGGCGGCTCGGGTCGGAGGTCGCCGAGCGGATCGCCGGTCCGCTCCTGGGCGGGATCCTCGCGGGCGATCCTGCTTCGCTCTCGGTGCGCGCGAGTGCCCCGCAGCTCGTCGAAGCCGAGCAGGAGTACGGCTCGCTCGTGACCGCGATGCGCGCGCTCAAGGAGAAGCGACGCGCGCAGGCGGCCGCAGGAGAGGGCGAGCCTACGAACTTCCTCTCGCTGAAGCGCGGCGTCGGCGACCTTATCGTCAACGTCGCGCACAAGCTGCGCGATGCGGAGGTCTTCACGTCGCGCACCGCTCGGAGGATCGACCGACTCCCTGAAGGCGATCCTCGCGGGCGATGGGTCGTCGAGACGAGCGGCGGATCGCTCCACGCCGATGATGTCGTGCTTGCTGTTTCAGGCCGTGTTGCTGCGCCTCTCCTGAAGGACGTCGACGCGGACCTCTCGGCGATGTGCGGCGACATCGTCTACGCATCGGCAGCGACCGTCTTCCTCGCGTTTCGAAAGTTCGACGTGCGTCATCCACTCGACGCATTCGGCTTCCTGGTCCCGCGGGCGGAGAACCGGCCGATTCTGGCGTGCACGTTCGTCTCCAGCAAATGGGATCACCGCGCTCCGGCAGGGCAGATCTTGCTCCGGCTCATTGTCGGTGGTCCCGGGAACGAGCAGCTTTGCGAGCGCGACGACGCGGAGCTCGTCCGAATCGCCCGGACACAGGTGCTCGATCTGCTCGGGATCGATCGCGCACCGATGTTCTCCAAGGTCTTCCGCTTCTTGCATTCGAGCCCGCAGCCGTACGTCGGACATCTCCCGCGGATGCGCGGTCTGCTCGATCGCGCGTCGATGCATCCCGGCCTGCACATCGGCGGCAACGGCTACATCGGGACGGGCATCCCGGACGCCGTGCGCCAGGGCGAGGAGATCGCGGCTCGCATCTCGCCCCCTGCGCCGACCACCTGACGTTCTTGTCCGCGCGTGTTCGCGCGGCTTATCTGCGGAGGGCGAGATCTCGGCGACGTCGGCCCGAGCTCTCGCTCACAGCCGACCGAAGGCGGCCTTCGTCTCCGGCTTCATCCAGTAGACGAGCAGCGGAACGGCGGCGACCACGAGGCAGCTCGAGAGCCCGAGGCAGATCGCGATGAGGCCGACGGTCCAGCCCCAAGGCTTGAAGGGCACCATCGCGGCGACGGCGTAGAACGCGCCGAACACGAGCATGAGGAGGCCGATGCCGAGCAGCACGAGCGCCTGCTCGGGACCGTGCGTCCCCGGCTCCGCGGAGGACACGAAGATCCACGCGCCGACGACGAGCATGTAGAGCAGCAGCGTGCACGACGCGTACACCCGGTACCACGTGATGACCGCCGGCCTTCCGCGCTGGCTCGGCGGGGGATCGTAGTAGCCGAACCGCTGCTGCATCCGTCCTCAGAATTCCGCGGGGTCCGTGTACGTGCCGAAGACCTCGCGCAGCACGTCGCAGATCTCCTGTTGAGTGCAATACGCCTTCGCCGCCTCGATGATCGGCGGCATCAGGTTCGACTTCTCCTTCGCGGCCTGGCGTACGCCCTCGAGGCTCGCCTTCACGCGATCGCCGTCGCGCTTTGCTTTGACGGCGTGGAGGTTCGCCACCTGGCGCTTCTGGACCTCCTCGTCGATCTTGAGGAGCGGGATGTTGGCCTCGCCGGAATCGTCGGCGTTCGTGTACTTGTTGACGCCGACCATCACCCGCTCGCCGCCTTCGAGCTGGCGCTGGAACCGGTAGGCGCTCGCCGCGATCTCGCGCTGCGGGTAGCCCTTCTCGATTGCCTCCACGATGCCGCCCATCTCGTCGATCCGGCGGATGTAAGCGACGGCTTCCTGCTCGAGCCGATTCGTCAGCTCCTCGACGAAGTAGCTGCCGGCGAGCGGGTCGATCGTGTTCGCGACGCCGCTCTCCTCGGCGATGATCTGCTGCGTGCGGAGCGCGATCGTGACGGCCTCTTCGGTCGGCAGGGCGTACGTCTCGTCGAGCGAATTGGTGTGGAGCGACTGCGTTCCACCGAGCACGCCTGCGAGCGCCTGGAGCGCGACGCGGACGACGTTGTTGTACGGCTGCTGTGCCGTGAGCGACACGCCGGCCGTCTGCGCGTGCGTGCGGAGCTTCATGCTCTCGGCCTTCTTGGCGCCGAAGCGCTCCTTCATGAGGCGAGCCCAGAGCCTGCGGCCGGCGCGGAACTTCGCGATCTCCTCGAAGAAGTCGTTGTGGACGTCCCAGAAGAAGGAGAGGCGAGGCGCGAAGTCATCGACGTCGAGGCCGCGCTCGATGCACGATTCGACGTACCCGATTCCGTCCGCGATCGTGAAGGCGAGCTCCTGCGCTGCCGTCGCTCCGGCTTCGCGAATGTGGTAGCCGCTGATCGAGACGGTGTTCCAGCGCGGAACCTCCTTCGAGCAGAACTCGATCATGTCCGTGACGATGCGCATCGCCGGACGCGGGGGAACGAGCCACGCGTGCTGCGCGATGAACTCCTTGAGGCAGTCGTTCTGCACCGTGCCGCCGATCTTCGTGCGGGGGATCCCGCGCACGTCGGCCAGCGCGATGTAGAAGGCGAGAAGGACGATCGCCGGTCCGTTGATCGTCATCGACGTCGTGACCTCGTCGAGCGGGATGTCCTTGAAGAGGACCTCCATGTCGCGAAGCGTGTCGACGGCGACGCCGCACATCCCGACCTCGCCGAGCGAGCGCGGCGAGTCGGAGTCGTAACCCATGAGGGTCGGGAAATCGAAGGCCGTCGAAAGGCCGGTCTGCCCCTGAGCGAGCAGGTACTTGAACCGCTCGTTCGTCTGTTCGGGCGTGCCGAAGCCAGCGAACATGCGCATCGTCCAGAGCCGGCTGCGGTACATCGTCGGCTGAACGCCGCGCGTGAACGGGTACTCGCCGGGAAGGCCGAGGTCCCTCATGTAGTCGAGCTTCACGTCGGCCGGCGTGAGGACGTCGGGCACCTCGAGGTCGCTCCACGTCGAAAACCGAGCCTTGCGCTCGGGCATCTTCGCGGTGCTCTTCTTCACGGCGCCTTCGCGCCACGCGTTGGTCGCCGCGCGCAGGGCAGCGAGGTCGCCGGGGACGTCACCCTCCGCCGTGAAGCCGTTGATTTCCGCAGGGGTGAGCGCTTTCTGAGCCATGGTCGAACTCTAGTCCCGACGCGTTTCGGCTGCCAGCGTGCATGACGTTGATCGCGACCGAAGCCACGACGCGCCGCGCCGCAGCGAGCCCGTGCCTTCGCGATGTCGGCACCCACTCACCCGGCGGCGCTGCACGATGTCGGCGCGCGCTCGGCCTCCGCGATGTCGGCACGGACGCGGCACTGCGCGATCCCGGCGCGGACCGCGACTCTGCGCGATGTCAGCACGGGGAGGCTCTGCGCGATGTCGGCACGGACGCGGCTCTGCGCGACGTCGGCACGGACGAGGCCTATCCCGGACCATCACCCCGCGCCCGATCGGCGGCATTGTCGGCAGAGATCGCGCAGCTCCTCGTGTTCGACTCTTTCGCTGGCGCTCTCGCTAGCGCCGTTTGCTTCGGACCCCGCCGCGCCCCCCCTTCGCTCGCGCCCTTGTCGCGCTCGCCGGCGCGCGGGACTCGGAGCTGCTGTGCTTGATAGCCCGGCGCTCTGTCACACGTCTTGCTCCTGCGCCTTCTCCTCGCCGACGGCTGCTCGACGAAAGCATCAGCACTTCGCCGGCTCGCGGCGACCTCGACGCGCCTCGGCAGTTCGCGACGTGTTGGCGACCTCGACGTGGTCGGCCGCCGGGGCGTGGCGACCTCGACGTGGTGGCAGTTCTCCGGGGCTCGGCGACCTCGACGTGGTCGGCAGTCCGCCGGGCTCGGGACCTCGGTGTGGTCGTCAGCTCTCCGGGGCTCGGCTTCATCGGCGCGCAACGGCAGTTCTCCGGGGCTCGGCTTCATCGACGTGGTCGGCCGCCGGGGCTTGGCGACCTCGACGTGGTCGCCAGTTCTTCGGGTCTCGGCGGGTCGGCGCGGTCAGCCGTTCGGTGGATCAAATGAGGTGACGGTACGGCGCGCAGGCGGTTCGGTGGGGATTGGCGACGTCGGCGCTATGACGGCAGCGAGCCGCTGATGGCTGACGCGTCGTTGGTGAGCATCAGCTTTCGCGAGGACCGTCTTCCCTCGGCAGAGCGGGCTCCGACTGGCGGGAAGACACGTCTTTCCGATCACCTTCGGAGAGAGCGGTCTGAGCGATCACCTCCTTGGTGACCGGACAATTGCGCTTCGACGGCCAGCGGCACTTCTTCCTCACGCGTGTGCGTCCGGGGCTGCAGCATCGTCGGACCACGAGGTGCATCGGCGTCGGCGGCGACTTCGTCGTCCGGAAAAGCCGAATGGTCGCGTCGCACATGCCGCGCCGGACGGGCGCGTTCGCGATGCGCTCGGCCTCGCGGATCTCCTTGCTCGGTCCGTTGAACTTGGGCTCGCGTAGCGGATAGAGCAGCGTCGACCGATCCCCGAGCGCCCGAGCGAGCGCGTAGCTCGTCATCATCAGCTGGTCGAGAAACGCGAGATACCGGTAGCGATGGTTCGGTCCGCGCCGCGCCACACGTTTCGAGGCAAACGCGGTGTAGATCTTGGCGACCTCCCTTCCTTCCTTCTTCGGAAGTACGGCGTCGCCGTGGATGTCGCGCCGAACGTCGGCGAGCTCGGGCCGCCGCCAGTAACGAGGCACCTCCACCGCTCGACCTCGCTCGTCCGTCGCCTTCGGCGCATCCTTCGGCAATGGCAGCCGCTCGCTGAACGCGATGCCGTAAGCCTGGTGGAGCCGCCGATACCCCTCCTGCGTGAGCGCGAGGATGTTGCGCCGCCTGTCCGCCCCGAAAATCGTCTTCGTCTTGGTGATGAACCCGAGCTCGACGAGCCGCTCGACCATCTTCCACACGGTCTGTCGCCGAAGCCCGAGCAAATGTGGAACCTCCGCCTGCGGAATCGAGAAGGACCGAATCCCACCAGCCGCGTCGATGAACTGCTCGTGAATGAGATGAAGAATGTCGAACCGCGCCGGCGTCATCTCCGCATCGACGCGCCCAAACATCTCGCGCCCCCGCGCGACCGCACAGAGATGCGCGCGCTTCTGCAGAAACGCCATCGGATGCATTCCGCCCCGCCAAGGCATCCCGCATGCCGCCCCACGCCGCCCCGCCCCCTCCCCAAATCCAACCGTCCACTCGGTTCACCCCGGGGCCCACGCCCCCCAAAATGCAGGCTTTTTCAGAGTCAGCAAGCTGACTCCGAAATTGGATGCATTTTGCGGCACCCGGCTCGGGGGTGGCCCTGGCCACCTTGGGCCTGGCACGGGGCCACCTGCCGAGCGGATGGGGGAGGCGCCGCCGGCTTGGCGCAGCGAGACGAGCGAGACGAGCGAGACGAGCGAGACGAGCGAGATACGAAGGCGGCTGGCGCTGCGCTCGGCGGTCGCCGGCTCCCCTGGCTTATGCCGTTCGAAGCCAACCGGTTGGCTTGGGTTCGGCTCCACAGAACGAGCACTGCGGGGCTGTTGCGTAGAGCGGCGTGTCGCAGTGCCAGCACGTGCAGTCGGGAGCATGCGCTTGGGCATGAGACGCATACGCGAAGTAGGACGTCGTATGCGGCGGCGGAGGAGTTGCGCTCCGGCGCGTCGAGAGCTGGAGTCCGCTGTGATCGCTATCGTCGAGCGCGCTGTCGACGCGACTGCTGGTGTCGCGCGTGCTGGCATAGCGGACGCCGTTGGCACGAGCTCTGTCGTCGCGCGAGTCGTCGCCTCGAGTGGAGTTGTCGTGCATGTCGACGCCGCGACTGAAGCTGTCGCGCGTGTCGCTGCCACGAGCTCTGTCGTCGCGCGTGTCGTTGCCACGAGCTCTGTCGTCGCGCGTGTCGTTGCCACGAGTGGAGTTGTCGCGCGTGCCGTCGCTGCGGCGGCTGTCGTCGTGCGTGCTGGCGCCGCGGACGCCGTCGACGCGTGCGCTTTCCTCGGGAGCGGCGTTGACGTCAAGGCCGTCCTCGCTGCCGACGTTGATGCGAGAGCCAGCATCGCGTGTGGTGTTGACGCCACTGCGGTCATCGCGCTCGCGCGCGTTGTTGGGGCCCTTGCCGCCTATGGCGTTGTTGGGACCGTTGCCGCCTATGGCGTTGTTGGGACCGTTGCCGCCGGTGGCGCTGTTGGGACCGTTGCCGCCGGTGGCGCTGTTGGGGCCGTTGCCGCCGGTTGTGGGGCCGTTGGCTTCGGGGTCGCTGACGAGATGGGGGCTCGTGTCACGCGCGAGAATGCGCCCCGATGCGAGCGGACGTGGGGGGAGAGCCGAGAGCGCCAGGATGTGGAACGCGTTCGCGCACGCGTCTTGGACCTCTGGCTCCGCGAGCGTGATCGCTTGGGAGCCAAGGTACAGGCGAACACCGTCGAGGTAGATTTGGTCGGGATCGAGCTCGGTCCACGCCATCGAGCAGGTCGCCTCGCCTGCGTTCTTCCAACAAACGCGGCTCGGAGTGACGACGAAGCCTTCGTGGATGGATGCGTCGAGCACCTGCGTCTCGTAGAGCGCGAGGATTGGCTCGTGGCGCCCGAGATGAGCCACGTACGCAAGGCGGGCGGCCTGCTCCTCCGGCGCCGGGACATACGGATGGACGAAGATCGCATCGACCTCCGCGAACTGCTGACGAAGGAGATCGAGCACCGCATGCTCCGTGAGCGGGATCCGCGCGGCGTCGTCGCAGTCGTGTCGACTTGCTCTGTCCACGGGCGCGCTGTCGATGGCCGCATCGTTGTGCGTGCTGGCGATGGGCGCATCGTTGTGCGTGCTGCCGTCGAGGGGCCTGCTGTCGAGGGGCCTGCTGTCGAGGGGCCTGCTGTCGAGCGGCGCGCCGCTGGCGGGTGCGCTCCCGCTCGACGCTGCGCCGCGCTCCTCCGGGCCGCATGGCGGGCATGCGCAGCCGTCGCGTGGGTCGGACGAGGACAGTCCTGCTCCACACTCTCCGCAAGCGAGCGCGCTTTCGATCATTGCCCGAAGCCTCCGTACGGCGAGCGTCGAATCGTCTCGAATCTGCCCCGCCGATGCCCGGGGCTCCTCGTTGCGATACGAGGATTCACAGCGCAGGCGCCGTCCGCAAGCCTCAAACGAGGATCGTTCTGATGTCGCGCGAGCCGTTCGTTGCGTGTGTGGAGAGGCGCCTGTGTGTTCGTCTCAACAGCGCTTCATCGTGGTCACGCGGACGACGCGCAGGGTTTTGCCCGACGTGCGCGGACGACGGCGCACTGGCATGACGTCGATGCCCTCTCGTTCAGTCCGAGGAGGCTCGTTCAGGCCGAGAGGTCTCGTTCAGGCCGAGAGGTCTCGTTCAGTCCGAGAAGTCGTTCGTCATGTAGAGTTTTCCGCCCGCATAGAAGAGGCCGATGCCGATGCGGCGAAAGCGCGCGTTCATCATGTTGTCGTAGTGCCCGCCGCCGGGGCCCTCGTCCATCATGAGCTTGAGCATGATGTCGATCTGCTTCTGGCCGTTTCGGGTCGGATCCTTGTCGAGCGCTGGCACGCCCCCGGGATCACCCTGATTCTCTGCCGCACGCGAGCCGAATCCGGGCGCCCCCTTCGCGTTGGCGGCGAAATGCGCGTGGGGAACGTGATCGCGCGCGAGCTGCTCGGAGCCGCGGCGAGCGAACGCGCTGATCTTCGCATCGTACAGAAGCGGCACCAGCCCCTTCTGCGCGCGATACGCGTTGACGCGATCGACGTTGTATTTCACGAGCGGATCGGACGGGAGCGGATCGGCTGGACGTGCCGGCGGAGCCGGCGCTGCCACGACACGCTTCGTCGTCCGGATCGTCGTCTTCTTCACCCTGCCGTCGGGGAGCCGCTCCATGACGACACGCTCTTCGACCTCGTCGCCGCTTGCAGCCGGACGGCCGGCAGTTGCGCTGGTGGAAGCAGCGCTGCCGCACGCGAGGACGGAGCAGGCGAGGAGAGCGAGACCGAGATGCCTCGGCAGACTGCGACCTGACATCAACGCGATCCTAGACGGCGTTCGACCGACGCGACAGCACGGTCTCTCGCGAGCACTGTCGAGCTCGCAGCCCGCGTCGCTCTTCCGCGCCTGCTCGAGCGAACGGCGCCGTCGACATACCGTGGCGTCGAGCGCTGCGCGGCGGAGAGCGAATCGCGGCCGGAGAGCGACGGCGTCGTCGAGCGAACCGCGACGGCGAGCGAATCGCGACGGCGAGTGGGACCACTACGGCGAGGTCACTGCGTCGGCAGGTTGCCGAGGAGCAGCAGCGAGACGCTGCCGATGTAGAGCGCCAGCCCGACGATGAGCAGCGCGAGCGACCGTGAGAAGACGCGGGTCTTGTCGTCGCGCAGGCGGATGGCAGCGACGACCGTCTCGCGCGGCGAACACGGCGCGAGCTGGGTCATCCAGCGGATCCGCAAGATGCCGCCGAGCGAATGCGAAGCGGCGATCAACACCACGACGAGCCCCGAGACGACGAGGATGGCCGCGGGCCGCCCGCTTCGCGCGATGCTGGCTCCGCTGAACCCGGTCACGGTGATGGTGAGGCCGGCAAGCTGGAGGAGCATCTGTGCTCGCGACGCTACGCTCATGAACTGCGACTGCAGCACGCCGAGGACGGCGGGCGCGTCGTTCTTGTAGAGCTGGAGCAGGTGGTCGGCTTCTTCTTCGGCGCTCTTCGCGCGGCGCGCGGTCATTCCGGGGAGCCGCCCGCGCTGCGCGCCGCGACGATGTCCGCGAACGAGGTCGAGAGCTCTTCGGGACCGAGCCCCGTCGCACGGACGTCGCTCTCATCGAGCGCGCCGCACGCGAGCCCACGCGCGAAGAACGTCATCAGGCCCTGGCCCGTCGCTGCGTCATCGAACGCTTGTCCGACGCGCGACGCCTGAGTTGCATGCTCGACGAACGAGCGGAGGCGGGCCGTCATCGCGCCCTTTCGCGAGATGAAGTACGCGAAGAGCGCGCCGTAGCGGGCCGGCAGCTGCGCGGGATGGAGGTCCCAGCCCTGAAAGATGCCGACGTCGATCGCGCGCCTGATGTTGCAGGCGTGGAGCTCCCACGCGCGATGTACGGCGAGGGCGCTCTCCTCGGGCGAGGCGCCCTTCGGCGCGATCGGAAGCGTCGTCGTGGCGCCGTCGGAGACGCCGACGGTCGTTCCCGCCGTCGAGAGCTGCAGCAACATCCGCGCGAGATCGCAATAGGGATGATCGAGGCGCTGGTCGCCCGCGGTGACGCCGACCTCGGACGTGAGATCGTACGCGCCGAGGTGCACCGCCACGACGCGACCGCGCCCGGCTTCGACGAGCCGAGGGACGCCGAGGCCGTCGGGTGTGAGGAGCGCGGTCGGCGACTCGATCATCAACTCCATCTCGATGGGCGTATTGATCGCGAGCGATCTCTCGAGCTCGTCGAGGACGTCCGCGAGCGCCGTGACCTGCTCCGGGCACGTGACCTTCGGCAGCGTGACCGAGAAGCCTTCCGGGAGCGCACCGCCGGTCGCGTTCGCCAATGCGGTGACGAAAAGGTCGAGCGTGCGGAGCGCTCTCCGCCCCGTCGTGGTCGTCAGCGCTTTGATGCGGATGCCGATCGACGTGCCGGGAGCGCTCGTCCGCCCAAGCTCCGCCGCCGAGCGCGATGCGTCGGCGTCTTCTTCGCCGTCGGGGCGCGGGCCGTAGCCATCCTCGAAGTCGATGCACATCGCTTCGACCGGTCGGCGATCGAGCTTTTCGAGGACACGTGCCATCACCTGCTGCGTGAGAGCAGCATCGGTGACCCCGACGATGCGGCCGAATGTCGGTGCATCGCCGGCCCACGTCTTCATCGCGCGGCGTGCGAGATCGCCGAGCTTGGCGACAGTGCCCTCCTTGAAGAGATGGGCTCCACCGTAGACGACGTGAACCGGCCGAGCTCGAAGGGGCCGCGGCGGCGCAGCGGCCGCGAAACGGCCGACGAGAGACTCGACGAACGAAGCGGGCAGAGAAAGATCCGTGGTCATCGAAGCAGTGAGGTTTCTTCTACTCGAAGAACGCGCTCACGGAAGCTCCGACGACGGCGCGGGGGTTGCTTGTGTCGTGTCACGTTCCTCGAGAGACGGGAGACAGCCCTCATGCGCCTCGCACTTTGCCTTGGTTTCGCCTCGCTCATCGCCCTGGTGCAGGGATGTTCCAGTGCGGGAACGACCACCACACTCGACGAGAACGCGGGGGAGGAGACCCCCGGTGATTCGAACGAGGACTCGACGCCCACCGGCGCGACCGACGACCAAAGCGGCGACGAGGGAACGGGGACCACGCCGCCGGCGACGGACCCGCCCGGCACGCCCGCGCCGCCGCCGGGGCCGCCGCCGAAGTCGAAGATGACGTTCTTCGTCACGAGCACGGGAAGCGGGCAGGGCGGCGATCTCGGCGGGCTCGCCGGCGCGGACAAGAAGTGCCAGGACCTCGCGACGGCGGTCGGCGGCGGCGATCACACGTGGCACGCGTACCTGAGCGCCCAGGGGACGAACGCCAAGGACCGCATCGGTCCCGGGCCGTGGGAGAACCAGAAGGGAACCGTGATCGCGGCCACGGTCGAGGCGCTCCACGCGTACAACTTCATTCCTTCGAACGACAACATGGTCGACGAGAAGGGCGCCACCATCCCGCCGAACGCGGTGAACATCCTCACCGGCTCGAAACAGGACGGCACAGCTCTTCCGCAGACGTGCAACAACTGGACGTCGTCGCAGGGCAACCAGCAGGGGCGGGTCGGTGACGCGGCCTCCCAGACGAGCGTCATCCTCGGATCCCGCTGGAACGATTCGACCAAGAGCTACGGGTGCTCGCAGAACGCGCTGACCCAGAACAAGAGCGAGGGACGTCTCTACTGCTTCGCGATCGATTGACGGAGCTGTAGAGTCCGCCCGGAGTGAACCGGGTCGTCCACGGAGAGTGCCTCGACGTCTTGCGATCGATGCCCGCGGGCTCGATCGACCTCATCTACGTCGATCCGCCGTTCAACACCGGCCGGGTGCAACGGCGCGCCCGCGTTCGCACGGTGCGCGACGACGATGCCGGCGATCGGACGGGTTTTGCCGGCCGGCGGTACCGGACCGAGCGAATCGCCACGGACGCGGGCTTCGCCGACACGTTCGACGACTACCTCGCCTTCCTCGAGCCACGGCTCCGCGAAGCGCATCGGGTCCTCGCGCCCACCGGCAGTCTGTACTTTCACATCGACTATCGCGAGGTGCACTACTGCAAGGTGCTCCTCGACCAGATCTTCGGTCGCGAGTCGTTCATCAACGAGATCATCTGGGCCTACGACTACGGCGCCCGGACGACGAAGCGCTGGCCCGCGAAGCACGACAACATCCTCTTCTTCGCGAAGGACCCGCAGCGCTATCACTTCGACGTCAGCGAGGTCGATCGCATCCCGTACATGGCGCCCGGCCTCGTCGGCCCGGAGAAGGCCGCGCTCGGCAAGCTCCCGACCGACACGTGGTGGCACACGATCGTGAGCCCCACCGGCAAGGAGAAGCTCGGCTACCCGACGCAGAAGCCGATCGGCATCCTCCGGCGCGTCGTGCGTGCGTCGGCGCCCAAAGGCGGGACCGTCCTCGACTTCTTCGCCGGCAGTGGCACCACGGGGGAAGCTGCGCTCGAACATGGCTGCCGCTTCGTGCTCGTCGATCGGAGCGCCGACGCGATCGCGACGATGAAGCGTCGATTCGCGTCGCGCGACGATGTCGCGTTCGAGGCCGCTGACGCCCCAGCCGACGGCCACATCGGGACAGCGCACGGGGAGAGCGTGAACGACGGGTCGCCATGACCGTTCTCGTCGTTGCGGAGAAGCCGAGCGTTGCGCGGGACATCGCGCAGGTCCTCGGCGCGCGCAGCCGCGGTGAAGGGCACTTCAGCGGAAACGGCTGGGTGGTCACGTGGGCAATCGGACACCTCGTGGCGCTCGCGGAGCCGCACGAGATGAACGCGGCGTGGAAGAAGTGGCGACTCACCGATCTTCCGCTCCTGCCCGAGTCGTGGCCGCTCGTCGTGGGCGACAGGACGCGCGACCAGTACGACGTCGTCCGGCGTTTCCTCGTCGACCCCGGCGTGCGCGGCGTCGTCTGCGCGACCGACGCAGGGCGCGAAGGCGAGCTCATCTTCCGGTACATCTACGAAGCGGCGCGCTCGAAGAAGCCCGTCAAGCGGCTATGGATCTCGTCGCTGACGCCGGACGCGATCGCGACCGGCTTCAAGTCGCTCAAGGACGGAAAGGCGTTCGATCGGCTCGCGGACGCGGCTCGTGCGCGGAGCCGCGCCGACTGGCTCGTCGGGATGAACCTCTCGCGGCTCTACAGCGTCCTCCACGACGACAACCTGTCCGTCGGGCGCGTGCAGACCCCCACGCTCGCGATGATCGTGGCGCGCGAGCTCGAGATTCGCGCGTTCGTACCGGAGGACTATCTCGAGGTCGTCGCGACGTTCGGCCCGCCTGCGGCGGACAGCGCCGCCGACGCGCGCGAGCGCTACGCGGGGACCTACGTCGGCTCGCCGACGCTGTCCGGCGCCGACAGAAAGAGAACGAACAGCGAGGACAAGGACGCCGACAAGAAGAAGGGCGCCTCGCGCGAGGCGAAGCGGCTGCCGATCGACGGCAAAGAAGCCGAAGCGATCGTCGACCGGGCCAAGCGCGGGGACGCGCGGATCGAGTCCGTCGAGCGTCAGACGCGGCGTCTTCCTCCCCCGCAGCTCTATGACCTCACGGAGCTTCAGCGCCACGCCAACCGCCTCTACGGGTTCACGGCGCAACGGACGTTGCAGCTCGCGCAGAACCTCTACGAGGACAGGAAGCTCCTCAGCTACCCGCGCACCGACAGTCGATACCTTTCCCGCACGATCGAGAGCACGCTGCCCGCCGTGGTGAGCGCGATCGAGTCGCCGTACCGCGCGCTCCTCGCGCCGGGAACGGGGACGCGCCGGCTCGGGACCCGCTTCGTCGACGACGCGCGCGTGTCCGACCACCACGCCATCATCCCGACGGACAAGCCTCCGCCGGCGGACCTGCCGCCGGACGAGCGAAAGATCTACGATCTCGTCTGCCGGCGCCTGCTCTCGGCATGGCATGGCGATCACGTTTATGCCGTCACGACCGTGATGACGGACGTCGCGTGCGACGGCGTCATCGATCGGTACGTGAGCTCGGGGACGAGCGTCGAGGACGAAGGCTGGAAGGTCCTCGACGTGAAGCTCGGGCGTTCCACGAAGGACACGAAGAGCGCCGAGCCCACTCTGCCGGGCGGGCTGAAGCCGAAGATGCCCCGCCGTGTGATCGACGCGAAGCCCGTGCAGAAGCAAACGAGACCGCCGCCGCGCTTCACGGACGCGACGCTGCTGACGGCGATGGAGACGGCGGGGCGAACACTCGACGAGAAGGAGATCTCGGAGGCGATGCGTGAGCGCGGCCTCGGCACGCCCGCGACGCGCGCGGCCATGATCGAGACGCTTCTCCGGCGAGAGTACATCCTTCGAGAGGGCAAGAGCTTCGGCGCGACCGACAAGGGCATCGCCCTCATCGCGATCGTCCATCCACACGTGAAGAGCCCGGCGATGACGGGCGAGTGGGAGGCGAAGCTCGGACGCATCGAGCGCGGTGACGAGACGCTCGACGGTTTCATGGCGGCGATCGAGCGCTACGTGCGTGACGTCGTCGGCAACGTGGCGTCGGGCTCGACGACCGTGCCCGAGGTCGCGGCGCTCGGCCGTTCGGCGCGCTCCGAATCGGCCGTACGCCCGTCGCGCGCCCGAGAGGTACGCCCTGACACTGCGGACGGAACGTCCACCCGACGCGCAGAGTCCGCGGTGGAAGAAGCTCCGCCCAGGCCGAGCCCCAAACATCGGGCCACACCGACGAGCGATCTCCACGACCTCCTCGAGAAGGGGTTCGGGTTCACCGCGTTCCGCCCCTATCAAGAAGAGGTCTGTCGGACGGCGGCAGCCGGCAAGGACGTCTTGCTCGTGATGCCGACCGGCGCGGGCAAGTCGCTTTGCTATCAGCTGCCCGGACTCGCACGCGGTGGGACGACGCTCGTGGTGAGCCCGCTCATCGCGTTGATGGAGGATCAGGTCGCGCAGCTCACGCGTCGCGGCTTCGCGGCCGACCGCATCCACTCGGGCCGTCAGCGCATCGAATCGCGGGCCGTGTGTCGCGCGTATCTCGACGGGGCGCTCGACTTTCTCTTCATCGCGCCGGAGCGCCTCAAAGTGCCAGGCTTTCCGGAGATGCTCGCGCGGCGGAAGCCGACGCTCGTCGCCATCGACGAGGCGCACTGCATCTCGCAGTGGGGGCACGACTTCCGCCCCGACTACCGGATGCTCGGTGAGCGGCTCCCGCTCCTCCGGCCTGCTCCCGTGATCGCGCTGACGGCGACCGCGACGCCGGCCGTGCAGGACGACATCGTCACGGAGCTGCGCCTCGGATCTCCGGAGCGGTTCATCCATGGCTTTCGCCGGACGAACATCGCGGTCGAGGTCGTGGAGCGGAGCCCGGGAGATCGTGCCGACGTGGTCAAGCGGCTGCTCGACGAGCCCGCGAGACGGCCGGCGATCGTGTATGCCCCGACGCGCAGCGAGTCCGAGCAGCTCGCGGCGCTCCTTTCGGGTGCGATCCGCGCCGAGGCCTACCACGCAGGCCTGCCCGCTTCCGTCCGCGACAAGGTGCAGCGCGCGTTCATCGACGGGAAGCTCGACGTCGTCATCGCGACGATCGCGTTCGGAATGGGTATCGACAAGGCCAACGTCCGGACGGTCATCCATACCGCGTTGCCCGCGTCGATCGAGGGCTACTACCAGGAGATCGGCCGCGCCGGTCGCGACGGCGCACCTTCACGGGCGATCTTGCTCCACTCCTTCGTCGACACGAAGACGCACGAGTTCTTCCTGGAACGCGACTATCCGGAGCCCGATCTCCTCGCGCGGGTCCACAAGATCCTCGACGACGAGGGGCGTCCCATGTCGAGCCTCGCGAAGAAGGCACGCATCGACGCGGAGTCGGTCGAGAAGGTGCTCGAGAAGCTGTGGGTGCACGGCGGCGCGCTCGTCGACGCGAGTGATACGGTCCGTCGCGGCAACGCCGACTGGAGGACCACGTACGAGCGACAGCGCGCGCACAAGCGCGAGCAGCTCGTGAAGGTGCGTCGCTACGCCGAGACGTCCGCGTGCAGGATGCTCCAGCTCGTCCGTCACTTCGGCGACCAGAACGACTCCGGGCTCGCGTGCGGGATCTGCGATGTCTGCGCGCCGTCGCTGTCGATCGCGCTCTCGTTCCGCACGGCGAGCGCCGCCGAGGAAGACGCGGCAAAGCGCATCGTCGAGACCCTCCGGGAACGCGATGGTCGCGCGGTCGGCCAGATCCATCGCGATCTGTTCGGCGAGGGCTCCATCGATCGAAAGACGCTCGATCACATCCTCGGTGCGCTCGCACGCGCGAACGTCGTGAAGATCGTCGCGGACGAGTTCGAGAAAGACGGACAGACGATCCCGTTCCAGCGTGTGTGGCTCGTGCGGAGAGACGGAACGACCGCCGCGCCGCTCCGCATGATCGTGACGCCTCCGCCGAGCACGAAGGGACGACGGGGGAAGGCGAACGGGACTGGCCGCCGTTCGAAGCAGGGGAAGGCCGGCGCCACGCGAGGTACGCGCTCGAAGAAGAAGGCCGCGACCACGAGCCCGGAGTCCACGGGATCGGCGCTCGAGGTGGCCCTCCGGACGTGGCGCTCGAAGGAAGCAAAGAAGCGCCGCGTGCCCGCGTTCCGGATCCTCACCGATCGCACGCTGGTCGGCATCGCCGAAGCGCGCCCGACCAGCGAAGCGCAGCTCCTCGCGATCTCCGGCATGGGGATGGCCCTCGTCGCGAAATACGGGAAGCAGCTGCTCGCGCTCGTCGCACGTAGCTGAGCGCTCGGCGGACGACGCCTGACGGCAGCGGACGTCTCGAGCTCAGTACCGCAGGTGCTCGTGGAGCCGCTCGTCGGCTTCGTCGCGATCCATCCGCAGCGCGCGCTCGCACGTGCTCCAGTCGAAGCCCGCGCGCGCCATGGCTGCGATCGCCTTCTGCTTCGTCTTCGGGTCGACCGCCGCCTCCCGAGCGTAAGGGCCGATCCGTCGCTTGCGCGCAAAGGCGAGCGCCGCCGCGAGCTCGCTGCCGGCGTCCGTGGGAACAGCCTGTCGCGCGGTCTCCGCGTCGACGCCTTTTGCAGCGAGGTGCGCGGAGATCGCTCGGCGCGAGCGGCCTGCGCGCGAGAGACTGCGCGCCCGCGACTCGGCGTACGCCGCGTCGTTCACGAGGCCGACCTCGCGAAAGCGCCCGACGATGGCCTCGATGGATCCCTTGCACGCGTTCACGTCGGCCGCGACGAGCTCGGGTTCGCGCGCGGCACGTGCGGCCTTGCGGGCCCACGTCGCGACCTTCCGATCGAGCACGCGCGTGAGCGTGGCGGCCGTTGCGGCGCCTCGGGCTAGGTAGGCGAGGGCTGCCTCGTGAAGGACGTCACGCGACGGCGCGGGCCCGGGATCGTCGCGGTCACTGCGCGCACGTTTGGCGGCGTTCCGCTTCGCAGCCCCGCTCCAGCCCGTCGTCATGGTGTCGTCCTCGGGATGGCGCGCTGCATGCGGATGGACTGCTAGCCGCGCCTGCACCCGGCGGGAAGCGTTCTTCTGGCGTCAGGCCGCGGCCGTCTCGAGCTCCTTGAACAGCGGCGCGAGCTCGGGCCGTGCGCGGAGCGGCTGGCAGAAACGCGCGGTCAGCTCGAGCAGCTCGCCCTCGAGCGCGTCAGCCTCGTCGGCGAAGCGTACGATTTGGTGCTCGCATTCGTCCCGCGATGCATCGAGCTCTTGCTCGTGTTTCGAGAGTGCGCCACGGAGCTCCCGGAGCTGGAAGTCGAGGTCGTTCGCGACCCGCTCGGCCGTCTCCACGATCTCGTGCGCGCGACGGACCTCTTGCTGTAGCGCGAGCCACTCGTCGACGGCGTCTGCGATGGCGCGGTACGCCTGCGCGAGGTCGGCGGACGGCTCCATGAATCCGCAGCGGCCTTCCCAGAAGAGTGCTTCCTTCTGCGCGGCGGCGTAGCGCTCACGCGCGGCCTTCGCCTCGTCCTCGCATCGTCGGAGCTGCTCGCGTGCGCCGCGCAGATCCTCCTTCGCCTTCGAGGCGTCGACGCCGAGCTGGTCGACGGCGAATCCGAGCTGGGCGCGCTTCTCCCTGCTCTTTGCCTCGACCTGTTCGAGGTTCTCCTGCGCCTTGAAGCTGTCGACACGAAGCGAGACGACGCGCCGGACGAGGCCGTTCGCCTCCTCGAGGAGCGTCGTGAGCTCGCCAGGGGCGCGCGCCTTGGCGCCGAAGGCGCGCGCGAGCATCTGCTCCAGCACGAACATCCTCCGCGCCCACTGGTCGGCGGGTCCCGGGCTCAGCGTCATCGGCGGCATGGAGTGGTTCGTTCCACCCTCGTCCGCGGCCGACGGCGGCGCAGATACCTCGCGCTCGCGGATGATCTCGAGGAGATCCTGATGCACGCGATGCGCATCGACGGGGCGGTCGGCCGGCGACTTCGCGAGCATCCGCTGGATGAGATCGTCGAGGCGCTCCGGCACGCGGCTGTTCAACGAACGCGTCGGCGGCGGCGGCTCTTCCATGTGCTTCACGAAGAACGTGGCCACGTCCGGCGCGTTGAACGGCAGCTCCCCCGTGACCATCTCGAAGAACACGACGCCGAGCGCGTAGATGTCGCTCGAGCCGCCTGCGTCCTTGCCCAAGATCCGCTCGGGCGCCATGTACTGCGGTGTTCCGAAGAGCTCGCCCTGCCCTGTGAGGCGCGAGTCCTGACGGCTCTTCGCGATCCCGAAGTCGAGCACCTTCACGAGGTCCGAGCCGTCCTCGCGGCGGCAGAGGAAGATGTTCTCCGGCTTGATGTCGCGGTGGATGACCTCGAGATCGTGAGCACGGGCAACGCCGCGCGCGATCTGGATCATGATGTGGACCGCGCGGTCGACGTCCAGCGGGCCACGGGTGATCACCGGTCCGAGCGACTCCCCCTGGAGCAGCTCCATCACGATGAACGCGGTGCCGTCCTCGGTGTCGCCCTGGTCGTAGATCTCGATGATGTTGGGGTGGGCGAGCTTCTGTGCCGAGCGCGCTTCGCGCCGGAACCGTTCCCGGACGATCGCGTCGCTCGCGAGCATCGGGTTCATGATCTTCACTGCGACCTGCTTGTCCGTGAGCTTGTGTCGCGCACGGTAGACGGTCGCCATGCCCCCTTCTCCGACGACCTCTTCGATCACGTAGCGGCCGACGAGGATCGTCCCGATGCGAGGGTCGGGAAGCGTGACCAGATCGGAGCCCTCGACGAAGCAATACGTCGCGTCGTTCGCGTAGCGCATCTTGCACTGAGGGCACGTCTTCACGCGGGCTCCTGCGAATCATACGAGAAGCCGGTGCGGTGCACCTTGTCGAACGGGCGTCGAACGGGCAAGGAGGTGCTCACGGTCGTGATCCCTTGGGATTTGTCACTGGATGACGGATACTGCGATCGGCGTTTCATCGTCGTCGATGCACTTCCCAGAGCCTCCGCGCAGCGCACATCCTCGTACGACTCCGGCACCCTCCAGGCCGCCGCCGCCACCATCGCACGGTCGCCATGCGCCGCCTCCGCCGCGGCCGCATCGCTGGGGCCTCCGGATCGGCCTTGCCGCAGCCTTTTTTGCGGTCATCGGCGCGGCGACGCTGACGGCGAAGGCGCGGTACCTGCCGAGCAGCCACGTCCTCCCCGGTTTGATGGTGGACGGCGAGCGCGTCCCGGAAGGTGCGACGGCCGACACGGTGCGGACGTTGGTCGCCGACAGGGCGAAGGCACTCCTCGGCCGGAAGCTTGCGCTCGAGCTTGATGGTCGGGACAAGCCGGTGCTCGAGGCGACGCTCGAAGACCTCGGTGTCCAGGTCGACATCGAGCGAACCACCACGCTCGCGCTTCGCCTCGGCAAGGACGGAGACCTGATCACGCAGGCCGAAGCGGCGACCGACGCACGTGAAGGACGCACGAACGTCCCGCTCGTCACGTTCGTCGATCGTGACGTCGCGCTCCCGAAGCTCCTCGCGCTCAAGGAAGTGGAGGACGCGCAGCCCGTGTCGGCGAGGCTCGACCTCGAAAAGCACGAGACGATCCGCGAGAAGGACGGCGTCTACATCGACGCGGACGAGACGATCGCTGCGCTCGATCTCGCGGCTCGCGATGCGAGCGCGGCGAAGCTCACCTTGCCGGTGAAGTCGTTTCCTCCGCGCATCTCGTCTGCCTTCCTCCAGAGCCTCGACATCCACGAGATCGTCGCCGAGTACGAGACGCATTTCTCGCGTCATGGCGAGCAGCAGAGGCGCGGCAAGAACATCGACAACGCTGCGCAGAAGCTCGATGGCGTCGTCATCTCGCCCGGCGAGATGGTGAGCTTCAACGAGGTGATCGGCGAGCGCAGCGAGGAGAACGGCTTCCAGAAGAGCTGGGAGATCTTCAAAGGCGAGATGGTCGAGGGCATCGGCGGCGGCACCTGCCAGGTGGCCTCCACCTTCCATGCGGCGACCTTCTTCGCGGGCTTCGACGTCCTCGAACGGCTTCCGCACTCGCGTCCGAGCGCCTACATCCCGATGGGCCTCGACTCGACGGTCGTCTTTCCCGCCGTCGATCTGAAGGTCCGGAACCCGCACCCGTTCCCGGTGGTCGTCCACGCGAAGACGATCGGCAACAAGTTGCGCATCGAGCTGCTCGGGAAGATGAAGCCGGTGCACGTCGGCTTCGGCCGCGAGGTCGTCTCGACGCTCCCGTACAAGCGCAAGATCGAGGAGGACCCGTCGCTCTACGGCAAGAAGGTCGTCGTCAAGCAGCACGGGATCCAGGGCTTCAAGATCAAGGTGCAGCGGCTCTTCACGTATCCCGATGGGACACGGAAGAAAGAGGAGCTCACGGACACGTACCCGCCGACGACCGAGATCTACAAGGTGCCGGTCGGCTTCGACGTGGCGCTCCTCCCTCCGCTTCCCGGAGGCGACGCGGAAGATCCCGAGCTCGGAGGCAATCCGTCGGCGGCGCCGGTCGCGGCGCAGACGCCGAGCGCGGCAAGTACCGATCCGGCGGCGGTCACGGCCGCGGTCGCATCCCCGCCGAGCGACGTCGAGTTCGTCGACGCCCCCGGCGCGCACGCCCCCACCGCCGCACAGCGGGAACCGGCGAAGAAGATGTGGCTGCGACGCTGAGGCCTGGCGCGCTCGTTTCGGTTCGGCGTGCGCACAGTTTCCTATAGCGAATTTGACGCCCTGGGCGTCACATGGGAATCATCGGTCGCATGAGGTCGAGGAGCTGGTTCGTTCTCCCGCTTCTTGGAGCGGCCATCCTCGTCGCGGGCGAGAGCATCGCGGCGCCGCCTGCGAAGTCATCGTCGTCGAAGAACGGCGCGACCACGAAGGGCCGCACGACGCCGTCGTCGAAGAACGCTTCGTCTCAGACGCCGTCGCCCCAGCGTCCGCGCACGACCGAGAGCGGCGTCCGGCGCCAGCTGGCCGGGGGCCCGACGTTCGACGAGACCGCGCTCGGCGCCGACACGCCGGAGCTGCGCGCGCTCGCCGCTGCAGAGCGCGAGCTGTTTCCGCCCTCACAGCGCGACCTCTCGTCGCCCTGGCCGCAGGAGCTGCCGTTCCCGGTCGCCGCGACGGACGACAAGCCGCGCGTGCACGCTTCGGGGCTGCCGCCGGCACCGCCGCCCAGCACTCCGCCGACGATCTCCGAGAGTGGGAAAGACCTCTCGTGGCTCGCGAAGCTCGACATGCCGGACTTGCCCGTCCGCTGGGACGCGCGCGTGGTCCGCTACCTCGAGTTCTTCAAGGACGATCCGCGCGGGCGCGCCACCTTCACGATCTGGCATCGGCGCTCCGGTCGCTATCTCGCGCCGATGCGTAAGGCGCTCCGGAAGAAGAGCCTCCCCGAAGATCTGACCGCGCTCGCGATGATCGAGAGCGGCTTCGACCCGGGCGCTCGTTCTCCCGTGGGCGCGCTCGGCCTCTGGCAGTTCATGCCGGAGACGGCGAAGATCTACGGCCTGCTCCAGGATCGCTGGGCGGACCAGCGCATGAGCATCGTCATCGCGACCGAGGCCGCCGCCGATCACCTCGCGGACCTGAACCGCCGTTTCGGGAGCTGGGAGCTCGCGATGGCCGCCTACAACATGGGCTACGGCGGCGTGCTCCAGGCGGTGCGGCGCTACAACACGAACGACTACTGGGCGCTGTCGAAGCTCGAGGGCTCGATCCCTTGGGAGACGACGCTCTACGTGCCGAAGATCCTCGCTGCGGCGGTGGTCTCGAAGAACCTCGCCGCCTTCGGCTTCCAGGACGTCGTACCCGAGCCGACGCTCGAGGGTGAAGAGGTCCTCGTCGCGCCCGGAACGGCGCTCGCGACGGTGGCCCAGGCGTGTGGTGCCGACAAGAAAGAGATCGAGCTGCTGAATCCCGAGCTCCGCGCATCACGTACGCCACCTTCGCAGGAGGACTGGCCCGTGAAGGTGCCGGTCGCGAAGGCGAGCAATTGCTCGTCGAATCTCGCGCGCACGCGGAAGTCGGAGGGGGCGACCGAACGCTACGTCGTCCGGTTCGGCGAGTCGCTCGAGCAGATCGCGCAAGCGAGGAAGGTCTCGATCTCGAAGATCGTCGAGCTGAACGGGATCGCGCAGGGTGAGGTCGTGCGCGGCGGCACCGTCTTGCTCGTGCCGAAGGGCGACGGCTCGGCGACCACGCCGCCGGTCGATCCCAAGAAGGCCGCGGAGAAGCCCGTCGTCGTCGTCCCGCAAGACGTCTTCGTCTATCCGGATCGCAGGCGCGTCTTCTATCGCGTCCAGGTGGGCGACACGATCAAGGACATCTGCGCCGCCTTCAAGGTCGCGCCCGACGAGCTCCGGCGCTGGAACGACATCGACCCGACCGCGCGTCTCGTCGAGAACATGACGCTGCAGCTCTTCGTCCCGCAGAACACGGACCTGTCGTCGACGGTCGTCCTCGGAGAGAACGACGTCCGCACCATCGTCGCGGGCACCGAGGAGTTCTTCCAGCACTGGGACGACAAGGGACGGCAGCGCACCGTCGTGACCGCGAAGGCAGGCGAGACCATCGAGGCCATCGGAAAGCGCCATGGCGTCTCGGCCGCCTCGATGGAGCGCATCAATCGTCGACCGCGCTCCGAGGTGCTCTCCGAAGGCGAACGAGTCGTCGTGTGGGCGGCCGCCCCGAGCGGGCAGTCGGCGGGCATCGGCAGCCTTGCCGCGGAGGGGCGTTCGAGCGGATCGCTCGCGAAGACGGCCCCCGCACCGGAGCCGACGCCTCCGCTCGTGACGCCTCCGGCACCGGATCTGTTGCCCTCGCTGCCCTGATCCGCCGGCTTGGGAGAGGCTGGCGGGCTGCGGCGCCGCGGAGACGGGGCGTGTCGGCCCGTCACGTGCCAGAATCGTCGTGATGCGAAGGCTTCGCCGGCTCGTCATGGCTCTGTTGCCCGCGGTAGCCGCGTGCAACTCCATCGTCGGCTTCGGCGAGCTGCAGAAGGTCACCGTCCAGGAACAGGACGACGACGACGACGACTCGACGGTGCCGGGGCGGAGCGACGGCGGGAGCGGCAACGGTAGTGGCGACAGCGGGCCGGCGATCGACGGCTCACCGTCTGGACCGAAGTGCGATCCGTCGAAGCCCTTTTCGCCGCCGGCCGCGCTGGCTGGGCCGGTGAACAGCGCGAGCTTCGAGGTGGCGCCGTCGCTCATGAATAACGAGCTGATGATCGTGTTCCAGCGGACGGTCGGCCCCGAAGGGGGCTCGCTCATGCTCGCCACGCGCTCGTCGATCGATGCCCCGTTCGGAGAGCCGAAGGAGCTCACGGCGCTCGCGCAAGGGCTCGTCGGCGTTCAACAGCCGACGATGACCGCGGACGGGCTCCTTCTCTTCTTCATCGGTGTCAGCGGCTCGAATGGTCGGCTCTTCACCGCGTCGCGCGTCTCACCGGCCGGCGAGTTCACGAACCGTCGCGCCGCCGACGAGCTCGACACGAACGGCAGCGAGTCGTTCCCGGCGCTCACCCCGAACGGCGAGGAGCTCTGGTTCTCGTCGCAGCCGGGCGTCGATGTCGACCGCCGCTTCTTCCGCAGTGTCCGAGACAGCATCGGCGACTACGGAACCCCGAGCCGCGTCACCGAGCTCGCCGCGAAGGCGGAGGCGGGCGTCGCGTTCTCGGCCGACGGCCTCACGGTCTTCTTCGGAAGCGAGCGAGCCGGCGGCGCAGGCGAGGTCGACATCTGGACCGCGAAGCGCCCTGCGCTCGGTGCGCCGTTCGGCGCGGCGAGCGTCGTCTCGGAGCTCAACAGCGCGGTCTCCGACTACCCCGGGTGGCTCTCGGCCGACGGCTGCCGGCTGTACTTCGGCAGCGATCGTTCGGGCGGCGGCGACCTCTTCGTCGCGACGCGCCCGCCGTGAACGCTCCGACGCTCGGCGCAGCTCGAAGCCGCGCCTCAGAACTTGTAGTTTACACCTACGCCGAGGATGATCGCTCGGGCGCTGTATTCGCCGCCGTTGATCGCTTCGGTGGCCGTTGGATTGCCGCGCACGGGGTTGACGCGCGGGACCTCCGCCTCCGCCGGGTCGACCGACGTTCCGTCGAGGAAGACCAGTGAGCCGACGGCGTCCATGCGCCAGTGCTCGGCGATGTGGATGCTGCCGCCGGCGCTGCCGATCATCTTGTTCGCGTCGTAGGTGAGCGGCGAGACCCAGGCAGGCGGGATGCCGCTCGTCTCGTACGAGAAGCCGGCGCGGAGGTCGATCCAGTAGTCGCGGATGAGGTCCTTGAGTGAAAGCTCCGTGCCGAGGCGGAACGAGCTCGAGTCCTGGAAGTTGCGCGGCATCGAGATCGGCGCGACGCCGAACGGGCTCGGAAAGCCGGTCACGTCGTAAAGGCGGATGTTCTCCGAGCGGATGTCGATCGAGTCGTGAAGGCTCCAGAACTCGCGAACGTAGGCGGCCTCGATCCGGATGTTCGACTCGTCCGAGAGCTTCGTGCGGTACTCGACGCCGCCGCGGAGGACCGGTGGAAGGCGGAAGCGGACCGTTGCCTCGTTGCCCACCTGACTCGCGCGATCGAACGGAGCTGCCGTCGGCAAGCGTACGTTGACCTCGGCGGGGGCGTTGATCCAGAACGGAAGCTGTCCGGACAGACCGATGCGGATGTTCTCCGTCGGCACCGCGATCATGCCGAAGTTCGCGCTCGGGGCGATGATCGGCCCGACCTTGAGCTGGCTGAACGAGTCGTATTGCGGATCTTCGGGCGCGCCGATGAGGCGATCCGACGGGCTCGCGCTGAAGACGACGGTGGAGTTGAAGTTGCCGACGAGCGCCTGGATGCCGCCACCGACGCGGAACGACTCGACCGGCTTGTAGGCGAAGTAGCCGCCCGCGACCATGAGGGCCGAGCCTTCGAGCGAGACGAGCGAGTAGCGCGACGGCGACGGCCGTCCATCGAGCGTGAGCGGGTAGCTCGCGATCGCCGTGTACGGAGCGAAGACACCGAACGCGGCGGTGAACTCCTTCTCCTTGCCGAAGTTGTAGGAGCCCGCGATCGTGGGGATGGGGAGGAACGGCGTCGTCCCGTTCACCTGCGGGAACTCGATCGTCTGGACCGTGCCGCCCGCCGTCGTGACGTTCGTCGCGCGCGTGTACTCGGAGCTGAAGTTCAGCCACGAGGCGTCGACGAGGATGCTCGTTCCCGCATCGGCGAGGCCGGCGGGGTTGTACCAGATGGCTCCGAGATCATCGGCGCCGGCGACGAACGCGCCGCCGCGTCCGAGCGGACGGACTCCGCGATCCGCCGTGTACAGACCCGCGGCCTGTGCACTGGAGCTGGCGAGGAGAAGGGCGGATCCGAGGAGGGCCGTGCGGCGTTTCACGTACTCCGCGACTTTACCCGAGCTCAGCCGTCCTGGCCTCGACATTCCGCCGTGCACGCGCGCGGAGGAACACGACCCCGGTCACGCCGAGGAGACTCACGAGACGAAGCACGCGGTCTGCGCCGTTCTCGCCGCGATAGGCGTAGTCCGAGGTTCGCGGGACGTAGGGCTCGTTTCGCAGTGCGTCGACCAGCTCCGGGGAGCCGAGGAGGTTGCCGTCTCGATCGACGACGACCGTCCGCCGCGCGCGGATCGCGTCGAGGACGGAGGCGGCGGTCGCGGGCTCTTCGACGAACACGAGCGTGCGGCAGAGGCCGAGGATGCTCGCGAAGTGATAGTCCGACGAGCCGATCGCGGCCGGGCGTGGCGTCGTCTCCTCGTGATACGCGACGAGATCGTGCCACTGCCAGCTCGGGCTCCGTGATGCGAAGGCGATCGGGTGCATGACCTCGACGCCGTCGAGCTGCGAGCGAATGGGCTCGAGCCCGGGCTGGAACCGCTTCACCGGATGGGCGGCGATCGCGACGCCGCCTTGCGCGTGGATGTCGGCGACGACGGCCTCGATCGGCTGATCGGGGGAGACGGTCCGCTCGAGACCAACGGCGATGAGGTGGTAGCGGCCCGTCGTCACCTCTTCGCCGGGGATGACGAGCGGTCCGTTCGTCAGCTCGGACCAGACGCGCGCGAATCGTCCGGCGAGGACCGTGTTGTGCTCGGTGACGCCGATCACGTCGAGCCCTCGGCGATCGGCCTGTCGCACGAGCGACAGCGGGGACAGCGTGCCGTCGCTGAAGGTCGTATGCGTGTGGAAGTCGGCCTCGAGCACGCGATAGCCGGCGCGGTGGACGACGGGGCGCTCCGGACGCGGATCGAACAGCGCTCCGCCGACGAGGCCGATGACGACGAGAAGCGCCGCCGCGATCCATGCGCGCGAGAGCTTCCCGATCATCGCCAGAGTGGCCCGAGCTGGTTCATGCCGAGGAAGTAGGCGAGCACGAGGGACGTCAGCGCGACCACGTGGAGGCCGGTCGCGAGCGCGGCGCGTGTTCGTGTCAGCCCGAGTCCCCGATGGAAGCAGGCATACGTGAGCACTGCGCTCCAGAGGAATGTGACGACGACGAGCGGCGGAAGAAGCGCGAAGAGGACGGATGCCGGAGACGGCGCGAGGAGACAGACCGCCGCTACGAGCAGTAACGTCACGAGCCACGGCCCGTGGCCCGCGAGGTAGAGCGCGAAGGCGCGACGGACGGGGATCTCCTTCGCGACGATCCGAAGCGCAGCGCTGAGCGCGACGAGCTGGATGACCGGCACGTACGCGAAGGAGAACGTCGCGACGAAGAGCTCGACCGGAGCGAGACGGCCGGTGGCGGTGGTCGCGACCGCCGCGCCGATGACGAGGAGCAGCCGAAACGCACCTCCGGCGATCGTCGGTGCCTCGTCGCCCGCCTGTCTCGCCAGCTCTTCGTAGCCGCGAAAGGGTCGAACGAGCAGCCTGGCCGCACTGGACGGGTGCACGGCCCACGACGTTAGCGCGTCGACGCGCAGAGACTTCATCGGAAGGCCCAAAGGGCAGAACGTCGGAGAGGCGAGCGCAAGTCAGCGACGGGACCGGCGCGATCCGGTAAACTGTCGGTCAATGCCGACAACGTCAGGCCCGACGCCCGTCGGCCGTGAAGTGGATGGGGGGATCGAATGACCAAGCACCTGTGGCTCGTGCTCGTCGCGCTGCTGTCGGTCCTCATCGTCGATCGAGGCCGCGGGCCGTCCCCGCACGTCGCGCCCGGCGGTTCCTCCTCTTCCGCCGGATCCGCGGCTGGCGCGCAGGGGGCGACGCGGCTCGGGCAGCTGCCGATGCGCTTCGAGGAGAATGCTGGCCAGCTCGACGAACGCGTGCGCTTCGTCGCGCGCCGAGGCGGAGCGAGCTTGTTCCTCACCGACGACGGCGCGACGCTCGCGCTGCGCTCGCGTTCGAAAGGGCCCGAGGAGTCCGCGCGCGTCGAAAACGACGCCGTCCTCTCGTTCAGGGTGGCCGGGGGCCGCAAGGTCGCACCACGACCGAGCGCGACGCTCGAGACGAAGACGAGCTACTTCGTCGGGAGCGATCCGTCGAAGTGGCGCACCAACATCGCGAGCCACGGGCGCGTGACGTACCCCGGCGTCCTCGACGGCGTGGACGTCGTCTATCACGGCGAGGAAGGGCAGCTCGAGTACGACCTCGTCGTCGCGCCGGGCGCGGATGCGCGCGCGGTTGCGATGGAGATCGACGGCGCAAACGGCCTGTCGATCACGAAGGACGGTGACCTCGCGATCCACACGGAGCGTGGCGAGCTCCTCCAGCCGAAGCCGCGCGTCTTCCAGCGCGACGCGGCCGGACGCGAGCGCGAGGTGGTGGCCGCCTATCGCGTGCTCGACGCGAAGAAGGTCGGCTTCGAGCTCTCGGCGTACGACGCCGATCGCGAGCTCGTCATCGATCCGATCATCGCCTACGGGACGTATCTCGGAGGGTCCGGCTTCGAGCAGCTCTTCGGGCAGACGCTCGCCGTCGACGCGACGGGCGCGATGTACGTCACGGGCTTGACCGACTCGAGCGACTTTCCGACGGCGAACGCAGCGCAGCCGGCGACCGGCGGCAACAGCGACGGGTTCGTCGCCAAGCTCAATCCCGCCGGCACTGCGCTCGTCTACGCGACGTACCTCGGCGGCAACGGCAACGACAGGGCGCGAGCGATCGCGGTCGACGCAACCGGCGCCGCGTACGTGATGGGGCTCACGCAGTCCGCAAACTTCCCGCTCCTCGCCCCGGCGCAGGGGACCTTCGGCGGCGGCACGGACATGTTCGTGACGAAGCTGAGCCCCGCCGGCACCATCGTGTACTCGACCTACATCGGCGGTTCTTCGACCGAGGAGGCGTGGGAGGCGATCGCCGTCGACGGCACCGGACACGCCTACGTCGGCGGGCGGACCACGTCGCCGGACCTGCCGGTCACGAGCGGCGCATTCCAGACGTCGCTCGCGGGTGGGACTGACGCGTTCGTCGCGAAGCTCAGTGCGGCAGGATCGGCGTTCGTCTATGCGACGTACGTCGGAGGGAGCGCGGACGACTACGGCGGCGGCATCGCGGTGGACGCCGGCGGGAGCGCCTACCTCGTCGGAGGCAGCAGCTCGCCCAACTTCCCGACGACGCCGGGAGCGTTCCAGACGTCCTTCGCCGGCAACGGCGACGCTTACCTCGTGAAGCTGAACGCGACCGGGACCGGGCTCGTGTACGGGACGTTCCTCGGCGGTGCGAGCATCGACGAGGGCTGGGGCGTAGCGGTCGACAGCGCGGGCAATGCGTTCGTCGTCGGGCACACGGCGTCGTACGACTTCCCGACCCAGGCGCCGTTCCAGGCTTCGCAAGCAGGCTCGTTCGACGGCTTCGTCACGAAGCTGAACGCCACGGGCTCGGCGATCGTGTACTCGACGTACATCGGCGGCAGCGAGGAGGACTTCCTCTTCTCCGGGATCGGACTCGACGCGAGCGGAAGCGTCTCCTTCGGGGCGCACACGCACTCGAGCAACTACCCGCTGATGCTCCCGATCCAGGCCGCGGACACGAGCCCGTACTGGTCGAACGCGGTCACGAAGCTCGGACCGGACGGGTCTCTCGCGTTCTCCACGTACCTCGGCGGCTCGGGCGACGAGATCCAGCACGGCGGCGTCGCGGTCGATCCTGCAGGGAACCTCTACGTCAGCGGCACCACCGAATCGACGGACTTCCCGACGCTGAACCCGTTCCAGCCAACGAACCACGGGAACTTCGACGCGTTCGTCGTCAAGATCATCGAGTCCGCCATCTCGATTGCTCCCGCGAGCGCCACCGTTCCTCCGCGTGGGACGCAGTCGTTCGCGGGCATCGGAGGCTCGGGCGGCTTCACGTATGCGGTCACCGTCGACGCGTCGGGCGGAGCAACGATCGACAGCGCCGGTAACTATCACGCAGGTCCGGTCGGCGGCGTCGTCGACCAGGTCGAGGTGACGGACAGCGGCGGCGCCAAGGCAACGGCGAACGTCACGGTGACGGCGGGCGTGAGCATCACCCCCAGCTCGATCCCGACGACGCCTCCGCGTGGCGCGTCGATCCAGCTCGCGGCCTCCGGCGGCAGCGGCACCGGGTTCGTCTGGTCGATGGCCGCCGCGCCGTCGGGTGGCAGCGTCAGCGCGACGGGGCTCTACACGCCGGGATCGACCGGCGGGCCCGTCACCGACAGGGTGAGGGTGACCGACTCGCTCGGCAACGTAGGCGAGGTTGCGATTCCCATCGGCCTCGGCATCGCGATCAGCCCCGCGTCGCCGTCGGCGCCGCCGCGAGGTGAAATCACCTTCAGCGCAACGGGCGGGAGCAACGCCGGCTACACGTGGTCCTCCGTCGCGCTTCCGTCGGGCGGATCGATCACCGCCGCCGGCGTTTACCGCGCCGGCTCGACCGGGAGCGTCAGCGACGTCGTTCGAGTGACGGACTCGCTCGGCAACACGGCGGATGCGACGGTCAGCGTCACCGCGGGGCTCGCGATCTCTCCAGCGGGCCCGAACAGCGCGCCGCCGCGCGGAACGATCGACTTCGGCGTCTCCGGCGGTAGCGGCAGCGGGTACAGCTGGGCGATCACGACGAACGGCTCGCTCTCCGCGACCGTCGACGGTAACGGGCTCTATCGTGCGGGCACGACGGGCAACGTGTCCGACGTCGTCACCGTCACGGACTCGTTCGGAAACACCGCCAGCAGGACGATCACCGTCACTGCCGGTCTGACCGCGACACCGGCATCGGCGAGCGTGGCTCCGCGCGGGAGCGTGGACCTCGATACGTCCGGCGGCAGCAACACCGGAATCGCGTGGTCGTTCGTGACGAACGCGTCCGGCGCGTCGCTCGGCGTCGGCACGGGACTGTACACGGCGGGCTCGCTCGGCGACCGCACGGACACGGTGCGCGCGACCGACTCGTTGGGCAACACCGTCGACGTCACGATCACCGTCGGTCCGGGGATCACGATCGCGCCCGGAACCGCCAGCACCCCGCCGCGGGGCACGATCGCGTTCGAGGCGAGCGGCGGCAGCAACGCTGGCTTCGTGTGGTCGGTCTCGAACAACCACTCGGGCGCGACCATCGACGCGACGACCGGAAGCTATCGCGCCGGGACGACGGGCAACGTCACCGACACGGTCCGCGTGCAAGACTCGCTCGGCAACTTCGCCGTCGTGAACGTGTCCGTCGGCGGCGGCCTCGCCGTCAATCCAGCAGCCGCATCGACGCCTCCGCGCGGCAGCGTCGACTTCGACGTGAGCGGCGGCAGCGGCACGGGCTTCGTCTGGTCGATGGTGACGAGCGCTTCGGGAGGTTCGATCGCGCCTGCCACCGGCCTGTATCAGGCCGGCAGCACCGGCAGCGTCACCGACACGGTCAGGGTCACCGACTCGCTCGGCAACACGGTGACGATCGACGTCCAGGTCACGGCTGCGCTCGCGATCGCGCCGATGGGCGCCGCGATCGCGCCGCTCGGGACAGTCGACTTCGACGCGACGGGCGGCAGCGGCGCCGGCCTCGTCTGGTCGCTCGTCACGCATCCCTCGGGCGGCACCATCGCGGGAGCGACGGGCCTCTACACGGCGGGCTCCACCGGCAGCGTGACGGACACCGTGCGCGTCACGGACTCGCTCGGGAACACGGCGACCGCCAACGTCACCGTCTCCGCGAGCCTGGCGCTCACGCCTGCGACCGTGACGGTCCCACCGCGCGGAACACGCGCGTTCACGGCGAGCGGCGGCGCGGGAAGCTACGCGTTCACGCTCACGACGAATGCCTCGGGCGGCAACGTCTCGTCGACTGGCGGCGCATACACCGCCGGCGCGACCGGGAGCGTGACGGATGTCCTCGTCGTCCAGGACGCGAACGGCGCGAGCGCGTCGTCGACGATCACGGTTGGTCCGGGCGTCACGCTCACGCCGTCGACCCCGAGCGTCGCGCCGAGCGCTTCGATCGCCTTCCAGGCGAGCGGCGGAAGCGACACTGGGTTTACATTCGCGCTGTCGACGAACGGCTCCGGCGGGACGATCGACGCTTCGAGCGGCGCCTACACGGCAGGACCGACCGGAGACGCGACCGACACGGTGACGGTCACCGACTCGCTCGGCAACACGGCGACAGTCGACGTGAGCGTCGGCGGCGCGCTCGTCGTCGCGCCGGCAGCCCCGGTGGTCGCGCAGAGAGGCGCGCTTGCCTTCACGGCGACGGGAGGTGCGGGCGGTTACGTGTGGTCGCTCGACGCCGCGCCGTCGGGCGGGACGATCGACGTCTCCACGGGCGCGTACAAGGCCGGCGCGACGGGCAGCGTGACGGACGTCGTGAAGGTCACCGATTCCGTCGGTACGAGCGTGACGGTGAACGTGAAGGTCGGTGCGCCGCTGGCGCTCAGCCCGCCGGTGGCGTCCGTCGCTCCGGGCGGAAGCATCACCTTCACCATCAGTGGCGGAAGCGGAACCGGCCTGGTCCTGTCACTCGATCCGAACGGCTCTGGCGGGAAGATCGCGAGCACCGGCATCTACACTGCCGGCTCGAAGGGCGGCACGACCGACACCATCAAGGTGAAGGACGATCTCGGCAACACCGCCTCGGCCACGGTGACCGTGACGACGGTCGCTCCTCCGCCGTCACCGGACGCCGGCGCGCCGGACGGCGGCTCCTCTGGCGGAGCGACGCCACCGTCGCCGACGCGCCCGACGCTCGAAGGCGGCGGATGCGGCTGCGTCGAAGCGGGCGCGGGCACCGGCAACGGGCTCGCGAGCATTCCGGCGATCGGCGTCGTCGTCCTCGCAGCGTTGCGTCGGCGCCGGTCGTCGAGGCGGACGGTTCAGTGACGGGATAGGGACGGCGCTGCCCGGCCTGGGTCGGGCTGCGGTTGGCACGGACGCTCAGCGCTTCTTCGTCAGCGCGTAACGAAGGTGCGTGACGTTGGGGGAGCTCACCACCCCCATGATCGAGACATCGACGGCGTTCTTGTCGATCCCCTCGAACAGCCGGATGCCACCACCGAGGAGCGTCGGCGCAACCGACAGGAGAAGCTCGTCGACAAGACCCGCGCTCAAGTACTGGAGGACCGTCGCTCCACCTCCGCTGATGCGGACGTCCTTCGCTCCCGCCGCCTCGCGCGCACGCCGGAGCGCTGCCTCGATCCCGTCGTTCACGAAATGAAACGTGGTGCCGCCTTTTCGCTCCCACGGTGCACGGACCTCGTGCGTGAGGACGAAGACCTGATTGTGGAACGGAGCTTCTTCCGGCCACGCGCGCTCTCCCTCTTCGAACATCCGCTTGCCCATGATGTTCGCGCCGATGCGATCGAAGACGGCCTCGAGGAAGCGATTGTCCGCTCCGGTCTCGCCGCCCTCGCCGAGCTTGAGCTTCTCGCGGAACACGCGCTGTCCGTAGACCCATGCATGGAGAGAGCTCCATCCGTCGCCTCCCATGTTCTGAAGACTTCGGTTCGGACCCGCGACGTAGCCGTCGAGAGACATCCCCATGCTGACGAACACCTTGCTCATGTTGGTTTCCTCGCCTTTCTCTCGTAGAACGTCGACGACGTGCCCCACTCATCGGTCCTTCGCGAAAAAAGTGAACGTGCGCTCGTCGAGGCGGCAAAAGCGGGCGACGAGACCGCCTTTCGCGAGCTGATCGAGCCGCTGGCGCGCGAGCTCGGCGCCTACGCGTACCGGATGCTCGGCGCATTTCAGGACGCCGAAGACGCTCTCCAGGAGACGCGCGTCAAAGCATGGCGGCATCTCTCGACGTACGAGCCACACGCAAGCTTCCGCGCCTGGGTGTATCGGATCGCGACCAACACGTGCCTCGACATGTTGCGCAAGGAGCAGCGGCGCGTGTTCCCGCAGGAGGTCGGGCCTTCGGTCGAGCCGGGACCGCCGGCGACCGAGCCGCGGAGCGACATCCTCTGGCTCGAGCCGTACCCGGACGCGCTCCTCCCCGCCGCCGCGGATCCCGAGGCGACGTTGCGCCTGCAGGAGAGCGTTCGGCTGGCGCTCGTACGCGCGATGCAGGTGCTTCCCGCGCGGCAGCGAGCGGCGCTGATCCTTCACGACGTGCTCGACTTCAGCGTCGACGAGATCGCGGCGATGCTCGAGACGACGACGGCCGCGATCAACAGCGCGCTCCAGCGAGCGCGCGCCACGCTCGACAAGACGCCCATCCGCATCGAGCGTGACGCGGCGGCGCGCGAACGGCGCGAGGCACAGAAGGCCGAGGCGATCGCACGTTTCGTCCACGCTTGGGAGACGGGGAACATGGATGGCCTCGTCTCGATGCTCACGGAGGACGCCGTGATGAACATGCCCCCGTGGCTCTACTGGCTCGACGGACGCGACGCGATCGCCGCGACGGTCACGAGCTCCGGGACGTGGCAGGGCGTACCGCGCCCCGGTCGCTATCGCATCGTGCCCACCGCGCTGAACGGACAGCCCGCAGGCCTGGCCTACGTCCTGATGGAGGACGGGCGCTGGGTCTCGGTGTGCATGACGGTCATGACGCTCGACGAAGACGGCCGCATCTCCGCAATGGACGTCTTCGTCTTGCCTCGACACTTCGAGACGTGGGGCCATCCTCCGTCGCTCGAGTGACGATCACGGACATGTTCACGGACGACTTCCGCTGTCGCGGTCGAGCTTCGAGGTCGGCAGGACAGGGCCGTTCGAGAACGCGTTAGACTGGCGCCCCTGGTTTGCCGGAGGGAGGCCTGAAGCCGAACGGCATGGCGCGGTCGAAGGAGTTCCTGGCTTGCATGGCTTTGCTTGCGGGCGTCGCGCGAGCGGCGAACGCCGAGGCGACGCCTGCACCCGCCGATGCGTCTGCCGAGCCACCGCGCGAGCACGTCGCTCGGTTCGCGCTCGTCTTGAACGAGCCGCGGGCCGCGCTCGACGAATGTGGCGGGAGCGCTGCGCTGCAGGCGTCGGTGGAGCGCCGCCTCGCGCGCGAGGTCTTCATCGACGAGGCCATGGCCGATGCGTCGCTCGTCATCTCGGTCGATCGCATGTCGGAGGCGTTGTGGCAGGCGCACATCAGCGAGCGTGATCGGACCGGGACCGAGGTCGGTCATCGCGAGGTCGCCATCGACGCCGACGATTGCAAGAAAGGCATCGAGACGCTCGCGATCCTCCTCGCGATCATGGTGGGACCGCCGCGGATGGTCGCCGCGCCGCCGGCGAGCGGGCCCGAGCCCGCGGTCACGCCGGAACCCGAGCCCGAGGCCGAGCCTCGTCACCCGCTGACGAAGGCCCCGGAGCGTCCACCCGTCGCAACGAAGCCAGCCGAAGCCGTCCGTCCGAGGTGGAGCTTCGCTCCGGAGGTGGCGATGCTCGCGGGATCCGGGGTGCTACCTGCGGTCTCGTGGGGAGTCGAAGGCGGCGTGGCCGTTTCCCCGCCCGTCGACCGGTTCTCGTTCATCGCGCGAGCTCAGCTCTGGCCCTCGCGAGCCGCGGGGACCACGCCAGAGGTCGACATCAGTCGCTTCGCGGCGGGGCTCCTCGCCTGCCGTCGCATGGTCCGGGTCGAGACCGCGTCGCTCGCGCTCTGCACGGGGCTTTCCGGGGGCTGGCTCAGCGCCTCGGCGCCGTCGATCATCAGCTCGTCCAAAGGTACGACCCGGACCCTCTTCGACGTCCCGTTCGAAGCTCGAGGCTCGCTCGACCTTGGTTCCTTCGCCCGCGGCATCCGGGTCGAGGCCGTGCTTGCAGCTCAGCTTGCGGTTCTTCTGCAGCGAGATCAGTTCACCTTCGAGAACCGGATGGGCAGGGAAGTACCCCTCTTTCGGCCCGCGCCGGTCGCGTTTGCGAGCTCTCTCGGGGTCGCCGTGCACTTCTTCTAATAATTCGATCGAAGGGTCGCCTTTTACAAAGGTGTGGCGGCGTTCGGCTCATCGGCGGTAGCACCCTCTCTGCCCATGCCGGCGGACGCGGTTCCGGTTCGCTCGAGCGCGGAGCTCTTCCGCGAGCACGGAGCGTTCGTATGGCGCCTCCTCCGGCGCCTCGGCGTTCCGCGCGCCGACCTGGATGATCTCACTCAGGAGGTCTTCCTCTCGGTTCACCGTGCCCTCGAGACCTACGAGGAGCGCAATCACCTCAAGGCGTGGCTCTATCGCATCGCCGTGCGCGAAGCGGGGCGCCATCGGCGCATGCGTCCTCCCCCGAGCAGTATGGACATCGAAGACCTGGACGAAGCGTCGCCGGACTGTCCCGAGGCGCACGCGCAAGCGAACGAGGCGCGCGAACGCTTCCATCGCCTGCTCGAGACGCTCGACGAGCCACGCCGAACGGTGTTCGTCCTCTACGAGATCGAAGAGCTCACGATGGCGGAGGTCGCTGCGGCCGTCGGGTGTCCGCTCCAGACCGCTTACTCGCGTCACAACGCGGCGAAGAAGATGATCCTCGCGGCTGCCCGCCGCCTCGAAGCCATGGAGATGTCGCGGTGAGCCCCCTTCGTGATCCGCCGCGCCTCCTCGACTCCTCCGAGGATGTTCCTTCCATCATCCGCCTAGGGCTCGAAGCCGAGCGCATCGACTCCGGTCCCGAGCCGAGTCACATCGAGCGCCTCGCAGAGAAGCTGCCGTCCACCGACGGATCGACGGGAGCGGCGAAGCCCGCCTCGTGGTTCGCGAGGTCGCGGCTCGTCATGCTCGCTGGAGCAGGGCTCCTCGGCCTTGCCGCGTTCACGGCGACCGCCCGCGAGGAGCGCGCTCCTGCTGCCCCTGCTGAAACGAGTACGAGCTTGCCGCCCGCGGCGACCGTGGAGGCGACGCCCGCCCCGGTGAATCCGCCGGCCGAACCTCCGGCCCTCAGCCCGCACGAGCTTCCCACCGCGGCGGCGACCGCCGTAGCGCAAGCGCCGAGCGCACGCGCCGCGGGATCGACCGCGCGCGCCGCGGGACCGAGCGCGGCCGCCACCGAAGGCGCGGAGATCGATCTGCTCGCTCGGGCGCACGAAGCCCTCCGCACCCGTCCCGCAGAGACGCTCGCGCTCTGTCAGAAGCACAAGGCGGAGTTCGCGAACGGCCGCTTCACGCAAGAACGTGAGGCGCTCGCGATCGAAGCGCTGCTCTACCTCGACCGACGTGGCGAAGCGGAGCGCCGCTGGAACGACTTCCAGCAGCGTTATCCGGCATCGAACCACCGGATCCATCTCGCCGAACTGTTCTCCTCGCCGTCGCGCTAGCGGCGGCTTCGACGATCACTCGATCCCTCTCGCCCGGGCGCTGGCCGCTCTGGGAGGCAGCTTTGTCCTCGACCACACGACGATTCGCACTTCTCGCTCTCGGCGGATTCTCGCTCGTCGCGATCGCCTGCCAAGACACCGTATCGCTCGGCCGTGAGGGCGGTGATGCAGGCGTCACTTCACCGCCGAGCTTCACGCCGGATCCGCCGGACGGCGGCGACGCCGAGGCGGCGGCACCGCCTGCGAAGATCCTCGCGTGTATGGGGACGGAGTGCGAGGCCCCGTACGCGACGTGCTCCGACAAGCCGTTCCCGAAATGCGGGACGAACCTGATGAACGACCCTGCGAACTGCGGGGCGTGCGGGAACCGCTGCGGCGGGTTCGAGTCGGTCAACATGGATGCGCGCTGCATCGACGGAGCGTGCGTCCTCGGCTGCATGATCAAGGACGGTAACTTCGGCGAGGCGAGGCGCGTCTTCCGCGACTGCAACGGCCTCCTCGACGACGGCTGCGAGACGAACGTCCAGGTCGATCCCGAGAACTGCGGGATCTGCGGACATGCCTGCGCGCCGGGCGTCCGGTGCATCAACGGGAAGTGCGGCTGCTCGAACGGTCTGACCGATTGTGGCGGTCGATGCACCGATACGCGAACGGACAGCTTCAACTGCGGCGCGTGCGGGACCGTCTGCGAGTTCCCCGAAGACGCGTGCTCGCCGCTGCCGCCGAACTCGACCTACGGCTGCGCGAAGAGCCAGTGCGGGCAGCTCCAGTGCTCCGGTGGATTCGGGGACTGCAACAACGACCTCCAGACCGGGTGCTCGTCGGACGGGTGCGAGGTCGACCTGCGGACCGATCCGAACAACTGCGGTGGGTGCGGGGTAAAATGTGCTCCGGACCAGGTCTGTCGCGACGAGGGGGGCGGTCCGCACTGCTTCGACGCGTGTGAGAAGGCCGGCCGTGCGACGTGTCCGCAGGGCTGCATGGATCTCCTGAGCGATCCGTTCAACTGCGGCGCGTGCATGAACTCCTGCCCGCCGCCGCGTGCCAATCAAGTCGGGTCGTGCAGGAAGGGCCTCTGCGCCTACGAGTGTCTCCCAGGCTTTGCCGACTGCAACGGCGACCCAACGGACGGCTGCGAGATCGATCTGCGGTCACATCCGGCCAACTGCGGCGCCTGCGGTAACCAGTGCAACTTCGGTGAGGGCCAACCCTGCATCGAGGGCAAGTGCCTGATGGTCGAGTGTGATGGCGGCGTGGAGGAGACCAAGTGAGCCCGGCGAAGAACATCGAAGCGCCGAATCATCGGTGGAGCCGGGTCGCGGTCTTCGCCGCGTCGGCGATGGCCGTCGTCGGCTCCTTCGCGAGTTGCGCGACGACGAGGACCGGACCGATGTCGGAGGACGACAGCCGCACGAGCGTGCCCGACGCGTCGAGCACCGACGACGTCGTCGTGGCGGACGCCGATGCAGGGGCCCCGGTCGACTGCGAGGACGACGATCCCGATTGCACGACCGAGGTCGTCTCCTGTGACGAGGTCGCGTGGTGCCTTCATCCGACGCCGCTCGACGTGCTCCACACGTTCACGGCGATCTGGGGCAGCGGTCCGAACGACGTCTGGGCCGTCGGCTCGGGCGGATCGATCCTGCACTACGACGGCAAGACGTGGGTGAAGACTCCGTCGGGTGTCGTCAACACGCTCTACGCGATCTGGGGCAGCGGCCCGAACGACATCTGGGTCGTGAGCGACACGACGACGGTGCTCCATGGATCCGGGTTCAAGGGCGGCACGGCCACGTGGACCCGCTCGGAGACGGGCTTCTCGCCGTGGAACTCCGCGCCGATTCGAGCCGTGTGGGGCACCTCGCCGGAGGACGTTCGCATCGGAGGACGCGCCTTCGACCTCGACGAGCCGGACTGGGACAACGGCATCTACGCCGGTCATCAGCTCCTGAAGACGACGGCCCGTGAGGACGGCGTCGTCTGGAAACAGGTCCCGGGGACCCCGACGGTCCTCAGCATGTGGGGCAGCTCCGCTTCGGACGTCTGGATGGCGGCCGACAACGGCACCTATGCCTCGCACGAGCGCGGTCTGCTCTTGCATGGAACGCCTCGCGGCGAAGGCGAAGGTGACGACCCGCTCGTCTGGAAGTCCGTCGACAGCCAGTCCGCGCTCACGCTGAACGCGGTGTGGGGTAGCGGACCGAACGACATCTGGGCCGTCGGCGTGCTCGGCTCGATTCGTCACTGGACGCCGGGGAAGGTCCGCTTCGACAAAGTCGCTTCGCCCACGACCGTGACGCTGAACGCGGTGTGGGGCAGCGGGCCGAACGACATCTGGGTGGTCGGCGACTCCGGGACGGTCCTCCACTACGACGGAACGTCGTTCGAGCCGTCCACGGTGCAGCTCCCGCTCGGAAGAAGACCAAATCTCTACGGCGTCTGGGGAAGCAGCGCCAACGACGTGTGGATCGTCGGTGACGGAGTTGCGCTCCACTACACCGGTCCGAAGCCCCCCAAGGGAGGTACGAAGTGAACCGTCTCTCGACGCGCAGCGCTGGAGCGGCGATGTTCGCTCTCTTCGCAGTCGGAATCGTCCTCGTCGCGTGTGCGGACTCCGACGCGACCGATCCGAACGAGACCGACGGCGGCGCCGCGACGACGCTGCCCGAAGCCTCTGCGCCGGACGATGCGGGCGCGGACGACATGGACGCGAAGGCGGACGCGTCGAACGACGCCGAGACCGACGCTGCTCCGCGCGTCTGCTCCGACGACGGCTTCTGCCACAGCGTGCTCCCCGGCGACCACGGGCTGCGTGGCGTGTGGGGCGACGGACAGGGCATCGTATGGGCCGTGAGCGCCGGTGGAAGCGTGCTCCGCTGGGACGGCAACGCGTGGACCGAGCACACGACCGGCCTCGCACCGCTCGCCTCCATCTGGGGGAGCGGGCCGACCGACCTCTGGCTCGTCGCGTCCGACGGCACCGTGTACCACGGCACCGGAGCGAGCTCGGCGGAGGTCGCCTTCGCCCCGGTCACGCTGCCCGGTGATGCCCAGATCGCGATCAAGTCGATCGGCGGAACGGGACCGAACGACGTGTGGGCCGTCGGAGGATTCAAGGACGACTGGGTCTGGCCCTGGGCGTGGAAGGGGCGCGTCCTTCACTACGGCGGCGATCCCGCGAGCGGAGGCTCGGGCTGGAGCGTCGACGAAGAGCTGTCGTCGAGGAGCATCGCGTTCGCCTCCGTTGCCGCGGACGGCAGCAGCGGCGTCTGGCTGGCCGGTCAGGAGTTCCGCGAAGACTCGTGGGATCTGATCTACGGCGTGCTGCTCCGGCGCGCGCCCGGCGCCGCGGGATGGACGAGCGTAGAGCTTCCGGTGGACATGACGATCAGCGAGCGGCCCGAGCCGTTGGATCTCGCGCTGGTCGCGACGACGGGAAGCGGCGTCTGGCTGAGGGGCGCTGTGGCCGGGATGGGTGGGAATCGCGCGCCGCTCTGGCGCGGCACGAGCACGGACGGTGGAGCGACCTTCAGCTGGTCCTTCATCGCGCAGCAGCCGTGGGACCCCGACGTCAAAGCCTTCTGGGGCACGGCCTCGAGCGACATCTGGACCGTCGGTCAGCCGGGACGCGTCACGCGATGGTCCGGCACCAAGTGGCAGCAGGCCGCCGTTCGCGTGACGAACACGCCGGTCACCACCGCCTTCTACGGGATCTGGGGAACGAGCAGCACCGACTTCTGGGTCGTGGGCGAGAACGCTGCGCTCCACAAGACGACGGGAACGAAGCCTTGAGGCTGGAATCATGAAGACGCGCATCCGACCTCTGCTGCTCTCGTTCGCTGTCGTCATGTGCGGAGCGGCCGCCATCGTCGCCTGCAACGACGACGAGCGCGCCGCGTTCGAGGAGCCCAAGCCCGACTCGGGTACGCCGAACCTCCCCGAGGCCGGGTCTTCGAGCTCGGACGACGGTTCTTCGCTCGCCGACGCCGGAGCCGAAGACGTTAAGCCTCCCTTCGATGCGACCGGCGAGCCCGTGACGTGCGCAGACGACGCCGCGTGCGCCGTTGAGCTCGTCGCAGGCGAGAACCACTTCTGCGCGCGAATGAACGACGGCACGGCGCGGTGCTGGGGGGACAACGGCAAGGGCTCGCTCGGTACGACGGACCCCGGAACGGCGCCCGATGGGACGTCGATCGGGGACGCCGGAGCCGAGGGCGGCACCGTCCCGGGCACCGGCTATGTCGTCAGCGCCGTCGAGGGGCTCGAAGGCGCGACGCAGCTCAGCGCGGGCGGAACCACCACTTGCGCTCTCTTGGGCGACGGCGGCGTGTCTTGTTGGGGCGGCAACGACCGCGGACAGCTCGGTCTCCAGAGCTCGCCGGCGCTCTCGGACTCGCAGGCCCATCCCGACGCGACGCCGACGGCGCTGCCGAGCGCGGCTCGTCGCGTCGACGTCGGAGCTCGAACCGCGTGCGCCGTCCTGACCAACGAAGAGGTGTGGTGCTGGGGCGACAACTCCGAGCTCGAGGCCGGACGCGCGGCGCCGAAGGGGATCGCGGGACCCGGAAAAGCCGAGCTGGACGGCTTCTCGATCGCGCGGACCGCGGCCAGCACGAACAACGGCTTCGCCGTCACGGACACCGGTGAGGTCCTCAGCTGGGGCGCCGTCTCCGGCAGCAAGGGCATCGTCTCGGCGCGCACCTCGTCGCTCACGAACGACGCGCTCCCGCTGGCGATCGGGCTCTCACCGGTGACGAGCTTCGCCGTGACGTCGGGCTCGACGGCGCACGCATGCGCGGTGGTGAGCGGCGAGGTCTACTGCTGGGGCGCGAGCACGCTCGGCGCGCTCGGTACCGGCCTGGCAGATCGAGCATCGATGCCGATGCGGTCGCACGTCGGGAGCGCGACCGCGTGGCCGCAGCAGGTCTCCGCGGCCGGCGAGCTCACGTGTGTCCGACTCACCGACGGCACCGTGCAATGCACGGGCGACAACTCGCGCGGGGCGCTCGGCCGGATCACGACGGAGGCGATGTCGTGGTCGTTCGAGCCGTCCGACCAGCTCACCACCCATGCGGTCGCCGTGGCCGTCAGCAAGACGACCGTGTGCGCGCTCACGAAGGCGGGCGGCGTCGTCTGCTGGGGAGGCAACGAACGTGGCGAGCTCGGTCAAGGCGTGACCGACAAGCTCCCGCACCCCACGCCGGTCTCGATTCGCTTCTGAAGGGTAGGATGGTCATGAGACTCGCCGACAAGCTCCTTCGTCTTGGTCTTCTCGCCCTCGGAGCGACGTGCACGACGAGCGTCATCGTCGCTTGTTCGAGCCGCGACAGCAGCTTCTCCGGGCCCGGTCCGGCGCTCGTCGACCAGGACGCACAGGCAGAGGAGCCCGCTGCTCCGACGTGCGGGCTTCACTGCTCGCGTGACCTCAAGCAGGTCCTGGACGGCTGCAAGGAGGACGCGATCGTCGAGCAGTGCAGTGTCGATCAGGGCTGTGGCAACGGCACCTGCGTCGACGCCTGTACCGCGGCCGCCCTCAACAAGGGCTCGACGGGTTGTGACTTCTGGACGTTGCCTCCGACCGATTCGATCGAGTTCCCTGGCTCCTGCTTCGCCGCGATGGTCGCGAACACGTGGGACCGCCCGGTCTCGGTCTCCGCCGAGTACGGAGACGCGTCGCTCGACATCTCGAAGTCGATCTACACCGTCAGTCGCCAGAACGAGGAGCCCGTGTACACGCTCCTCGAGGGGACGCTGCCACCGGGCGAGGTCGCCATCGTCTTTCTCGCCCACAACGAGACGGACATGGGCAAGGACCGCACGTATTGCCCGCCGACCGTCACGCCGGCGATGCTCGTCGACCCGATCATCCACGGAACGGCGAAGACGAAGGCATTCCACATCAAGGCGGACGCCCCCGTCTCGGCGTACTCCATCTATCCGTATGGCGGCGCCGACACGCACATCCCGACTGCGACGCTGCTCTTGCCCGTCTCGTCGTGGGAGCAGAACTACATCGCCGTGAGCCCGTTCCATTTCGGGCAGCCGCTCAAGCGACGCACGCTCCAGATCGTCGCGAACGAAGACGATACGGAGATCCGCATCCGTCCGACCGTCGAAGTGCGAGCCGCCGGAGGCGTGGCCGGAGCGACGGCGGGCGTCACCCAGACGTGGACGCTCTCGAAGGGCCAAGTGTTGCAGTTCGTGCAGCCGGCGCTGACGGGGAGCCCGATCGAGACGACGAAGCCCGTCGGCATCTTCGGTGGCTCCGAGTGCACCTTCCTTCCGTCGGCGGTCCGCTGGTGCGACACCCTCCAGCAGCAGATCCCCGCCGTCGCGCAATGGGGAACCGAATACGCAGTCGTGCCGTTCCCGTCGCGCATCAACAGCCTCGCGGAGAGCACGCGCGAGCGGGTGCCGTACACGATCGTGGCTGCCGCCGACGGCACGACGTTCACCTACGAGCCGTCGCGCCCGCGTGACGCCCCGGAGACCTTGAACGCGGGCGAGAGCGCGAACTTCATCACGGACGAATTCTTCGTGGTCCGAAGCCAGGACGCGAAGCATCCGTTCCACGTGAACGTCTACATGACGGGCTCGGAGTATGGCGGCGGGACGGGGTCGACCACCACGGGCGATCCGGACTTCGTCAATGTGCCGGCGGCGGATCAATATCTCGATCGCTACGTCTTCTTCACGGACTTCACGTTCCCCGACACGCGCCTGACCGTCGTGCGTCGCAAGACGGCGCAGGGCTTTCTGCCCGTCGAGCTGGAATGTGCCGGGCCGATCGATGGCTTCCGCTCTCTCGGCACGTCGGGCGAGTACGAATACGCCTTCGTCACGCTGACCGAGGCGTTCGTGCCCCAGAAGTTCGCCAAGGGTGAGTGCAGCTACGGCCGGCACGAGGCGCGCAGCGACGGTCCCTTCGCCGTCACGGTCTGGGGAACGGGACTGGACGCGAGCTACGGATACGTCGGCGGAACGGGCCTCCGCACCATCAACGACGCTCCGCCGCCGAACATCCGGTAGGGCGCGAGCGCCTCGTCACGTTCGGGTCGAGGCCCTCGCTGCCGGGGAACGTCGAGCGAGGGGCCTCCCGCGTCGCGCGCTGTCAACCAACTACCTATTGGTTGCGTCGAATTCACCGAGCACGATCGCGTCTCACGAATTCGATAGCTCGATGAACGAGCGCCCTACGAGGCCGCCATGAAGACTGGTCCGCGCACCGCACTGTTCCTCGTCTCTCTCATCGCCGGGGCGGGGCTCCTCAGCTCCCACGCCGACGCCCAGCCGTTCAAAGACGCTCGAAAGCTGCCCGTCGAGAAGGCAGCAACGGCGACGACCCAGGTGGGGCTCCGAACGAACATCGCGAACCTGAGCACGGACGTGACGAACGGCGGGACGGCGAACGTCGCGACGAACGGATCGCTGGCGGGCATCCCGATCCTCAACGGGTTCCACTTCCGCTTCAACAACGGCGACCACGAGTTCCAGCGGCTCTCGCTCCGCCCCACGTCCGATCAATCGGCCAACGTCGCGTACCGCGATCACAACGCAGACGACCGGTACAAGGCCCAGGCGACGTGGATCACGTTGAACGGGGGAGGCGTCAAAGGCGAGGTGGCGTCGCGATCGCCGTATGAGCTGTATGGTCAGGGGAACAGCGGGCCCAAGCAAGGCACCTACTTCGTTCCGCTTCCGACGTCGCGGCCTCCGAACCACCGCCTGGTCTTGTCCGGCTTCGAGTTCCGCTTTCCGGATGGCAAGGACTTCGGCATCCGCATGATCGGGCTGTGGCTCGACGAGGCCACGAACTCGGCTCGCGTGACGTTCACGGACACCAAGATCAGTCCGCTGCTCGGAGACGGTGGTCCGACCATGACCGAGGCCGCCAAAGGGCCGATCCTCCCGTCGACGGATCTCGACGCCTGCTCCAAGGCGATCGCTGCGGCCGTGGGCGGCTCGCTGTTCTCGAAGGACGGGTACACGAGCCACGACGCTCAGTCGTGCGTACGGATCCAGTACGCGTGGATCCCGGAGGCCGCTGTCGCAGGCCAGCAGTCCTTCTCCGGGACGCAGCGCATGCCCGACTCCGGCGCGCAGTTCCCCGCACGCGCGGGCATCCAGGGCTTCGAATTCCGCTACGACAGCGGAGCCGAGCACCACCTGCTCGCGATCGGCGTCATGCCGCCGCTGGCCGGCGCCGCGCACCGTACGGCCTCGGGCGTCCCGGCAAACGAGCTCATCGCCTTCCAGGACAAGAACCGCGACGACGCCATCCGGTGGTCCGTGAAGATGCTCAACCTCCGCTGATGCCGCGCGTCGGCCCCGCCTGACTTGATGCTTCGCGCGTTCAGGACCAGCCGGGCGATCCTCTGGCTGAGCTTCTTCCGCCCAGATGGAAGCGACGCGTCGGGTCAGGCTTCGACGTCGAGCGCGCGGTCACCTGGTACGTGGTGCCTCTTCGCCGTAGTTGCCGAGTGTAACCCAGGCAACTGCCCCGCGGAGGGGCACGTGGTCACGCTCTGCCGACCGCGGGGCCCCGAGAACGGATGCGCCGCGCGGTGGAGAAGTTGCGTCCGACGCTGGAGGCGATGCCGCGCGAAGAGTTGGCGCCCATCCGCCTCGACGTGCAGCTCGCCGCCGCGATCGCCCATTCGGTGGGGATCCGCGACGGCGCCGAGCCGCGACGGACCCGACTCCAGGCGGTGGCGAAGTCTGGCCTATTCGATCTTACGGACTTCGACCGACTGCCCGACGTCGCGCTGGCCGTCTGGTATGCGCGCCAGCAGCAGCTGCGAACGACCGCCGTGAGCTCCGAGGCCGTCGTGCCGGCCGCCATCGTCAAGGAGGCGCAGACCGTCCGAGGTCGCATGCTGCGCGTCGTCGAGCACTACTTCGATGACGATGCCGAAGTGGGATCGCGTCTCCTCGCCATCCGCTCCGGCGCCGGTCTCCAGGACCTCGCCAACGACCTCGAGCAGCTCGCGGATCTCTATGAGGAAGGTGACGTCCACGCGGTCATCAGCAAGGATCCGAAACACTGGCGGAAGGACGACGTCGCGTCGGCTCGCCGCTTTGCGCAGGCGATCTTCCGGGGCCTCGGGCTCGGGACGACGGGAGATGCTGCCCAGTGGGCCGACCTCACGCAGCGCGCGTGGACCCTGCTGGACGCGCTCTACGCCGACGTGCGTGCCACCGGCCGCTTCGTGTTTCGCAAGGACGAAGACGTGGAGATCACGTACCCCTCGCTCGTCGCCGCCACGCGAAGCCCGGCAAGCCGCGCGAAGGATGAACCGGAACCGGCACCTGCTCCGGCCGACCCTACCTAGCGAGAGCGCCTCGGGAGGCCCCTCAAGGCAATGCACGACCGACCGGTCGCGTAAGTGCGACGTCGAAAGTTGTCGGACTTCGCCGGAATCGAGATTCGGTTCCGGCGAAGTCGAGGGACTTCGCGGGAGGTCGAAGTTGGGCTCCGGTGGAAGTCCACGGAGTAAACCGAAGCGGAAATCGCGCCCCGGCGAAAGTCGCCGGACTTCGCCGGGGTCGAATTTGGGCTCCGCAGGAAGTTGAGGGAGTAAACGGGGGCGCGAGTCGCGCTCTGGACGAAGTCGACCGACTTCGCCAGGCGCTGAGCGCTGAGCCTCGTGCGGTAGCCTCCTCGACGCAGCTCCTGCGCCTCTTCCGGCCACCGAGGCGCACTAGCACGTGTGCGAAGGCCTATTCGCGTCGAGCCGACGACGTCGGCGGTCGACACGTGCGCGACATTCGGACGTCGTCTATCGCGCCCGTTCCTCCCAATCGTATCGCCGTCGTGTCCTCGGGACACGATCGAGGGCGGCCAGCGAGAGCGGGAGGCATCCTCAGGCGGAGCTGGGGCCGTTGCGGGGCCTCGCGTGGACGAACATCGTCTCGCTGCATCGGAGGTGACATCGACGCCGTCAACACCTCGACGCGGGCGGTGCGAGCTGATCAGCGTGGCGATTGCGTACTCGCCGACGACCGGTCAGGTGCTCACGATCACGAACGCGAAGAACGAGGTCACGACGTTCACGTACGAGACGAGCCTGACATCTCCGGCGTACGGGCGCGTGCTGTCGATCACCTACGATGACTACGGGCGGGTGAGGACCACGACGGACTCGGAGGGCTACACGCTCACGTACGACTACGACGCTCTCGATCGTACTCGCACGATCACCTATCCGGACGGCAGCTTCGAGCAGTTCGAGTACGAGGACCACAGCCTTGTGGCGTCGCGGGACCGTGAGGGGCGCTGGACGCGCCACATGTACAATGGGCTCATGGAGCGCGTCGTGACGCAGGACCCGGAGCTGCGGATGACGCAGTTCCAGTGGTGCCGGTGCGGCCAGCTCCGCCGCTTCGTCGATGGGAACGGGAACGTCACGGAGTGGCAGCGCGATGAGCGAGCCGCGTCACGAAGAAGATCCAGCCGAACGGGAGCTTCGAAAGCTACGGCTACGACTTTTCGGGCCGGCTGAGCTCGGAAATGGACCTCATGGGTCGAACGCTCACGTACCAGTATGCGATTGACGACCGGGTCACGAAGAAGGACTTCAGCGACATGGCGACGCCGGACGTGACGTTTACGTACGATCCGTACTTCCCTCGCTTGGCAACGAGGCAAGACGGGGCTGGTACGACGAGCTTCACGTACCATCCGTACGGCGCTTCGACTGATGGGGCGGGGCAGGTCGCTGTCGTGAATGGCCCGTTCTCCAACGACTCGCTCAAACACGCGTACGACGAGCTCGGACGCTTGAAGAAGCTGGAGATCGTCGACGACGCGAGACAGTCTGTTCCGAGCTACTCGGAGGAGTACACGTTCGACGGACGCAGCCGTGTCTCTGCTGTCCAGAACAATCTTGGGAACACGACGTACAGTTTCGTGGGACAGTCGAACCGCCCGTCGACCGTCGCGCATGCGAACGGAATGCAGACGCTCTATGACTACGTCGGGGCGACGGGCGACTTCTTGCTGAGGCAAATCAAGAACCTTAGTGCGGGACCGAACCCGAGCGTGATTTCGTAGTTCGACTATACATATCGGCCGGACCGAAACATTGCGACATGGTCAGTGGACCAAGGGGGTGGCACGAAGACGTGGACGTTCGGGTACGACGGCGCGCGGGAGCTGACGACAGCGACGCTGCGAGACGGCAGTCAGGCGTTGCTCGAGTCGCACTCGTACGGCTACGACAAAGCGGGCAATCGGATCCAAGTCGGTGACGGTACGAACGCGCCCCGAAACTACGAGGTCAACAACCTGAACCAGCTCCTCTCGGAGCGCGATCACGGCCGGACGACGTTTGCGGGGTATGTCGACGAGCCCGCCACGGTCAAGGTAAACGGGAAGCCCGCGAAGGTGATGTCGACGGACGGTGGCGCGCCGTTCCGATTCGAAGCGCTGGTGGATCTCGACGCGGGCGCGAACACGGTGGTGGTGGAAGCGAAGGACGGGAACAACAACGTCGCGACGAAGACCTACGCGGTGACGACGACGGGCACGTCGAAGACGTATGAGTACGACGCGAACGGGAACCTCCGGTACGAGAAGATGCCGAACGGAGCAGTGGTCCGCGAGTACCGGTGGGACCAGCAGAACCGGCTGGTGCGGATGCTCGAAGGGACGCACGAGTCCGCGTACGAGTACGACGGCGCGTCGAAGCGCGTGCGGATCACGGAGAAGGAGAACGGGACGCAGACGAAGGACGAGCGCTTCGTGTGGTGCGGGTCGAAGATCTGCCAGAAGCGAAGCGGCTCGACGGTGGTGCGGAATTTCTTCGAGCAGGGTTTCGAGGAGGGGACGAGCGACTACTTCTACACGCGAGACCATCTAGGCAGCGTGCGGGAGGTGGTCGGGAGCGACGGGACTACGATCGCTTCGAGGGTGAGCTACGACCCCTGGGGGAAGAGCACCGAGATGGGATCGGGGACACTGACGGACTTCGCATTTACAGGGCATCACTTTGATCGGGCGAGCAACCTGAGCCTCGCGTGGTGGCGTGCGTACGATCCACAACTCGGACGATGGCTGAGTAAGGATCCGCTCGGGCTTGCGGGCGGGGTGAACCTGTACGGTTACGTGGCAAACGATCCAATCAATCTGATCGACCCGGATGGGCGTCAGTACCGGGACTTGCCGCCACTGCCCCCCTCCACTCACATTTGCGGATGGTTTGCACCTCACACAGCTCTGCGTAATCTTTGTTGCATGTGGGCGTGTTCAGGAACCTCTAGTTGGGCTTCTTGTATGACCCAGTGCGATCCTTCACCGCCTACTCCAGATATGCCGCCCAATCCGGTTAGATTTCCGCCGCCGAAGTGCAAGTAACAATTCTATGTTGCAGGGGTTAACGATGAGCGATCAAGAAGACGTTGATCGTCGGGCCTATGTAGAGCGAATGAGCCAGTACTGCGAAGCAATCAAGCGCGGCAGTTCGGACGCTCAGGCCATTCTTAGTGAGGCCGAAGCCATATGGCGACGGCTGTGTAGCTACGGCGGCCCCGCTGAGCAGGTGCCGTCAATGCATCGCGCACTGACACTCTTCCACGCGATTCAGGCTGGCGATCCCCTCGAGGGGAAGCGCGTTTATGATGAGATGTCACCGGAATCTCAACATCGTGTCGATGCGGCAGACAAGTACGGAACTATGCGACCATGGCTTCAAAGCTCTGAGGGCTCGGCTGCGGAAGGCAACGAAGACCTGCCCCAGGTGCACTTCCTTAAGCAATATGAGGCGTGCAAGCGGAGAGTTCGGGAGGAGGGGTCGGCGTCAGCCTTTCAAGAACTTGGCATGGCCTGCGAGCGCGTTGGACGAGTTGAGGAGGCATGTGATGCGTATGGCGAAGCGGCCGAACTCGCCGGCAGGAGCAATGACACGGCTATCCTTGCGTTTGTCGAGGCCCGCATACTTTCGCTGCTCAGCGGTCCCGGCGGCCAGCGTTAAGGATTGCCGTACTGGCCCATCGACTTTGCCACAGGAATGCACGATCGATGATCACCTCGTCGAGAAGGGCACGTGCAGCATCTCGGCGGCGCGGCGCCGGACGTGTTCACCACGACGGTCGTAGCGGGCCGTGGTCGTCACCTGCGCATGTCCGGCGAGCTGCTGCACGGTGCTGATATCGACGCCGAGGTCGAGCATGTCGCCGATGAACGTGCGCCGGAGGTCGTGGGGAGAGAAGCGGGCGATCCCGGCACGACGGCCGAGGCGACGGACGAGATCGAGCACGCTCTGGTCGGTCATCCGGCGCAGGAGCACGGTGCCGCCTTTCGTCACCGGCACGAAGAGCGGGCCAGGATCGCCGCCACGATGCACGAGCCAGGCGTCGAGAGCCTGGCGCGCCCCGTTCGTGACGTAGGAGACGCGCTCCTTATTGCCCTTGCCCTTCACCTTCAGCACGCCGGTCGTGGCGTCGAAGTCTTCGAGGTCGAGGGCGACGATCTCGCTCCGACGGAGACCGCCGCCGTAGAGGACGGCGAGCAGGGCGGCGTTCCTTGCCCCGCCCGGCTTGCTGGCATCGCACACGCCGAAGAGCGCTCGAAGCTCCCCGACTGGGAGAGCACGTCCGCGTTGGATGCGAACGCCACGGACCGACTCGACGTGTCGGACACGCTCGTAGTCTTCGGCTCCGATCAGGCCGAGCGCGAAGGCGTGCTTCACGACGCCACGTAGCGCGGCCAGGATCTTGTTCGCTGTCGCCGGAGCGTACGCCTCGGCGAGCTTCGTTCGGATTGCGGCGGCGTGCTGGAAGCGGAGCTGGTGCCACGGGAAGGCGTCGGCGGTGACGCCGGGCGCGATCATGTTCGCGATGACGGCGAGCGCCTTCCTCATCGTCCGACGCGAGCCGAGTGCCAAGCTCGCGACGTAGACCAGGGCGGGGTTCCGGTCGGCTGGAAGGTCGTTGGCCCAGACGACGAGCGTGGAGCCCGAACTGCCGTCGAGAAGAGCCATTCTCATAGGCGACTCCATGCCGGTGCTACAACGGATCCGAAGCGGCGCGGCGGCTGCTCGGCGAGGGGCGAGCACGCATCGTGAGCCGCCGCCGGACGGAGCGCCATCCCGACGCTTGACTCGGACAGCCGCAGAACGAACACGGCACCCGCCGAAGAACCCGAACGGCGTCGCGATCCGATCCACGCTTGGAGTGGGACGAGCTCGGCGTCTTCCTCGACGACGCGCGTGTCCCACTCGACAACAACGATGCTGCGTCACCGACGAAGACGGAGTTCCTTCGTCCGATCGCTCTCACTCGGAACGAGCGCTCTGTCGAGCCGGAAAGCGGCGCGACTGACGGCCGATCTCTCAGAACTTCGTGCCCTGGCGGATGACTTCGTAGAACTGCTCGAGGCCGCGTTGCGGATCGGTCAGGAACTCGGCGACGTTCTTGCTGACCGACGCATAGTCTTCCTGCTGGAGCGTGCCGTCGTAGTCCTCGGACGGATCGGTGCGGTTCACGTCTGCGATGACGTCGATGATCACCTCGAGGGGTGAGTCACCCCGGAACTCGCCGTCCTTGATCGGCGTGACGAGCTTGGCGAGCACGGTCGCGAGGACCTGGTTCGGATCGACCTCGTTCTTGCAGATCTCCTTGCCGTCCTTGTCGAAGTACTTGCCGCTCACGCGCGCGAGCAGTGCCATCTGGGCGTCGACGAGGCTCTTCTCCGTCAGCTTGCCCTTATCGTCGTACTTCGAGCCGTCGACCGCAGCGGCGAGGACCTTGTAGAGCGGCATCAGGTTTTCGTCGTCGCGCATGACCTGGAGGAGGTCGTTCGCAGAGGCGAGCAAGCTCGCGAGGGCGTCGTTCTTCGACGTCGAGTCGAAGAGATACTCCATCATCTTCTCGGTCTCGCGGCGGCCCTCCGGATCTTTCCGCATGGCGTCCATCACGTCGATGCCCGTCGTCATGAGCGGACCGCCGAGGGTCTCCTCCGCCTTCTTCGGGAGCTCGTCGCGGGCCCACGTGCACTTCTGGTACGGCTCGACGAACGACTTCGGGCAGTGCGCCCAGAGCTGCGCGCGGAGCATGTCGATGATGACCGGCGTCATCTTCGGGATCGTCGGGTTCGCGAACTGCGAGTTCGACTTGATGCCCGTCGTGCCGAGGAACTGGTCGACGAGCTGCGAGCGTGCGCGACGCCAGTTCGCGCGGCGGTCCTTGTCGTGCGGGTTCTGCTCCTCGTACTTGTCGAACGCCACGTCGATCGCGAAGAGCGCGTTCGTGAGGAGATAGGCCGGCGTGACCTGCGGGACGGGGGAGCCGTCGTTGCGCTTCGTCGCCGTGTTGCCGTGGCGATCGGTCAGCTTGATCGACTTGGCGTATTCCGGATCGAGCGCCGCGCGCGCGGCCTGTGCGACCACGTCGATGCCCGTCATCGTCTTCACTCCGTCGGCCGTGCAGGCGCCGGTCGCGTCGACCTTGGTGCACGTCTTGACGGGCATGTTCTCGAGCGCCTTCGCGAGCTCGCCGAGCGCCGGGATGACGTCGGTGGCGAACGCCTCGGCGACGAGGCCTTCGTAGGAGCCCATGTTCTCGCGGGTGCACTGTTTGCCGCCTGCGAGGCGGCACTCGTCGGGCGTCGCGTCCTGGCCGGGGTAGTGCTTGTAGATCGTGCTCGCGAGCTCGATGAAGAGGTCCTCACGACCGTGCTTCGCGAACGCTCCGACGAGCGGCCGCATCGCCGGGTAGAAGCCGAAGTGCTCCCAGACGAAGATCGTGTTCTTCCCGCGCTCCTGCAGGTGTTGTCCGGCGGGGCAGTTGCGAAGGCCGCGCACCTTGCCGTCGGGAGACGCATCGGGCGCGTCCGGCATGGGGTCGTCGATCACGCGCTCGGGGCAGACCGACGAGCCCATGAAGTCGCCCTGCATGTCCTGGATGAATGTCTTCGTCTGCGGGTTCTTGGTGTCGTTCCGCGTATCGAAGAAGACGAGGCGGTTGAGCCAGTTCGGCGTCGGCGTGAGGTTCCGGTTGTTGCCGGTGTCGACGAAGCCGGTGAGGCCGCTCGAGTTCTCGAGCAGATCCGTCGTCGCTGCGCCGATGCCGGCGATGCCGGTCCGGAGCAGATTGTTCCGGAGATACATCGCGCCGCGCTTGTTCGGCTTCGAGTCGAGGTCGTACTGCCAGGCCTCGGCCATGACGTCGACGTAGAAGGCGGCGAGGTTCTCGATCTTGAAGACCTCGCACTCCTTGTAGCTGCCCGTGAGCGGCATCGTCACGCTGATGCCGGCGAGCTTGGCGTGGACCTTCGCGTTCGGCTTGTTGCACGCCGTGACGCCGTTCGTGTCGTTGATGAGGCCGAGGAACCGATAGAGCGCGCTGCGGTTCTGTCCCGTGTAGGGCGCGTTGCGGTCCACCGGCGTCTTCATCTCGCCGTTGCTCTTGGTCGTGACGTTGTACGCGGGACCGTTGATGTCGTTCTCGTCGTAGGTGATCTCGTCCTTGAACTGGGCGTACTTCGAGAAGATCGTGCCGAGCTGCTGCGCCTCCGGCGTGGCGAGCGCGCGAAGGAGGTCCTCGAGCAAGCCGGGCTCCTTCACGACCTTGGCCATCGTCTCGAGATTCTCGTCCCAGAACGTCGACTCGCGCGGGATCTGCGCCTCGGGATGTTTCTGCGCGATGTCGAACGCGGCGCTCAGCGCGCCGGTGACGCGTGCCGTCTCCTTCGAGTTGTCGGTGAACAGCTGCCTCGCGAGGGCGAGCGTCGCGTCCGTGCTCTTGTCGCCGAGGATGGCGCCCATCGCGTGGACGAGATCGAGCATCGGCGAGTCCTTGGTGCGGATGCCGTCGAACTCGACCTTCTTGCCGTCGCCGTACGTCTTCGTCCGGAGCTCGCGGGGGCCCATCACGACGGGCAGGCCGCCCATCATGTCCATGAGCGTCTCGTGTTTCGCCTCCGGATCGGAGTTCACGAGCGGCTTCATGTCCTTCATCATCTGAGCCGCGAACGTGCGGCTCGTGTCGATGTACTCGTAGAGGAGGCCGTCGCCGACCTTCACGCGGTCGAACTCGTCGCGGGCCACTTCGGCGCCGCCGGGGTACGGGAACGGCGAGGGGGCGAGCGAGCCGTTGGTCGTCTTGAAGCGGCCGACGGCGTCGACGTCGGGCAGGCCGTCCTTGTCGGCATCGACGAACGGCGCGGGGACGAGCCCGCCGCGGATCATCGCGTAGCCGCGGGAGTCGCGGCGCACGATGTAGCGGGGCTTGCCGCTCACGAAGGCGTCGTCCTCCGTGTAGAGGAGGTGTTGCATCATCTCGATGTTGTCGCGAGGACGCGAGATGACGACGCGGCCGGAAGGATCGGTCTTCACCGTGAGCGGCGCGAGCTTCGCGTCCGGCTTCACGGCCAGGAGCTCCTCGTGGCCGACCTCGAGCAGCTTGTTGAGCGCCGCATTGGCCGGACCGGCGACCGGGACGCGGTTGCCTTCGGCGTCGCGCTGCGGATTCAGCTCGTACGGCTGCGAGTCGGCCGAGAGGAGGCGAAGGCTGGCGTTCGCGAAGTCGCGGAGCCCCGGATACGCGACGACCGGACGGGCCGCACCGAGGGCCGTGTCGATCGGCCGGTAGCCCTGACGCGCGCTGATGCGCTGCCAGGCCTGTTGCGCTTCGTCGTTCTTCCTGAACTCCTGGATCACGCGCGCGAGCGACTGCGTCGACTGCGGAAGGGTGCCGTCGTTGTAGAGGTCGCCCATCCGGCCGAGCATGTCGGCGAGCGCATCGACGAGGAGACCTTCGCCGCTCTTCTTCGGTGCGCCGCACGACTTCGTCGGGTCGGCGTTGTCGAGATCCTTGATCGCGATCTTCTCGTCGTCGGGGAACGTGGCCTCGAACGCGCGGATCAGGTCGCCGCGACGGCGCGCGAGCGCCTCGATGCGGGCGACGGCCTTGTCGCGGTCGGCCCGCTGCTTCTCGAGCGGCACGACCTTGTCGTTCTCGTCGACCAGGCCCGCCTCGACGGGCGGGAGCTTGGTCTGGTCGACCGTGTCCGCGTAGTCGCCTTTGAACGGCTTGTGGCAGAGATCCCGGAAGGACTCGCCGGTGAGGTCTTCGCGGAGCGCCTGCGCCGCGACGCGGTCGCAGATGACGCCGAACATCTCCTGGCCGACGGTCCCCCGTTTGGGGGTCGAGCGTTCGGTATCGAACTCATGGCAGCCTGGCGCGAACGTGGTGAGCGCCGCGAGGCCGACGACGCCGAGGAGGCTCGTGACGCACCGCGCCGATCCGAAGGACCACGCGGTCGCCCGAGGCGTCCGAGAATGGCGCGCCACGTCCGCTTGCGGATGGGTGGAGGATCGGCCTTCATCCATCTCGAATCGACTAGACTCCCGATCCTTCACTGCGTTCCCGCCAAATCTGCGACGCTGTCGCATAACCGCCCCCCCTCCAGTCTCCATCAAGCGAAAGGCGCGCCATGTTCGAGAAGACGACTGCGGTCATCCTCGCCGCCGGTCAGGGCACCCGGATGAAGAGCTCCTTGCCGAAGGTGCTTCATCCCGTGGCTGGTAAGCCGCTGGTCCACTATCCCGTTCGCGCCGCGCTCGAAGCAGGCTGCGGGGAGGTGGTGGTCGTCGTCGGTCACGGACGTGAAGCGGTAGAAGCGTACCTCGCGAAGGCCTTCGGAGCATCCGCGGAGAAGCCGGAATGGGCCGGGCGCGTGAAGACGGCGATCCAGACGACGCAACGCGGCACCGGCGACGCCGCGAAGGCGGGTCTGACCGGCGTTCGTCCCGAAGCGGAGCGCATCCTCCTCTTCTACGGCGACGTCCCGATGCTCTCGGCAGAGGACGTCGCGGCCGTCGTGCGCAAGCTCGACGAGGAAGCGGGCGCGGTGCTCTCGCTCGCGACGTGCACCACCGACAATCCCTTCGGCTACGGGCGCGTGATGCGCGACACGAAGGGGAACATCCTCGAGATCCGCGAGCAGCGCGATCTGAAGACCGACGCCGAGCGCGCGATCAAGGAGTGGAACCCCGGCATCTACGCGGCCACGCGGAAGTTCTTCGACGAAGCCCTCGTTTCGCTCGAGCCGAACAACGCGCAGGGCGAGTACTACCTGACGGACATCGTCAGCTTCGCTGCGAAGCGCGGCGATCGGATCGCCTCGGTATCTTCGAATCCGGACGTCATGGACGGCGTCAACGATCGCGCGCAGCTCGCCCTCGCGGATCGCGCGATGAGCGAGCGCATCTTGAAGACGCACCGGCTCGCAGGCATCACCATCCGCGACGGCGCGCGCATCGAGGACGGCGTGGAGATCGGCTCGGACGCCGTCATCGAGAGCTTCGCCGTCCTCCGCGGCAAGACGCGCGTCGGCTCGGGCGCGGTGATCGACGTCGGCTGCGTGCTGACGAACGCGGACATCGGCGAAGGCGTCGCGCTGAAGCCGTACAGCGTGGTGACCGATTCTATCGTCCGCGCGCGCGCGCAGATCGGGCCGTTCTCGCATCTCCGGCCGGACAGCGACGTCGGCGAGGAGGCTCACATCGGCAACTTCGTCGAGACCAAGAAGACGAAGCTCGATCGCGGCGCCAAGGCGAACCACCTCGCGTATCTCGGCGACGGCTTCGTCGGCGAGAACGCGAACGTCGGCGCCGGCACCATCTTCTGCAACTACGACGGCTTCCAGAAGCACGTCACGCGCATCGGCAAGGGCGCGTTCATCGGGTCGGACTCGCAGCTCGTCGCGCCCGTGACGATCGGCGACGGCGCCTACGTCGGCACCGGCACCACGGTGACGAAAGACGTCCCGGCCGACGCGCTCGCGATCGGCCGCGCGAAGCAGGAGAACAAGGAAGGCTACGCGTCGCGGCTCCGCAGCCGTCTCAAGGCCGCGAAGGAAGCCGCCGCCGCGAAGAAATGACGGTCAGTCGAGCGTCACGACGACGTAGCTCGACGTGCCGGCGCGATCGACGGTGAGGACCACGACGCCTCGCCTCGCCTTGTCCAGGTAGCGGCCGAGATCGTCGGCGCTCCGGATCGGCACGACGTCCACGGCGGTGATCACGTCCCCTGGGCGGACCACGCTCGCGGCCTGGGATCCGGGCGTGACCCGCGCGACGGCCGCGCCACGATCGTCGCGCGCGTCCTCGACGATCGCGCCGAACGCCCGCAGGCGTACGCTTTCGGGCGCGGCCGCTGCGGCCGCGTCGGCGCTGGTGACGGACGCGGCCGCGTCGGCTCCGCCCCTCTCGGTCGAGACGGTCGCGCCGGTGACCACCGCCGTCCCAGCTTCGGCGACGGGCTCGCGTTCGCGTCGATCGAGCTCGGGCTTCTTGCAGGCGAGCACGACGAGCGCGAGAACGAGCGCGGGGACGAGGTGAAGGTGAAGACGGGCGAGCGGCGTCATGCGTGGTCCACGGGCCGGCATCCGTGCATCGCCGATGCCGGTTCGAGCCGAGCCGCGGCTCGTTCGTGAGCGCGTGCCGTCCTGCCGGGAAGCCGCGCAGGAGGCGCTGCGGCGAAGGGCGCCAGCATGCTAGCCTCCCGGGATCCGAAGATGGCTGACGCTGCGCGGACGACCTCGTGGGAGCCCCCGAAGACCTTCGACTCGTTCGAAGTGGAGAGGCCGCTCGGTGTCGGCGGTATGGGCCACGTCTATCTCGGCCGCGACACGATGCTCGATCGCCTCGTCGCGCTGAAGTTCATCGCCAGTGATTCACCGTCCCCGGAGGCACGGAAGCGCTTCGTCATCGAGGCGCGCGCGATCGCGAAGCTCGCGCATCCGAACGTCGTCGGTGTCTTCCGCATCGGCGAGGTCGAGGGCCGTCCGTACATCGCCTACGAGCACGTCGACGGCCGCTCGCTCGACTCGGTGACGAGGCCGCTGACGTGGGGCGCGACGCTTCGCATCGCTGCGCTCCTCGCCCGCGGGCTCGAGGCCGCGCACCGTGCCGGCATCGTGCATCGCGACGTGAAGCCGAGCAACGTCATGCTCTCGAGCAGCGGCGACGTGAAGCTCCTCGATTTCGGCATCGCGAAGCTGGAGCCGGCGGCGGGCAGCCTTCGCGACGAGAGCAGCATGGTGCCGATGCCGATCGACCTCGCGCTTGCGGCGACGCAAGCCGAAGGCGCGAGCAAGATGACGCAGCGCCGCGCAGCGCTCACGCGGCCCGGGTCGCTGATTGGCACGCCCGCGTACCTCGCTCCGGAGCTCTGGGCAGGTGAGCCCGCGACGCCGCGTTCCGACGTCTACGCCGTCGGGCTCCTCATGTTCGAGCTCGTGACCGGCGCGCTCCCGTTCGCGCCGCTCGTCGGCGAGCAGCTCGCAGACGCCGTGCTCACGCGCGACGCGCCGTTCGTCCGTTCGCGCCGACCCGAGATCCCGCCGGCGTTCGCCACCATCATCGACACGTGCCTCCTCCGCGATCCGCGGGTGCGCTTCGAGACGGCTGCCGAGCTGCGTGTCGAGCTCGAGAAGGTGAAGTCGGTTTATCTCCCGCACTCGGACGAGCTCGACGAGGTGCGCCTCTCCGACGAAGCGCGGCTCGTCGCCGATTCGTTCGCGAGGCTGCTGCCGCGAAGCGACGCGCTCGTCTCGGGCGTCTACACGAAGCTGTTCACGATCGACCCCGGCGTCCGTGCCCTCTTCCCAGAAGATCTCGGCGCACAGAAGATGAAGCTCGCGCACGCGTTGAAGCTCGCGATCGAAGGGCTGCGGGACGCGGATCGCATCGCCGACATCTTGCGAGAGCTCGGGCGTCGACACGGCGGGTACGGCGTCACGCCGGCCCACTTCGAGACGCTCGGTCAGGCGCTCCACGCCACGGTCCGCGAGCTCGACGCGGAGTCCTGGAACGAGGAGCTCGCCCATGCGTGGCGGCAGGCATATGCGTTCATCGCGACGGCGATGCGCCAAGGGCTCTCGGGAGCGGCGACCACCGCGATGACCCACGTCGAGGGGCAACGCGTGCGGACGCCTGCGTCGAACGGTCCGAGCTCGACGCCGCGCACGCCGTCGCACGCTCCGGCGCCCGTCACGCAATACGCGCGAAACGGCAACGTGAGCCTCGCGTATCAGGTCTTCGGACGAGGCCCCGACCTCGTCGTGCTCCTCGGCGCAGTCACACATCTGGAGCTGGCCCACGCGCATCCGGCGCTCGGAGACTTCCTTCAGGCGCTCGCGGAGCACCACCGCGTCATCCTGTTCGACAAGCGCGGCACCGGTCTGTCCGACCGCGCGCTCGACGGCGCCACGCTCGAAGAGCGGAGCAGTGACATCGGCGCCGTGATGGATGCCGCGGGCTCCGCGCGTGCAGCGATCCTCGGCATCGCCGACGGCGCTTCGCTTGCGGCCTCGTTCGCAGCGGCGAACCCGGAACGCGTGAGCACGCTCGTGGCGTGGGCGCCGAGCCCACGTCTCCTCAACACGACCGGCTACGACGGCGGGATCGATCCTGAAGCGCTCGACGGCCTACGGAGCGCGATCCAGGAGCGCTGGGGTGAGCCGTTCTTTGCCGAGCTCGTCGCTTCGTCGATGGCCGACGACCGAACGTTCATCCAGTGGCTCGCGACGTATCTCCGCATGTCGGCGAGCCCGGGGAACGCGGCGGCGCTCCTCGACGCGAACGCGCTCCTCGACGTCCGCGAGATCCTCCCGAAGCTCGCGGTCCCCACGCTCGTGATGCACCGTCGAGGCGACCGTCTCGTGCCGCTGCGCAGCGGTCGCGCCTTCGCCGAGCTCGTCCCTGGTGCGCGGCTCATCGAGCTCGACGGCGAGGACCACGTCCCGTTCACGGGCAGCGACGTCGCCCCGGCGATCCTCGCGCACCTCGCGAACACTCCATCGCGCTGAGCGGCCCGTCGTCGCCGCGCAACGACCAGCGTGCGCGCACGCGTCGAGCTCGTGCGCGCGCGCATGCGGTCGAGTCCAACTGCTCGTAATGGCTTCGGTCCGAGGCGGCACGCCGGCTGCTGTGTGCAGTGTGCAAAGGAGCATCCGATGACCCTGGACGTGACGACCCTTCGTGAAAGCTTCGAGCTCGTCGTGGAGCGCTCTCCACTGCTCACGCGCCGGTTCTACGAGATCTTGTTCGAGCGCTACCCGCAGGTGCGTCCCATGTTCGGGGCATCTACGGCCAAGCAGGAAGAGATGCTCACGCGTGCGCTCGTCGCGGTCCTCGATCGGATCGAAGACGGCAAGTGGCTCACCGAGACGCTCGAGGCGCTCGGAGCGAAACACGTCGACTACGGCGTCACCGACGAGATGTACGAGTGGGTCGGCGACGCGCTGCTGGCCGCGCTGGCGGAAGCAGCAGGGGAAGCGTGGACGCCGCGGGTGCAGGTGGCGTGGACGGCCGCGTACGGAGCGATCGCGGACCTGATGATGTCGGGCGCTCGCAAGGCGATGGATCCGCCTTCGACGCTGCCGCTCTCGCGTCAGTCGCCCGGAGCGTCGCTGCCTTCGATCCCGTGACGCTTCATCAGCCGGTAGAGGGCGAAGCGGTTCTTCAGCCCGAGCCGCTTCGCTGCGCTCGTGACGTTGCCTTCGCACTCGGCGAGCGCCGAGCGGATCGCGCCTTCGTCCGGCTCGCCGTCGTCCGTCGAAGCGATGCGTAGCTGCGCGGCGACCTCCGCGGTGCGCGCGAGATAGGCGTCGCGGCTGCTGGAGACCGCGAGCCAGACGAGACGTTCGAGCTCGCGGAGATGGTGCGTGTACGCGTGGAGAACGAGGCCTTCGACGAGCGAAGGCTCCATCCTCGGCTGGAGCTTGCCGTTCGCATCGGGCTCGAAGAAGCGCCGCTCGAGATCGGGGACCTCCTTCGCTCGACGGAAGAGCAACGCGCGGACGAGGAGCGGGATGTCCTCACGACGGTCTCCGAGCTCCGGAGTCGTCACGCGCACCGTGAGGCGTGCGGCGAAGTCGTGCTTGAGCGAGTCGAGATCGCGATTCGTCGCCGCGATCAGGCGGAAGTCGGAGCGGCGGCCCTTCGACTCGCCGAGCCGCTGGTACTCGCCGCCCGTGTCGAGCACGCGGAGCAGGTGAGCCTGCATCGCCGGCGGGAGCTCGCCGATCTCGTCGAGGAAGAGGACCGAGCCGTCTGCTTCGCCGACGAGGCCCGCGCGCTCCGGGCTACCGGAGTTCGGGTAGTTCTTGGCGTTGCCGAAGAGCTCGGCATCGACCAGCCCCTCGGGGAACGTCGCTGCGTTGCGGGCGACGATCGGCTTCTGACCACGCCCGGAGAGCCCGTGGATCGTCCTCGCCGCGAGCTCTTTGCCCGAGCCCGACGGCCCCTGCACGAGCACATGCTGCGGCGAAGCGGCGGCGATCGCGAGCGACTCGCGAAGCCGCCACGCGGTCGGCGACTCTCCGACGACGCCGAAGGCATCTGCTTCACCGAACGTGAAGCCGGTGCCGACGGTGCCGTTCGACGTCGGGAGCTTCGGCGGGCGCGTCGTGACGTAGAGGAGAAGCGCGTTCTTGAGCGCGATCGTGTCGCCGGGGCGGACGACCGCCTTCTTCACCTCCGCGCCGCGGACGACGAGCGGGATGCGCCCGACACAGGTGACTTCCAGCGTGCCGTCGTCGAGCGGACGGAGCTCGAGCTGCTGGCGCGAGATGCGCGAGCCGCCGAGCGGCGGGCGCGCTTCGTTGTGTCCAGGACGCTGGCGCACGAAGGACAGCCGCCGCAAGACGTCGTCTTCGGTCGCGGGGCCGCGGCCGAGGACGGAGGCGCCGTGAAGTAGCGCGACCTCGCCGACGCGCGCCGGCTCCTCGAGCGACCAGAGGATCGCGAGCGAGAGCACGTCACGCTCGGCGCGCGAACGCTTCTCCCAGGGCAGATCTTGCTCGGGGACCGTGCGCGTCTCGGGCGCCGGAGAGCGGGACATCGTGTCCCAGCATTGCCCGACTTTCGTCGGTTCGGCAATGCTCAGCCTGCTTCGCCTTTTCCTCCCCCGCCGGCTCCCTCGTCCCCCCCGCCGCCGGCTCCCTCGTCCCCCCCGCCGCCGGCGCCCTCGTCCCCCCCGCCGCCGGCTCCCTCGTCACCGCCCCCCTTGTTGCCGGTGTCACCGCCCCCCTTGTTGCCGGTGTCGCCCTCACCGCTCTTCGCGCCTGTGTCCTGGGTGCCCTTGTTGCCTGTGTCCTGGGTGCCCTTGTTCCCGGTATCCCCGACGCCGGACTTCGAGCCTTCTTGTGCCTGGCGCGACTCGCCCCTCACGTCGTCGCCGCTCGTCGCGCCACTGCACGCGGAGAGAGCGAAAACCGCCGAGCCCAGCGCCACGATCCACAGACCCTTCTTCATCGTCGCCTCCTCTCGAGAACCTGGAGGACCATCAGCAGCCATCGTGCCGTCGGCCGCGAAGGATGATTTCTCGCGGGATTTGCATGGTCCGGCGTCGACCACGGATCGTGGCGATCATGGGCTCGAACGCGAACGGCCCGAAAGCACGCGGCGGGACCACGTTCGGCGGCTGCCGCGAGCCCCGGATCGCGGCGATCCGGCGTGATCGGCGCGACGTGCTCGGAAGGAAGAGCGCTCAGCCCTTCATGCGCGCTTTGACGAGCCGGAAGTACCGGAGCGCGAGGCCGGATGCTTTGGCCGCCTGCGCGACACTGCCGTTGTAGCGCGCGAGCGTCGCGGCCACGTAGCGTCGCTGGAACTCGTCCAGCGTCTGCCGCTTCGCGATCGCGAACGGCAAGCCCTTGGCGATCAGCGCATCGAGCCAGTCGCGGCCGTCGTTCGCGGGCGGCGGCAACGACGACATCGGGACCTGCGCATCGGTCCCGAGCGCGACGTACCGCGCGATGAGGTTCCGCAGCTCGCGCGCGTTGCCCGGCCAGGAGTAGTCGGCGAACCGCTCCTTCACGAGAGCGGCGATCTCGGGAGCGCCGCCCATCTCGGCGACGAAGTGCCGGGCGAGGAGCCCGACGTCGCCGTGCCGCTCGCGGAGCGGGGGAAGCTCGATCCGCGCCACGGCGAGCCGGTGGAACAGGTCATCGCGGAAGCGCCCGGCGGCGACCTCCTTGTCGAGATCGCGGCGCGTCGCCGCGAGCACGCGGACGTCGACGCGGATCGTTTTCTGTCCGCCGACGCGTCGCAGCTCCGAGCGATCGATCACGCGCAGGAGCTTCGCCTGCAATGCGAGATCGAGATCGCCGATCTCGTCGATCAAGAGCGTGCCGCCGTCGGCCTCCTCGAACACACCGGGCCGAGACGCGACCGCCCCCGTGAACGCGCCGCGTTCGTGCCCGAAGAGCTCGGCTTCCACGAGCGACGCGGAGACGGTGGTGCAGTCGAAGACGACGAAGGGCCCCTTCGATCCGCCGATCTCGTGCAGCGACTCGGCGAGCACCTCTTTCCCGGTGCCGGTCTCGCCTTCGATGATCGCCGGGATCCGCGACGCCGCGAGGCGCTCGCAAAGCGGATAGAGGCGCCGCATCGCGACGCTCGCGCCGATGGTCCGCCCGAAGCGCACGGCGCTCGGAAGCGGCTCGGGAACGAGCGGCGGGAGCGCGGTCTCGAGGCGCACCACCGAGCTGCCGAAGCGGACCGTCTCGCCACCGTGGACGTAGACCTCGACGATGCGCGTCCCGTCGACGATGGTCCCGTTCGTCGAGCCGAGATCGGCGAGGCGATAGGCGCCCCCGCCCGCGGGCTCGAACGCGGCATGGCGGCGTGACACGGTCGAGTCGGTCAGCCGGACCTGACACGCCGGACCGGTGCCGAGCAGGATGCGCGACGGAGAGCTGGGATCGAGATCGAACGCCTTTCCTGCATCCGGTCCCTCGACGACGACGACGCGTCGGAGCTCCGGCTTTCGCGCGGCGGCGAGCTCGTGCTGGAACGTCGCGACGTCGGTCGAGAGGTCGTCTCGGTCACGCATCCCGGGGGATCATAACCGGTCGGTCCGAGAAAGGCGTGGGACGACAGGAAGCGCGGGCCGGTCGAGCGGCGCCGTAAAAGAGGCCGTGGAGGATGCCGTGGATGAGCGTCGCGGCGCCGTCAGGCTGACGACGACGAACGCAATCGTCGCGACCGCAGCGATCGAAGCCACGGTGAGCCCGACGTTCGCGATGGTCTGGTCCGTCTTCGCACGATCGGCATCGGCGCGATCGGCCGGACCGCAGAACGTCGGCCCGCAGCGCTGCGAGAGATCGTCCCAGGTGGCTTCCGAGCGGAGGCCGAAGAACGTGAAGACGCCCGCGCCCCCGAGGGTGACCGCGCCGGTGACGAGGGCTGCGGGGACGGCCCAGGATCTCGCGGACGTCTCCACCGGCGTCGGCGCCGGCGGTGGCGTGACGTCGCTTCGGGCCGTGCCGGGCGCGATCCCCGCGAACTCCATCTGCACGGTCCCGCCCGCCGTGACGGTCACGATCTGCTTCTGTTCGCTGGCGCCTTCGCGGACCACGACCTCGACGCGACCGGGTTCGTGCATGAGCGAGGCCGCGCCGTCGTCGGCGAGCGCGACGCGCTTTCCGTCGACGAAGAGCGACGACTGGGCGGGCCGGGCCACGTGAACCCGCAACGTCCCGAGCTGCGCCCGGAGGCTCCCGCCCTCCGCGCGCGCAGCCAGTTCGGTCTGGCTGTATTTCACCTCGCCCGCGAGCGATCGGCGGCGGGCCTCTGCCTCTGCATGTTCGAACGCGCGTACGGCATCGACCCGACGCCCGAGATCGCGGAGCGCGCGGGCGACGAGCAGCTCGGTGTTCGGGCTCGGTACGAGCGAGAACGATCGCTCGAGCTTCTCGAGCGCCGCCGCCGGCTTGCCCGCATGGAGATCGGCGTTGCCGTCGATCATGAGGGCGCGTGCTTCTTCCGTGGCGTCCCCGCCTTCACCGGCGGGAGCCGACCGAGCCTGTTCGGACAGCAGCGCGCACGCACCACAAAGCGCGACGGCGAAGAGTCGCTTCCACCGGCCTCGCGTCACGGCACCAGCATATCGGCCGCGAAGTGGCTGGCAAGGGATGTGCTACCGTGAAGGAGCATGCGGCTCGCTCGTGCTCGGACGATGCTCGTCGTCGCATGTGCCGTCCTGTCCGGTGCGTGCGGGCGTGACTTCGACTTGCTGTTCGTCGACGGTCCGGATGGTGGTCCGCGCGACGGCGCTGTTCTTCCAGACGGTCGTGACGGCGCCCCCGATCCAGATCCGGACGCCGGCGCAGATGCCGGGGTCGTCTGCACCGACGTCTGCACGGCACCCCAGCCGAGCTGCAAGACGGGCCTTTGCACGACCTTTTGCTCGGGATGTTGCGACTGCACCCAGGCGTGTCCCGCCGCCGACGGGAACCGCCAATGCGATTCGCAGTGCGCCGCGGGCGCGATCTGCAACGTCACATGCCAGGTCAGCGGCACGTGCGAGCTCACGTGCGACCGCTGCAAGAGCGCGAAGCTCGATTGCGAGGCGCAGACCAAGGAATGCAAGACGTCCTGCACGGCGGGCTCGAGCTGCGAGCAGACGTGCGGCGGGACGGGGCCGTGCACGATGACATGCGCGAGCGGCGCGGCCTGCCGGCTCGCTTGCAGCGGGACGAACACGACATGCGACCTCCAATGCGCTGACGGCACGAAGACCGATTGCGGGGGTGGAGTGTTCACGTGCGGGCGTCCATGCCCGTGAGCTCCGTGAGGACGCGCCCTCGCTACCGCGTCCTCGGCTCCGTGGCCTCGGGCGGTATGGGGTCGGTGCTCCTCGCGCTGGCGGAGGATCCGAAGGGGGGCACGCGCCCGCGTCCGGTGGCGCTCAAGCAGATGCACGCGCATCTCGCCGAAGATCCGCGGATGATCGAGATGTTCGTCGACGAGGCGCGGCTCGCGTCACGGCTGTCGCATCCGAACATCGTGAGGGTGAACGACGTCGAGATGATCAACGACGACGTCGTCCTCGTCATGGACTTCATCGAGGGCGTCCCGCTCTCGTCGCTGCTCCGGAAGCTTCGTGACGACGAGCGACCGATGCCGCTGCCGATCGCGCGCCGCATCGTCCACGACGTCCTGCTCGGGCTGCACGCGGCGCACGAGCTCCGCGACCCGAGCGGCACGTCCCTCGGCGTGATCCATCGCGACGTCTCCCCGCAAAACGTGCTCCTCGGCGTGGACGGCATCGCCCGCATCACCGATTTCGGCGTCGCAAAGGCGCGCGGGCGCCTCGCGAGCACGCAGGCCGACGGCAGCGTGAAGGGCAAGCTCCAGTACCTGGCGCCCGAGCAGATCTATCGAAAGCCGCTCGACCGGCGCGTGGACGTCTTCTCTGCAGGGATCGTCCTCTGGGAGTGCCTTGCCGGAAGGAAGCTCTTCGCCGGCGAGAGCGAAGGCGAGACGCTGGCGCGCATCATCAACGAGCCGATCCTTCCGCCGAGCACGGACCGGTTCGAGGTCCCGCTCGACCTCGACGAGACGTGCCTGCGAGCGCTCGAGCGCGATCCGAAGCGGCGCTACGCGACCGCACAGGAGTTCGCGGCGGCGCTCGAAGGTGGGCCGCTCGCCGATCGGAGCGAGCTCGCGGCGCTCGTCTGCGAGGCAGGGGCCGAGACGATCGCGGCGCATCGCGCGTTGCTCGAGGGGAAGAAGCCGACCTCGAGCGTCGTCTCGGGGACCGACCCGAGCTTGACGCCGTTCGCGACGACCAGCGAGGCGCCTCTGCGCAAGCGCCGCTCGTTCGTCGGCGTCTTCATTGCCGTGGCCGTGGGCGCGATCGCTGGAGGCGCCCTCACGAGCTACGGCGTGCGCACGTCGAGCTCCGCGACGACCGCTGCGGTGCCGGCGCCGGAGCCTGCCGCGTCGAGCGCCGGGCCAGCGCCGGCGATCATCGAATTCGTGGAGTCGCCGCCGCTCGCCGTGGTGACGCCGAGCGGCAGTGCTGCTCCTGCTCCTGCTCCCGCGAAGCCGTCGCGGCCGCGGAGCGGAGCGCGGGGGCCTCGCGGCGCAAAGGCGGATGCCGGCGCCGTCGTTCGCCAGTTCGAGCCCGAAGACCTCTGAGGACCGCGCTCGTGCCCTCGAGGAAGGCCTAGGATCGTGGCGATCCGGGTGCTGATCGAAGACCGGTGAGCGACGTCCGCTCGGGTTTTTCCGAGCCGATCGCATCGACACGTGGGCCTGGGCCGGATCGCCAGGATCCGGGCTCGGCGGACCGACGGCGAAATCCGCGGCTGCGGCTGCCGGCACGCGCCGTGCTCCTGGATGCCCGACGAGGAGGAGGCACCATGCCCGAGGATCTCGAGGTTCGACCGCAGCGCGGCGCGCGGGGCCCGCGCCGTACACGAGCGACGATCGCAGCCGTCCTCGCGCTCGCAGCTGCGGGCGCGGGCGCAGCGTGCGCGCCGGAGGACGAAAACGCCGGTCGGCGCCGCGACCGCAACCCGGCTGCCGAAGGCACGGAGGTCGTGCCCGAGGCGAGCGCGCTGCTCGAGCCGACAGCGTTCGGGCCGACGTCGCTTCGTCGTCAGACTCGCGCGGAGCTGCGCGGCTCGCTCGCCGACATCTTCGGCGTCGATCCCGGGGTAGCCGCCGATCTCCTCCCGGCCGACGTCACCGGCGTCGAGACGGAAAATCCGTTCGACAACGACAGCACCCTTCAGGACGTGTCGACGGATCTCGTCGCGCGCCTGAGCGGCTTCGCGGCCGAATACGCGAAGCTAGTCGTCGCTCACCCGGCCCGCCTGCTCGAGACGAGCGGCTGCACGCCGGCGAACGAGAACGACAGCGGTTGCTTCGAGAAGATCGTGCGCACCGCCGGCCGCCTTGCACTCCGCCGTCCGATCACGGACGACGAGGTGAAACGCTTCGACGTCTTCATGTCCTACGCGAAGGAGGACAAGGACTTCTTCTCTGCCGTCGACGGCTTCGTCCAGGTCGTCGTGCAGCATCCGGAGTTCCTCTACCGCATCGAGATCGGCAAGCCGACTGCGACGCCGGGCGTCTTCGAGCTCGAGCCACGCGAGGTCGCGACCCGCCTCGCGTTCCTGCTCTGGGGGCGCGGCCCGGACGCTGCGCTGCTCGACGCGGCCGAGGCTGGCAAGCTCTCGACACCGTCGGGGCGCCGCGAGCAAGCGGAGCGCATGCTCGCCGACCCTCGCGCGCGTGACCAGTGGGGGCGCTTCCACGCGCAGTGGCTCGGCTACGCGAACGTCGTGCTGCCGTCGAACCTCGAGCCCGACATGAAGGAGGAGACGGCGAAGCTGATCGGCCTCGTCGTCTTCGACGAGAAGCGGTCGTGGCTCGATCTGTTCCGCCTCGAGAAGACGTGGGTGACCCCGGCGCTCGCGAACCACTACGGCATGCCCGCTCCGGCGCAGCCCGGCTGGGTGAGCTACGAAGGATCGCGCGGCGGAGGCGTCCTCGCGCACGGCGGGTTCCTGCTCCAGGGATCGAAGTTCGGCGACACGAGCCCGACGCTCCGCGGCTACCGGATCCTGAAGCGCCTGCTCTGCAAGGACCTCGGCGCGATCCCGCCCGGCGTCGACACCGACAATCCGCCCGGCGGCGCATCGGCGACCGACTGCAAGCCGAAGCGCTACAGCATGCGCGACAACCCGTCGTGCGCCTCGTGCCACACGCAGACGGACAACATCGGCTTCGGCCTCGAGAATTTCGGCCCTTCGGGCGAATGGCGCGAGAGCGAGCCGGGGCTCGACATCTGCAGCATCGACGGCAAGGGAAAGGTCTTCGACACGGAGTTCTCGGGGCCGCGCGCGCTCGGCGAGGCGCTCGCGGGCACCGCGGAGCTCGCGTCGTGTGCCGATCGCCAGCTCTTCCGGTTCGCTCTCGGACGGGCGGAGGCGGACGAGGACGCGAAGACGCTGCAAGCCCTGGATGCCCAGCTCACCGCGGTGCACGACCTCGGCTCGATGCTGCGCGCCCTGAGCGACACCCCCGCCATCACGTACCGCGTCGAAAGGAGCACGCCATGAGCCGTACGCCGAAGCTCGATCGCCGTTCTCTCCTCAAGGGAGCCGCCGGCGGGGTCCTCATCGGCCTGCCGCTGCTCGAGGTGATGACTCCGCGGATCGCCCGCGCCGCGCCGCTGCCGCCGAAGCGCTTCATCGTCTCGTTCGCCGGGACGACCCACGGAGCTTCGCGGCTCTTCAATCCCCCAGTCGGCGCGTTGCCGGCGACGTTGCCCGTGCCGTGCGCGTCGCTCGCGCCCGTGCGTACGGTGGCGACGATGGTGAGCGGCTTGAGCGTCGAGACGTATTTCGCCGGACAGGCGCCGCCGCCGGGCGGGAAGATCGTCGGCCAGCACGGCAACATCATGGCGCCGATGCTGTCGGGCATTCACAGCCGGAACGCCATGCCGGTCCAGGCGAACGGCCACACCGTGGACCAGATCGTCGCCGACGCGATCGGCGGCGGGACGCGGCTCAAGTCCGTGCAGGCGCGCGTCCAGGCAGCGGGGTACGGTGGCGGTGAGGCCAAGGGGATCTCGTCGGCGCGCGTCGAGAACGGCAAGGTCCGCGCCCTCGCGCCGATCTCGAGCCCTAGTCTGCTGTTCAGCACCCTGTTCGGAAGCGTGCCTGGCGGCGGTAGCAGCGGGCCGAGCGGACCCACGACCGCGTCACGGAAGCAGCGGAGCGTCCTCGACTTCGTGCTCGCCGATGCGAACGCGCTGACCGCGAAGGTGAGCGCCGCCGATCGCGCGCGGCTCGATCAGCACTTCACGGAGCTCCGCGAGCTCGAGCTGCGCCTCGACACCGTGCCGCCGGTCGCGACCGCGACCTGCACGTCACCGACGAACCCCGGAACCGATCCGGGCCTCGGCACGCCGGGCTCGTTCGGCGGCTGGTCGAACGAGACGCTCCGCGGCGATCTCATCGCCGACATGATCGGTCTCGCCGTCGCGTGCGACGTCACGCGCGCGGTGTCGCTGATGATCAGCTACGACCAGAGCTTCCTGAAGACGCAAGACCCCATGGGCAACCATGCGGACATGCACGCCACCGGTCACAGCGGGACGGTCCAGCAGATCGGCTTCAACGCGAACTGGCACGTCGGACGCTTCGCGAAGATGGTCAAGCGCCTCGCGGACACGCCGGAGGGCAGCGGAACCCTGCTCGACTCCACGGTCGTCGTGATGGTGTTCGCCGAGGGGAACAACTCGCACAACACGAACGACATGACGGCGCTCATCGCGGGTGTTCCGTCGAAGCTGAAGATGGGCCAGCACATCGCGTCCGGCGGAGCGCATCCCGCGAAGCTGATGATCAGCGCTCTCCAGGCCGTCGGGCTGAGCAACAACACGCTCGGCGAGATCTCCGGCGCGTTCGCGCCAATCCTGAAGTGACCGCTCGCGATCAGGGCGTGGCCGCGAAATCGGTCACGCCCGGCGGCGTCAGGTGCCATGTCACGTCGGCATGGGCATACGGGCCTGCGCCCGCGGTCCGGGGATCGGTCGGCGTGATCGCGTCGACGACGAGGGCGAGGTAGCGCCCGCTGGGCTCGTGGGCGATCACGACGATGCCGCCGACGGGCACCGGCCCCACGCTCGCGTGGCTGAAGTCGAGCGAAGACACATTTCGGATGTCGCTCACGCGACGGGCCGAGGCTGCGTGCGCGACGCGCGTCTCGCTCGTGCCGCGGATCGCGTCCGAGTAGAAAAAGCCGGCGGCCGGGTGCGTGCTCGCGATCGACCAGAACGCGTCGAGGCCGGTCGGGCGGGGATCGCCGAGGTCGACCGTGACGGACGACGCGCCGAGCTGGATCCGGAGATGCCGCGTGGCCTCGGGCCAGTCGTAAATGTGGCCCGTCGCGATCGCGGGTGCTCGCGTCGCGCCTGCCGAAGCAGATGGTTCCGTGTCTTCCGCGCGCGTTCCGCAGCTCGAGACGACGGCGGCCGCAACGACGAGAAGGGACGAGCGGGCCAAACGTCGACCGACCGTCATCGCGCGGATGCTACAGGCCGGTCGCGCGCGGCGCCCGCGCTTCCGTGCTCGAGCTTCGAGCTCACGCTCGAGCTGTGGCGATCACGGCGGGGTCTCCATGTCCGCGCGGGTGAAGTCGATCGCGAGCGGGAGCCTGCGGTCGTCGAGGATCGTGAACTGCTGGATGGGCAGGCTACGGCTGACGGGATACCCCGCGGTGTCGACGAACGTAGCGTTGCCCGAATAGGTGTCGGTCTTCAGGTCGAGCGTCTTCTGGAAGTCGCGGCACGGCGCGAACTCCGTCGCGTGGACCTCGCCCTTCGCGTCGAAGACGACGATGCGGATGCGGTCCGCCCTGTACTGCTGGCATTTCAGCGGGTCGCGGGTGCCCTCGATGGTCCAGCTCTGCTCGAGGGTGCCTGCCTTGACGCCCGGGATCCTGGCCTCGAGGTCATCGTCGCCACCGCACCCGACGCCTGCGATGCCGATCGCCGAGGCGAGCAAGCCGAGGATGGTTCTGCTTCCCATGGTCATCTCCTGTTCCAGTGCGTTCGCGCCAGCGCCCGGGCAGCAGCTCGCGTGCCGCGAGCCACCGCCGACCGCACCGCGGGCGGGCGAATCTCGTCCGCGCGCGCCCACGCCCCATGGCGAATCCAGCGTCAGGCGTACCGGTCCGCGTCGAGCTACTTGGCCTCCGCCTTGGAATTTGGCAAAGCTCTGGCCCCATGGACGCACTCCGGGTTCGAGGCACGGGAAAGCCCCTCGTGGGCAAGGTCCGCATCAGCGGAGCGAAGAACGCGGCCTTGCCCATCCTCTGCGCGACGCTCCTCTCGGACGGCGCGAGCAAGCTCCGGAACGTCCCCAAGCTCCGCGACATGGAGACGACGTCCGCGCTGCTGCGCTTCCTCGGCCGGGACGTGACGTTCGACGCCCCCGAGGTGCACGTCGCGGCCGGCTCGCAGGTGAAGCCCGAAGCTCCGTACGAGCTCGTGAAGCAGATGCGCGCGAGCGTCCTCGTCCTCGGGCCGCTCGTCGCCCGCTTCGGGCGCGCGAAGGTGTCGCTCCCGGGAGGCTGTGCGATCGGCGCGCGTCCGATCGATCAGCACCTGAAGGGCCTCGAGGCGATGGGCTGCAACATCCGCCTCGAGCGCGGATACGTCATCGCCGAAGGCCCGGGCGGCGGCGGACGCCTCCGCGGAACCGAGGTCTGCTTCGACCTGCCCACCGTCACGGGGACGGAGAACCTGATGATGGCCGCCGCGCTCGCGAAGGGGCGGACGACGCTCGTCAACTGCGCGCGCGAGCCGGAGGTCGAGGAGCTGGGGCGCATCCTCAACAAGATGGGCGCCGAGGTGAACGGCGCCGGCACCGACGTCATCCACATCGTCGGCACCGATCGCGGCGAGCTCTCGCCCTTCGATCACGCGATCATCCCGGACCGCATCGAGGCGGGCACGTACATGTGCGCGGCGGCGATGCTCGAGGGGGGTGACGTCCTTCTCGAGGGAGCCGAGGTCGGCGATCTCGAGGCGCTCGCGACGAAGATGCGGATGGCCGGCGTCGAGATCACGACGGAGGGACAGAACATCCGCGTCCGCCGGAAGGGACCGCTCCGCGCGGTGAACGTGACGACGAACCCGCATCCAGGCTTCCCGACGGACATGCAGGCGCAGTTTCTGGCGCTCATGTGCCTCGCGCGCGGCGAGAGCGTCATCAGCGAGACGATCTTCGAAAATCGCTTCATGCACGTGCCTGAGCTCCAGCGTATGGGCGCGAGCGTGGCGCTCCGCGGGAACACGGCGGTGGTGCAGGGCGTATCGAAGCTCTATGGTGCGTCCGTCATGGCGACCGATCTCCGTGCGAGCGCCTCTCTCGTGATCGCCGGCCTCGCGGCCGACGACGAGACGGAGGTGCGCCGCGTCTACCATCTCGACCGCGGCTACGAGCGCATCGAGGAGAAGCTCGGCGGCCTCGGCGCCGACGTCCAGCGCGTCAAAGGAGCCGAGTCGTGACGCCGGCCGTCGCGGCCAAGAGCCCGTCCTCTCGCCCCGAAGCACGGCCGGCGATCACGATCGCGCTGCCCAAGGGCCGGACGCTCGGCCCGGTCTCGAAGCTGTTCGCGCGCGCCGGAATGACGGGCGATGCGGACACGACGCTCGCGAGCGCCCTCGACGAGAACAACCGCGCGCTGGTGCGCCGCGCGCGGCTCGGCGAGCACCTGATTCATCTCCTGCTCCTCAAGCCGGACGACGTGCCGACGTACGTGGAGTACGGCACGGCGGACCTCGGCGTGTGCGGCCGTGACGTCCTCGTCGAGCACGACATCGACGCGTACCACCCCGTCGACCTCGGCATCGGTCGCTGTCGGCTCGTCGTCGCAGGGCGTGCGGGCGAGAAGCTCGACACCGCGAACCGGATGCCGCGCGTCGCCAGCAAGTACCCGCGCACGGCCGCTCGCCACTTCGCCCGGCGCGGCGTGCAGGTCGAGATCGTGAACGTGCAGAGCTCGGTCGAGCTCGCGCCGCTCACGGGTCTCGCCGATCTCATCGTCGACCTCGTCGAGACGGGCGCCACGCTCGTGCAGAACGGGCTCGAGGTGAAGGAGGAGATCCTCGCCGTCTCGACGCTGCTCGTCGCGAATCGCGCGTCCTACAAGCTTCGCGCCGAGCCCATTCGCGCGCTCGTCCAGGCGCTCCGTTCGTCTCTGAACGGCTGACCGTCCTCGGCCGGCCGGCTGCCGATCGCCCGGACCCTGGGCGATCGCAGCGGGGCTTCGACGATCCAGATTCGCCGTCCGCTGGCCCGGTCGCTGCCCGATTTGCGCGGAAATCCGCCGTGCCCACACTTTCCCACCCTGGGCACATCGGTTGCACCCTACCTGGCCATGGGGTTTCGGAGCTGGCGTCACGGGGTTGGAATCGCCGTCCTGTCGGTGGGCACGTCTTGGGCGCTGGTGGCGGCGGCCGCCGAGGACCTCGACAACCCGACCATCAAGGCCGACGCGCCGCTGAACGGAGCAGCGAGCGTCTCGGGGCAGATCACGCCGCGCGTCGGCTTTCCGGCGCACGTCTACACGGCCGGCAAGGACGGCATCGTGAAGGTCGTGATCGAGACGGCGAACATCAACGCTCGCGACAATGGCGGGAGCGCGTGGCGGCCGTACATGCGCGTGCTCTCGCAGTCGAACGCGGAGCGCAACGGCGAGGCGTGGTCGACCAACGGGTTCCGCAACAACAGCACGTCCCCGCCTTCAGCTTCGGGCGAGCTCGTCTTCCGCGTGAGGAAGGGCGAGAAGTTCACCGTCGTCGCGACGCTCGGCCAGCACATCGAGTCGAGCCAGCGCGCGACCGTCAACTACAAGCTCACCGTGAAGGAGTGACCGATGAAGACCCGGCTGCTCCTCTCCTTGTTCATGGTCTCCGCGCTCTCGACGACGTTCGGCTGCGGCGTTGCGACGGAGGAAGACGACACCGACGCGGTCGGAGACGAGGTCCAGCGCCTCGACAACATCGGCGCTCCGACCGACACGAAGATCAATCTCGCCGTTGGCCGGTGGCACGACAACGTCCTCACGCCGCGTGAAGGCTGGCACGCGTACCACTTCAACCCGCCGGAGACCGGCTACTACCGCGTCGTGATGAAGGCGGACGTCGGCCACGACACGATGTGGAGCTATCTCCGCATCGAGCAGGAGGATCCCGAGGGCAAGAAGCCGTGGCTGCACAACACGGCGGGCGTTGGCAACACGCGGACGAACCTCTGCGAGATCATCATGAAGATGGAGGCGGGGTTCCAGTACGACGTCATCACGACGTCGCAGCACAACCTCGTCAACACGAACAAGACGCGTCACGTGAGCGACGGCAAGTACACCGTCGCCGTGTTGCCGGTCGACAGCACGATGCAGATCCCGGAGTGATGTGATGCGCGCGCTCCTCGCCCTCACGACGGCTCTGACGTTCGCTTTTGCCGCCGCTGCCTGCGCTGCGCCCGAAGAAGAGGACGACGCTTCCGAAGGCACCGAGGCCGCGTTTTCGCAGGATCTCCGCCCCGAGCTCGCGCAGGTCAACGACGTCTCGATCCTCTTTCCGCTCGCGAAGACGAAGGCCGCGTACGACCGTGGCTACCTCACGACGGGCGACCTCCTGCCGAAGGCCATCTACGAACGCGCGTTCGGTCCGCCGGGCACGCTGCAGATCGGTGGCACGCCGCCGGCGCCCTCGCAGGCCGGCCTGCGCCTCGTCGCGGTGCGCTTCGACCCTTGTTTCGCGCAGCGCGGCCCCGTCGCAAACGAGGGGGCGTGCAAGAACCAGATGCGCCTCGTCTTCCAGACGCTCTCGTTCGTGAAGAACAAGACAACGGCCGCGGACGACGCGGTCCATGCCTTCTACGCGCTCACGCGGGACGAGCTGACCAGCGCGGTGCGCACGATGATCGCGCTGCGCCAGCGGAAGGGCGGCGAGCGCCGCCTCGGTCCGCTCGCGCCGCACCCGTTGCTCGCGACGACGAGCGGCGATCTCGACGTCACGACTGCCACGGAGGTCAACGAGCTCATCACGTCGCTCGCGAGCGCCGACAGGCTCGTGCAGATCACGCAGTTTGCGCCGAGCGGCCTCGACACGACATGGAACTTCTCCGGCTTCGACGTCGAGAAGAGCGCCACGCTGAAGATCCCGACGCTGCCCGCGGGGGACGACACGCACGTCGCCTTCTTCGCCGGCTTCACTCCGGGCCAGCTCGAAGGCGATCCGGCGTTCGTCCCCGCGTCGAACGCGCCGCCGAGCGACAACATCCAGGACCTCGGGAACCGCGCCCGCGCCGCCGCCGCCGGCGCCGAGGGACGCGAGCGCGCGTTCGCCGCGATGCTGCGTCTCGAGAACCCCGACCTGCACACGCCGGACACGATCGACTGCGCGAGCTGCCATGCCGTCGAGCCCGTGCGCAAGCTGCTCGGCGAGAAGCACTATGCCTCGGAGATGGCGCGCTCGCGCGGCGCATTCGAGCCCGACGAGCACTGGGTGCCCGCAGCCGACCTCGCAGCGCTCGAGACCGGCGAGAGCGGCGTCAACGTCCACATGTTCAGCTACAAGGGCACGACACCGTCGATTCACCGGCGCACCGTGAACGAGAGCGCCGCGATCGTCGCGCACATCAATGCGCGCATCCTCACGCGCTGAAGCGCGCCTCCGTCTCCCGCGGCGATCGAGACACTTCGACGCATCCATGTTCACGGCGCTCTGATCGTGTCCGCCGTGGACGGCGGCGTGCCAGCGTCGGGAGCGGCCGGGACGTCGAGCCGGACCAGCGGTCGCCACTTGCGAAGCGTCGCGCGGCCCACGCCTTTCACCCGCAGGAGGTCCTCGACGCGCTGGAACTTCCCCATGCGCTGACGAAGCGACACGATCGCGTCGGCGCGCTTCGGTCCGACGCCTGGAAGTCGACGGAGCTCCTCCGCGCTCGCGTGGTTGATGAACACGGGGTCTTCGGGCGTCGCCCGGCCGTGGGATGCAGCGGCCGGTGAAGCCGGAATCGCCGGCGCCGGTGGCGGAGCCGTGGCTGGGGGCGAGGGAAGGGCAGGAGGGGGCTGGTCACTCGGCGGGCTCGTGATGGTCCCTGCGTCCGCGGCGACGTTCGCTGGAGCGGGCGCTTCGCGAGCGGCATGAGCGGACGGAGCGGCTGTCGCTGCGCGGCCGATCCAGGCGAGCACGACGAGCCCGAGCATCATGACGAAGCTCCGCACGGCAAGTGTCGCCCACGGCGATGCCCGCATGGCGGCGCGCAGACGCGCGAGGTGCGACTCCTCCGGAACGTTTCGCGGAGCCGGTAGGATGTGGCCGCCGCCGTCCGCCAGCGTCAGCGCGAATGCCCGGGCCCCGGCCTGCTCGCGTTCGCGGCTCACGTCCCACACTCCTGAGCGATGACGCGCGGCTCGGCATCGCGAAGCTGGAGCGCTCCGTTCTGCGGGAGCGCATCGAGCTTCACGTCGATCGAGCCGTCGGCGTTCACGAAGCCGACGCCCAGCCGCCGCCACCAGCACCGGCCGTCTCGCTCGACGATCGTGTACACGGTCTTTCGTTTTCTCGAGTCCATGGCGAGCCTCCTGCGCCCGCCGCCTCTTCAAGCCGCGCGCCACCGCGCGGAAGACGTGATCTCGCTTCGTTGCGCCGCCTTGCACCTGGCCCGGGCCGGCCCGGGGCTGGCGCGGGCCACCGACCGGCGCCAGGGCCCCGCACGAGAGAGAGCTCTACTGTCGTGTCCTCACGGGCGACGACGAAATTCCCTCCGTTTGTTCGCGGGTTGCCCTCCGTGATAAGCCACGTAAGAGTATCGAGTCCGGAGGAGGCCTCATGTACGACGACGAGAAGGAGCAGATCGCGCGCATCGAGAGGGAGCTGTCTCCTCGAGACGATGCCTCTCCCGGCGTCGCCGAGCCTGCGCCTGGCGCTGTCGGCCGCCGAGCGTTCCTCGGCACGGCGGCAGCCGTAGCGGCGACGGCCACCACGCTCACGCCTTCGGTTGCGAGCGCCGCGAAGAACCTCGCCGCGTCTCCGCCGGCGGGTTTCTCGCCGTTCAATGCGCCCGGCAAGGTGGTGAAGGTCACGAAGGCCGACTCCCTCCAGGCGAACAAGCTCTATCCGAAGCCCGATGTCGCGAAGGAAGTCCTCACGAAGGCGCTGACGGAGCTGACGGGCAAGCCCGACCTCGTCACGGCGGTCCAGCAGTTCGTGCACAAGGACGACATCGTCGTCGTGAAGGTGAACGGCATCGCGCAGTCGCAGATGGCGACGGCGAAGGAGCTCGTGCTGCCGTTCGTCCAGGCGATGATCGACGGCGGCATCAAGCCCGAGAACATCACGCTGCTCGAGCAATACCCGGGCTTCTTCAACGCCACGCGCATCTCGGCGCAGAACGCTCCGTCGGGCGTGAAGATCGCGACGCACGCGAACGGCAACGCGACGATGGATGAGCGGCTCATCCCGGGCACCGGCGTGAAGACGAAGTTCGTCCGCTGGCTCACCGAGGCGACCGCGGCGATCAACTTCGCGCTCGTGAAGGACCACTCGATCTGCGGCTACACCGGCGCGCTCAAGAACATGACGCACGGTTGCAGCATCAACCCGCACGACTTCCACGTGCACCACGCGAGCCCGCAGATCGCGCTCCTGTACGCGCAGGACGTCATCAAGAGCCGCGTCCGCCTCTGCATCGCCGACGCCTTCAAGGTGATGGCGAACGGCGGCCCGCTCTACAAGCGTCCCGAGTTCGTGAAGCCGCACGACTCGATTTACGTGTCGACCGACCCCGTCGCCATCGACACGATCGGGTGGGAGGTCGTCGAGAAGTACCGCGCCGACTTCAAGCTGAAGACCCTCACCGAAGAGGGCCGCGAGCCGGCGTACATCAAGGCGGCCGCGGACCTCGGTCTCGGCATCCACGACCGCTCGAAGATCGTCCTGAAGGAAGTCGCGATCTAACGCGCAGCACGTCAGCGGTTCGGGCCGGACGCTCTCACGTCGACGTGAACGAGCCCCGGCCCGACGCCGTTTGTCAGCGGCTGACCTCGAGCGCGCGCGACGTGGACGTGACTGAGGGCTACCGCCCGCGATCGTGCACAGTCGGTGGGCCCACGAAGCGCGATCGGCGTATCATTCGTCGAATCCGTGGATCCCAAGGACCAAAAGCCGCCGGTCTCGCCCCCCGTCGTCATCGCCGAAAAGCCGCGGCCCGATCCGCGTGACCAGAGCGGCCGCGCGACGATCCCCGACGTGGAGGAGTTCAGCACCCTGCCGAAGAGCTCGGACCGGGCGTGCCTCGTCGTGATCTACGGCCCGGAGCTCGGAAAGCGGGCTGCGCTCGGCCACGGCACGTTCGACATCGGCCGGTCGACGCGCTCCGACCTCGCGATCGATCAAGAGAGCATCAGTCGGCATCACGCGCGGATCACGTACGACGGCCACGGTCACTTCATCGAGGACATGGGCTCCACGAACGGGACCTTCGTCAACGATCAGAACCTGAAGCGGAGCCCGCTCCGCGACGGCGATCAGATCAAGATCGGGCGCTCGATCCTCAAGTACATGTCGGGCGACAACATCGAGGCGAACTACCACGAAGAGATCTACCGCCTGATGACGATGGATGCGCTCACGCAGACGCACAATCGTCGCTACTTCAACGAGGCGCTCGAGCGCGAGTACCACCGGAGCCTTCGCTATCGCCGCGCGCTCTCGCTCGTCCTGTTCGACATCGATCACTTCAAGCGGATCAACGACACCTACGGCCACGTCGCCGGCGACAGCGTGCTCCGCCAGCTCTCGCGCGTCGTGAAGCCGCGACTTCGGCAGCAGGACGTCCTCGCTCGAGTGGGCGGCGAAGAGTTCGCCATTCTCCTGCCGGAGGTCGAGCTGCCGGGCGCGATGGTCGCCGCCGACAAGGTCCGGCGGCTCGTCGAGGGAGCCCGCTTCCTCGTCGACGACAAGGAGTTCGGCTGCACGATCAGCGGAGGCGTCGTGGCCTTCGACGCACGCATGACGTCGCCGCAGGCGCTCTACGAAGCCGCCGACAAGTTTCTGTACGAAGCGAAGCGGAGCGGCCGCAACCGCGTCTTCGGCTGACGCCGTTCGTCAGTCGCCCGCGTCGGCCGTCCCGCCGTCGCCGGCGTCGTTCGCCCCGGCGTCGTCCCCCGCGTCCGTCGCGGCGTCCGCTCCGGCGTCCGTGACACCGCCGTCCGCCGGCAGCGCCGGCGTGTCGAGGATTCCGCAGCCGCCGCACTCGCGGATCTCCGCGCCCTGCGAGATCCAGAGGCGGATCTTCTGGCGCTCCTGGAAGTCGAGCGGCGTGTAGAAGTACGCCGTGGGGTTCGGATTCGTCGGCGTCGGCGTCGGTGGCACGTAGGTCGACGGCGTGTACGGGTACGGCATCTCGCGCCCGAGCACGTAGTCGCTCAAGATCGCGCGCTCGATGTCGTCGGCGATCGGTCGCGACGGAGCCAGCGTGGAGAACGCCGCGGCCGGCTCGGGGATCGGCGGCGCGCCGGCGGGCGGCGTGCAGAGCACCGGTGGCGCAGGGCCTGCGTCGACCACGGGATGCGGCGCGAGCTCGATCTTGTACAGGAGCCAGCTCGAGCCGGGATCCCCTGGCTTGATCAGGTCCATGTTGATGCCGAAGAGCGACAGCGTCGGCTCCGCCGAGCTCGCGCGCGGGCCCGTGTTCGAGCCGAGCGCGACGCGCTGACGAGCCGTGACGCGCACGCCCTCGGAGCTCGCGAGGATCAAGCTGGATGCCGCCGAGTCGTTCGCCCCGTGGCAGCTCGGGTCGCTGCACTTGAGCGTGAAGATCGGCATCACGTCGGCGCAGAAGTCGACGACCGGCTCGATCTGCATTCGGTGAGAGGGCGGCCCCGCGCGGAACACGAACTCGAGCTTCTGTTCGGGCCACAACGTGGCGCGATCGATGGCGCGGAAGCCACCGAGGTCGCTCTTCGGGTCGCGCGGAACGAGCAGCACGAGCTTGTACGACTGCTCCGGCGTGAGCCACTCGCGGCCCGGCCCATCGGGCCCCGCGATCGTCACGGTGCGCGCCACCGGATCGTAGGACGTCCTCAGCGCGAGCGACGGGAGCTGCGCGTTCGTGCTGTCGAGGACGACGTACGACTGGCGCGTGATCGTCGACGGAAGCAGATAGCGGTCGAACGCGAGCTGGATGACGCCGTCCGCCGGGACGACGCCGCCATTGGCGTCGATGCTGTTGCCGACGATCGTGATCGCCGGCCCGAGCGTTTGCTGATCGCGCTGCGTTCCCTCGATGTCGCAGGCGAACGCGACAGCGGCGAGGGCGAGAGCGGACACGACCGCGGCCCGCCGACGCGTGAGAACACGCCTCGCCGGCACCTGCGGCGCGCGCGGGCTCAGCTCTCTGCGTACATCACGAGCTGCTCCTTCATCACCTGGTCGTTCACGCCCGTGCGGACGTGGTCCTTCAGGACATCGGCCAGGGTGATCAGCAGATCGTCGACACCCTTGTCCTCGATCAGCTTCTGCAAGAGCGCCTTCGCCTCGCGGCTGTCGTCCCCGCGGAGGAATTGCCGCACCGTGTCCAGCGAGATCTCGCCCTGGAAATCCACGTAGATGTTGTCCAAGAGGTATCGGACGAGCTCTTTCATGGGGCGTCTCCTCAGGCGAAGGGCGGCAGCTGCCGGACGAAGAGCGGATATAGCCGCCGGAGGCGTTATCACACAACCCAAAACATGAGGATTGCGTGGCAAATCCCGCTCCCGAGGCGGCTGCGCCGCAGTTTGAGCGCTCTTCTCGGCTCATTCTGCACGCTCCGAGCGGGGCTCAGGCCGCGTCTGGGCCGCTCTCACCGGCCTCATTGGCACCTCTGGAGCACGGATGCCCCGGGATCGTGGCAGACGTAGCAGGGGCGCGGGTTACGCCGGAGCTGGGTGGCGCAGCCGCCCGCGAACCCGCCGCTGTGCGGATTGAAGCCGCCGCCGATGCCCTGGCCGCCGTGGCAGACGACGCAGTCGCGCTCGATGTGACAGCTGACGCACGCGTTGAGGTTCCGCATCGCCTCGAAGGCGTGGTGGCCTGGCCGCCGCGGGGCGTCACTCCACTCCTGCTTCGGCGGGTGGAAGCGGCCGGCCTCACGGACGCCGGTGGGCCCGCTCATCGAGACGCCGAGGCGCTGGTGGCAGGAGAGGCAGAAGCTCTGCTCGCGGTGGCAGCTCGTGCACTTCTGGGTCGCGAGGCGTGCCTCCGTGGCGTGCATGTTCAAGTAGTCCGCCGGGTGGATGCTGCGGGGACGCACGCGCCCGTCGTGGCAGCCGACGCAGTACTCTTCCTTGTGGCAGTTCGCGCAGAACTGCGAGTCGTTCGCCGCGACGTACTTGTGCCGCTGGATGAAGTCCGGTGCGTGCTGCGCGTTGTGCAGCCAGCGCGGCGGGTTCATCACGCCGCTCGCGAACACCGTCTTGAGGCGGCCGCCTTCGGTCGCGCCGCCCTTCACGTGGCAGACGTCGCAGGCGCTCTTCGCGTCGCCGCGCGCCGCGGAGTCCGGATGCTGGTGGCAGTTGAAGCAGCCGCGCATTCTCGGCATCTGGTCGCGCGTCGCGAGCTCGAGCTCTTGCACGTCGCCGTGGCACTGCTGGCAGTTGATGTTCCGCGCCGCGTGCTTCTGGTGGTTGAACACCATGTTCGGCGTCGGGATCTGGAACTTCGCGACGCGGTTGCCGTCACCGGCCTGGTAGCCGACGTGACAGAAGTTGCACTTGCCCGAGTCCTCGTCGCCCGCTTCGACGGCGTTGAGGTTCGAGTGGTCGGTCCCGTGACAGCCGTCGCAGAGCGTTGGCTTCGGCAGGAGCACGTCGTGCACCGACTGGCTCGTGAGCGCGCCCTGGTGACAGGTCTTGCACTCGAGCTTCTGCGTCCCGACGTGGAACTTGTGGTTGAAGCGGATCGTCAGCTTCTGCGGCGGGAACACGGCCGCGGACGGGCCAGTGTCCTGCTCGAAGGCGCCCGGCGGCAGCCACTTCAGCGGGACGCGCGCGTCGCCGGGGAGGGGAGCCATCCCGGAGAGCAGCGGGGCCTGCGTGACCGGCGCAGTGTGCGCCGGCCCGCCGGACGTCGGTGGAGGCGTGGTGGGCGCCCCCGCCTCGGCATCGGACGCGGCGGCGGTCGGCGGCTCGGAGCTCGCGGGCGGCTCCGGATCCTGCGCGAACGCCGTCCCGATCGCGCCGAGGAGGACGACGACGAGCACGAGGAGCGCGCCGAGGCCCCGCCTCTCGTGTGTCGTCTCGCTCTCGCGCTGTGCGGGGATCATGTTCGCGTTCTCACTTCGAAAGAGCGATGGTCAGCCAGAGCATCGAGCGGAAGCGCTGTCCGGCGATGCGGTTCATGTCGTGCTGGAAGTCGACCAGCACCATCGAGCGGGGAAAGAGCTTGTAGCCTGCCGCGAGCACGTAGCCGACGTTGGTCGCCTCGCGGTCTGCGCGGAGCTTGTCGTTCCAGTGCCACACGCCGGTGCGCGCCTGGAGGACGTACCGCGTCTCGAACGTGCGCTCGCCGTAGACGTCGATGCCGACTCGGTCGCCCGTACGGTGGAGATCGGCGGCGCCGCGCGCCCCGATGAACCCCTCGCCGATGCGATAGCGCCCGGCGAGGTTCGCGCCGCCCATCGGATCGATGCTGCTGGAGGGGTAGTAGTTCGCCTCGTAGAGCCCGTTCGGCGACGTCTGGTACGTAAGGTCCTTCTCGGGCTCCGTCTGCACGGTGAACGCGCGGGCGCGCAGCGCTCCGGAAACGCTCACGCGGGACGTCGGGTCCCACGAGGCCCGAAGCCCGAGGTCGTTCATGGGCATCGCCATGAAGAAGTTCCAGATCGAGTCGCCGTCGAACGTCGGCCGGTAATAGTCGTAGTCGACGCTCAGCGTGAGCTTCTGCGACGCGTACCAGTCGACCGAGGCGTACAGGTTCCCGAGCGCCTTGACGTACAGGTCGTAGGCGAAGCCTGCCTTGATGCCGCCGAGGGTGGGCAGGGACCCGTCGACCGCGTAGCCGATGCGCTCTTGCGAGACACGCGTGCCTTCGTACGTCGCGTTCGAGCGGACGCCGTTCGTGAACTGCGAGACGTTGGAGGCGCCCGTGTTGTAGACGCGCCGGTACGTGAGGCGGCCGTGGAGCCAGTTGATCCCGCTCGACTCCATCGCGGCGCCGATCGCGGGCGCGATGTCGCTCGGCTGGAAGGACGGATAGAGCGTCGGATCGCGCTCGTAGCCCGTCCGATCCCCGCGCCAGATGCCGTCTCGCTCGTAGCGCGACGTCGAGAACGGGAGCCCGCCGCGCTGCTCGAGGCCGCCGTAGACCTCGAACGCGAGGAAGTACGGCGTCGTGATCTTCACCTGACCGCCGTCGAACGACCACCAGCCGAGGGCGTCCGTCACGTACTGGCGGCCGAGGCGGAACCCGAGCAGGCCGTTGAAGAAGCGGCGGCCCTCGATGTAGCCGTACATCAGGTCGACCGGCCCGCGAGAGAAGCCGGGGACGAGCCGGTCGGGACGGGCGATCGCGGTCTCTTCCGTGTTGCCGCCGTAGTCGGCGTCGTAGCGGAGGCGCGCGCGGAACGTCAGCGTCGGCGCGAGCGGATCGTCGACCTTGTCGAGCAGGTCGTAGACGGCGACGCCGAGCGTGGTCGTCAGCCGACGCCGGGCGATGATGGTGTCGCCGGTGGGGCTGCGCATCTCGTAGAACTGCGCGGCGGTGTCGCTCGTGATCTCCGCGTCGAGGGGACGATCGGCTGGCTTCGCCGGCGTCTTCGTCGCGGCCGCTACGGAGCCGGAGCCGTTCGGCGAGGATGCGCCGGCGCCGGCCGCGTCCTGCGCGCCGGCATGGCGAACGGTGAACATCCCTGCGGACAGGGCCGAGCCACCGACGAGACCCAAGAAAAGACGACGAAAGCGCATCGCGAGCACGCCGGACGGCGGCGCGGCGGAGCATCATGGAACCGCTCTGCTTGTGTCAACGATCGATCGACGAACCTCGACGAACCTGCACCTGCACCTGCACGGGTGACCAAAGGTGAGCCTGTCCGCCGCGCCCGGGCAGCGAGCGATCGCGGCCGGAGGCACGAGCTCTGGGCGCCTGAGGCAGCTTCTTTCCCGCGCAGCGCATGGCGCTCCTTGGACGTTCGCGCTGTGAACTTGTTGACGCATCAAGGGCGTGGGTGGCACGCTCCATGAGCCGCGGCATGACCGAGAGCGCCCAAAGATATCGCGTCGTCGAAAAGCTCGAGTCGGGCGGCATGGCCGAGGTGTTCCGCGCGGAGAGCGAGGGACTCCAAGGTTTCCGCAAGCAAGTCGCGATCAAGCGCGTCCTCCCGCACCTCAGCGAGAAGAAGCGGTTCATCGCGATGTTCCTCGACGAGGCGCGCATCTCGGCGCAGCTCTCGCACTCGAACTGCGTTCAGGTCTTCGACATCGGCGTCGGCGACAGCGCGTACTTCATCGTCATGGAGTACGTCGACGGCGCGAACCTGAAGTCGATCG
>JAFAER010000105.1 GCA_023423895.1 Pseudomonadota bacterium
TGCGGCAAGTCGAACATCGTCGACGCCATCCGCTGGTGCATGGGCGAGCAGAGCGCGAAGCACCTCCGCGGCAAGAGCATGGAGGACGTGATCTTCAACGGCTCCGAGTCGCGCAAGCCCGCCGACTACGCCGAGGTCACGCTCACCTTCGAGAACGACGACCCGGTAGACATCCCGCTCGAATACAAGGACTACGCCGAGATCGCCGTCACCCGGCGGCTTCATCGCAGCGGCGACAGCGAGTACCTGATCAACAAGACGCCCGTTCGCCTGAAGGACATCACCGATCTGTTCCTCGGCACCGGCGTCGGTACGAAGGCGTACTCGATCGTCGAGCAGGGCAAGATCGGCCTGATCGTCAGCGCGAAGCCCGAAGACCGGCGTCTTCTCATCGAAGAAGCGGCCGGCATCACGAAGTTCAAGAGCCGGAAGAAGCAGGCCGAGCGCAAGATGGAGCTGACGCAGCAGAACCTGCTCCGCGTCGGCGACATCATCGGTGAGCTCGAACGGAGCCTCAGCTCGCTCAAGCGTCAAGCCGCGAAGGCGGAGCGCTTCATCTCCTACCGCAACGAGCTCGAAGACCTGCAGCTCTACGAGGCCTCGCACAAGTACCTGGAGCTGCGCGGCTGGATCTATCTGGAGAAGTCCGAGGTCGAGCGGTTCACGCTCGAAGCGGACCAGGCGAGGACGAGCCTCGCAGCGCGCGAGGCCGAGCTCGAGACGGCACGGCAGGAGGCTCACAGCGCCGAAGAGACGCTCGAGCAGGCAAACACCGCAGCCTTCGCCGCCGACAACGAAGCGCGCGCGGAGGAAGCCGCCATCGAGCGCGCGAAGGACCGCATGGAGGCGCTCCGCCGCCGTGCGAGCCAGGCCGAGAGCGAGCTGTCGGAGATCGCGGCTCAGGCTAGCGCGGTCGCCGCCGAGCGGGACGCCGTCGCGGCCGACGTGGCGATCCTCGAAGAGGGCGAGACCGGCGTTGCCACGGCCGTCGCAGCGGAGGAGAGCAAGCTCGCCGAGCTCACGGCGTCACACGAGGGCGCCGAGCGCGAGGTCGTCGAGTTCCGGAACGCGATGAGCCAGGCGCAGCAGGCCATCGCGAGCACCGAGGCGAAGCTCGAAGGCTTCGACCGGCGCAAGGAAGAGATGCGCACCCGCGAGGAGAAGCTCGAGTCCGAGCGCGAACAGCGCGAGGGCAGCCTTCTCGAGCTCCGCGCGCGTACCGAGCAGCTCGCCCTCGCGATCGAGGACCTGAAGAGCGGCAAGATCACGAGCGCCGAAGAAAAGGCGCAGATGGAAGAGCGCCTCGGCGAGCTCCGTCGCGCGATCACCGAGAGCGAGCACCTCCTCGAGGAGGCGAAGGCGGAGACGAGCAAGAAGCGCTCACGCCTCCATGCACTCTCCGAGATGCATGCGCGTCGTGAAGGCGTCGGTGCCGGCGCCAAGGCGCTCGTCGAGACGAAGGACCAGTCGCTCGCCGGCCTGCTCGCCGACCGCGTCGAAGCGCCCGCGGAGCTCACGGCGGCGCTCGCTGGATTGCTCGGGAGCCATCTCGAGGACGTCGTCGTCGAAGATCTCGATCGCGGCGTCTCCCTCCTCGCGGACCTCGCCGCCAAGCGCAAGGGCCGCGCGACGATCATCGCGCGCCACCCGGCCTACGTCGCCGGGCGTGCCACCGCTCCCCTCCCCGCAGCGGAGGGGCTCATCGGCCGCCTCGTCGACTCGCTGCGCTTCGCGCCGGAGGACGAAGCGCTCGTCCGCGCCGTCGTGGGCGACACCATCGTCGTCGAGGACGTCGCGGCGGCGCTGAACGTCCGCTCGCTCCTGACGGGCGACGCCCCCATCGTCACGCAGGACGGAACGGTGTTCCACACGGACGGCCGCGTCTCCGGCGGGACCGGCCAGGAAGCCGGCGCGCACATGCTCGACGTGCGCCGCGAGATGCGCGAGCTCACGGACGAGGTCGCACGCCTCGAGGCCCTCCTCGCCGAGCGGCTCGCGACACACCAGCTGTTGCGGACACAGATCGGCGAGACGCAGGGCGCGCTCGAGCGCGCTCGGCAGCAGGCGCACCAGAGCGAGCTCGCCCTCGTCCACGCCGAGAAAGATCACAAGAACGCCGAGGCCGAAGGCGAGCAGCACAAGCTGCGCATCCAGGCGCTCGTGAACGAGCTCGATGAGCTTCGCCGCGGAATCGTCGAGGCAGACGCCGAGCGCGCCGCCGCGCAGCAGCTCCTCGAGCAAGCCCGCGAGGAGCTCGCGGGCGCGGCCGCCGAGATCGGCGAGGCCGAAGCACGCGCGACGGAGTGGCGCGAGCAGGTGAAGGCGCAGCAAGAGCTGGTCATGGAGCGCAAGGTCGCGCTCGCCGGCGCACGCGAGAAGCTGACGGGCGCGCGGGCGACGGTCCAGCGCCTGACGAAGAGCGAAGCGGAGCTCTCCGAGCGCGCCCGCCGTCTCGACGGCGAGCTCTGCGAAGGCGCACGCGAGCTCGGTGAAACCGCCGCGACCTTCGTGAAGCACAAGGAGCGCCTCATCGAGGCTCTCGAGGCCGCCCGCATCGCGCAGGAGGGTCTCGCCGAAGCCAAGACCGTCTTCGAGGCATTCCGTACGAGCCTCCAGGAGCGCGAGGCCGGACTGAAAGACCTGCGCACGCGCGCCCAGGAGGCCCGCGATGCGCTCACGCAGCACGAGATGACGCTCCGCGAGCGCGAGATCGCGATGGAGCACTTGCTCGCGAGCGTGCGTGAGAAGTTCCGTGGTCTCGAGCTCGCTCGCGTCGTCGGCGACTACCACCTCCGGCCGCCGCCCGACGGCGAGACGCGCACGCGCATCGCCGAGCTCGCGGGCTTGATCGATCGCATGGGCTCGGTCAACCTCGACGCCACCCGCGAGTACGAGGAGGCCGAGAAGCGTTACGAGTTCTACACGACGCAGAAGGCCGACCTGGACAAGGCGCTCTCGGACCTCGAACGCGCCATCGTCCAGATGAACCGCGAGAGCAAGAAGCTCTTCACCGACACGTTCACCGCGGTGAACAAGCGCTTCCAGGAGCTCTTCCCCACGATGTTCCGCGGCGGGCGTGCGGAGCTCCGGCTGACGAACCCGGACGACATGCTCGAGACGGGCATCGACATCGTGGCCCAGCCGCCGGGCAAGAAGCTCTCGAGCATCGAGCTGATGAGCGGTGGCGAGAAGGCCCTTACCGCGGTGTCGCTCATCTTCGCGATCTTCTCGATCCGTCCGTCGCCGTTCTGCATTCTCGACGAGGTCGACGCGCCGCTCGACGAGGCAAACGTCGGCCGGTACTGCGAGGCGATCCGCGGGATGACCGACCGTTCGCAGTTCATCCTCATCACGCACATCAAGAAGACGATGCAGATGGTCGACATCCTGCACGGCGTGACGATGGGCGAGCCGGGCGTGTCGCGCCTCGTCAGCGTGAAGGTCAGCGAGGCTGCAAAGACCGGAAAGACCGCGTCCGGAAGCGGCAGCAAGGGCAACGAGGCCGCCGTCGCCTGACGGTCATCACTGGGCTCGCGCGCCGCTCCCGTACAAGCGTCGGGCGGCGCGCCGAGGCCAGCGTCGTTGCGGGCGCATATCTCTATTGGCCCTATCGGGCGCAGCCGGGGACAAGGCGAGGAAGGTTTCTCGCGGGCGTGACGTAGCCAAGCACGGAGCCACCCGTGCACCTCCAGCGTGCACCTCCAGAGTGCACCTCCAGCGTGCACCTTGGCTCCTGCGTGCCATAGTCCGACCGCCATGTCGCTCCGCGTCCCGCTCACGATCGCGCTTTCCGCGGCAGTTCTCGCCGTCATGGCGGCTTGCGGCGAGCTCAAGACCGCAATCCCCGCGGGTGACGGCGACGCCTCGACCAGCGGAACGGAGCCCGGTGCATCGAAGGGCTCGTCGGGAAAGGGCGGCACGTCCGGGACGAGCGGTTCTTCCGGGACGAGTGGTTCCTCCGGTCAGACGAAACAAGAACCGCCGCCCGAAGGCTTCGGGCCTGGTCCGCACGGAGCGCTCCCGAGCGGCTACTGCTGCAACGACGACAGCGACTGCCGCAACCGGCATTGCGAGGACCTCGGCGGCGGGAAGATGTGCCGCGACAGCTGCTGGAGCGACGGCATCTGTCGGCGGCCGCCGGACCTCGCGTGGAAGTGCGACAATGCCGCAACACCGAGCGAGGAAGGCCGCTGTAGACCCGAAGGGGCGTTCACCTGCATCCCCGCGGCGCAGTTCGAGCTCGGCACGAAGGTGCCCGGCGATTGCTGCAGCGCGACCGGGGACGGGTGGGCCGGACTCGAGTGCCTCGGCGGAGGCTGCATCTCGCTCGGCGACGGCCCGTACATCTGCAATCACCGCTGCGAGCAGCCGAAAGACTGCCCGAAGGGCTTCATTTGCCAGGCCGTCACCGACACGCGCAAGGACTGCGTTCCGGCGAACCGGCCGTACACGTGCAACTGACGCTGCGCGAGCGTCAGCTACCGCCTCCGCTCAGCTCTTCGAGAACACGACGACGCCGGCGCAGCCCTGACCGCGCATCTTCACGTCGAGCGGCGTGCCCGGCCTCATCTCGAACTCACGGCTGTCGCCCTCGAGCGGGACGTCGCCGCCGACCTTCGGCAGCGAGATCTTCGCCGGGCCGTTGGTCACCTCGCTCTTGTAGTGCGAGCGCATCGTCGTCGTGGGCTGGTTGCCCGCGAGCACGTCGAGCGAGACCTCCTTCGGCGCGAACGCGATGACGTGCACCTCGGTTCCCTTGCCGCTCAGCGTGAGCTGGATCCCCTTCGCCGCCTCGGAGAGCGCCATCGTGCGCTTCGTGAACGACTCGATCTTCAGCGGCTTGCCGTCCTCCGTCTTCGCACGGACCGCCGCCTCGACGTCGTCGAGGAGCTTCTCGAGCGCAGCTTTGTGATCGGCGTCGCAGTTGCCCGACTTCGACTCCTCTGCGGTCAGCTTCTCGAGCGCGGCCGCGTCGAGCCCGGCCCCACCCGCGTTCGTGCCAGACGCTCCCGATTCAGAGCCATTCGAGGCCTTGCTGGGCACGGGCGTGGTCGGTGCTTCGGGGGGCGGGCTTCCTCCACCACAAGCGACGACGGACGAGACGGCGAGACCGGACGCGAGGACGAAGTCGATGCAGCGCATGACAGCGTTTTGATACCAGCTCGGCGCCCGTTGCAAGTCCATCGCGCAGGCGCGCCGAGGCTCTGTCTCTTCACACGGCGAACCGCCCCGACGCCGCCGATGTGGTCGACACGGTACGGCGTCGGAGCTCTGCCGGGCGGCGGCCTACTTGCAGTAGCCGGCGCTCTGCATCGCGGCGATCGCCTGCTTGCAGGACGACTCGTACGTCTCCGTCGACGCCCCCTTCTTCACGGCGTCGTCGACGGCCTTCCGCGTCTGATCGCATGACCCTGCGAGCGAAGGCTGCGCCTCGGCCACCTCGTCGCAGCAATCGAAGTACGCCTCGCACTCGGGGCCGGCGCTGCTCTTCTTGTCTTCACCCCCCTTGTCTTCACCCCCCCCTGGGTCGGTCGAGTCCGAAGACTTCGCGGGGCTCTTCGTCCCCTGCCCCTCCCCGGATGACGGCGGCGAGGTCCCTTCGTCCGAGTCGGGACCGCCGGAGCAGCCGACGACACCAACGAGACCGGACAGCGAGACGAGGACCACGCCGAAAATCGAACGGAACATGCTGGAAGACTCCTTGAAGTGCCAACGCTTCGTGCGTCGCCCCCCAAAGAGCCGTCCACCCGGCGCGAGTCGCAGAAAAAGATCGCGGAGCTGCCCCCCTCCCTCCTCCGGCGCGGGATTACTGCACGAGCGGCGGCGGCGCGTCGTTGATCGGCCGGGCGCCCATTCCGCCCACGTAGCCGTAGCTCGCGTCTTTGCCGATGCCCCAGACCGTGACCGAGAACGGTCCTTCGCTGGTCGCCTCGTGGCGGCCGTAGCCGCAGCTGCGTTCACCGAACTTCTGCGGCGTGAACGCGGTCGTGAGCGTGACCCACGCGTACTCGAACTCGCCGGCGGCGCCGAGCGGGGTCCAGCCCGTGACCTCTCCGGCGCACTCGAGGTGGACCGGCTTGAAGCCGTCCTGCGTCCTGCGTCGGACGAGCGTGAGCGAGGTCTCCGGGTACGTGAAGTCGGTGAAGAAGATGTACCGATCGAGGAACTGGTCCGACGGTGCGACGTTGACGAACTCGGGATCGCCGAGCGTCCGGTTGCCGCTCGGATGCCCGCCTCCGTGGGTCGAGCCGCTCATGTGGACCGAAGCGTGGAACGGGTGCTTCGAGTCCTGGCTCTTCACCGTGACGAGCGTGTCGGTGTGGAAAACGCTGACCTGGCCGGCACCGAGTGTCTCGGGAGCGCCCGGGGGTTTCACGGGATCGTAGGTGAGGACCGTGCCGTCGACGGCGCCGACGAGCATCCAGGGGACGGTCTCCAGCGCGGAGCCGGTGACGACCTGGAGGCGCGGCTTGAACGGGACGAGCGCGTACGAGGTGCCCCACTGCGCAAACGGCGCGATCTGCTGCTGGGTGAGGTCGCAATACGGGACCTCGGACGGGAGGAACGTGCACGGCGATCCCCCGAAGACGCCGACGGGCTTCGACGCCACGATCGGGCTCCCCGTCGTCGTGCTCATCTGCGTGATCTGGAGTACCTCACCTTTGCCGATGGTCCACTCGACGAGCTCGCCGGTCACGCCGGGCGCGACGCCTTCACCTTGGGAGATGTCGACCGTCGGCTGCATCGAGATCTTCGTGTCGTCCTCGTCGGCGATGATCTGGAGCGTACGCCGGTCCAGACTGGAGAAGTCCGGATCGCCGAACTTGCCCGTCGAGATCGCGATGTAGCTCCTGTCCCAGGACGTTACCGGCAACAGCAGCGTCGCGGTCGGGTAGTGGCTCGCTGCGCCGCCGTACGGGAAGATCGAGTAAGCCGCGACCGGCGCATCCGCAATGAGGTGGAACGCCTTCGTCTTCGCCGTGCCATGGCGGATCGGATCCACCTTGAGCGCGGGCGTCGTGCCGACCGGACAGAAGATCGGATCCTGTCCCGTCGGCTGCTCTGCCTGGGCGAGGAAGACGACGGCGACCTGCCCCGGGAGGAGCGGGCCCGTGAGCAGGTCGTACGTCGGCTCGTCGTTCCCCGAGCGATTCACGAGGTAGACCGACTTCGAGATGTCGAGCGGATCGCCGCCGTATTCCGCGGAGAGGTTCACGGGGACGTCCCACGTGTTCGCCACCATCGACGCGTAACAGCCGCCCGCACCGTAGCTGTAGTCGTCCGGCGGCACCGTGTAGAAGGAGCATCCGACGGAGCCCTTCGAGAGCGCCGCGCTCGTGCAGGCGTCGACACACGTGTCGATGCCGCAGCCTTGACCGACGCCACACTCCGCGATGACCTCACCTTCGGTCTCGCTACAGCCCTTGAGGACCTTCTTCAGATCGCGCGAGCACCGGAAGCCACACTGCGGAGGCCCGGCGTCGCCGGCATCGCTGTCGAACGAGGGTCCGGAGCCGAAGGAGCTGCGGTCGTCGCCGCACGCCGCGAGCGCGAAGAAGCCCGCGCCCGTGAGGGCGACGATCGAGGTGACGAGGCGTGACATGATCGTTGGCCTTTCTAGAACGCGATCTTCACGGGCGAGGGATGATCGAGCCGGTCTGGCTTCTTCCCGAGCTCACCCTTCTCGTTGCTCCCCCAGCACTCGACGGCACCGCCCTTCGTGAGGGCACAGACGGCGTTGTTGCTCGTCGCCACCTGCACGGCGTAGCCCACGAACGCATGCGCCTTCCCGAACAGCGGCGAAAGGATGCCGACGTTCCCGGTGCCGAGCCGCCCGCGCGTGTCGCTTCCGCAGCAGTAGACGCTGCCGTCGGTCATGCGCGCGCAGGTGATCTCGTCGCCGACGGCGAGCTGCTGCGGCCAGGTCTTGGCGTCGATCGGCGCATGCCGCGGCTCCTGCTCCTTGTCCGGCAGCCCGGTGCAGAGCGCGCCGGCGTTGCTCTGGCCCCAGCAGTACACCTCGCCCTTCGCGATCGCACACGCGTGAGCACGCGGCGGCGGTGGGGTGTACGGCGGCGGCGGGACTCCCGGCTCCCACGGAGGCGGATCCTCCGGCGGCAGGATCCACACGCTCGCGACGAGGTCGGTCACGTTCGAGAGTGCCACGATCGGCTTCGGCGTTTCGTTCGGGCTCGTCGATGCAACACGCCCGTAGAGGATCCCGGGCTTGCCGCCGGACGCGCCCCATGTCCAGACCTGGCCCTGCCCGTCGACGCCCAGCATCGTGTTCGTGCTGGGGCGGACGCGCGACAGAGCAAGCGGCTCGATCGCGGCGATGCCCGGACCGCGCACGGGGTTCATCGGATCGAGAATGGCGTCGTCGCCCGGCCTCGCGAGCTGCGCGTGATCGTCTTTGCCCCAGCACCAGAGCTTGCCCGACGTGAGCTGCGCGCAGACGACGCCGTGCCCGACATCGACCCGCGCGGCTGCGGACTCGAGCGGGACCACCAACGGCGTCGGATGGGGATCTTCGTCTGCGATCGGAGGATCGATCTCGAGGCCGAGCTGCGCGGTGCGGTTGTCTCCCCAGCACTTCACCGATCCGTCATCGAGTCGCGCGCAGGTCGTCGCGCCTCCCGCGCTGATCTGGGTGACGTTCGAGAGGTCCGCGATCGCGTGAACCGTGCTTGCGCCGGCGTCGGAGCCGTCTTTGTCCTTCGGATCGCCGCCACCGGGATCTTCCGGCATCGTGCCGAGGGCGCCGAATGCGTCGCTGCCCCAGCAGCGAACGGTGCCGTCGCTCATGCGCGCGCAGAAGTGATCGCCTCCGGCCACGAGCTGCGTGGCGCACGGCGTTCCTTCGCAGACGACCGGGACCTCGGCTGGATCGTAAGCGCCGCGAGCGTCGGGGTCCCCCGCATCCGTCGGCCCAACGTCGGGCAGTGAGTCCGGCGCGTCGGAGCCGGCGTCGCCACCTCCGCCGGCGTTCGCCGAGTCGTCGCCGCAGGCGACCAAGAGGAGTGCAGCCGCACCTCCGAGGATGGTCGACAGGACGAGCATCGACCGCAGGCCTGTTCGCATCGTGCTGGGCGAGCTCACTCGACGCCTCCGTCCTTCTCATGGGCCGCGTCGAACCGCAGCGCGATCTGCTTTCCGACGAACCACACCTCCGACGGGCCGCCGGTCCACACCGCGTGGAGCGGATCGATGATCGGCACGTGCGTGTTCGTGATCGCGACCGTCGACCACTTCGTCCCGTTCCAGTGACGGGCACGGCCGTATTCGCCGACCGCCCAGAGGTCGTTCGCTGCCGTCCCGTGGATGGCCATGATCTGCGGATCGTTCGGCTTGCCGTCACGCGCCTCGGTGAACGTGAACGTCTGGCCGTTGTCGGCGCTGGTCCCCTGCCAAACCGTCGGCCAGGTCGAAGCCGTCGTGCCGTAGATCCACACCGAGCTCGCGGAGACCGCGATCGCGCCGGCGAGCACGCCTGGCACCGAGAGCAGCGGATCGTCGTCCGGGTTCGTCGGCAGAGGAAGCTCGGCGAAGTCGGCTCCGCCATGCTTCCGGAGCACGACGAGCTCGTTGTATTCGGGCAGATCGATGATCGGGCGCGAGCACGCTGCCCACACGCCGGTCTCCGCGTTGCCCCAGACGCCGGAGCAAGAGAGCATCTCGCGGCCGAACGGGGTCTCCGACCAATCGGCGCCCGCATCCGTTTTGCGTTCGAGGTGAAGCAAGCGAGCGCTCGTCAGGCCCGAATCCGGATCATCCGAAGCGCCGGCGACCCAGACGTCGCTCGCCGACAGCCCCCAGAGCGACGCGACGCGCACCGGCTCGCCCGGCATCGTGACCGGCGAGAACGTCAGTGTTGCGGACGACGCGCCCGTCCCGTGGAGGATGCCCTCGTGACCGCCGATCCACAGATCGGTGGGACCGCTGCCCCAGACGGCAACGAGCGGCCCGAGGTCCGAAACATGGACCTTCCACGTCTGCCCGTCCCAGCGGAGGACGTTGCCTTCTGCAGTGACGGCCCACACGACGCCGCTCCCGTCGCCCCACACGCCCTCGAGCGTGTGCTCGCCGGCCGGGAGCTCCGTTCGGCAGAAGCCGTGGTCCGAGCAGAGCTTCGTTCCCGCTTCGGTGGATGCGTCGCGGGTCGAGGCGTCCGGGTCGCCGTCCGCGACGCTCCCGTCGTTCGTGTCCTTCGGCGGCGTGAACGGCGCCTCGTCGGAGTCGGCGCATGCCGCCGTCGTCGAGGCCACCGTCGCTGCGAGCAAGAGCACGAGGACGCTCGCGCTCCGGAGCGAGAGCTTCACTTCGCACCTCCCGTGTAGTGGAGCGCGATCCCGTTGCCGACGATCCAGACATCGCTCGGACCGCTGCCCCACACGCCGTAGAGGTGGGGCTTCTTCTTGTTCGCTGGGAACGCGGCCTCGGTGGTCTTCCAGGAGTCGCCGTCCCAGTGGATGATCGCGCCCGTCTCGCCGACCGCCCACACGTCGTTGGGCGCGAAGCCCCAGATGGCGTGCAGCGTCTCCGTCGTCGGCGACGAGACGATCTCCCATTGTGTCGCTCCCGGCGTGAAGCGCCGGATGGTCCCGCGGTCGCCGACCGCCCAGAGATCACCGGCCGGCGATCCCCAGATGCCGCGGAGAACGACCGCGGACTGGCTGTCGACCTCCGTCCAGACGAACGGGTCCTTCTTGCTCGCGCGCGTGCCGTGCAGCGTCAGTCCGAGCTGCCAGCTCACGTAGGTGCTGTTGTCGCCGATGACCCAGAGATCGAGCGCGGTGCCCCAGTACCCGTAGATGGTCGGCGTGCCGTACTCGCCTACCCATCCCGGCCCGCCGTCGACCTCCGCCTTGATGATCTGGTTGGCGGGCCCCCAGTCGTCACCCACGACGAGATCGTACGGTCGGCCGCCGAAGCGGAGCTCGCCCTCGGCGTCGCCCCACACCGCATAGATCGGCGCGGTGTTGTACTCGTTGTCGGTGCCGTTCGGAGCTCGCTCCCACGTCGCTCCACCGTTCTTCCATCCGTCGGTGTGGAAGACGACGTTCGTCGCGGACGCGACCCAGACGTCGCTCGGGCCCGTGCCCCAGAGCGCATGGAACGTGTTCTTGATCGGATACGCGGTCGGCGACGGGAGTGTCGCCGGCTTCCACGCCGTCCCGTCCCAGTGGAGCATCGTTCCGCCCGACCCCGATGCCCAGACGTCGTCCTTGCCCGAGCCCCACACCGCCGTGAGCGCGTAGAGGTTGCTCACGTTCGTCGGTACGGGACACCACGGCGCCTCGTCGCACGTCACCGGCTTCGTCACGCAATCCGGATCGGTCGCGTCACAGCCGCCATCCGCGCCGTCGCTGGAGCCAGCTTCGGGGATCGTGGATACGGGCGGTTCATCTGCGGGGGTTCCCGCTTCCGTCGTCGCGCAGCTCGCAAGGATCCCCGTCGCGACGAGACCGAGCCCGGAGAGGATCGCAAACGTCGTCGTGAGTCGCATGGTCTTCATCGCGTCAACCCCGCGTCGCACTCGGTCATCAGGCATTTGCCTTCGACGCACGGCTGGCCCGCAGCGATGTTGCACGCGTTACCGCACGCTCCGCAGTTGGCCGGATGGATGTTGAGGTTCACCTCACAGCCGTCGGACGGATCGCCGTTGCAGTCGGCGAAGCCCGGCGCGCACTCGTACTCGCAGACGCCCTTCTTGCACGCGCGGGCCTGGTTCGGGCCGGGCGGCTTGCAGCCTGCACCGCAGGCGCCGCAGTTTCCGACGTCGTTGAGGAGGTCGGCGCACTCGAAGCCGCAGAGCACCTTGCCGTCCTTCGCGCAGGCGACACCGCACTCCCAGCCGTTGCCTTCGTTGATGCAGTGCTCGCCGGGCTTGGTGCACTTGATCCCGCAGCCGCCGCAGTTGTCGTCGCTCGCGAGGTCCGGGACCTCGCAGCCGTCGCCGCCACACTTGTCCGCCCCGCTGCCGAGATCGCCGTTGCAGTCGGCCGTCCCCTGCTGGCACTTGAGCGCGCCACACTTGCCTTCGCGGCACCCGTAGTACGCGTTCGGCGGAGGCTCGGGCGTGCAGGCGTCCGGCGGCGGGTCACAGATGGTCCCACAGCCGCCGCAGTTGTTGTCGTCGTTCATCGGATCGACGCACATCGTGATGCCCTGGCCGAAGGTGCACGCGATGCGCCCCGCGGGGCACCCGCACTTGCCTTCGATGCACGCCGTGCCGTCGGCGCACTTGTTCCCGCAAGTCCCGCAGTTGTTCGCGTCGCGGAAGACGTCCACCTCGCAGCCGTCGTCGACGAGGCCGTTGCAGTTGCGCCAGTCGGTCGGGTCCAACGCCTTCGGCGGATTGAGGCACTCGAGCTGACAAGCGCCCTCGACGCAGCGCGAGGTCATGTGAATCGGCTTGTACTCGAGGCACTTGTTCCCGCACGCCCCGCAGTTGTTCGGGTCGCGCTGGAGATCCGTCCCGCACTTGTACGTCGGACCGTCCGGCGAGATGCAGGTCGTCCACGGGTCGGGGCACTCGGTGCCGATGCACTCGAGCCGCGGGCCGCCGCTCTCGAGGGCGCCGTCGAGGTTGTTCGGATCGATGAAGCCCGGCGCACCGCCGTCCGACTTCACCTCGCCCATGTAGATTCGCTCGGTGCACGCGACGGCAGCGACGCCCATGGCGACGATGCCGGCAGTGACGAGGGCCTTCTTGAACGATGACAAGGATGACCTCGGGCGCCGACCACCTCCGTGGAGGATGAGCGGACGACGTTGAACAGTGACAGGTGTACCGCGGAGGCGGCCCCCGTTGAAAACGGACGATCGAGCCGCGTCGAAGACGAGCGCGGATCAGTCGCGGATCAGTGCGAGGATCAGTGCGCGGAAGCTGGCGCGAAGAGGCTTTCGAGATGAACGCGGTGGCTCGACGAGGGGTAGCGCCGCTGGAACTCGGCCCAGCGACGTCCCGCCTCGTCTTTGCGGCCGAGATAGAAGAGCGCCTCGATCGCGACCGCTTCACGCTCCTGCGCGAAGTGCCCACGGGCGAAGCGGCTTTCGTGTTGCTTGCAGAGCGAAAGCGACTGCGCGGGATCGCTGCGGAGCACGTCATGCGCCCGCGCGAGGAGGGCGATCTCGTCGACATCGGACGTCGCCCCGGTCGTCGTGCCCTTCGTGGACGCGGGCTTCGCGGGCGTGGAGACGACCGCCGGCGCGGTCGGCAGATCCGCCGGCGAGAACGTCGGGGTCGCCGGCGTCGGCGCCTGCTCCATCGGCGCAGGCGCCACCGTGACGACCTGAACCGGCGCGGGCGCCGGTGCCGGTGCGCGTTCCGTCCGCTCGATGACGGCGAATCCACCGACGAGGGCGGCGGCGAGCAGGACGTACGGCCCCTTCGCCGCGAGCCACCCAGTCGTGGTCCTCGCGCCGGCGACGGCGCCTGGCGGCGTCGAGGGGACCGGCGGGGGCGCCGCGCTCGCGCCCGCGAGAGCGAGCGATTGACCGATGCGTGCGAGCCGCGCCTCGTCGACCTCGTCCGCACGTTCCGCGTCGAACGCTCCGCGGAGCAGGCTGTTCAGCTCGTCGCCGCCGTCGAGGAGGCGGCGCGGTCCTTCGGCGCTCATCGCGACCTCCCGTGGCTCAGATGGGTTCGCTGGGCTTCGAGCCGCTTGGCCGCTGCAACGACGAGCTGACGAGCCGAACGGAGCCGCGAATAGGCCGTCGCGAGCGGACAGCCCACGACCTTGGCGACGTCTTCCATGGAGAGCTCCTCCACTTCGTAGAGGACGAAGACCGTGCGCCGCTCTTCGTCGAGCACCCCGAGCAGGCGATCGAAATCCGCGCGGGCCTCGTTGGCATGCACGGCGTCTTCGGGGCTCGTGCCCGCCGGCTCGACGAGCGTGTCGACGTCGACGGCGCTCGTGGGCTTGCGCGAACGGCGGAGGCGCGACGCCTCCCGGACGCAGATGCGGTAGAGCCAGGACCGCATCTGGTTCCGCTCCTCGTAACGGTCGAGGGAGCGGTGGACGATGATGAAGACCTCCTGCGTGAGATCGTCCAGATCGGCGTCCGGGACGCCGAGCCGACGGAGCAGCCGGAAGACGAAGGCGCCGTGCTCGCGGAAGACTTCCGCGGCATTTGCTGGCGCAGCGACCGGGACCTCCGCCTGCCCCGCCCCGACGAGCAGGGTCCCGGAGCTCGGCGCGGCCGGTGCGACCGGGAGAACGGGCCGGGCCGGAGCCTGGACGGAATATCCGAGTGCTGCCACGGGTGGTGACCTCGACCCGCTAAAAGACGCCTCCTCGCCGTTTCCATCAAAGAAAGTGAACGGCGACTCCGAAAGTTGCCTGGAAGGCTGCCGGTGCGGGGAGGAGGAGGGTTCGCTCCCGTCCGGAGGGGTCCCGGTAGGTGAATCGATCGCGTCGGAGGAGGGCGGAGACTTCGGGGGCAAGGAATGGCTCGACGAGCAGCTGGTTCCGGACTCCTACACGGTAGCCAAGACGGACCCCGCCGAGAATGGCTGCGGCAACGGTGCTCTTCGACGGGACGGTGAAGTCCGAGGAGCGGGCGGCGATCCGGCTCCCCTCCGCGCCGCCGCACCCCATGAGTCCGAGCGCCGCGCCATGAATGAGCTCGTAACAACCGAGAATCGAGAAGCCAATTCGGTCCACTTCGGCCGGGGGTAGCGTCGGGGTCGCGACCTCGAACCAGTACACCGCTCGCGCGATCATCGCGAGGCGGTGGACCGGGGGCCGGACGAGCGCACCCGCCTCGGCGCCGAACGAGACCCCCGGAAGGACGCCCGTGCCCCCGACCACGCCCGCGAGGGGGCTCGCGGACCATCGAAGCGGCTCGGCGGGTGGAGGCAACTTCCGCCTCGGTCGTGGCCGCCGACGATCGGCCGCCGGCGGCAGCGCGGCCGGCTCCGGCTCGCGCGGCTCGCGCGGCTCGAGCTGAGCGTGCCAGGGCGGGCTCGTCGTCGTCCGTGTGGGGCCGATCATGATGGCGAGGACGACGGCGAGCGTGTCGAGCGCTTTCGCGCAGTCGTTGGCCGGCAGGGGCACGTCGCGTCGACCAAGCTCGGTGTCCGTCCGGTCCTTCGCGACGATCTGCGCGCGCCAGGTCGACGGCGCGCTCGAAGCCAGCGCCCACGTGGACGTGACCGCGATCGTGATGTCGGAGGCATCGTCACTCGTGAACGCCTCGCGGCGGAGGCGCTCGGTCACCGCGCCTACGAGCGCGGGCTCACCTCCACAGCGATCGAGCGGGCCCTCGTCGAGCGTCAGCGAGTAGACGACCGGGCGCTCTTCGGCCGCGCGCGCATCGCCGGTCCCGAAGACGGCGGCAGCGCACCATGCCATCGCGCACGGCAAGACACGCCATCGCGATCTCGAGAGCAAGCGACACATCTGAGCGAAGCCCGCATGATACGGCGAGGCAATCGCCGACGACACGTCTGTCGCAGCGCGTTTCGGGAAATCCGGCGGCTCTCGCGCCGGATACGTCCCGAGTGAGATAGGCTCGAGCGCCTTCGATGCAGCGTCCTCGCCAGCTCTCGATGATCCTCGCGCTCGGTCGAGACGGTGCGCTCGGCCTCCGCGGCAAGCTCCCCTGGAGCTACCCGGAGGATCGCGAGCACTTCGAGCGAACGACACGTGGCCACGCGGTCGTCATGGGACGGCGCACCTGGGACGAGGCCGGGCGTCCCCTGCCCGACCGCACGAACATCGTCGTGTCGCGCTCGTTCGTGCCGCCGGCGGATGCGCCGCGCGAGGGACCGGGAAGCGTGCTCGCCGCTCCGACCCTCGACGAGGCGCTGGACCTCGCGTGGAGCGTCGACGACGAGCCCTTCGTCATCGGAGGAACACGCATCTTCGCCGAGGCGCTACCGCGGGTGACGCGCATCTACCTCACCGAGGTCCCGGCCCCGCCCGAAGCGGACGTGTTCTTCGCCCTCGATCGGCGCGGCTTTGCGGTCGCGAGCGAGCGAAGGGGCGAAGGGGGTGCACGCTTCCTGGTGCTCGAGCGTACTCGAGGGTGACACCTCGCGCCGCGTCCCGCGACGGGCGTGCAGGCGCGATCACGGGAACAGCGGAGGAAGCGGGCGCGCCGAGACGACACCTTCGCTGGGGACGACGCCGTCACCACCGCGCACGTAGGCTTCGAACATGTAGTCGCCTTCGAACCAGACGGAGCCCCAACCACGACGCCCGAGCAGCGTGACGAAGCCCATGAGTCCAAACTCCTTGGCTCTTCCATAGGTGACGTAGCTTCCGATCCGACCACTGGCGAAGACATGGCCGCGGTGGAGCTTCACCCACGCCGGATGGTCTCCACAGTGATCGACATCCCAGCAACTGAAGATTGTCTCCGGATTCGGGTGGTCCGGACCGACGTGGAGCATCCGCCATGGCTCTTCGAGCGTGCCGCGCTGGACGAAATACGCGCCACCGTTCGAATCGAGCACGACGGCCTTGTCATTCCACCGAGTGATGTTTCGGGCGATCTCCTGACGGACGCCGCTCCCCACACGCACGCGGCTCAACGCCGTGGCCCGGTCCTCGAAGACGTAGTGGAGGTAATAGGTCCACGGTCCGGTCGTACCGATGGCCCTCTCTCCCTCCGCAACGGCGACGACCGCCCCGCCGAGGAAGGGCACGCGGACAATGTCGCGCCCACTCGCCGCGTTGAAGAACACGTCCGTGCCCACGCTCGTGAGGGTGCTCCCAACACCGCTGTTCGTCAGTGTGGTGATGGCGCCGGATGTCAGGTCGATGGACCGAGCTCCCACAGCTGCTGGGAACGCATCGGTGAATGCAAGACGATCGAGCGACTCCGAGAACGTAAAACTCCCTTCCCCCCACGCCATCAGCGAGTCTGGAGCGTCCGTGTTGGCGTGCGCGATCGTGTCGATCTGTTTCGTCACCCGATCGATGCGTCTGAGGTGCTTACCGTGGAATTCGATCGTCGCGATGTGCCGTGGAGAGACGGCGACGATGACGGTGTCCGGGGAGAGACCGCATGCGATGACGATCTCGTTCGGGTCCTGACCGCTCGGGCTGCAAGCCGGGTTGGACGTGAGCGGCCCGGCGTCTACATCCGGCGGAGGAGGGCCAGCATCCTTGTCGATGTACGGAGGTGGATCCGACGGAGCCGAGGGATCGTCGTCTCCTTTGGGCGCTTCTCCTTTGGGTCGAGTGATCGGATCGAGGACCGCGATGTCACATGCCGCCAGTGCGGACGTGACCAAGGCGAGGCGGATGAGACGGAGTCGTTTCATGGTGTCCTAAGGTGGCCGTCGATCGAGGAGGCGGCTCAGTCATCGAGCGCAGAGATCGGAACGCGGTGCGCCCTCTCATCGAGCGCAGCCCGTGAGGCACGTGAGACTGCCGATTGCGCAGGCGCCTGCGCTTCGCGCAGGGAAAGCTCGTTCGCGACATGAAGCGAGCCGCCCTGCGTTGGGTGGCGGCGACCATCGACGTCGACCAACAGCGAATCGAAGCGAGCGCAGCGGGAAGTGACATCTCCTGGGTGTGCGCGTCGCGCGCCCGGCGCTAGGGTGCCCGGCCATGCTCACTCTGCTCGGCGTCCTCGTCCTCGTCGTCGGCTTCGCACTCCGGCTCAATCCGCTCCTCGTCGTCCTCGGGGCGGGGCTCGTGACGGGCGTTGCGAGCGGCATGGACGTCGTCGCCGTCGTCGCGGCGGTCGGCAAGGCGTTCACGGCCAACCGCTACATGGCGATCGCGTGGCTCGTGCTTCCGGTCGTCGGCGTCCTGGAGCGAGAGGGGCTCCGCGACCGCGCCGAGCAGCTCGTCCGGACCATCCGCGGCGCGACCGCCGGGCGGGTCCTCTTCGTCTACCTCGTCATTCGACAGGTGGCAGCGGCCCTGGGCATGACCTCGCTCGGTGGCCACCCGCAGATGGTCCGTCCGCTCATCGCCCCGATGGTCGAGGCCTCCGCAGAGCGCCAGCTCGGAAAGGCGCCCTCGCCCGCGGTGCGGTTCTGGCTGAGGGCCCACGCGGCCGCCGCGGACAACATCGGACTCTTCTTCGGCGAGGACATCTTCATTGCCATCGGCTCGATCCTGCTGATGAAGGGCTTTCTCGCGCAGAACGGCTACGACATCGAGCCGCTCGCGTTTGCCGTATGGGCGATCCCGACCGCAATCCTCGCCATCGTCGTGCACGGTGCACGTCTCTTCCGGCTCGATCGGCAGCTCGTCGCGCTCTCCAAGGACGCCGACGTCGGATGATCGGCCTCGAGCTCGTCTACCGTATCGCCGGCGTGCTCGTCGCCGCCGTCGCGATCGCGAACCTTCGCGACCGAACCAACCCGAAGCGATGGCGTAACGCGGTGTTCTGGGGAGCGTACGGAGCGTCTTTGCTCTTCGGCTCGTACCTGCCGGACTTCGTGAATGGCTGCCTCGTCATCGCGCTCGTGCTCGTCGCGGGGCTCGGTGGCCTCGGCCGCGGTGATCCAGCGGCTTCGAAGTCGACGTCACACGAGGAGCGGGCGGCGAGCGCGGCTCGGTGGAAAAACCGACTCTTCGTGCCCGCGCTGCTCGTCCCGACGTGCACGCTCGCCGCGACGCTCGGGCTTCGCCATCTCCCGGCCGGCGTGTCCGGGCTCGTCGATCCGAAGAACGTCTCGCTCGTCGCGCTCGCCTTGTCGGCGATGTTCGCCCTCGGCGTCGCGATGATCTTCTTCCGGCCCCCGCTCGCGGCGCCCCTACGCGAGTCCCGGCGCCTCATGGATCTCATCGGCTGGGCCGCGGTGCTCCCGCAGATGCTCGCAGCGCTGGGCGCGCTCTTCGCTGCCGCCGGCGTCGGAGATCGCGTCGCGGAGCTCCTCGGCCGCTTCGTCCCGCTGGACAGCCCTCTCGCCGTCGTCACCGCATACACGATCGGAATGGCGCTGTTCACGGTCGTGATGGGTAACGCCTTCGCAGCGTTCCCGGTGATGACGGCCGCCGTCGGCCTCCCGATCATCGTGGGCAAGCTCGGCGGAGATCCGGCCGTCATGGCGGCGCTCGGGATGCTCTCCGGCTTCTGCGGGACGCTGATGACGCCCATGGCCGCCAACTTCAACGTCGTGCCGGCGGCGCTGCTCGAGCTACCGGACAAGAACGGCGTCATTCGAGCGCAGGTGCCGACGGCGCTGCTCCTTCTGTTCGGCAACACGATCCTCATGTACCTCCTGGTGTTCCGCCGATGAGCCTGTCGAACGAGACCGCCTCCCGCTTCGCGCGCATCGCCCTCGGGCACGTGACGCGCGAATACCCGAACAAGCTGGATCACGTCCTCGGAAGCGCCGCGGACCTCGCGTCGCCTCGCGCGCTCCACCCGATCTTCTACGGCAGCTTCGACTGGCACTCCTGCGTCCACGGCTACTGGCTGCTGACGCAGATCTATCGACGATTCCCGTCCCTCCCCGAGGCGCCGGCCATCCGTGAGGTCATCGACGCCCATTTCACGAAGGAGAACGTCGACGGCGAGCTCGCGTATCTCGCGCGCCCGTCGAGCAGGACCTTCGAGCGCCCGTACGGCTGGGCATGGGTGCTCAAGCTCGTCTCCGATCTCGCGGACCACGCGAGCGCCGAAGGCAAACGTTGGCATTCGACCCTCGCGCCGCTCGCCGACGCCTTCGCCGAACGCTTCCTCGATCATCTCCCGCAAGCGACCTACCCGATCCGCGCAGGCACGCACTTCAACAGCGCCTTCGCCCTCGCCCTCGCGCTCGAATACGCCGAGCGCCATCACCATCCGCACCTCGTTCCGCTCCTCAAGGACAAGGCCATCGTGTGGTTCGGCTCCGATGTCGATTGCCAGGCGTGGGAGCCGAGCGGCGACGACTTCCTCTCGCCTGCGCTCGTCGAGGCGGAGTGCATGCGTCGCGTGCTCGAGCCGGACGCATTCGGATCGTGGCTGTCGTTTTTCCTGCCGAACCTGATCGATCGCCAGCCCGCTACGCTGTTCGCGCCGGCGATCGTCAGCAACCGCGCCGACGGCAAGATCGCGCATCTCGACGGGCTGAACCTGAGCCGCGCCTGGTGCCTCCGGAAGATCGCAACGGCGCTCGGCGAAGGAGACCCACGCCACGAGGTGCTCCTCGGCGCGTCCGATCAACACCTCGCGGTGAGCCTGCCTCACGTCGCAGGGGACTATATGGGCGAGCACTGGCTCGCCACGTTTGCGCTCCTGGCGCTCACCGCGTGACCCGCGTCACACGACGACGACGCGGGTAGCTGCGTCGCGTTCACTGCAGGCCGAGGACCGCGTGCGCCGTACCGTCGATGCCCGCGGTGCCATCCGCGCCCGCGCGGCTCACCGGCGCGACCGCCTGTGCCGCGCCGCCGCCGACTCCCTTCGCGCCTCCGGGGTGCCCGCTGCCGAGCGTCACGGAGCCGAGCTCGGTCGCGGACGGCGTCGGGGTGCCATCGACGACGGGCGCGGGGCCCTTGTAGAGGATCCCGACCGAAAGCCCTCCCGCGCCGCCGCCTCCACCTCCACCGCTGCCGCCGACGCCGCCGAGGCCCCCCGCACATGCGTCCGCGGTCGGGGGCGCGGCGCTCGTCGACGGGAGCTGCGCCTTCTGTCCGTCCCCGCCCTTGCCGCCCGTGCCGCCGTCCTTCGCGGCGAACGACGAGCTGTCGACCGTGACGGAAGAATCGAAGACGAGCAGCGCGATGCTCGAGCCGCCGCCCATGCCGCCTTCGCCACCGGCGCCGCCGCAGCTTCCCGGAGCGCCGCCGCCGCCGATGCCGGCTCCGGCGATCCACGCGCCTCCGCCGCCACCCTGACCGTCGCCGCCTTTGCCGCCGGGGAGCCCGTTCGTGGGCTTCCATCCGGTCGTGTCGAGCGCCCCGAACGCCGCTGCGCCCACGCCCTCTGCGCCGGCCGCTCCGTACGAGCCGTTCACGCCCGCGCCGCCAGACGCGCAGTCCGCTCCGGACGTTCCGCCCGCGCCGGTGCTCGACTCGGGGAATGGCGTCGCGAGCGAGACCTGACCTGCACGCCCGTCGGGCGTGGCCTCCCGTCCGCCGGCGCCCCCGACGCTGGCCGTGCAGCCAGGGTTCTGGCGCGCCTTGCCTGCCTGCGCGGGGTCGTCGCCCGGATAGCCGTCGGGCCCGACGGGCGGGACATAGTCTGTCGTCGCGGCGGCGTCGGCGCCCGCGACGCCCGCGCCCGCGCTGAGGCTCATGCGCCGAAGCGTCACGCTCGTCGATCGCGTGATGAACGCCGCGATGCTCGACGCACCGGTCGTCTGCGCGTCGACGGCCTCGAGCGCGAGATCGGTCACGAGGATCGGCTCCGTGACGAGCGCGACCTGCAGGATGTAGCCCGTGTCGTTCGGCGCGAAGCGCGCCTTCGTCCCGTTGTAGCTCCACGTCCCGCAGGCGAAGCCCCCGTGAACGGAGAACGGCTTCGCGATGGTGACGTGCTCGAAGTAGTTCCCTTCACAGAGGAAGATGCGCTTCTTCCCTTCGAGCTTCGTGATGGCGGCCGCAACGGTCTTCAGCGGCGCGGCCTTCGTCCCGGGATTCGTATCCACGCCGCTCTCCTTGTCGACGAAGACGCCGAAGACGTCGTCGACGCAGGCGGGATGATCCTTCGGATCCATCGTCGGATCGCACACGGGCGCCGCGTCCACGACGTCGACACCCGCGTCCACGGGCGGCCCAGCGCATGCGGCTCCGGTGCACTCGTCGCTCGAGCACGCCGGCGCCGTGATCGCCGCCGCGGCCGTGAGACTCGCCAAGAGAAGAGACCGAACGAAAACCGTCGTGAATAGTCCGCAAGCGCGCATCGATCCGTGGCCCTCCGGGGCGCTTCCCCTCGAGGGGGCAATCGCCGCAGGACCGCTCCGAAATCACTCCGCCGGCGATTTTCGGCCCGCGCGCGCGATTTTTGGATGCGGATGTGTGCGCGTGTCGGCGAGCTCGGCGCCGCTCAGACGTCGATGTCCGCGGCCTCTTGCGCGTGCTCCATGATGAAGTGGAAGCGCGCCGAGGGATCCTTGCCCATCAGGTCGTTGATGACGCGGTCGGTCTGGAGCGCGTCCGAGATCTCCACGCGCAGCAGGCGGCGCGTCTTCGGCGAGAGCGTCGTCTCCCAGAGGACCTTCGGCATCATCTCGCCGAGGCCCTTGAAGCGGGTGATCTCGACCTTGTTCTCGTCCTTGCCGGTCTTCTTGAGGATGCGCTCTTTGTCGGCATCGTCGCCCGCCCAGTGGGTCTCCTTGCCGATGTCGATCCGGTACAGCGGCGGGACGGCGACGAAGACCTTCCCGTTCTTCAGGAGCTCCGGCATGTGCCGGTAGAAGAACGTGAGCAGCAGCGTCGAGATGTGATGGCCGTCGGAGTCCGCGTCGGCGAGGACGATGATGCGAGCGTACCGGAGCCGGTTGATATCGAAGTCCTTACCGACACCGCAGCCCATCGCGACGACGAGATCGGCCAGCTCCTTGTTCTCGAGCACCTTCGACAGCGCCATGGCCTCGGTGTTGAGCACCTTGCCGCGCAGCGGGAGCACCGCCTGGACCTCGCGATCGCGACCCTGCTTGGCCGAGCCGCCTGCGGAGTCGCCCTCGACGATGAAGAGCTCGGTCTTCTCGCGGGCGCTGCTCGTGCAGTCGCTCAGCTTTCCAGGCAGCGTGAGGCGGCCGCTCGTCGCCGTCTTGCGTGAGACGGCGGCCGATGCGGCGCGCGAGGCTTCACGCGCGCGGGCGGCGAGCACGATACGCGCGATGATCTGCTCGGCGACGCTGCGGTTCGAGTTGAGCCATTGCTCGAGCGCGGGACGCACGGACTGGTCGACGTAGCCCTGCACCTCGGGGTTGTTGAGGCGGTCCTTCGTCTGCCCCTGGAACTGCGGCTCGGCGATGTAGATGCTGAGGATCGAGGTGAAGCCCTCGCGGATGTCGTCGCCGGTGAGCGTCACGCCGCGGGGCGTGAGGTTGTGCGTCTCGATGAAGTTGCGGACCGCCTTGCCGACAGCGCTGCGCAGGCCGTTCTCGTGCGTGCCGCCCGAGCCCGTGGGGATGCCGTTGACGAAGCTCTTCACGTGCTCGTCGGTCGACTCCGTCCACTGGAAGGCGACCTCGACCTTGACGCCGTTCTCCTTCAGGAGCGTGAACGGCGCCTCGTGAATCGGCTTCGCGCTGCGCTCGACGAGCACCTTCTTGAGGAAGTCGACGATGCCCTGTTCGTGCTTGAACGTCTCGTCGGTGCCGTGCGCCTGATCGATGAAGCGGACCTTCACACCGCGGTGGAGGAAGCTCGCGACCTCGAGGCGATCGCGAATGGTCTGCGGGTCGAACTCGGTCCGCGGGAAGATCTGCGGATCCGGCTGGAAGAACACGGTCGTCCCGCTGCCGCGCGCCGGCCCGATCTTCTTCAGCCCGCCCTGCGGCACGCCGCGCTTGAACTCCATGCGGTGCTCGGCGCCGCCGCGCTTCACGTCGACGACGACCTTGGTCGACAGCGCGTTCACGACCGAGGCGCCGACGCCGTGGAGACCGCCGGACGTCTTGTAGTTGCTCCCCGCCTCGAACTTCCCGCCCGCGTGGAGTGTCGTGTAGACGATCTCGAGCGCCGTCTTCTTGAGCTTCGGATGCTTGTCGATCGGGATGCCGCGCCCGTCGTCCGACACGGTCACGCTGGAGCCGTCCTTGTGGAGCGTGACGGTGATGTCCTTCGCGTGGCCGTTCATCGCCTCGTCGATCGCGTTGTCGACGATCTCCCAGACGAGGTGATGCAGGCCGGCGGTGCCGACGCCGCCGATGTACATGCCAGGCCGCTTCCGGACCGGCTCGAGACCCTCGAGGACCTGGATGTCTTTTGCGGTGTATTCGGTGGCCATGGTGTGGTGCTGCTCTTCTGTTCGTTCGACTTCTTCGGCTTTTTCGGCTCGTTCGGCTTCTTCGACTCGTTCGCGCCGGCGCTACTTCTGAGGTTTCGGCCAGGCCGGCGGACGGATTACCGGGTCCTTGCCGGTCGACTTGCCGGACTTGCCAGAGGACTTGCCCGAGGACTTGCTCGGCTCCGACTTCGTCGGCGCGGGCTTGCTCGGCGGCGGTGCGATCGAGGCGGGGCGCTCGGTCGTGAAGGGCTCGGGCGCAGCCGGCGGCTCGAAGACGACCTCCGTCAGCGTGCCGCGCGAGATGATCTCGTTCCCCTTTCCGCCGCGGCCGGTCGCCTTGTAGCGCGCCGTGTTGATGCGCTGCTCGCCGCCGAGGCTCGTCTTGACGGTGAGCGTGTCGCGATCCGTCTTCGCGGCCTTCACCGCGAGGAGCTGATCGTCATCCGCGAGCTTGATGAGCTGGACGCCCTTGCCTGCCGAGGCCAGGAACTTCACCTCGGTGACGCTGCACAGGAGCGCGCGGCGCTTCTTCGAGACCGCGATGACCGTCTCGTCGCCCGTCACGATCTCGACGCCGACGATCGACGCGCCTTCGGACAGGCGAGCGAACTTGCGGCCGCTCCGCGTGCTCGGCTCGAGGAAGCCTTCGAGGCTGAACGTGAGCGCGGAGCCGTCGGAGCTCGCCGCGAACGCGAACGTCTCCGGGAAGTGCTCCTCGTCGCCGGAGAGCTTGCCGAGGAGGCGCGGGTCGAGCGACGCCATCGCGATGATGGCCTCGCCGTCCTTCATCTTGAACAGCTTCTGGATCGGCTCGCCGTACCCGGTGGTCGCGGGCACGTCCGCGATGCGGCACGTGTAGGCCGTCCCGAAGCTCGAGAAGAAGACCACGGTGGACTTCGTCGAGCCGGCGATGACCGACAGCACCTGGTCGCCTTCGCGAAGGCGTGTGGCCGACGGATCTTTGATCTCGCGCTGCCGCTTCACCCAGCCGTCGCGCGTGAGGAGGACGTGGTTGTCCTCGGCGACGATGAGCTCCTCCTCGGAGAACGTCCGCTCTTCGCCGACCGCCTCGATGATCGTGCGACGTTTCCCGAGCTTGCCGAAGCCCGCGTTCAGGCCTTCGAGCTCGCCGCGGACGATCCCCCAGATGCCCTTCGAGCCCTGCTCGGCGAGGAGCTTCTTGATCTCGCCCGCCCGCTTCTTCTTGTTCTTCAGCTCGTCCTGGATGACGAGGATCTCGAGGCGCGCGAGGCGATACAGGCGCAGCTCGAGGATCGCGTCGGTCTGCTCCTCGTCGAGCTTGAACCGCGCCATGATCTTCTTCGCGGCGTCCGCCTTGCCGTCGGAGGCGCGGATGATCTTGATGATCTGATCGAGCGCGTCGAAGACGGTCGCGAAGCCTTCGAGGATGTGCATCCGCCGCGCGAGCTCGCTGAGCTCGTGCTGCAGGCGCTTCGTCACCACCTCGAGGCGGAAGTGGAGGTAGTGCCAGAGCATCGAGCGCAAATCGAGGCGCTCGGGACGTCCGACGTCCGGGTTCTCCGTCGGGACGAGGCACGTCAGGTTGACCGCGAAGTTCGTCTGGAGCGGCGTGTTCTTGAAGAGGTACGCGAGCACCTTCTGCTCGTCCGCTTCCTTCTTCAATTCGAGCTCGATGCGGACGTCCTCCGTCGAGACATCTTTCACGTCGAGAAGGAGCGGCATCTTGCGCTGCAGGACGACGTCGGCGATGCGCTCGACGAGCACCGCCTTGTTCGTCGCGTACGGGATGCTCGTGATGTAGATCGTCTTGCTCGAGCGGCCTTCTTTGCCGGCCTCCCAGGTGGCGCGCACCTTGATGCTGCCCTGCCCGGTCTCGTAGATCTGCTTGATCTCCTCGGTCGAGGAGACGATCTGCCCGCCCGTCGGGAAGTCCGGGCCCTTGACCGTCCGCGCGAGCTCGCGCGACGAGAGCTGCTTGCCCTCGAGGAGCGCGTCGAGCAGGCGAATCGCCGCCGAGCACACCTCTTCCGGGTTGTGCGGCGGGATGTTGGTCGCCATGCCGACCGCGATGCCGGTGGCGCCGTTGATGAGGAGGTTCGGCAGCTTCGCCGGAAGGACGACCGGCTCCGACTTCGTGCCGTCGTAGTTCGGGCGGAAGTGGACCGTGCGCTGATCGAGCCCGGTGAGCAGCTCGGTGCTGATCGCGTCGAGCCGGCACTCCGTGTAACGCATCGCCGCTGCCGGGTCGCCGTCGAGCGAGCCGAAGTTGCCGGAGCCCTCGACGAGCGGCATGCGCATCGCGAAGGGCTGGGCGAGGCGGACGAGGGCCTCGTAGATCGAGCTGTCGCCGTGCGGGTGGAAGTTACCCATCACCTCGCCGACGACGGTGGCGCACTTGCGGTGCTTCGCGTCGGCGAACAGCCGGCGCTGCCCCATCACGTAGAGGATGCGTCGCTGGACGGGCTTCAGACCGTCGCGAACGTCCGGGAGCGCGCGGCTCGTGATGACCGAAAGCGCGTAGTTCAGATACCGGGTCTGAGCGAGATCGTGGAGCGAGACCTGCTCCTCGGGCGACGGCTGGAACAGCTCGATTTCGCCGTCCCCCTTCCGCTTCTTCCCTGCGCGGGGCGACGGCGCGCCGTTCGACGCTCCATTCCCCGCTCCGTTCGTCGCGCTGCCCTTGGACTTGGTTTTCTTTGCTGCCACGGGTGAACCTGGGTGCTGACCCTGCGGGAACTCACCAGGTCACTGTACGAACGTCAAGTTTCGCGCACACTTCTCTCCTGTCGCGTCAAAGGCGCTCAGCCAGCCCCGCCCTTTCCACCTCTGCCGGAAACTTACAGCAAACATCCGGGCGGAAGTTTGCGTCTCTATTGGGTTTCTAGAAGCGCGTTCGATGGCATGGCGCGCTGCACCACGTACGTTGGCCAGAGCTCATGCTTCCACCTGCGGACGCGTCCCCTCCTTCTTCTGACGACGACAGCTCGGCTCGCTACGCCGACGACCGCGGCTCGTCCCGCAGCCTCGACGAGGTCGGCGCGGTGGCCGTCCTCGGCGCGATGGCGATGGTGGAGCAGCGCCGGCGCGCGTCCGTGGTGGCGGCGAGCGAGCTCGAGCTCGACCCGTGCAGGTCTCGGCCCTGCCTCCTCGAGGACGGCGATTCCATCGCGACGCAGCGGCGCCAGCGCCTCGATCCGAGTGACGACGTGTTCCAGAAGATCCGCTGACGCGCGGAGCGCTCGACGCGAGCGCGATCTGACCGCGCGCCCACAGCGCTCTATAGTCGGGACGTGACCACGTCCGTTCTGCCGAGGCCTCCCCTGCTCAAGTCCGCGCTCGACGCTGCTGCGGTCTGGCACAAGAACCAGTACCGGAAGTATCCCGTCGTCCTCGTCCCGTACATGAGCCATGTCGCGGGCGTCGCGGCGACCCTCGCGCGCCACGGCTTCGCCGAGGAGGTCGTCGCGGCGGGCGCCCTGCACGACGTGATCGAGGATTGCGGCGTCACGCATGCCGAGCTCGTGAAGAGGTTCGGCGAGCGCGTCGCCGATCTCGTCCGGGACGTGAGCGAACAGGACAAATCGCTCTCGTGGGAAGACCGCAAGCGGCTCTACCTCGAGCACTTCTCCCAGAAGCCGTGGGAGGCGCAAGCGATCACCCTGGCCGACAAGATCGACAACTTCGAATCGATCGTCGTCTGCGCCCTGACGCACGGCGATCCGTGGAAGATGTTCAAGCGAGGCCGCGACGTGCAGATCGCGCGCTTCGAAGAGCTCGCCGAACGCGCGGCCCGGCTGCCGGCCCATCCCCTCATCGAGGAATACCAGCGCGCGCTCGCGAGCGTCGTCGCGCTCTGACCCTGCTCCGAGCCACGCCGTGTTTTCAGCCGGCGTCCGCCGCGCCGCGGGCGTGCTCGCTTGCAGCGCGACGCGTGACCGGCGTCGTCCTTCCCTGTAACGTGCGCGCGTGATTCGCCGACCCGGGGCCATCCTCGCGCTGCTGACGGGGCTCAACCTCCTCAACTATCTCGATCGCCTGGTCGTCTCCGCCGTCCTGCCGAAGGTGCAGGAGGAGCTCGGGCTTTCGAATTTCCAGGGAGGCCTCCTCGCGACGGTGTTCCTGGTCGGCTACTTCCTGACATCACCGATCTTCGGATCGCTCGGCGATCGGCTTCCCCGCAAGGGCCTCATCGCCGCCGGTGTCATCGTCTGGAGCGCGGCCACGATCGGCTCCGGGCTCGCGGTCGGCCTCGGATCGCTCATCCTCGCGCGGGTCCTGGTGGGCGTCGGCGAGGCGAGCTACGCGACCCTCGCTCCCACGATCATCGATGACGTGACGCCTCCGCATCGGAAGGGCCGCGCGCTCGCGATCTTCTACAGCGCGACTCCCATCGGCGGGGCGCTCGGGTACCTCGTCGGCGGGTTCGTCGAGAAGCACTGGGGCTGGCGAAGCGCCTTCTTCGTCGCCGGCGGGCCGGGCCTCTTGCTTGCTCTGGTGTGCTTGCTCATGGCTGAGCCCGAGCGGAAGCTGTCCGCGGAGAAGGCGGACATCCTGCGCGACGTGAAGAAGCTCGCGCGCGTGGACCTCTATCGAAAAGGCGTCCTCGGCTACTGCGCGTACACGGCCGCCATCGGCGCATTTTCGTACTGGGCGCCGAAGTTCCTCTACGCGCGTTACGGCCTTCCGCTCGCCGCCGCGAACTTCAAGTTCGGGATCATCACGGTCGTCGGCGGCGCCATCGGCACCATCGCGGGCGGCCGCTGGGCCGACCGAGCAGCGCGATCGACGGCAGACGCGCCGGACGGGTCCGAGAAGAAGCGCGTGAACGGGCTGCTCCGCATCTGCGCGACGGGAAGCGTCATCGGCGCGCCGCTCGCCGTGGGAGCGTTCCTTTCGCCTGGTCCGAACGTGTTCTTCGCCCTGGTCTTCTTCGCGATCGTGTTCCTCTTCCTCAACACGTCACCGATCAACGCGGTGATTCTGCAGGCGGTCCCCAGCGAGCTCCGGGCGAGCGCGATGGCCCTCAGCATCTTCTCCATCCATATCTTCGGAGACCTCTGGTCGCCGCCCCTCGTCGGCCTTCTGGCCGACCACCTCCCCATCCAGCTCGCGATGATGACGCTCCCCGTGGCGATCGCCGCGAGCGCCTGGATCTGGTGGCCGCGGCGGCGTGCGGCATGACGGCTCCGGTCCCCGGGACGTTCCGTCGGAGACGGTGCTGCGGGAGACTGCCTCTGCGTCCTCCGGGCTCGAATGTCGGCGGCGGGTGGCGCAACTCTCAGGGCAAGGCTCGGGAGCTTGGTACTCGGTGCTCGGTCGGACTGCCGCTTGGAGTCCCTTGCGCACGGTCAGAATCGCGGGCGAAGCGCCTTCGGCGAGGGCCTCTGCACGCGGCGCGACGGGCGCCCGCCCGCCCGGCCCCTCAACACGCGAGGATCTCGGAGGAAATGTTTGCGTCCTCCGTCGAATCGCTCGGTTGACCGATGAGCCCGTAGTCGAGTACTGAGGGGCCCGCAGCTTTCCTTCCTGGCGCGATGCTCTTTATCCTCGAGAAGGCCCGATGGTTTGCGCGCGGGCTCTTGCTCGTCGTCGCGATGCTCGGAGGGGCGCTTGCCCTCGGCTTCGTCGCGGCGCCTTCTCAGGCGTTCGCGCAGGGAAATGATGCGGGCGCCGCCGAAGGCGGAGCGCCGCGCCCTCCGGCGAACGACGCCGGGGCTCCGCGTCCGAACGGACCCGGTGCGCCCCCCCGACCGGCAAACGGTGACGCCGGTGCGCCGGCCCCCGGCGGCGAGCCGACCGAAGAGGCCGTCGAAGAGGATGCGGGCGCCCAGGCGCCGCCGACGCAGGCCGCCGGTCCGACGATCAACATCCCGCAGAGCGAGGCCGAGCGCGCCGAGGGATCGCCGATCCTCCGCATCGACATCAGCGGGAACCGGCGCGTCGCGAAGGAAGACGTCATCTCGTACCTCCGCGAGAAGAAGGGTCACCTCTTCAAGATCGACAATCTCGCCGGCGACGTCCGCGCCCTCTGGGATTCGGGCTTCTTCGACGACATCGAAGTCGACATGACCCGCGACGACGCGGGCGTCATCCTCCGCTTCCTCGTCCGCGAGCGCCCGAACATCAAGGCCGTCGAGTTCGAGGGCAACAGCGAGATCGAGAACGACAAGCTGCAGGAGGCGATCGAGGTCAAGGCCAACACGATCCTCAGCGTCCCCGCCGTCCGCCGGAGCGTCCAGAAGATCAAGGACGCCTACGCCGAGAAGGGCTACTTCCTCGCCGACGTCGAGAGCGCGATCGACCCGCAGCGCGACAACGAGGTCATCGTCCGCTTCAAGATCGCGGAGCACCAGCCCGTCACGGTCCGGCGCATCACGTTCGTCGGCAACTACAACGTGCCGGAAGAAGAGCTCCGGGCCATCATGCAGACGGGCCAGGGAGGCTTCTTCTCCTTCGGATCGGGCGGACCGTACCGCCAGGACATCTTCGAGCGCGATGTCCTCATGCTCAACGCCCTTTATTACGACAAGGGCTACATGAACGTGTCGATCGGGACGCCGCGCGTCATGCTGACGCCCGATCGCGAGGGCATCGAGATCACGCTCCTCATCCACGAGGGCCCGCGCTTCAAGATCCGGCAGCTGAAGGTGTACGAGCGCGACGCCGACGGTCGCGAGGTCGAGCCGCTCGGCGGCCGCCGCGCGCTCCGGCAGCTCGTCCGCGCGAAGAGCGGCGACTACTTCAACCGCGCCGAGCTCGTGAAGGACCTCGGAGCCGTTCGCACGCTCTACCGCGACGCCGGCTACGCGAACGTCGAGGCCGAGCCCGAGACCGAGCTCGATCCGGTCAAGAAGGAAGTCGACATCATCATCCCGATCCGCCGCGGACCGAAGGTCTACGTCGAGCGCATCGAGGTGAAGGGCAACACGAAGACGCGCGACAAGGTCCTGCGTCGCGAAATGGAAATCGAGGAGGGCAACCTCTTCAGCGAGACCAAGCTCGAAGACAGCAAGCGCCGCATCGTCGCGCTCGGCTACTTCGAACGCGTCGATGTCTCGACCGAGCAGGGCTCGACGCCCGAGTCGATCAACATCAACTTCGAGGTGACCGAGCGACCGACGGGCACCTTCCAGGTCGGCGCCGGCTTCTCGAGCATCGAGAACTTCATCGCGACGGCGCAGATCCAGCAGGCGAACCTTTTCGGCAACGGTCAGTCGCTCGCCCTGCAGGCGCAGATCTCCGGTCTCCGCCAGCTCATCAGCATCCGCTTCTTCGAGCCGTACTTCCTGGATTCGGACTGGTCGTCGAGCGTGGAGCTCTACGACAACCTGCTCGTCTTCCCGGACTTCGCGCGCCGCACGCTCGGTGGTGCGCTCACCTTCGGGTACGCGCTGATCCAGCCGTGGCTCCGCATCGGTCTCACGACGACCGTGCAGCACGACTCCGTCGACACGAACCAGGTCAACACGTTCTTCGGATCGACGTCGGGCTTCGTCTCCATCTTCCAGCGCCTGCCGCTCGCAAACCTGTTCAACGCGGGCCGCACCATCTCGCTCCGCCCCGCGATCACCTACGACACCCGAAACAACCGCCTCTTCCCGTCGAGCGGTGTGTTCCTCCAGGCGTCGACCGAGCTCGCGACCTCCGCGTTCGGCAGCGAGATCGAGTTCTTGCGTCACGAGCTCATCGGCCGCTTCTACTACCCGCTCTTCGGTCAGTCCGAGCAGCCCGGCTCCGGGTTCATCCTGAAGATGAACAACAAGGTCGGCGTCATCACGAGCCCGCTCTCGCAGGGCGTGCCGATCTTCGCCCGCTACTTCCTCGGCGGCATCCTCGACGTCCGCGGCTATCGCCTCCGCACGCTCGGTCCGCGCCTGCCGCTCAACTCGTCGCTCGACGTGAACGCACCCCCGATCGCGAACGGCGCGAACATCGGCGGTAACCTCCAGTACTACTCGAACCTCGAGTTCGAGTTCCCGATCATCGACAAGGTCGGCATCCGCGGCGTCACGTTCTTCGACGCCGGAAACACGTTCAACCTCGAGCAGCAGTTCTGCAAGACGACGCCCGCTCCGCAGTTCTCGCCGCTCGTCAGCCCCTGCTTCGACGCCGGTAGCATCACGAACCTGCGCCTCTCGAGCGGTATGGGCATCCGCTGGTTCTCGCCGCTCGGCCCGCTCCGCTTCGAGTGGGGCTTCCCGCTCAACAAGCTCTCGTACGAAGAGTCGAGCGTCTTCGAGTTCACGATCGGCAACTTCTTCTGAGCGGCGCGGCGCGGTCCGCGTCACGGACACCGGCTGCGCACGCGCTCACGGGCGCACGGGCGCTGCGTCCACGAACGAGACGAGCGGCGTCTTCGAACCGTCTCGGCGCTCTCCGAGGTGCCTGGAAGCAGTGGCGTCGGCACTCGGGTTGTGCCAGAGAATCGCGCGGTGTTGGCTCGACTTCTTCCTTCCTCGCGTGCCGTCAACAAGGGTCTTCTCGCTGCTGGACTCGTCCTCACGCTCGTCGTGAGCGGCTGCACGACGAAGAAGATCGTCCAGAACAACGGCGCAAGCAGCGGCACGACGGACGAGGGCGGACGCCGCGAGTCGGTCCCCTGCGAGACCGGCGGCACGACGCTTCCGATCGAGGCGTTCGATATCAACGAAGACGAAGCGACGGGCTCGACGTGCAACGTGGAGAACCTGCTCGATGCCGACGGCAGCTACGCCGCGCTCGACTGGACCGGCGGCGGCACGCGCAAGCTCGACGGCCGTGACGTCGCCGGCTGCGTCGCCTTCGAGTTCAGCGACGGCGTCACGCTCAGCTCGCTGTCGATGAACATGCGCCCCATCGGGACGGGCTGCGGTCACGCGTGCACGCCGGGCGACGAAGGATGCGGCACGGGCTGGAAGGTCTCGGTCTTCGCGGGCCCGTCGCTCGACGAGCTCGAGTACCTCCAGATCCTGCCCCTCACGACCGCGGACTTCTTCGAGTACCGCATCGCGGTCTACGACCGCTTCAAAGCGAAGTTCGCCGCGATCTGCCGCGAGCCGACGTCCGCCGAGGGCGACGACGTCGCGATCGAGTCCGTCTACGGCTTCTGCAGGTAGCGGCCGCAACCGTCGCGTCTCGCGACGCCACGGACATGGCGGGCCGCCGGAGTCGGTCTATGGTTGGCGACGTGCTCTCGGCTGGCGACACGTTCGCGCACTACCACCTCGACGCCCGCGTCGACCGGCGTGCGCCCTGCACAACCGACGTGTTCCTCGCGACCGACGAGCGCGACGGCTCTGCCGCGCTGCTCGAGATCTTGCGAGGAGGGACGACCGGCATCGACAAGGCGCGGTTTGGGACCCGCGCCCGGCGCCTCAAGGTGTGCAGGATCCGGCCGTGCTCGCCGTCCTCGATGTCGGGCCAACGCACTGCGCGCTCGACGCGCCGGCGAACCAGTCGCTCGACGAACATGCGGGCGTCGCGATCGCGCGAGTACGGCAGAAGCTGTTCTGGCTCGCGCACGCATCGCGAGCGCTCGTGACGTTGCACCGCGCAGGCATCGTGCACGGCGCGTTCGCGCTCGACAGCGTGACCGTGGCACCGGACGGAGCCGTGAAGCTGGCGGTGCCAGTCGGAGGGGACGTGAGCGGCTCCCCGCTCGACGACGTCCGCGCGTTCGCCGTCGCGAGCTGCGAGCTGCTGCTGGGAGACGAAGTCGACGCTCGCGATGCGGCGTCGATCGCCGCCCGAGTCCACCGCGCCGGCGCGCCGGCGGAGGCCGCTCACGTCATCGCGCGCGTCCGCGCGGGCGGCACCATGGCGAGCGAAGAGCTAGCCGAACGACTCGCGCTCTTTGCAGATTACTCGGGCCCGTCGACCGAGCCACTGCTCCCGGTCGTGCCCCGCCGCGAGTTTTGACGGAGGCGTCCAGGATGAGACGTGTGTTGGCGAGCACGGTGATCGGACTGGCCCGGCGCCCGTCGTGCGTTCACACCTTCCGTGCACAACGAACGCCGAACGTGCTTCGGCGCGCTTCTGGGCTCGCGTAGTCGCGCCTGCCTGTGCGCAGGAACTCTGCCGCATCTCCGGCTGCTCCACCGCGGAGCACACGCGCCGGCGAATTCGCAGCCTGCTCGCTGCAATTTTCGCAAGGAGTGACGTAGGGACGGGCCCAGAGGTCCCGGGTCCACTCACTCACGTTTCCTGCGAGATCGGCGTGCCCCCATTTACCGTGCCCGTTCGGTTTCGAGCCTACTGGTGCGACAGCGAGCATCTCGGGGCCATGAACGGCATGGCTGTCATCAATGACGAGGGAGTACGGTGGGCTCGACCAAGGGAATGCTCGTTGCTCGCTTCCCCCTGCTGCTGCGTAGTTCCACTCGGCTTCGGTCGGCAATCGCCCGCCATCCCAGATGCAGAACGCGAAGGCCTCGTACCACGTCAAGCACGCGACCGGCTTGGTCTCATCACTGCCAGGGGCTTCCGTCCACCTCTGACGCTCGCACGAAAGAAGCGAAGCGAGCTTGCTCGCGGACGGGAGCAACGCATTCGACGACGCTTGCCACCCCGGGTCCGTCGGATCGTTCGGGTTCTTGCCGGTACCGTTGATCGGAGAGCCATATCCGGCCAAGAATGCGCGGAATCGACCGATCGTGACCTCATATCGATCGAGGCGGAAGTCATCCACCGTCGCAACGAAATTCGCATCAGCATATCCGCCATTGAGGACGCCGTCGTAGCTCCGTCTGAAGGTGCCGCCCGGGACGACGTCGCTGGCGCAACAATCGTCCCCGCCGCATGCGCGTCCCATGCCCTGACAGTGCGGGCCGTCAGCCGTCGGATTCTGGTACGCGTCCGCTCGCCCGCCGTCGAAGATGGAATCCTCGGCTGGTTTCGAGCTCGATTCCGGGCACGTCGCGAGCGTCGCGCAATCGACGCTGCCGCACCCTACAATCGTTGCGGCAAGCGTCGACGAAACAGCCACGATCGCTCCAAAATGCTGGAGCTCCGTCGCGAGACAACTCCTCAGGCGCGGTCTCATCGGCTACCGGGCTGCACCGAGTCGGTCGGTCATCCGGAACGTGGAGAAGCAGCCGGGGTTCGCTGTCAAAACCCGTGCTCCGTCTTCGCGACCCCTGTGATGGCGGGAAGCGTCTGCCCCTCACGTTCCACTGACGCAAGGCCGTCGCCCGGCGTCCCTGGGACGAGATCGAGCTGCACCGAGTGAGGCTTCACCCCGGAGTAGACCAGCGCAATCGAAGGCCCAGGAGCGCCGTGCCCACTGAGTCCAGCCGCTCCGCCCGGGCCTCCGTCGCCTCCCGAGGTCCCCGTGATCACCGGCAAGGCGGGAGACTTCCCCAACCCGCCCAAGCCCCCCGGTCCGCCGAGCGTGCCAAGAGCTCCCTTTCCTGCGCGGCCGCCTTTCTTACTCTCGATACGAGTCCGTACGAGCTGCACGTTCTCGAAGGCCGTGAGGAGTAGCCCGATGCTGGCCCCGCCTCCGCGCCCGGCAGTACCAGGAACACCGCCGCACCCTCCCGCTCCGCCGCCGGCCCCCGTCGCGCCCATCCGCCTGCCGGTTGGTACCGAGCCAGCCACATCGGGCGACGCGAACCAGATCGTCGTTCCTCCGCCCCCGCCGCCACCTTGTCCAGGACCACCGATTCCGCCCGCCGTCCCCTCACCTGGAACGAAGCCGTCCGCTAACGTGAATGTCCAGTTTCCGTTGGACCCAATCGGGCCCGGCGAGCCTCGTTGCCCCTTGCTTCCGCGGATGTTGGCCGAAGACGTCGACGGCGGAGCTCCAGCCGCAGTGAGTGGTTCGGCGACCGGGTACGCGCGCCCATATGCGCTCGTTCCGATCCCCTCCCGAGCGAGCGAGTTCTCCCAGAACGGGCCATCCCCGCCATTGCCGCCGGGACCGCCGTTCGCGCCGGCCGCACACTTGCTCTTGCCGCCAGCCGCGCCGTTCACGCGTTTGAGGACGGTGCATGTGATCTCGCTGAGATTGCATTCTTTCTGAAAACCGGCGGGACCGCCCTCTGTTGCGCCGCCCGTCTCAGTATTGCCCGCGGCAGGCTCTGCGCCGTTCGCGCCGTCCTGGCCCTGTCCGCCTCGGATGACGGAATCCATGATCTCGAGGTTCTTCGTGTTACGGACGATCATTCCGTAGGAAGAGCGCGCGGGTTGGTTTGCCGTCGGCGGATCGAGGATGTCGGGAGCGTTGACCTCGAAGCCCTCGAACTTCGCCGGGAGCAACAGATTCTCGGCGAGGACGGCCGGGCTCGTCGGCGACGCGATGATCGCGCGAGCCGAGTCGATGCGCGTCCACTTGTTGATGTCCGAGCAGTCGAAGTAGCCGCGCATCGTCACGCCGTCGATCAGCTTGACGGCTTCGGAATAGGTCTCCGCGCAGGCGTTCACTGGCGTCTTCCGTTCCTGCGCGAGCTTCATCGCTTCCGCCAGGGTCTTCACGGGACGGGTCATCGCGCCGTCCGCGCCCTCGATTCCCTTTGTCGTGGAAACGAAGACACCCTCGAGTGGCGTTCCACCAAGGGGCGGAGGCGCCGGAGGCGCCGGAGCCTCGATCGTGCCCCCGTCCGGGAGTTGAACGGTGACGGTGCCCGCGTCACCGTCGCCGCCGCCACCTTCGTCCACCTTCGCGTCGGAGCCTCCGCAGCCGAGCACGATCAGCAACGCGAGCGCCGTCAGCGCTCCCCCTCGTCCAATATTCATGAGCCTCCCCTTCGCTTCACGACGCTCGCCCCACGCGGCGCCGCCGCCAACCGTTGATCTCCACATGTGGAGCCCGGTCGGCCTCAGCCATTTAAAGTTGCTCACGAACTTGGGACAACCGACAAAAAGCGTGAAACGCAGTGGGGACCTTCTCGGCCGTGACCATGTCCAACGCAGTGGACAGCCTCCGCGCTTCATGCGGCTGAGCCGCGGCACGCAAAGGCCCGAGATTCGGCCGGAAATTCCCCGCCTTTCCGGCGAAAAGCCGCTTCACGCACGGCCCCAGCCGGTCTAAGACCTGCCTCGATGTCGAACGTGAACCCGCCGGTCCCGCCGGCTCCGCCGCCCGGCGGCGCGCCGCCCTCCGCCAACGGTCAGAAGGTGCCCATCTCGATCCAGGACGAGATGCGGACGAGCTATCTCGACTACGCGATGAGCGTCATCGTCGGGCGTGCGATCCCCGACGTACGAGACGGCCTCAAGCCCGTTCACCGCCGCATCCTCTACTCCGCCTACGAGCAGGGGCTCGTCCCCACGGCGGCGTACAAGAAGAGCGCGACGATCGTCGGTGCGGTGCTCGGTTCGTACCACCCGCACGGCGACAGCAGCGTCTACGACGCGATGGTCCGTCTCGCCCAGAACTTCTCGATGCGCTACCCGCTCATCGACGGTCAGGGCAACTACGGCTCCGTCGACGGCGACCCTGCGGCTGCGTATCGATACACCGAGGCACGCCTCTCGAGGATCGCGCTCGAGCTCCTCACCGACATCGACAAGGAGTGCGTCGACTGGGCGCCGAACTTCGACGACTCGAAGGTCGAGCCGACGGTCCTCCCGTCGCGCATCCCGAACCTCCTCGTCAACGGCTCCGGCGGCATCGCGGTCGGCATGGCGACGAACATCCCGCCGCACAACCTCGGCGAGATCATCGACGCGACGGTGCACCTCATCCGCAACCCGCAGTGTGCGATCGACGACGTGATGCGGTTCGTCCCCGGACCGGACTTCCCGACCGGCGGCCTCATCTTCGGACGCGGCGGCATCGAGGCGGCTCAGCGCACCGGACGCGGCAACATCATCATGCGCGCGCGCATGGAGGTGGAGAAGGCGCCGGGCAGAGGTGACCGCGAGATGATCGTCGTCACCGAGATCCCCTACCAGGCGAACAAGGCGAAGATCCACGCGCGTATCGGCGAGCTGATGCGCGAGAAGAAGATCGAAGGCATCAGCGAGGCGCGCGACGAGTCCGACCGCGAGGGCATGCGCCTCGTGATCGAGCTGAAGAAGGACGTCGCCCCGCAGATCGTCATCAACCAGCTCTATCGCCTGACCGATCTCCAGACGTCGTTCGGCGTGATCAACCTCGCGATCGATCGGGGCCGGCCCGCGGTCCTGAACCTGAAGGAGACGCTCGAGCGCTTCGTCGAGCACCGCCGCGACGTCGTCACCCGCAGGACGCGCTACGAGCTCCGCCAGGCCGAGGCCTCACGCGAGATCGTCGAAGGTCTCGGCATGGCCACGACCGAAGTGGATCTCGTCGTGAAGACGATCCGCTCGTCGCGCGACACGGAGACCGCGCGCAACGCGCTCATGCAGCTCCCGCTGAAGGGGCTCGAGGCGTTCGTCCGCCGCGCGGGTCGTCCGGAAGCCGAGATCGAGGCCGCGAAGGCCAAGGGCGACTACTACCTCTCGGAGCGCCAGGCGAAGGCGATCCTCGAGATGCGCCTCGCCAAGCTCACCGGCCTCGAGCAGGAGAAGCTCGCGGCGGAGTACGGCGAGCTCTGCAACGAGATCGCTCGCCTCCGCAACATCCTCGCGAACGAGAGCGTGCTGCTCGACGTCATCGTGATGGAGCTCGAGGAGATCAAGTCGAAGTACGCCGACAAGCGGCGCACGGAGATCGTCGCGAACGACGCCGAGATCGCAGACGAGGACCTGATCCAGGAAGAGGACATGGTCGTCACGATCTCGCACGCGGGATACGTGAAGCGCACCCATCCGTCGGCCTACCGGGCGCAGAAGCGCGGCGGCAAGGGCAAGATCGGCATGGAGGCGCGCGAGGAGGACTGGGT
>JAFAER010000146.1 GCA_023423895.1 Pseudomonadota bacterium
CCTTGCGGGGGCTGAGCCGCGCAAAGCGGGCAATCGCCTTCGACACCATGATCCAGACCTTCCGCCGGCAACTACGCCGGACTCGCTAGTCCCGCCTCGAGCCGCCGTCGTACCGCCGGGGCGCTGAGCGCTCGCTTTTGCGAGGTTTCTGCGCTGTTCCCGGGGGCCGTTACGGCCGTCCAGAGACTGGAGAATGCTCGAGTTTCCTCGAACCTTCCGACCCCGCATGGGACCGGAAGGACGCGCACTGTACCCAAACGCGCGCCGTTAGCAAGCTCTGCGAACCAGAATCGACCGAAGCTCGCCGTTCGCGGAAGGTCGTCGGGGAGCGCTCACGCCGCCGGAAGGGCCGGGGAACATGGAAGACGCGAAACGTTTGGCGCGGTTTCCATCACGCGGCGCTCGGCGCCTTCGTTCGGTGCCGCGACCTTGCTCGGATACGGGCACCCTACCCCTGCAGCCCCCGCGTCGCCACTTCCTCGCTGCAAAGGCGAAGCGAGCTGGTCAGCGCGCTCGGGCGATGAAGCTTCGAAGGAGGTCGTTGAAGACCTCGGGGGCCTCGAGGCTCACGTGGTGGCCGACGCCCTGGACGATTTCGCGGCGTGCCCGCGGCATCGCCTTGGCGTAGGCCTCGGCCATCAGCATGAAGCTCGGGAGGTCTTGCTCGCCCGACACGATGAGCGTCGGGATCGTGAGCTCCTTCAAGCGCGACACGGGATCGGGCTCGCTCCAGGAGCTCGACACCTTGCCGGTCCAGTGGCCGCCGCCGTAGTCGAGGACGATCTGGCGGACCTCCTCGAAGAGGTCCTCGTCGTGGCGGAGCGTCTCGAACAGCGGATCGTCGAGCCACACCTCGGCAGCGGTCGTGCGATCACCCTCGTTCGCGAGCGCTACGCAACGCTGCCACGACTCGATGCCCATGCGCCGGCCGAGCAGCATCGGGGCCGCAAGAACGAGCGAGGCAACGCGGTCGGGATGCTGGAACGCGTAGTCGACCGCAACGGCCGCGCCGTACGAGCTTGCGACGAGGTGCGCGCGCGCCACCTTCGCCACGTTCATCGCACGAGCGACTTCTTTGGCGGGCTCGACCTCGCCGACCTCACGGGCCTGTGGGCCGAAGCCCGGCAGGTCGAGGAGGACGATGCGATGATCGTCTCCGAACTCTTCGACCTGACGACGCCACATCCGCGCGTCGAGCGCGAACCCGTGAAGCATCGCCAGAGCCGGCTTCTCCTCACCGACACGGGTCACTGGGCGCGCCGTCATCCCTCTTCGCTTATAGTGGGCCTTGCCCGCAACCGGAAGGGTTCTCGTGGGCTCATCGGCTCCAAAGCGGCTGCGCCAGCCCTGTCGAGCCCGCGCGGGGCGCATCGGAAGGAGTGCCCGCGGTCGGGTTTCCCGCGATCCACTAGGCGTTCGGGCCGTGCGTCGGCGAGCATGGCGAGGTGGCTGGTCGCCAGGGATCCATGTCCGAGCCCTCGACACGGCGACGCACGAGCGTGGTCGTCGTCGCGCTCGGAGCGCTGTACCTGGCGCAGGGTATCCCGTTCGGGTTCGCCACCCAATACCTTCCCGTCGTGCTGCGCGAGAGCGGGATGAGCTACGCAGGCATCGCGGCGCTGTCGTGGCTCCAGCTCCCGTGGCAGCTCAAGATCTTCTGGGCGAAGGCAGCCGACCACCCCGCATTGCGCGCGCGTACGCGCTTCGTCGTCCTGGCGATGCAGCTCGCGCTCACGGCGACCGTCGCGGCGTTCGCGCTCCGGCCGCTGCGGTCGGCGCCCACGCTCTGGTTCGTGCTCACGTTCGTCGCCGCCGCCCTTGCCGCAACGCAAGACGTGTTCGTCGATGCCTATGCGGTCCGCGTGCTCCGCCCCGAGGAGCGCGGCTTCGGTAACACGGCGCAGGTCGCCGGATACCGCGTGGGCATGCTCGTCGGAGGCGCAGCGCTCCTGCTGGTCGTGACGAGCCTCGGCGAGCCGGCCACGCTCCTCGCCTGCGCAGGCGTGGTCGCCGTGACGAGCGTCGGCGCGTTCGCCGGCTCCGCCGAGATCGATCCGGCGAACGCAGAGCCCCCGGCGAACGGTGAGAGAGTCCAGGAAGCGATCGGCATGCGAGCGCTCGCGAAACATGCGCTCGGACGCGAAACGTGGGTGGTCCTCGCGATGGCGATGACGTTCAAGCTCGGACTCCACATGGCGAGCTCGCTCGTGAAGCCGATGGCCGTCGACCACGGCTGGACGAAGCACCAGATCGGCGCAGCGGTCGTCACCGTTGGGTCGGTTGCGGCCCTCGTCGGCGCAGCCGCGGGGGGCGCGATGCATCGAGCTCTCCGCGAACGACGGGCGCTCACCATCGCGATGCTGCTCCAGGCGCTCGTCTGCGCTCCGCTCGTCTTGGTCGAATACCTCCACGCGCCCATTGGCCTCACGACGGTGGTGATCGCGCTCGAGCACTTCGGGAGCGGACTCGGCACGACCGTCCTCTTCGCCGCGCTGATGACGGCCACCCGCCCTGCGAATGCCGGCGTCCACTACACCGTGCTCACGAGCGCCAACGCGCTCGCGATCGGCTTCGGCGGTCTGCTCGGTGGTATCTGCGCGGACGTTGCGGGGAAGGTCGTCACGTTCAGCGCGGCCACCGTGATCTGTCTCGTCCCTGCGGTCCTCCTCTCGCGCTGGGACGATGCCGCACGAGCCTCGCGAGCCTGACGCTCGTGCGCATCTGGGAGCGCTCCGGCGTAGATGCTAGAAATACTGGAGTGAGGGTCACCATCACCTCGCGGCTTTGCTTGGCGCTCGTGCTCGGGACGGCATCCACCGTCCTGCTCGCTTGCAACGCCATTCTCGGCGTCCAGGACGTGACGCTGCGCGAGGACGACGCCGGGAGGGCGAAACAAGACGGCCCGGAGCCGGACGATTCGATCGAGGCGGACGCCGACGTCGAGACCGTCGACAGGGGCGAGCTCGCGCTGGGGTTCAATCACGGCTGCGCGCGCCTCCGCGACGGGACGGTGCGGTGCTGGGGCGACAACGGGAGCGGACAGGTCGGCGACGGGCGGCCGCTCGACGCGAGTCGCCCGGATGTACTGAAGCCTCAGGTGGTCAAGGGCATCGACGACGCCGTCGCGATCGCCGCCGGTCTTTCGCACACGTGCGTCGTCCACCGTCCGGGAACCGTGTCGTGCTGGGGCTACAACTTCTTCGGCCAGCTCGGAGACGGAACGGAGCAACGCTCGTCTTCACCGGTGAAGGTGCTCGGTCTCACGAACGCCATCGCGATCGCGGGGGGCACGAGCTTCACGTGCGCGCTGCGGGCGGACAAGACCGTCGTGTGTTGGGGAGCGAACTACTCCGGACAGCTCGGCGACGGCACGAAGGTGAAACGGCCGACGGCCGCGCCGGTGAAAGGATTGACCGGAGCCGTCGGCATCGCGGCCGCGACCGATCATGCGTGTGCGGTGCTCGAAGACGGCTCCGTCATGTGCTGGGGCGGCAACACCGAAGGCCAGCTCGGCATCGGCTCGACCACCGAGAGCCTGACACCGACGAAGCTGACCGCGCTCACCGACGTCGTGCAGGTGGCGGCCGCCGAACGGTTCTCCTGCGCGCGACAGAAGAGCGGCCGCGTGTACTGCTGGGGGAACAACCAGTACGGGCAGCTCGGCAACGGAAGCCCCAACCCCGACCCCAACCCTTCGCCGATTCTCGTCCCAGCCGTAGGCGATGCGACCTTCGTCTGGACGGGCTTCGAACATGCGTGCGCCGTGCGCGAGAGCGGGGCGATCGTCTGCTGGGGCGCGGCGGGCCAAGGTCAGCTCGGCAAAGGAACGGTATCGTCGGATGCATCCGTCGCGATGCCCGTGACCGTGGTCGGCGCGCCCCCTGCGATCGGTGTCTGGACCGGCGGGAATCGGTCGTGCTCCCTCGCGGCGGACGGACGGGCCTTCTGCTGGGGTCAGAACGCAACGGGCCAGCTCGGGAACGGGACCAAGGAACAGTCGTACGCGGCCGTCCCGGTGAGCAACTTGCCATAGCCGATCGGCTCGGCGGAGCTCCGCTTCGAGGAGACTCAGCCGCCTGCGCTCGACGTTCGTGTGCCGGAGCTCGCGGGGAAGCCCCGCCATGCGTGCGCACGGACCTTGCGCCAGCAGCGGGCATGGAAGAGAAGCCGTCACCTTCCCTCGCCTTCGTTCCTGCCGACGCCGACGACGTCGATGATCTCGCTGCTGCTGCTCAGCGGTGTCAGGGGTGCGATCTGTACAAGCGCGCCACACAGGCCGTGTTCGGCGAAGGTCCGACGCCTGCACCGATGATGCTCGTGGGGGAGCAGCCGGGCGACCGAGAAGACGCCGTCGGGCGCCCCTTCGTCGGGCCCGCAGGGAGACTCCTCGACGAGTGTCTCGAGGCCGCCGAGATCCCACGCGACCAGGTGTACGTGACCAACGCGGTGAAACACTTCAAATGGGAGCCGCGCGGCAAGCGACGCCTCCATTCGAAGCCGAACGCCTTCGAGATCCACGCGTGCCGCGGCTGGCTCGAGAAGGAGATCGCGATCGTTCGCCCCGAGATCATCGTCTGCCTCGGCGCCACCGCGGCGCAGGTCTTCCTCGGCCGCGCTTTCCGCCTCACGAAGAGCCGCGGAGTGCTGCTCGACGGAGCGCCGTGGACGGAGCGGATCCTCGCCACGTTCCACCCGTCCGCTCTGCTTCGCATGCGGAGCGGCGACGAAGAGGAATATGCTCGCGTTCGGCGCGCGTTCACGCTCGACCTCGCCGAGGCAGCGTCCGTCGTGAAGTTCCGCTCGCAGCGCGCGCGTCGCGGACGCGCACGTCCCTCCGCATCGCTGTGAGTCGCCGGCAGGCGGCCGTGCTCAGCGAAGCGCGATCGTCCGCGGGCGCGCGGTGCCCATCGGGCGGTATCGTCTCGTGTCGAGGCCGGAGAGCTCTTCGGGGAAGCGAGCTGTCGGGAATGCCCGCACGGTCCACGTGTGCGGCCCCGTCGCCACGGGAGCGCCGAGCGCCGTTGGATCCGGGAGCGTTGCATCGCGCTGGCGCGTGACGATGCGGATCGTGCGGCCCCCGCCCTCCGGAGCGAGGACGTGCTCGAACAGGCCTTCACCGTCGACGAGCAACGTCTCGCCGACCGCACGTGTCTCGCCGTCCGCGGGGGCGGCGAGCGCCGGCGGGTGCGGGAGCTCGATCTCGGTCACCGCGCCGGCGGGGTTGAAGAGGTTCTCGCCGGTGTCGCTGACCGCGCCGTCGTGCGTCGCTCGGACGCGATAGGTGTAGCCCGCGTTCGGGATCGCCGGGATCGACCGCGTCGATCCCACGGGCACCGTCGCGAGCAGCGCGTCGCTCGTGCGCGAGAATCCGAACCTGATCTCGATTTCGGTCGGGGCGAAGCCCGGCGGGGCCGAGATCGCGAACGTCGGCTCCATGACGAACGGGATCGGTTCGAGGACGACGTTCACTACCCGCGCCACACCGGCATCGAAGGACACGTCGGCCTTGCCGTACGCCGTTGCCTTCTCGAACCCGCCCGCCGTCTCGTACTCGAGCACGTGGATCGCTCCTGCGACGACGTACTTTCGTTGCAGGACGGACAGACCCGTCGTGAGATCCCCCGACACGGTGAAGACGTCATTGCCGTTCGCGAAGAACGCGACGGAGCGCCCCTCCGCGATCGGGCGGTCCAAGCGGACGTCGACCCGGGCAGCGTATGCGCGGCCGAAGACGCGCGGCCCCTCGAGGGACGGCTCGAGGTAGCGCCCGGCGACCGCACGGTAGTAGAGGAGATCGTCGCCGAGCTTCGTGGAAAGGTCGTAACGGAGAGCGACCGGACGGACCGAGAAGAAGCCCGCCGAATCGGTGAATGTCGCGATGGCCTGCGTGGAGCTCGCGGCAGCGAACCCCGGCGACGGCTCGACGCGGACGAGCGCGCCAGCGACCACATCCTCGCCGCGTCGCGCAACGCCGCCGATTTCCCGTGCGCGGACGTCCTCCACAGCGAACTCCGACGCGCGGCATGCGAGGCGGCGGGCGCCCGGGGCAACCGACGGATCGTCGACGTGCAAACAAGAGTCGAACTCCGAGCTGCTATCGCAGGCGGTGAGCAACGACGTTGCAACGACGAAAGGAAGCGTCCGGGCCAGCACCGACACGGCGCGCGGAGCCTACCACGTTTCCGCCGCTCTCCGCCGCTCTCCGCCGCTCTCCCGCACGGATGGCGTCGAGACCAGCCAGAAGAGACGGCTCAGCCGCCGCGGCCGACCGAGGCCGGGGGGCGCTCCTCGTAGACGGCGACGTGACAATCGCGTCCCGCTGCCTTCGCATCGTAGAGCGCACGGTCGGCGAGCTCGACGACGTCCTCCACGGTCCAGCCTCCGCCGAGTACGGTGGCGACGCCTGCGCTCACGGTCACGACGCCGTGTCCGTCGTTGCCCTCGTGATCGAACGCAAGCTCGCGGACGGCCGAGAGGAGCCGCTCCGCGATCCGGATCGCACCTTCCTGCGACGTCTCCGGCAGGACCAGCGCGAACTCCTCGCCGCCGTAACGCGCCGCGAGGTCGGCCGGGCGGCGAACGAGCCCTTCCAGGGCGCGCGCGACCTCGACGAGGCACGCGTCGCCGCGCTGGTGACCGTAGCGGTCGTTGTAGCGTTTGAACTGATCCACGTCGCAGAGGACGAGCGTGAGCGACTCTCCGCTGCGCGCGGCGCGAGCAACCTCAGCCGCGAAGTGCTCGTCGAAGCGCCGCCGGTTCGCGAGCCCGGTCAGCGCATCCGTGGTCGCGAGCTTCTCGAGCTTCTTGGCGAGCTCGAGCCTCTCGGTGACGTCGACGGCGAAGCCGCAGATCCCGACGGGCGTGCCATCGGCGCCGGGAATGGGGAAGCGGACGCCAGCGAAGTGCAGTGCCTTGCCCTGCGCGGGAACGGCGTAAGAGACGCTCGCCATCTCTTGTCCCTCGAGCACACGGCGATCGCTGGCGGCGAACCGCTCGGCGAGCTCACCGGGAAAGAGCTCCGCATCGGTGCGTCCGATCGCGGTCGCGGGATCGACCCCGAAGACGCGGAAGCCCCATGCGCTGCCGTACTGGTACCGACGCTCGAAGTCCTTCACGTAGAAGATCGCCGGGACGTGCTTGAAAATCGTTTCGAGCAGCGAACGCGTGCGCTTCAGCTCTTCGTCGAGCTCGGAGATACGCCGGCGCAACGCTTCCCTGTCGTCATCGTCGTCTGCGGGCTCTCCTCGGTCGGCCATGCCTGGCGTGGATCGTAGCGCAAGCGCGGCGACGGCGCGCGAGGTGCTTCCGGCGAGCTCGGGCGCAGCCCGTCGAGCGCCCGTGCGCCGGGGCCCGGCACCGGAATAGTTGGAGCTCAAAGTTTTCGTCCGACGACACGCTCGCCGCGCATATGCTGTCGGTGCATTGAGCGGTACTCCTCGAAAAAAGACGCCAGTCGATCGCCTCTTCTACGGAGTCTGCCTGCTGGCTGTCGTCGGCGTGTTCTACGCGAGCTCGGCGTTCGGGCCAGCCCTGCACGGCGACGCTCAGCTGATCGGCGCGATCGGGTTCCTCCTGCTCGCGGGCACGCTCCTCAGCGAGCTCGTCGAGCTGCTCGGACTGCCGCATCTCACGGGATACCTGCTCGCAGGCGTCCTCGCGGGGCCGCACGTCCTGAACATGATCGACACCGGCACCGTCAGACGCCTCGCGCCCGTGAACACCCTCGCGCTCGCGTTGATCGCGCTCGCGGGAGGCGCCGAGCTGCGCCTCGATCAACTCCGAAAGGGCGTGCGTAGCCTCCTCGTCGCGACCGGCGTTCACTCGACGCTCGGGTTGCTCCTCGGCGCGGTCGCATTCCTGGCGGTACGCAACTTCTTGCCGTTCGCGCGGGACATGTCGTGGAAGGCGGCCTGCGCCGTCGCATTGCTGTGGGGCGTCCTCGCAGTGAGCCGGAGCCCCTCGGCAACCCTGGGCATCCTCGCGCAGACGCGGGCGCGCGGTCCGCTCGCGACGTTCGCGCTCGCCTTCATCATGAGCTCGGACGTGGTCGTCATCCTGTTGATGGCGCTCGCGATGATGGTCGCGAAGCCGCTGCTCGAGCCGGGCTCGGCGCTCTCGTTTGCGGCGTTCCATGCGCTCGGACACGAGGTCGTGGGCAGCATCTCGATCGGAACGACCCTCGGTCTCCTGCTCGCGACTTACCTGCGTTTGAGCGGTCGCCAGCTCATCGTCATCCTCGTCGCGCTCGGCTTCGGAGCGTCGGAGGTGCTGCACTACTTGCGATTCGACCCGCTGCTGACGTTCCTGGTCGCCGGCTTCGTGGTCCAGAACCTGTCGAAGCAAGGCGAGCGCTTCCTGCATGCGATCGAGGACATGGGCGCGATCGTGTACGTCGTGTTCTTCGCGAGCGCCGGCGCGGATCTCGATGTCCCTCTGCTCGTCGATCTGTGGCCGATCGCGCTCGCGCTCGCGGCGACACGCGGCGCCGTGACGATCGCCGGCGCGCGTACGTCGAGCTGGCTCGCGAAGGACGAGCCGAAGCTGCGCGCGTGGTCGTGGGCGCCGCTCATCGCTCAGGCCGGTCTCACCCAAGGTCTCGCAGGCCTCGTCGAGCGCGAGTTCCCGACGTTCGGCGCCCCGTTCCGTGCGCTGGTCATCGCGACGCTCGCCATCAACGCCGTCGTCGGCCCCATCTTCTTCAAGCTCGCGCTGGATCGATCCAACGAGACACGATCCGCGGTCGCGCCGCTCGAGGAGGGCGACGAAGCTGCTGCATGAGCACGCAAGTGCCGTAGCAGTTCCTTGGGAACTGACGTTCACTGCCGGCGTGGATTGCCCAGCGGGCGAACCGGTGCAGACGACGGGGCGGCCGGACGGCGTACGGGCGGAGCTGGAGTCGGCGCCGGCGTCGACGCTGGCGGCGTGCTTGCGGGAGACGGCATTCGCTGCGGCAGCTCGAGCGGCGTCTGCGGATCGTGGGACTCGATCGGCTTCGGCCGTGCGAGCTCCTCGAGCCTGCGCTGCTCCTCGATCGCCGCGTACGCCTGGCGGATGTCCTCGACGAGCCCGTTGGTGCGGGACCAGTCCTTCGGCGGATCGTAGGAGGTCGCGTCGCTGAAGACGAAGTAGCGATCGAGATACTCCTGCCGCTCCTGCATCTTGCGCTCGAACACGGTGCGCAGGTCTGCCTGGCTGCGGATGATGTACGGCGTCATCACGAGGATGAGGTTGCGCTTCTCGTTCTGGTTGGTGCGCTTACGGAACAGCGCGCCGAGCACCGGAATGTCGCCGAGCACGGGCACTTTCTCCTCCGTGCGGCCGACGACGTTGCGGATCAAACCTCCGATCACGATCGTCTGTTGATCGCCGACGACGAGCTTCGTCTTCGCGCTGCGCTTTCCGATCTGGAACGCGCCCGACGTACCTCCGACGTTTGCCCCGACCTCGCTGATCTCTTCGGTGATCTCGAGACGAACCTGGTTCGAATCGTTGATGTGCGGCTTGATCTTGATCTTCGTGCCTACGTCCTGGCGTGCGACGCCGCCGAACGCGCCGAGACCGCCGAGCGCACCGAGGCCGCCGAGGGCTCCGGCAGCGCCGGTCGCACCCGTCGCGCCGGCGAGACCGGCAAGCGAGCCGAGCCCCTGGTTCGTCTGTAGCGGGACGTTGTCGCCGACGTTGATCTCGGCGTCCTCGTTGTCGAGAGCGAGAATGTGCGGCGTCGACAGGAGATCCGTATCGCCCGTCCGCGCAATTGCCTGGATGAACGTACCGAACGCGGGGATCGAAATGCCCGTCCCGAGGAAGTTCTGCGAGCCAGCAACACCGGGGCCACGGACGCCGAGCGCAAAGCCCTGGAGCGCCTCGGGGTCCGTCGGGATCGGCGGGATCGTGTTCGTGATCTTGTTGCCGCCGAACAGGATCGAGTCGTTGTCTGCCTGAATGCCCGAGTCGAACGGCGCGCCCCCATGAAAGCTGATACCGAACGTGTCGGTGCGCTTCAGCTGCAGGTCCATGATGACCGCCTCGATGAAGACCTGGCGCCGGGCCTGATCGAGCCGCTGGATGACGGCGCGGATCGACGCGTAGTCGCGGACCGACGCCGTCACGACGAGCGCGTTCGTCGCCTTGTCGGCCGTGACCTTCACTCGGCCTTCGAAGATGCCTGGCGGCGCCGCGCCGGTCGCACCCGCCGCAGGTCTGGCCGGGGCGCCGGGAGCACCAGGCGTCGTCGCTCCTCCCGCGCCGGTGATGATGTCGTTCAGCGTCTTCGAGAGCTCGATCGCGTCGGCATGTTGCAGCGGGACGACGTGGACCTCCCCTTCCCCCGTCTGCGGCGAGTCGAGACGTTCGATGATCTCGAGCATGCGCTCGTACGAACGCTCCGTCGCGACGATGACGAGCGAGTTCGTCCGGCTGTCGGCGAGGATCTTCGCGACGTGCAGATCGCTTGCGGCCTCCGGACCGGCCGCCGCTTGCGGCGTGGGCGCTGCGCGAGGAGGACGCCGGCTCGTACTCGGTGCCGGAGGAGGCACCGATTGGCCACCGCCGAAGAGATCGTCGAGGCGCTTCTTGATCTCGTCCGCGGACGCGTAGTGGATCGGCTCGACGTAGATACGGTCGCCGGACGAAGCCTCGTCGATCTCTTCGAGGATCTTCGTCATCCGCCGGATGTTCGAGCCCGTGTCCGTGATGATGAGGAGGTTCGTCGGGCCGTAGACCGTGATGTCTGCGTCCGTCGACTTCAGCTTCGCGAGCACGGCCGCCGCGTCGTCCGCGCTGATGTGACCGAGCCGGTGCATCCGCGTGATCCAGCGGTTCTCGGCCGGCGCGGGCTGCTGCGGTCCGTACACGGGCGTCGAGTTCGCCACGGCCATGCCCGTCTCGACGATCTTGAGGAACCGACCGTGCGGAACGACCGTGAGCTTGTTCGACTCCAGAATCGAGAGGAACGCCTGGTACGCCTCGGCGACGGTGACCTTCTGAGGAGCGTAGACGCTCACCTTGAAGCTCTTCACCTTGCTTCCGAAGATGAAGCGCTTGCCGGTCAGCTGCGAGATCGCACGGACGAGCTCGACCAGGTCTGCGTCATCGAGCGAGAACGTGACCGTGTCGCTCGGTCGGCGCGGCGGAAGCTCGATCGAGCTGTCGAGCTTGGAGGCCTCGGGCGTGGCGCCTGGGCCCGGCGGCGTCGCAGGGGCCGGCGAACCCGAGCCGACGCGCTTCACGCCGACGTCGGGCGGATCCGCAAGGCGCGCCGAGGCCGGCACCGCGACGAAGGCCGGCGCCATTCCAACAGCAAGGATCACGAGAGGGCGCTTCATCGCCGCGAGCTCTACCTCTCCTCACGCGCCGTTCTACCAGCCCCATTGCCGCGCAGACGGCGCACGGCGCCACGCTAGTTCCTCACAACCTCGACCTCAAACGAATTGGTTTGAGCACCAAGCAAATTCCCGGTGCGCATGCTAGCGTGCCTGCGTGAGTGGAGAACGTCCGAGTGTGACGGCGGCGGTCGTCGCCGCGACCCTGCTGCTACTTCGCGACGATCCGGCGCTGGGACAGCTCGTCGATCCGCGGATCCTCGACGCGATCGATCGTTCGGTCCGCGAGCCCGTACCTGCGTTCGGATGGGCGCTCGATCGAGTACCCTGGCCGATCCTGCGGCGCGCCGCGCTCGGGATCGAGCGCCTCGTGTCTCCCGGCTTCGTCGCGCACTATGCTCTCCGCAAACATCTCGTGCGGACTCACCTCCTCGAAGCGATTTCGGATGGACACCATCAGGTCGTCCTCGTCGGAGCCGGCTTCGACATGCTGAGCGTTGCCGTTCCCGACATTGCGCACGTCTTCGAGGTCGATCTGCCCGCGACCCAGGCCGCGAAGCGGCGCGCCGTCCGCGACGGTCTGCGCCAGGTCACCTACGTGCCAGTCGACCTCTCGAGCTCGAGCCTACGTGCTGCCCTCCTCGCGGCGCCGGGGTTCGACCCGCGAGCGGACACGGTCTTCGTCGCCGAGGGCCTTCTCATGTACCTCGACCGTCCCGTCGTCGAGGGGATCTTCGCCGACATGACCGAGCTGGAGGGCCGCGTCCGCCTCGTCGCGAGCGTGGTCACGCCCGACCCGAAGGGCCGCGTGCGCCTTCACTCCCAGCGTCGGGTCGTCGACCTTTGCATGAGGCTGCTCGGAGAGCGTTTCGTCTGGGGAGAGAGCGTCGAACGGCTCGAGGAGACCCTCGCCGCGTACGACCTCGATCTCGAGATCGTGTCGTCCACCACCGAGCTCGACAACGTGGCGAAAGGGCCCGTACGCGGCCGCCGCCGGACGGGGGAGGTCATCGTTGTCGCCTCGACTCGAGAGGCTCGTGCGCACAGAGCGCGCTCGCGCACGTCCGCCGTCGACCTCCGAGCAGCGAACGGCACCGCATTCGCCAACTGAGAGACAGCTTTGACCCCCTGATCCGCCATGGTCGATCGCATCGTGCTCGTCGGAGCCGGCCGAACCTCCGGCTCCATCATCGACCGCCTCGTTCGACATGCACCGGTCACGGTGATCGACGTATCCCCCGCCGCGCTGGACGTCATCTCGGCACGGTCACTGGAGTCCGCGGACACTGCGACCGGTCACCCGGTGATCCGACGTGCCGCCGACGGGACGTCACGCCTGGTGCTCGAAGATCTGCGCGGCGATCCGAGCTCGCGCGTCGCGATCGTCGCAGCAACCGGAGACGACCGTGCTGCGCTCGAGGTTTGCCGCCTCGCAAGAGACCTCGACTATCGACCGGTCATCGCGATCGTGAACGACCCCGAGGTCGCGCGGAAGTGCGAGACGCTCGACGCGAGAGCACTCGTTCGCGCGCAGCTCGTCGCGCAGCTCGTCGAACAGTCCCTGCAGCAGGCAGGCACCGCGATGACGAGCACGGCAGGCTTCGGCATGGGCGAGCTCCTCGAGTTCCGCGTGCTGCCGAGCTCACCGGCCATCGGCGTACCGCTCGCGAACCTTCGCGCGGACGGCTGGCGTGTTGCTGCGATCTACCGGGGCTCCGAGCTCGTGCTTCCGACGGGTGGGACGACGATCGCCGCCGAGGATCGCGTCCTCGTCATCGGCGATCCGCGACAGCTCCCGCACGTTGCGGAGAGCCTCCGCGTCGGGCTGCCCACGTTCCCGCTCCTGCACGGACCCAACGTCGTCGTCTATCTGCCGAACGGGCGCGAACCCGACATCGAGAGGGAAGCCGAGCTCCTCACCCTCGGCACGCGCGCGGCTCGACTCGTGCGGGTATACCCCGGAGCGAACAGCTCTCGGACGATCATCGAGACGCCGATACACGGCGGTCGCTCGGACCGGAAGCACTTCGACGACGCCGCGCTCGGGGGCACGTTGCTCGAGCTGCACATCGACACGCTGCGCGACAAGCGCCCCGGAGTGGTCGTCACGCGCGCGCGGCGTCGCTCCCTCGGCGACGTCATCCTCGGTCGCGGTGGACGCGAGGCCGTCCTCTGCAACGAGCTCCGCGCGCCGGTCCTGTTCCCGAACGGAGCGTCCCACTACGATCGCGTCGTCGTCGCCGTCACGGAAGGGGCCGCCGACCTCGAGGCGGCCGAGGTCGCGCTCGATCTCGCACGGATGTTCGCAGTCCCGTTCTGCGTCATGCGGGTGAAGCTTCCGAGCTACCTGGAGCCCGCGTCGGCTGAAGTCGGCAAGGTCGTGGACACGATCGAGCAACGGGCACGCCTTCACGCGGTGAACGTGCAGCGGCTCGAGCTCGAGGGAAACCCGATCGTGGTCTGGACCAAGGCCACCACGGCGACCGATTTGTGCGTCGTCTCGCGCCGGCAGACGATCCGCGACAGCTTCTCCAAGCCCGACCTCGCGCTCCGGCTCGCGCGGGCCAGCAAGGCGTCCGTGCTCGTCGTCACGGTGCACGCGTGACCGAGCACGGCGCGCTCACCTCGATCCTGGTTCTCGTCTTCCTGACGGTCGTCGGTCCCGTGCTGGCCGTACGCCTCCGCATGCCGACGGCGGTGATGTTGATCCTCGCCGGTATCGGCTTCGGTCCCGCCGGGCTCGCTCTCCTCCACGACACGCCGACCGTCGGGCTGCTCTCCGAGCTCGGGTTCCTCGTCCTCATGTTCGTGGCTGGAATGGAGATCGACTTCGAGTCGCTCCGCGGCGCCGGACTGAAGAGCCTCATCGTGCCGTCGCTGAGCGTGCTCGCGTTCTTCGTCGCGTCGATCGCGGTCGCCATCTGGCGCCACCTCTCGGCGATCGAGCTGCTCGTCGTGAGTGCGTCGAGCGTGGGCATGCCGCTGGCGATCCTCCAGGAGACGAAAAGACTGCAGTCACCGGTGGGTCGGCACGTCCTGCTCACCGCATCGATCGGCGAGTTCGTCTCCATCCTCGGCATCACGGGCTTCGAGCTCCTTTCAGAGGACGCGCCGCTGCAACATCGTGCCCTCCGCGTCGCGAAGGTGCTGCTGCTCTTCGTCTTCTCCGCGGTCGTGATCCGCTGGGCGCGTGCCGCCGTCTGGTGGCGTCCGGAGCCGTTTCGCCGGCTGACGCAGCACCACGACGTCGCCGAGCTCGGCGTCCGCACAGGGTTGCTCGTCATGTTCGCCTTCGTCGTCATCGCGGCCATGCTCGGCGTCGAGGCGATCCTCGGCGCGTTCATCGCCGGCGCGCTCGTCGCCTTCGTGCTGCGTGAGAAGCACACGCTCGAGTCGAAGCTCGCCGCGCTCGGACACGGGCTCTTCATCCCGATCTTCTTCATCGTCGTCGGGGTGAGGTTCGACCCAAGGCTGCTCGATCTGGCCGCGATCCGCGACGCGCTCGGGCTCGTCGTCATCGTTGCCGCGGTGAAGATCCTGCCTTCCTTGGTCTTCGCATCACGCGAGCTCGGTCTTCGCGAGCGCTTCGCCGCGGGGGCGCTCCTGTCCGCGCCGCTCACGCTCGTCGTCGCGATCGGCATGATCGGTCGCCGCCTCGGCGCTGTCGACGAACGCCAGCAGGCCGCGTTCATCCTCCTCGCGATGATCCTCTCCGTGTGTTTCCCGATCCTCTTCCGCGTGCTGCTCCGGTCTCCGCCGGCTCAGACCGTCGAGGAGAAGAGCTGACGACGCGCGCTCAGCTCGCTGCGCCGGTCTCGTCCGCATCGGGGTTCGGCGCCATGCGCTGCCCCTGGTACACACGAAGGCGGAGCGACAGGACATAGGTCACGCCGCACGCGAGGATCGCCGGTGGCCCGTACGTCGCTCCGAAGACCTCGAGGACGAGCGCGATCGCCGCGAGCGGAACGCCGATGACCGCGACGAGCGCAGACGCGACTCCCACGACGACGAAGATCTGCGGAGAGATGTTCTGCGCGATGCCTACGAGATCGAGCAGCTTGCCCGTCGCGGCCCCGGACACACCGCCGAGGTACATGGCGGGGATGAGGATGCCTGCCGATCCGCCGGAGCGGATCGTGAAGCCGGTCGCGACCATCTTTCCGAGCATCGCGAGCAGGAGAAACCACCACGGGAACGACGCCGCGTCCTTCGAGAGCAGCTCATGGAGCGTCTGCGTCCCCATCCCCAGCACGTGGTGGGGCGCCATCCCGACGAGGAGCCAGAGGCCGAGCGCGACTACTCCGCCGGCGACCGCCCCCAACGGCCCGCGGAGCAGCGTGGGCGTTCGATCGAAGATGCGCCCGGCTTGCGTCATCAACCGACCGAACCCGAGCGCAACAGGCGCCGAGATGGCCACGGCGACGAGGGTGCTCACGGCATACTGACGAACCGTGTAAGCGCCCGCATGCGGCGGCGCGATGAACAGCGGCGGCGTGTTCAGGAACGACTGATTGAGCGCGAAGACGATGATCCCCGCCAGGAGGCAATACGCGAACTTCCGGTAGATGATCCGATCGCCGTAGGCGATCTCGATCGCGAAGAGCGCGGCGGTGAACGGGGCGCCGATCAGCGTGCCGACGGCCGCAGCGATCCCGGCGAGCTGATACGTGCGCAGCTCGTGCTCGGAGCGCGCGCGGAACACGCGCGACCAGCCGGCGCCCATGGTCTCGCCGATGAGGACCACCGGCGCTTCGAGGCCGCCCGATGCGCCGCTTCCGAGCGTGAGCGCGGTCGCGATGGCCTTCCGGAGCGCGAGTCCGAACGCCGGACGATCGTAGCGCGGCTGCGGGTCGTCACCCGCGTGGTCGTACGTCACATGATAGTTCGAGAGCGCGACATTGACGCCGTCTCCCGCGGCGTCACGCCATGCGGGGCGCTCGGTGAGGAAGCCGCGGAGGGCTCCGCCGAGCGCGAGCGCACCGAAGAGCGCGGCCCATGCGAAGAGGTCGGCACGGCTGTCCGCGAGCCCGACGACGCCGTCTCCGACCCAATGGACCACCGAGCGCAACAGCGCGCAGACGGCCCATACGGCCGCTGACATCATCGAAACGACGAACATGACGCGCGCGATGTTGTCCCAGGAGTCGTGTAGAGCCCGCCCCTCTTCGTCGAGCTGCTCGAAGAGTCTGCCGCCCACGGTCGCTTCCTCCGGTCGTGTCGCGCGGCAGCACCGCAGCGCGACCTCTCCAGCGGTAGAGCATGACCGTTGGAGCAGCAACTATTTTCGCTGAACCGCGCGGAGTTACCTCGTGTCATGCTGGACGCCGCATGGACCTCGTCACGATCGCTCACCGGTTGAGTCGGCCGTTCGTCTTTCGTGACGGATACGATCCTTCGACCATCCCGATCGCGGCCCGCGGGATGATCGGCAACGGGAGCACCGTCGCCCTCGTCGCCGTCGACGGCGCGATCGACTGGCTGTGCATGCCACGGTTCGACAGCCCGAGCGTGTTCGCCCGCATCCTCGACGGCAAGCGCGGCGGTGAGATGGCCGTCCGACCGGCGGCCCGGCCCTTCGAGAGCCTCCAGCAATACGATCCGGACACCAACGTCCTCGAGTCACTCTTCCGCGCGAAGGACGGACAGATCCGGGTGATGGACTACATGCCCTGGAGCGACGATCCACGCGCGTCGATCCGCGAGGTGCACCGGCGCATCGACTGCGTGTCGGGACCGGTCGATGTCGAGATCGTGTTCGATCCACGCTTCGACTACGCGCGGCAGGCGCCTCGCATCCACGTCGCCGACAACGGCCTCATGGCCGAGGGCGCGAACGGTGAACGTCTCGCCATGTCGACGTCACGCCGGCTCGACTTCGTCGCCCGCCCCGAGGGAGGCATGCGCGCGATCGCCACACTCTCGCCCGGAGAGCACCTCTGGCTCGTCCTCGATTGGGACGCCCAGGCGGTCGAGCCCGCCGCGAGCTATCGCCCCTACGAGCACCTTCGAACCACGCGGCGCGAGTGGCGGGCGTGGTCCGCGCGACTCACCTACGACGGGCCGTGGCGCCACGACGTCCTCCGCTCGGCACTCGCGTTGAAGCTCCTCATCTACCGGCCGACGGGCGCGGTCGTCGCGGCGCCGACGACGTCACTGCCCGAGTGGCCCGGCGGCACACGCAACTGGGACTATCGCTTCACGTGGGCGCGCGACGCAGCGATGACGATCCGCGCGACGAACCTGATCGGCTACCACGACGAGGCAACCGAGTTCTACCACTTCATCCGCGACGTCGTGGACGACTCCACGGGGCTCGAGCTGATGTACACGGTGGACGGGAAGCGCGTCCCGGTGGAGGTCGAGCTCGCGCATCTCGCGGGGAGCTTCGGCGCACGTCCGGTGCGGATCGGCAACGGGGCACGCGATCAGATCCAGCTCGACACGACCGGCGCCATCGTCGATACCGCGCACCTGTTCGAGCGGTTCGGCGGGACACTGACGGGGCAGGCCTGGCAAAAGATCGCTGGCATCCTGGCGCACGCGGAGCACCAGTGGCGCGAGCCGGACCACGGCATGTGGGAGCCGCGTCACGGCGTGCGCCACAACGTGCACTCGAAGCTGATGAACTGGCTCGCGTTCGATCGTGGCACGCACCTCGCGACCGCGTTCGGTCGAAAGGACCTCTGCACGCGGTGGGCAAAGTGCGCAGCGGAGGTGCACGCGGACATCTGCGCGAACGGCATGGACTCGAAGCGCCGGCACTTCGTCAGCGTCTACGGAGAAGAGCGGCCCGACGCGTCGCTCCTGCTCCTGCCGACGCAAGGCTTCCTGCCCGACGACGATCCGCGGATCGCCGAGACGGTCGACTGGGTTCGTCGCGAGCTCGCGACAGGCCCGTTCGTGCATCGCTATCACGACGCCGACGGCGTGGGCGGGCCCGAGGGAGCCTTCGTGCTCTGCGGCTTCTGGCTGGTGGAGGCGCTCGCGCTGCAGGGTCGCCTCGACGAGGCTCGCGAGGTCTTCATCGCGCACGCGAAGGCGGCGAACCACGTCGGACTGCTCGCCGAGGAGATCGATCCGACGGGCGGCACGTTGCTCGGGAACTTCCCCCAGGCGTTCAGCCACCTCGGCCTCATCAACGCTGCGCTCCGCATCGATCTCGGGCTCCGGCTCCGCGACGAAGGGTCATCGCGCGCCCCGCATCTCGTCGGCACGATGATGCGCAAACCGTGAACCAGCCTCGTCCAGAGAGCCCCCGCCGCCCTACGGGCTGATCCGTTCGCAGCGCGTGCCGAGGCTGAGCGGAGCGTCGAGCTCGGGCATCGAAGACAAACTCTGGAATGCGTTCTGCTGACGTCGACGTCGGGCCAGCCCAACCCTCGAGCCCGTTTTGAGCGTCCGCTCCGGGCTCGCGCGGGAATAGCGGTCGGTCCACGTGACGGCCGAGCGGACTGTGAACCGTCGTCGGTCGTCACCGTGGCGGGCGCTTCCGCGCCGACTTCGGCGGGCTGCACCGGGACGGCGAAGCCCATCGAAGCCTCGCGCGCGTCCCGAGCCGAGCTGGAAGGATCCGGCGCGTGAGGTTGCACGCGTGATTGCTGGGGCCTGGACGGCTCGGCTCGTGGAGCAGCCACGAGCTCAGCGGGCACGAGCCCGGCAGAGTCCTCGACCTTCGCGTGGTGGCGCTCCGGGTGCAGGGGCCGCCGGCGAGGAGGTCACGGACCATGTTCACCAATCGTTACTCTCTCATGACCATTGGCCTTGCGATCGCGCTCTCGATGGGTGGCTGCGCCGCGCCCGGCGAGGAGCAGGAGCCCGCCGGTGCACCGGCGAGCGAGGAAGCCTCGCAAGAGGCGACCGGCGAAGTCTCGTCTGCGATGTGGGGCGCTCCCATCGCTGCTGGCGTCGGCGCGTGCGGGGCAGGACTCGGTGTCGGCGTAGCACCTGCCGTCGGCTGGGGCGGCGCCGGCCTCGGATGGGGCGGCGTCGGATGGGGCGGTGCCGGCCTCGGATGGGGCGGCGTCGGCTGGGGCGGCGCCGGCCTCGGCTGGGGTGGCCTCGGCTGGGGCGGTCTCGGCTGCGGAGGCTTCGCACCCGCCATCGACTTCCGCGGCGATGAAGCGAGCGCCGACGAGGAGGCTGCGGAGGAATGACGTCGCAACCCGCGCGTTCAAGCGAACGCGCGGCGGCGCGGACCGGGCTCACGCGCCTCGTCGCTCTCTGCATGCACGCTCGGCGCGCTTCGCTCGATTCGAGCGAAGAGCGTTGGGCGAGCACTGCGACGAGGCGCGTCGAGCCCGATCCGTGGATCCGTCCTACTTCGAAGAGGAGCGATCATGAACGTGCTGCTTTCGAAGACCGCTGACGCCTGCTCGTCCGGTCGAAGACGCCGAAGAGCGCTCGCTCACCTGCTCGCCGCGACGCTCGCGCTGCTCGGCTGCTCGACGACGCACGAACGGATGGCCTCGTCGGAGGCCGCCATCACGAGCGAGCTCGCGAACATCCTCGACTTCAGGTTCACGGGAGAGGTGATCGCCCCCGCCGACAAGAGCGCCCGGAAGTCGATCGTCGCGCAGCTCATGTACGTGCAGGGCATCCTCACGACGGCGAAGCACGGCAACGGACAGATCCGAGGAGTTAAGCTCCAGAACGTGCGTGAGACGGCCGAAGGCGACAAGAAGCGGATCACCTACGACGCATCTCTGCCCGTCGCGTGGCCGGACGGCCTCGAGATGCCCGCGTCGTACGAGCTGACGCTTCCGCGCGACGTGGCGAACCTGCGCGCGTTCGACGAGCGGTACGACGGCCGTTGCGGGCGGAGGCTGCACGGGAAGAACACGTTCTGGCACGACTTCAATCCCAAGGAACGTCGCTGTGCGCTCGACGAAGCAGACGTCTCGCGAATGGCCGTGAAGGTCGCGCCGCATCCCGGCGAGACCGAGAACAAGTTCCCGGAATACGATCTCATGTGGGCCGACGACCGGCTCGACGTCGTCGCGGTCTTCGGGATCATCGAGGCGGTGAAACGGGACGACTACGGCTTCTCCGAGGCGCAGAAGCTCGTCCAGAGCACGCGGGGACTGCTCTCGGAGCCGCGCGTCGAGAACCGCAAGCCCAGCGAGTCGGTCCTTTTTCACACGACCGTCAGCGGGAATGCGTCCGTTCGAGGGCGTGTGCGCGACGTGAACGTGGACGTCTTCGTGGTCGACCGGATCGAACGCGTCGGAGTCGACTTCGACGACGCATTCGACGCGCTCACGGAGAACGCGGACATGATCATGTACAACGGGCACACCGAGAGCGGCGAAGGCCTCGACGCGCTGTCGAGCAAGGGCCGTGTCGTGCCCGGGCACTACCAGCTCGTCCTCCTGAACGGGTGCCAGTCGTTCGCGCTCATGGACGACACGATGATCGAACGTCGTCGCACGGCGAACGGCGATGCCGATCCGAACGGCACCAGGTTCCTCGACGTCGTCACGAACGCGCTGCCGGGCTACGCCGACACGCTCGCGAGCATCTCGAGCTCGGTCCTCGCCGCGGCCGTCGCAGCCGACACACCGAAGCACTACAACGAGCTTCTCAGCAAGATGCCGGAAGCGAACGTCGCCGTCGTGTTCGGCGAAGAGGACAATCGATTCACGCCCTGAGTCGAGGCGCGCGGTCGGCGCCTCCTCAGTATGTCGGACAGGCGGGATACGGCGGATACCCGACGTAGTCGGCACGAAACGGTCCTTGAGGAGGCAGGCCGAGGCCGGACGCTCCGTAGGCTGCGTACAATCCGTAAGCTCCGTAGCCCGCATACGGTCCGTAGCCGCCATAGGGTCCGAAACCTCCATAGGGACCCGGACCATAGCCGATGCCCGGCGGCGGGATGCCTGGGCCTCCGATCACCGCGCCTCCCATGACGGGCGGCGGGAGCCCTAGACCTGCGACTGTTGCAACACCGCCACCTTCGATGCTCTCGGCGCGATAGCCGGAGACACCTCCGAACGGTCCGCCGTACGCGAACCCTTCCTCGCGTGCTTCACCGAACTGATAGCCCGTCACGGGACCGCCGAGGGCCGGAGGACCGAACCCGAAGCCGGGCCCGACGCCGACGCCTAGCCCCGGCCCCCCGAAGCCGAGGCCGGGATCGATGCTACCGCCGAGACCGAAGCCCAGCCCCGGTCCCCCGAAGCCACCGCCCGGCGCAAATGGCGGGGCGCCGTAACCCTGCACCGGCGGCGGGTAGCCGTAGTACGAGCCTGGCGGCGGTGGGCCGTATCCCGCTGGCCCGGCCGGTCCAGGCGGATACGCCGCGCCCAGGCCCGGCGGGTAGTACCCACCGTCGGGAGGCAGCGCCCCGTAGCCACCCCCCGTGGCTGCGATCGCGGGGCACGCAGATCCGGCATAGCCGTACGGGAACATCGCAGCCGATTCGTCTTCCGCCTCGGCGGTCGCGGTTTGCTCTTCGGTCTGCCGTGCCGGGTACACGTCACCTGTCGGGTAAAGGCAGCCCACTGTCGTGAAGGCGAGGGCCACGAAGAGACCTGGTCTTCCGAGCACGTCGCGCGTCTTCGCCGCGATGCTCGTCCTCCAACCGCAGCCGGTGATCGACATCTGCAGAGACCTCCGGCCAGCGGCACTGCATCCGGAGCACCACCGCGCGTGAGCCTCAGGCGTGGCACCACGACGACCATCGGGACGCAGCGCGCACCAGCCGATCCGTTCGGCGGCCCAGCAATCTGCGCTCTCCAGCGAGCCGAAGCGCTGTCGAGAGTCGAGCCAGATTCATGCACCTTGCACAGTTCACGGTACAAGAGTGCGCGCTGGGCTCGGCACGCTCCGCGCCTGGCGCCGTCGCCGTCGGTTCACACATCGTCGAGTGACGCGACCGGAGCGAGATGAAGACGGCGCTCTCGGCGCCGAAGAGATCTTACGGCGGCCGAGGGAGCCCGAGGACCACTGGCCCGATCTCGTCTTCGGTCGCGAGGTAGATGCCGCTGCCATCGACGACGAGCTCGGTCGCGCGCGCGACCTCCGGCGCACGCGCCACCATGCCCGAAGGCCCACCCGTGACGGCCACGCGCCGAAGCTCCGGCTGTTCGGCGTCGACGAAGTAGACCTCTTCCGCGAACAGTGCGAAGGGCGCTGGCACCGGAGATTCACGCACCGAGCCTTCGAGCACGACCGGGGCGCCGCCCGCAGTCGAGAATCTCAGGAGCGCACGCGACGAACCGATCTTGCCGGTCGTGAAGAGGAATCCTCCCGCCACCTCCAGCCCGGCCAGATCGACGCCTTCCAGCAGAAGACGTGGAGCTCCTCCCGTTCGCGGCACGGCATGTACGGCGCGCTCGGAGAGCACGTACGCGTTGGCGGCATCGATGGCGAGCTCGCGCGGCCGGACATCGAGCGCCGCAAGCCGCACCGCTCTGGCGGCCGCAGCTCGACTCGTTGCGGAGCCGTCTCGTCCGTCCGTCCCGGCAGCGCCTGCCGATTGCGCGCCGCTACTCATGCGCATGAGCACTCCGCCCGATCGCAGCGCGTCGGTGACCAGCACGTCGCGGCTGTCCGAGGCGACATCGGTGAAGGCTCCGGTCGTTTGCGCGAGCACGGCCCCAGCACCACCGTCTCGAACGCCCTCGGGCGTCTCGAGCACGACATTCCCGGGCGCACCGATCCAGGTGATGCGCTCGCCAACAGCGATCTCGAGAGGCGCGCGATCGCCGATGCGAACGCGGTCACCGCCGCGCTTCGGAGCCGCATAGAGCTCGTCTCTGGCGAGATCGCCGAAGTAGACGCTGTCGAAGTCGGTCGCCAGCGCCGCGGTTCGTACGCGCGCAATGACGCGTCGCTCGACGAGCGGTGGAGGCGGCTCTTCGATCAGGAGCGGTGGGCCGGTCAAGCTCCGGATCGTCACTGGTGCCGGCGTCCTGCGCGTTCCACAACCGCCGAGCAGCGCAAGGAGCAGCACGCCCACCAGAGCACTGCCGCGCGCTACCACTGCCGACCGCCGCGCACGCAAAGCTGCTCGCATGCGCCTCGCCGTGCAACGGATGTTCCGCGCGATGCGCTCGGCTGAGCCGTGCCCCGGCAGCCCTCACCGCGGACGAGCGCGGAACGACGCGGAGTCGACGGCGCGCCCCACCGTCCCCGCCGTAGGCGAGCCGAGGCGAGATCAGCCCGCTTCGCGCACGTCAGGTCCCGCAGAACGTGTATCGCACGCGTTCTGCGGGTGCCGGCGGCTCTGCGAGATGCGCGAGCTCCGGCTGATCTTCGTACGGACGCTCGAGCACGCGCACGAGCGTGTGAAACGGCTCGAAGTCCGCGCGCTGGACCGCGGCCTCGATGACCTCCTCGACGCGGTGGTTGCGCGGGATGAAAGCCGGATTCGCGAGACGCATCGACGCGGCGCGCTCGGACGCGGTGACCGTCTCGCGACCGAGCCGCGCCCGCCAGCGTTCCGCCCACTCGCGGAACGCGCCCGGCTCGTCGAACACCTCGGCGACGTTGCCGTCAGCCCCCGGATCGGCGGCCGCCGCGCAGAGACGGCGGAAGAAGACGGTGAAGTCGACGCCGTTCGTGGCGAGGCGCTCGAACAGATCGGACGCGAGCGCTTCGTCCCCTTCCTCTTCCTGGAAGAAGCCGAGCTTGCTGCGCAACACCCGCACGTGGGCGGCATCGAAGATCGATGGGAAGCGGTTCAGCGCCTCGGTGGCCACACGAACGCTCTCTTCTTCGTCCTCCGCGATGAGAGGAAGGAGCGCCTCTGCGAGCCGGGCGACGTTCCACTGCGCGATGCGCGGCTGGTTCCCGAAGGCGTAGCGGCCGCCGTGATCGATCGAGCTGAACTTCTTTCGCGGGTCGTACTCGTCGAGAAACGCGCACGGCCCGTAGTCGATCGTCTCACCGGAGATCGACGTGTTGTCGGTGTTCATCACGCCGTGGACGAAGCCAATCCCCATCCATCGCGCCATGAGCTTCGCCTGCGCATCGATGACACGCTCGAGCAACGCGAGCGCATCGTTGGCTGTTCCCGTTGCGTCGGGGTAGTGCCGGCGCAGCGCGTAGGACGTCAGTGTGACGAGCGCCTCGCGATCGTCTCTCGCCGCGAAGAACTCGAACGTCCCGACGCGAATGTGGCTCGCGGCGACGCGCGTGAGCACCGCGCCGGGCAGCAGCTCTTCGCGCGCGACGACCTCTCCGGTGGTGACGGCTGCGAGCGCGCGCGTCGTCGGCACGCCGAGCGCCGCCATCGCCTCGCTCACCACGTACTCGCGCAGGACCGGCCCGAGCGCGGCACGGCCGTCGCCGCCACGCGAGAACGGCGTCCGTCCAGCCCCCTTGAGCTGCACGTCGCGTCGGCGCCCGTCGACGCCGACGACCTCGCCGAGGAGAACCGCGCGACCGTCGCCGAGCTGCCGAACGAAGCTGCCGAACTGATGCCCGGCATACGCGAGCGCGATCGGCTCCGCCCCCTCCGGCACGACGTTGCCGGAGAGCAGCTGCGCCCCCTCCGCAGAGTCGAGCTGCGCGGCGTCGAGCCCGAGCTGGGCGGCGAGGTCACGGTTGACCTTCACCACCCGCGGCTCGTGCACCTTCGCCGGCGATACTCGGACGAAGAACCGATCGGGCAGCCGGGCGTAGGTGTTGTCGAAGGCGAACGGCATCGCCCTTCCCTAGCAGACCGGCGCCGTCCGTGCTTCGCGCTCGGGCTCGCCGTCCATTCGCTCCGTCACGGCTTCGACATCTCACGACGCGAAGTCCGCACGAGCCCGGTGGGGGCGGCGGGCGATCAGGCGCCCGCTGCGAAGGACGCCGTCAGCTTTGCCAGCGCGCCGGTCGCCATCTGCGGGATGCCCGTGACCTTCGCCTGGACATCGCTGATCGCCTTCGACGTTTCGGCCTGCACCTGCTGCACGGAGTCGATTTCGGCCTGAGCCTTCGCCTTCTCCTCTGCGCTGCCGAACGGGTTCGACACCTTCACGGACGCCGTCGACGAGATCTTCGTCGCGAGCACGGGCACCTTCGCCGTGGCGGCGGTCGCCTTTGCCGTGAGTGAAGCGACGCGATCGGGCGTGGCCTTGAGTGCGACGACCGTGTCGTTGAGGCGCTTGAGAAGAGCCTCGAGCTCCGCCTTCGCCTCGGCCGCAATGTCGGTCTTCACGTTCACCTCGACCTTGCCGTTGTCGAACGTGGCCTTCGCCATCGCCATGACGTCCGCGGCGGCCATTCCGTGCTTCTTCGGGAAGGCACCGAGATCGTCGATGATCGATTGGACGTCGTCGATCGGCTTCGTGAGACTTGCGACCTCCGCGTCGAGGTCCTTGGGGATGGCCTTCAGCTCATCCATCGGCGACAAATTCTGCGCCGCCTTGTCCGCAGGGGTCTTCGGCTCTTCCGAGCCGCCACCGCAGGCGATGATCGAGAGTCCAAGCACGAACGACGAGAGAACGAGCAACGATCGGCGCATTCCGAAGACCTCCCCATATGGGCGCACTTGTGGGCGAACGACACGGCCGGCCCAGCCAGACACTGCTGCCGGGGTCGCGCGATTGGTACGGTCACGCGACGCCGTAGCTTCCTTCGTCCGGGTCGTGGGCGAGTCGTCCGGGACAGATCCCGCAAGCCCATAGGTTTGATCACCCGATCCATGCCGTCGCACGAACGCGGCCTCCCCATCCGCGTGGTGCGACGACGTGGGTGCTCGCCGATGTCACTCGCACGCTTGCTGGGTGCAGGCGCCGTCCGGAGGTGTGCAGATCCCGCAGCTCGCGTTGCAGCAGACCATCCCGGCTTCGCAGGTCGCGCTACCGCAGGGAACCCCACCGCCAACGCCACCTCCAACTCCGCCTCCGCCTCCAGGGGAGGAGGCGATCGGAATGCACTCGGCCTGCCCGTCGCGTGACTCGCAGCGGGACGGTGACGCGCACGTCGTGACGGCACAAGGGTGCAGGCCCTCGACGCACATGGGGATGGGGGGACAAGGCGCACGCACGCACCGCACCGACTGCAGATCGCAGTACTGGTTCTCCGGGCAGACCTTCCCGTCGCACGTCGGAGCGGCTCCCTCGCTGGGCGCGCCGTAGCCCGGCGCGTCGGAGGAGGGCGCCTTGTCGGAAGACGCTTCTCCTCCTTCGGCGACCTCCTCGGACGGGGCTTTGTCCGCCGATGCCGGGGAGGCGTTCGCATGAACGCCGCCGGACGGTGACGGTGGCGTCGAGCTCCCTCCGCAATGGATGGCGGCAACGCAGACGAGAGACGCGAACAAGCTAGTGAAGATGGGGTTTCGGTTCATGCCGAGAACCTAGGTGGCGGGCTCACGCCCAGCCAGAGACGACTCGCCGCGTGCGCGTCGTGCGACGCCATTCACGGCAAACAGCGATCCTTCGCCTTCGAATTCGCCTCTTCGTGCGTCGTCGTCCGGGAATGATCCGACACGTCGTGAAGCAACGCTCAACGAACGTCACGCCCACGCTCGCGCCGTTCGCTCGAACGCATTCGCATTCGAACGCGGCGCTCGTGCTGCCGTGTTTGGTGCTCGCCCCTCCGCTCCTCGCTGTCGCTCGCTCCATCCGAAGCGGCTTCGACGCGGATGCGCTTGACCGACTCATAGCCAAATGGCTATACGTCAGTCGGCGGCCTGGAACCGCGACGACGCGACAAGAGGAGCCCGTTGGATGCTCAGCTCTCATGATCTGCTTTTCCGAGCGCTCGCAGATCCAACGCGCAGGACGTTGTTCGAACGTCTCTGCCGCGAAGGAGAGCTCACGGTCGGCGCCCTCACGGCGGGCGCAAGCGTTTCGCAACCGGTCGTCTCGAAGCACCTGGGGCTGCTGAAGGAGGCCGGGCTCGTTCGCGATCGTCACGAAGGGCGTCACACACACTACCGAGCACAGGTGAAAGCACTTGCTCCGCTGGTCGACTGGACCAGCCAGATGGCCGGCTTCTGGGAAGGTCGTATCGACGCCCTCGAAGCGCTGCTCGAAAGGATGGATCAATGAAGTGGAAGAAGTGGATCCGACAGGGCCACCGCTGGATCTCGATCGCGTTCACGGTCTCCGTCCTCGTCGCCGGCATCGCCATGGCGACGGGCCAGACGATGGAGTGGCTCTTCATGTTGCCGCTCGTCCCGCTCGCCCTCCTCACGCCGACGGGGCTTTACCTGTTCCTCCTCCCCTACGTCGACAGGTCGCGGCGCGGCACGTCGAGTGAGGCGCAGACATGAAGGCGAGCGGCTCGAGCAAGCGCTCGACGAAGCGCACGTCAGCTACGCGAACGACGAAGGCCAAGCCGTCCGCGAAGGCCAAGCCGTCCGCGAAGGCCAAGTCATCCGGGAAGGCCAAACAGACCGGCCCTGTCCTCCTGTCGGGCGGGAACCCGCAGATCGCCAAGGGGTACGGCAACGGTCCCGTACGGAAGTACATCGCCGCGATGCCGGACTGGAAGAGCGCGGTCGGACGGCGTCTCGACAGGCTGATCGTCCGCGCCGTCCCGAACGTCGAGAAAGCAGTGAAATGGAACTCGCCCTTTTATGGAACCGAGAAGGACGTCTGGTTTCTTGGATTTCACTGCATGACGAAATACGTGAAGGTCTCCTTCTTCCGTGGCGCGTCGCTACGTCCCAAACCTCCCGGTGAGTCCAAGCAGAAACACGTGCGATATCTCGACATCTACGAGGACACCGAGCTCGATGAGGCACAGTTCATCGACTGGGTGAAGCAGGCGAGCCAGCTGCCCGGCGAGCGTATGTGAGCGCGCATCGGAGATCAGAGTTCGAGAGGTTCATGCGATGAACGAAGCTTCGACCGACACCCACTCCGTCGTCGTCGAGCGAGAGCTCTCCCATCCTCCCGAGAAGGTCTGGCGCGCACTGACACAGCCGCATCTCATCGAGGAGTGGCTCGCCAAGATGGATTTCAAACCCGTCAGGGGTCACCGGTTCAGCGTGAAACTCGACCCGCAGCCCAATAGGACCTTCGTCTTCGATTGCGAAGTCACCACCGTCGAGCCGAACCGAGTGCTCTCCTACACGTGGTGCTCGAGCGACGATGAATCCGGCAACGGCCTCAGAACGGCCGTCACGTGGACACTCACGCCGACGCCCACGGGTACCCGGCTGAGGATGGAGCAGTCGGGATTCGCACCAGACCAGCCGCTGTACCATCTCGGCGCGAAGCTCGGCTGGCCGAAGTTCCTCACGAGCCTGGACGAGGCGCTCACGCGCATCGCCTGATCGCCGGTGGTGCAGGCCGCGCTCATGCGGCCAACTCGAAGGGAGCGAGGCGCCGGAGATCGGTCGCACGACGTCGCTCGCGTCCGGTAACGCTCTCGGGTGCTCGCACGACCCGGATCGCGCCCGATGAGGCGCCCGGGAGCCTTCGCTCCGACCCCGATCGCGCCCGGTGCGGCTCCCGGTGCTCGCACGACGCCGATCGCGTCCACGATTGCCGTCACGCCGAGCCGGTCTTCGGTCGCGACTACGTGGCGAAGCGGATCAACCTCCGACAACGAAAGTACGCCGCTGTTGACGCGCACATCGTCGAGTCGGCCGCGCGCAGGCGAAAGGTGAGTCTCGGGCGAGGGAGGAGCCTCGGGCGAGGGAGCCGCCGAGAGCGTCATCAGGTGCGCGCAACGTGCACTGCTCGGCGTCGCGTTCCCAGACCTCGCGCCGGGTCGCCCGGAGACGTGCCCGCGCCGCGCCATCTTCGGGGCTGCGCTGCTCCTTCCGCCGTCCCCATCCTGCGTCCCGGACCGCGACTTCACCTTCGAGCGGGACGTCTTCCCGAGCCGCTCCTTCTCCACCTTCATCAGGAATCGGCAGTGACCCACGAATTCCTAGTAGAAGCCTCATCGCACCGGACGAGCGGCTGGCGCACCGATTGCTTCGAGAGCTCGAATCTCTCTCGAGCTGCCATCGATGCGACAGTCGCTCGTCGCCGATTCGGGTCCGGCGAAGCGCGAACCGAGAACATGAGGTCCGGCGTTGACGTCGACCAAATAAAGACGAGCACCATCCCGCTCAGATCGCTCATCGCTGCGCTCTCCGAAGGCGCGATGGGCGGCACCTGGCGACCGAGGCCGAGAGCACTTCGCCGCCGGACGACCCTCGAGGCACACGCCGGCGGGCTACGTGCGCGACAAGGCCGCGTAGCCGCGTCGTTCCGCTACGACGTCAACCACCGAGCCCAGCGCCCTTCCTGGCAGCCCGAACACACCGCCCGAACATGAGCAACCACGGCGGCGTGAACGAGAGCACCAAGAGCGGGCTCACGGCCGCGGGCCACGGAATCATCAAGATACCGACGAGGATCGCGCTCGCTCCGAGCACGGTCGCGACGCGACTCACGCCCTTGTCGCGCGCGAGCGACGAGACGGAGTAGAGCGACGCCGCCAACGCGAGCAGAAGCCACTTCACGTAGGTGAAGAGCATGAGCTGCCCCAGCCACCCACCAACGTCGGCATCCGCCCTCGTGACCGCGAGGAGGACGCGGTTCTCCAGAGCGTCGGCGATCACCGCGACCACGACCAAGGCCATCCCGACCCGCGCGTAGCGGACGCCACGATCGCGCTCGAGGAGCACGAACCCGCAGATGAGCAGCGCGCCGTAGGCCGCCATGTAGACGAAGTCCTGCCTCGTCAGCGTGTCGAGCCGCTCCCGGATCGCGCGGTGCTCTTCGGAGGGCGGATTCGAGCCGATCACGACCTCGACGTCGCGCGGAGTGCGCGCGAGCTCGAGGGCGACCACCGCGTTGCCGCCGAATCGACCGCCGAGCCGCTCCGCGGTCGGCGGAGGGAAGATCGACCATACGCAGGTGAAGGCCAGGACGAGAAGTCCTGCGAGAGCGCCGAGCCGGCCGACGTGGTGGCTTCTCACGGTCAGAAGAGCTCCTGGCCGGAGTGGGCGGAGTGACGTCCCCGGCCCTCGATGCATATTTCGATGCGCCCCGACAAGCAACGACTGTCTCGCCCGCATCGCTCACGCGCGCCGCCCGCTCGGGCGAGCAGCGAGGCGAGCAGCGAGGCGAGCAGCGAGACGCGCCCCGTCCGCGCCTCGCCCCAGGCGACGTCACTGGACCGGAATGAGCGGCGTGTCGACGAGCTTCCGGAGCGCCATGCCGCCGGGATAGGCGTAGCTCGCAGACTGCGCCCAGCCCCAGATCGTGGCGGTGAAGGGCCCCTCGCTCTTCATGCGGTGAAGACCGGTCTGGCAAACCTTGTCGCCGAACGACTGGCCGGGCCCGCCGTTGCGCTGAAGATCGACACGCACGAACTCGTAGTCGCCTCGCGTGCCGATCGGGGTCCACCCCTCGAGGGTGTCGGCGCACTCGAGCCAGACGTCCTCGAACTTGCCTCGCTGCTTCCCGCGGATGACGACGAGCGACGTCTCCTCGTACGTGGTGTCCGCATAGAAGGAGTACGCGCTGAGCCACTGTCCAGCGGGGACGACGTTGACGAACTCCGGATCTCCCATGTTGAGCAGGCTCTGAGTGCCGTAGTAGCCACCGGCGCCTCCTTGCATGTAGGCCGCCATGTAGATCGGATGTTGGGCATCTTGCGTGCGCACGACGAAGGGCTCATTGACGCCTACGGGGAACGTCACGACGTCTCCCGCGTTCATCTCCGTCGGCGCGCCAGGAGGGATCATCGGATCGTAGTCGAGGCGCGTGCCGTCGTGCGCGGCGACGATGCGATACGGCATCAGCTCATGAGGCGAGGCCGTGCGCTGGCGGTAGCCAACACCAACGTACTCGGAGCCCCACTGCTCGTATGACGGGATCTGCTGCCACAGCGTGTCGCACGCCGCTCCGTTGATCGGGATGTCCGCGCACGAGTTCCCTCCGAAGATGCTCGTGGGCTTGTTCGAAATGACGATGCTTCCTACGAGCTCCTCCCTCTGATGAAGTTGCAAGTACTGTCCCTTGTCGAGGGAGTACTTGAGCGGTGTATTAGCAGGTCCGCCCTTGACGTTGATGCCGTTCTGGAGCGACTTGTTCGCGATGACCGTGATCTCGGTCCCGTCCTCCGCCGCGACGATCTGCGATGCGGGATTCCCCGAGCCAGGCCGGCCATTCTCCCATCCGTCGACGAGAATGTGCTCCTTGCCCCAGTTGACGACCGGCACGTGCAGCGTGGCCGAAGGGATGAAGCTCGCCGCGCCTCCGAACGGATAGATCGAAACGAGGGATATGGGCGCGCTCGACTTCAAATGGAACGACGAGCCGAGTCTGGTACCGGACGGCGAGATCCCGGAGATGACCGCAGGTGTGACACCGGCCGGACACCTTGCGGCCTCGGGGTCCCGGTCCGAGAGGAAGAGGACGACGCTCTCGTCGGGAGGGATGGGGCCCGTGTGGCGAATCAGCGTCGCGTCCCCGGGCGTCGTGCGGAACATCGCACCGGAGAGGTCGAGCTCTTCTCCGCCGCGTCCGAGCGCGATCTCCACCGGCAATGTCGACGCATTGACGACGAACGCCGCATAACACTCATCGGGCGCCTCGTGAAAAGATGGCGGGGACTGGAGATGGAACTCGCAGCCGTTCGAGCTGTTCTCCTCGGCCGCTGCCGCGCAGGGCTCTTGGCATCGGGCGCCACCGCATGCCCGCTCCTTCGCGCAGGTCTCGAGCACCTCGCCCGTGCACGAACGAATGACCGATCGGCCGTCGAGCGAACACTGGAACGGACAGGTGCCCGCATCTTCGTCCGGCAACTGCGGGACGAAGTCCGGCGCCTTGGCGAACCCATCGCGATCGTCGGCGCACGCCGCGACGGTGGTGATGAACGCCAGGGCGGTCATCGAGAGGGCCACCGCCGTGGCCGAACGTCTGGTCATGGAAGCACCACCTCTGTCGGAACCAAGCTCTTGCCTCGGTTCAGCCCATTCCCGAGCTGACCGCTGGAGTTGCTCCCCCAGCAGTACACTTTGCCATTCGTGAGCAGCGCACAGGTCGTATTGGCCGTGGTCTTCACTTGCGCGACGAAGGTCTCTTCGGGAAATCCGAGAACCCGCACGGCACGCGGGACGTACTCTTCGGTGCCGGTCCCCGCCTGCCCGCTCGCGTTGAAGCCCCAGCAGTACACGCTTCCCGAGTCGCCCACGGCGCACCATCGGTACGGCTTGAAGTCGAGGATCTGGTCCTGGAGGGCCTGCACTTCCGAACGCGTGGTGGCGATCTGAACGATGCGCTCCGGCGTGGCGACGGGGACGGGAAGCGCCCGCTCGAGGACCGTACCCTCGTACGGTGTGAGGCGCGCGCCCCAGCAGTACCCAATCCCGTTCGCGACCGCGCACGTGTTGTCGTACGCGGCGTCGATCTGCGTGACCCTCGCGAGCGAGACGACCTGAGGGAGCGGATCCGGGAAGCTCGGAGAGACGCGCCCGATGCCCGGGTTGTTACCCCAGCTCACGAGCGAACCGTCTTCGCGGAGGACGAAGGTAGCGTTGCCCACTTCCAACGCGGACGCAGCGGCCCCGTTGGAGAGCACCACGCGCTTCGGCTCGCCGGTGAACGTCTCGGAGAGCGGTCCGAGCTGGCCGAGCGCGTTGCTTCCCCAGCACTGGACGTCACCGCCGACGACGGCGCACGCGGTCTCGAAGCTGCGCGCCACCTTGGTCACGGGAGGCAGAGCGAGCTTCACCGGCGTGGTGTGGGTGGTCGCTAGGGCTCCGCCGTCTTCGGTCCACGAGAACGGGCCCGTTCCCCAGCACCACACGCTGCCGGTCTTGTCGACGGCACAGGTGTGGTCGAGCGAGGTGACGTTCGAGAGGCCGACCACTCTGGCGGCCCTCGAGCTGTCGAGGAGCGCCTCGCCCTCACCCTCGCCGCGCCCGAGCTGACCGGCGCCGTTCGCCCCCCAGCACGCGACGGTGCCGTCGTCGAGCAAGACGCAAAAGCCCTCGGCCGTGTCCTCGACGCTCCTCCCCAGGGTCGTCACGAGCGCGGTCGCACACGGGCTCGACTCGCAGACGACGGGCCGCGGCCGGCCGTCGAAGGTGCCCGCATCGTGGCCGCTCGAATCGGCCGCCGCGTCGCTCGCATCCGTCGTGTCGGCACCGTCGAGCCCGGCATCCGAGAGCGGCGACGCGCTCGGGTCATCGCTGGTCGAGCAGCTCACCGCCGCCGCGGAGGCGGTGAGGACGGAGAGAGCGAGAACCAGCCCAGAGCGATGCGGTTCAAGGAGTCTTCTTGTGAAGTGCATAGCGATTCCCGACTGCCCAAAGGTTGTTCGCCGACGTCCCGCGCACCTGGTAGAGCGGCTCAGCCAAGTAGCTCCCCTTCATCGCGACGCTCGTCGTCTCGAGCAAGGCGCCGTAATCCCTGCCCGCTTGCTCGTACGACTCGGGCGTTCCGATGCCGAGAGAGTTCTCCCACGCATCCCGCTTGATCTCCGAACCGAAGACCATCCCGTGTCCGCTGAACCACAAGCGATCGTCCACGCGGACCACCGAGTGGAGCAGCGGCGGTGAGAGCGCGGCGGGAGGCTTGACCTCGAGCACCTGGTTGGCGCGCGCGATGTTCGACGCGGTGTCGACGTAGAACCAGGTCAGGTCGTTCTGGACGATCACCAGGGCGGCGCCCGGAGCGACGGGGGTGACCGCCGTTGCCCACCCCTTCGCTGGGTAGGGGAGGTCGAACACGCCATACCCGGGGACCTCGAACTTGACGATCGGTGGAATGGCGCCTGGCTTGGTCGAGCAGTTGCCGTTCGCGTAGGTGAAGTCCAGAACAGTCGAGTAGCCCGACGATGTTCGACGGAAGAGCGTCGGACACCCCGTGAAGCCTTTCGCTTGGTCGATCGGGCCATGCCCTCCGACGAACCAGATTTCATCGCTGCTCGCCGGCGACGCATTGAAGATGTAGAAGGACTCGCTCGCCGCTCCGCTCGGGTCTTCCGTGACGAGCTCGGAGCCCCACGTCGGCGGCCCGCCGTCTTCACTCGTGCGGCGGAAGATTCGATTGCCGTACCACGCGTAGACGTCGCTCGCCGACGTTCCGGTCACGCCGAGCGCCGCCGCGTAACGCGTCACGTACACGCCCGGCCACGGCGCGCTCCACGCGCGTCCCGGATCGCGATCGGCATATTCGGGGCCGTCGTACGGAAGGCGCGTCGACTCCCACGTGAACGGCGACGACACGCTCGCGCGCGTCCCGTGGAAGACGATCCCGGGCGCCGTCGTGAAGTACACCTCGTTCTCGCTCGGCGCATACATCTTGCCGGCGTAATGGCCGCTGCCGTACGCGTTCTGCGAGTTGTCGTCGACGTACGACCACGCCTGCGTCGCCTCCGTCCACTCGAGCACCTTCGTCCCGAGCGTCTCGCTCTGGGCAACCGCGAATGCGCGGTCCTCGAAGGGCGAGACATCGACGAGCGTCAGGTTCGGATCGGGGAGCTTCGTCTCACACCAGCCGTGGTCGTTGCACTCCGACCAGACCGGCGCGGACGCGTCATGCCCGGGCGATCCGTCGACGTCCTCCGGGGACGCGGCGTCGGGGACCGTGGCTCCGCCGTCGGTGTCGGGGGCGAGCGAGCCACCTTCACCCTCGGAGGCGGCGCAGGCAGCCAGTGCCGTCAGCGTGACCGCCGCACATGCGAGCAAAACGTTGCGTCTCATCGCTTGCCTCCGAGGGACAGGAGCATCCCTTGGCCTCCGACCCACACTCTTCCAGGCTCGGGCACCCACACCGAGAGGAGCTCCGGGCGACGACGGCCCATCCCGGCGACCTTCACCCGTGACCACGTCGTTCCGTCGTAGTGAAGGACCACGCCTTTGTCGCCGACGGCCCAGATGTCGGACGACGACGAGCCCGCGACGGCGTGCAGGTGCTCGCCCGTCGGCACCTCCATCACTTGCCAATCGAAGGTCGCCCCCACGTTGTGGATGACCAGCCCGCGGGCTCCAACGGCCCACGCCTCCGTGTCGGAGACCGCCCAGACGCCTTCGAGCGTCGACCACGTGAGCGGGTTCATCACCTCGACCGTGGGCGACTCGCCGTCGGCGTTCGTGATTCGAATCGCCGCGCCGGTCTCACCAACGCCCCAGACGACCTTCGGCGATGCACCGTCGAGACCTCGAAGCCTCTTGCACGGCAAACTGCTGCAGACCGACGATGGCAATCCCATCTTCGGCGTCAGCGTCGTGCCATCCGCGTGGATGCGCCAGACCTCTGCGCTCGTTGCCACCCACATCGTGCTTTCACCGGTCCGCCCCCACGCCGCGGTGACGTACGCGCTCGCGCCCGATGGAGGGGTCACGGCGTTTCGATTGGTCCAGCCGTCCGGGGACGGATTGCCCTCGCCGGCGCCGAGGCCACGCGTGAACACGCGACCAAGGGTGCCGAACGTGAGCTCCCCACCGCTAGCGAGCCATAGGTACTGGAGCGACTCATGGGTGCCGACGTCGACGGTCTTCCACTCCGTCCCGTCGAAGCGCGCGGCCATGCCGACCGTTCCCACGAGCCACGCGTCCGTCGCCGAGCGAGCGCGAATCGTCTCGACACGCGTGCGCCAGTCGACGCCTGCGGACGGATCGGGACCGAACAGGCCGCTCGGGCAGAGGGCTCCAGGCTCACACTCGGCCGGGAAGAGCTCGCAATCGCCTTCCGTGCACGCATCAACGCCGTCGGTAGCGTCGGCTCCTCCCGCATCGGGCTCGGGAACGACGACCTGCTCGTTGTCGGGACCGAGATTGGTGTGGGCGTCGTCGGACGCGCACGCGGCGAGAAGAGAGCCGGCGAGACCAGACGCCAAGACGGCGCCCGAGAGCAGCGAATAGCGCCACGCGCTCGCCGCTTGTCGACGTCGCGCTCGAAGACTCGCGCTCATCGCGGCACCTCGCCCGCGTCGACCTGATCGCACGGCTCGACCACACACTTGCCCGCCACGCAGGCTTGACCCAAGGTCAGGTCACAGGTGACGCCGCATCCACCGCAGTTGCTCGGGTCACTCTTCGTGTCGATTTCGCACCCGTCGTCACGCGAGCCGTTGCAGTCAGCCCAGCCATCCCTACAGCCGAGGACGCACTTTCCAAAGTCGCACACCGGCGTCTGGCCGTAACCACCGCCGGAGAGCCCGCATCGAACGCCGCAAGCACCGCAGTTGTCGACGTCGCCGCTGACGTCGACGCAGTATCCCTCTGGCAGGCCTTGTGCCTCACCGGTCTGGCAGAACGTCAGTCCCGGCCCGCACACGCACGACGGTACCGGACTACCATTGATGACGACTCTGTTGCGCAGATCCCAGCCGCACTTCTCGCCTGCACTGCACTTATTTCCGCAATATCCGCAGTTGTCGTCCGTGGCGATCGATACCTCGCAACCGTTTTCGATGTCGCCGTCGCAGTTGCTATATGGAGATAGGCATTTTAGCTTGCCGCACTGACTCGCTCCGCAGCCGTAGTACGCATTCGGGTGTTGCGGGGCGTCTGGTCCTCCGCTCGGATCGCACGCGTTGTTGCAAGCGCCGCAGTCGCCGTCGCTTTCGCTCAGGTCCCTGCACGACGGGCAAGCGGTCTTGCCTGGAGGACATCCGCATCCGACCACCTTCAGATCGTCGTCCTGCCAAATGCAGCGCTCCCCCACGGCGCAGACGACGCCGCACGCACCGCAGTTGAGCGGGTCGAGCTCGCTGCTCTCGCATCCGTTGTCGACGAGGCCGTCACAGTCTTTGAACCGAAACCCGGCGACGCACTCCATCTTGCAGGCGCCGTCGCTGCACGTGAATTGCTCGGGCCCCGTGCGCAGTGGGCAGGCCGTCCCGCACGCACCGCAGTTCCTCGAGTCGCTGAGGATGTTGGTGTCACACGGGAAGCGCGAGTCCGGACACGTCGTCCATCCCGGCGGGCACTGGGACGACGGGCAGTACGAGACGAGGCCGGGCTCGGCGTCGGGCCCGGCCTCGATCGCGGTGAACACCGGCGGCGGGGGCGGGGGCACCACGACGGCGAGGTGCTCGTCGACGGTCATGCAGCCCCACCCAAGCACGGTCGACACCATCATGAGGGTCGCTACGGCGATGGGAGCCTTCATCGTTGTCCTCGCCGCTTGCGCGGAGCTGGAGCTGGGCGCCGCTGAGCGGAAGCAGCGGTTCGATGCCGATTGCGCATACTCCTCATGCAGCTCCGACGTCGCCTGTATGAAGGAATCGACGCGCTAGCGAGAAACACCGTCGATCACCTGGCGGACGCGACGGAGATGAGGTGACGATGGATACCGCTCCTCGAACGCACGCGCACGCGCGCGCGCAACGTCGACGCGACCGAGCTTGACGAGCGCTTCGATCGCGATGCGCTCGCGCTCCTGGACGAGCAGGCCATCGGGGCAGCGCTGCTCATGGTCCCGCGCGACCGCGAGCGCGCCCGCGAGCTCCCCGGAGCGAAGCTTCGTGTCGGCGCGGTCGATGAGCTCGAGCTCGTTGCAGCGCGCAGCGGCGGTCGAGGGCGCCGCTCGCACCCCGGCGTTCGGCAGGGCGTCGACGGAGATCGCCGCCTGGGCGTGGGGCACGGCCGGCTGGGCGTGGGGCACGGCTGGCGGAGCGTCGAGCCCGGCTGGCGGGCCGTCGAACAGCGAAGGAGCGGATGATGCTGCAGAGGACTCCGCCGGGACGCTCGCGCTCACCGGCCCCGCGTCTTCCTCTATCTGAGTGGTGAAGACGGCCCCCGCGATCACGACAGCGGCGACGGCGGAGATCGCCAGCCATGGGTTCGCACGCACCGGAGAGGCGCTCTTTCCTTCGAGGAGCGGGCCAAGGCGCCCGGAGAGCTCGTCCATCTTCCCCGTGGGAGGCCGCGCCGCTCGGTGTGCGTGGATGAGGCGGCCCACGAACGCCGTATCGGACGACGGTGTCTCTCGAAGGTCGGTAAGGCGCTTCGGGTCACGACTCATTTGAATTCCTTCCGCATGCGGTAGCGGCGGACCGCTGCGTCCACCGCTTCACGCGCAGCTCGAAGTCGGGAGTAGGCCGTCTGGATCGGGCACTCGAGCGATTGCGCGATCTCCTGCATCGACAGCTCTTGGAGCTCGAAGAGCACGAACACTGCGCGCTTGTCGTCGTCCAGCCCGTCCAGAATCGTATAGAGAACCTCACGCGCCTGCTGGTCACTGAGGTGTTCGGCGGGTGTCGTCGGATCGATCGCCTCGGGCACGTCGTCCGAAGCAATTTCTCTGGCGGCTTTCCGGCGGCTCCTCGACCGGAGCGCAACGCGCACGCAGATCCCGTGGACCCATCCGCGAACCGATCCTCGATCCTCGTACTCGCCGGCCCTCCGATGGATGACGACGAAGACCTCCTGGAAGGCATCGTCGACGTCCGCCGGCGCCACGCCGAGGCTACGCAGCAGGGTGTAGACGTAGGGCCCGTGCTCGCGAAAGATCGCCGCGATGTCGAGGCGCCCGCTCACCGGATGCGCGATCGCCGCCTCGTCGGACGACAGGCTCGGAATGGAACACGCCCGCACAGGATCACATGCAGGCCGGAGGCACCCATTATTAGAAAATCGTGATGAGCCCGCTCAGGCCGATGAAGCCGATGACCTGACCGGTCGTGTAGAACCGCTCCACCTCGCCGTCGGTCGTCGAATAGTAGAACGCCCGCCGCGCAGGCGGGGCCGCGAGCCCGAGGTCCAACCGCGCCGAGCGTGCGGCCTCGCGAAGCCGAAGCGCGACCGTAGCCGTTGGCCCCACGACGGGCCTCCAGGCTGCGCTCCGCTCCAGGATGCCCGCCGTGGTGGCCTCCACCGTGGGCGCGATCGCGCCCCAGAAAACACCACCGCAAGCGTCGAGGCCGAGCTTGGTCTGCGCGACCGCCACGCACGCGCGGAGCTGCTGGTCGACGGCGGAGAAGGTCGCTCGAACCAGTCCGTCGCGGAAGGTCTGCGGCAGCGAATAGCCGCCGGACCATTCGAAGCTGAAGCGTGAGCCTGGGCGCTCCAGCCGCGCCACGCCTCGCAGCGATACGCTCGGTGACGGAAGGAAGCCGACGGCAGCGGCGCCTCCGAAGCCGAGGGTGAGGGCGAACGGTGGCGTGGACGCAACCGATGGAGCGTCGGGAGGCCGCCGGGGTTGCGGGCGGCGCATGTCGGGCGCGGACCTCCGGCCGCCTCCCGTGGGCGCGCGGGCCTCTTCCGGTGCCCCGCTTGCGAGCGGCTCTTCGCTCGGAGCGCGCTCCTCCACGGGCTTGCCGCCGTCCTCTGGTTCGACTGGTTCGACTGGTTCGACGCCGTCGCCCGGCTCGATGAAGAGCGCGACGACGATCGCCGCCGTGCGGAGCAAGCTCGCGCAGCTCGAAGCCTCGAGCTCGCGCGAGCCGAGGACGACGCCGCTTCGCCCCCTCTGCGTCACGTGAGCTCGGAAGCGAGCACCCGCGCGGGACTCGTCCCCTTCGATCACGATGGCGGCTCGATCGCGATCGGTGAAGGGTTTACGCCCGAGCTTCTTCTCGACGGCGTCGCGGAGAGCCGCCTCGTTCACGCACAGGGCCGCCCCCGCCTCGGAGCGCCACGTCAGGGCGAAGGACGCGTCGGCCCACGCCACACGGGGAGCGAACGCGAGGCCGAGCAAGACGCCACCGGCAGCAGCCAAGCGCGGTGCAGCGCGACGGCATCGCACCGCGCGATGTTATCCCATGCCCTGGCGCGCTCGCGACGATCTCGATGCTCACGCGACCTGGCCGCGACGGTCGCGGTCATTCGAAACCACCGACAGAAGGCGCCGAGAGCCTCGGCCCGCTTCGCCTGCTCACGTCCGTCATCAGGTTCCGATGGGCGGGCGCCGCCGCGTTCACCGGCCCATCAGCGTAGGCGGAAGCCCATGCCTGAACTCGAGCGCGCTCTGGCTCAGTTCACGGGGAGAGCGGGGAGGCCGAGGCGTCGCCTCCCTCACATCACGCGGTCGTCACTGGACCGGAATGAGCGGCGTGTCGACGAGCTTCCGAAGCGCCATCCCGCCGGGATACGCGTAGCTCGCCGCGGTCGCCCAGCCCCAGATCGTGGCGGTGAAGGGCCCTTCGCTCTTCATCCGGTGAAGCCCTGTCTGGCAAACCTTGTCGCCGAACGACTGACCGGGCCCCCCATTGCGCTGAAGATCGACGCGCACGAACTCGTACTCGCCGCGCGTGCCGATCGGTGTCCAGCCCTCGAGGGTGCCGGCGCACTCGAGCCACACGTCCTCGAACGTTTCGCGGTGCTTGGAGCGAATGACGACGAGCGAGGTCTCCTCGTACGTCGGATCCGCGTAGAAGGAATACGAGCTTCGCCACTGGCCCGCGGGAACGACGTTGACGAACTCCGGATCTCCGCGCCCTCCCAGATTCGGGGTCCCGTAGTAGCCGCCCTCTGCCCCTTGCATGTAGGCGGCCACGTAGATCGGATGCTCCGGATCTTGGCTACGTACGACGAAGGGGTCGTTGACGTTCACGGGGAACGTCGCGACGTCGCCCGTGTTCATCTCCGTCGGCGCGCCGGGGGGGATCGTCGGATCGTAGTCGAGCCGCGTCCCGTCGCGCGCGGCGACGATGCGGTACGGCATGAGCTCGTCCGGCGTCGCCGTGCGCTGACGGTACCCAACGCCGACGTACTCGTTGCCCCATTGCTCGAACGAGGGGATCTGCTGCCAGAGCATGTCGCAATACCCTCCGGCGATCGGGACCCTTGCGCACGAGTTTCCACCGAAGATGGTCGTCGGCTTGTTCGATAGAACGATGCTCCCGACGAGCTCCTCCTGCTGCTGGATTTGAAAGTACTGTCCCCTGTCGAGGGAGTACTTCAGCGGTGTGTTGGGAGGACCGCCGGTGACGTCGATTCCGTTCTGGAGCGTCTTGTTGGCGAGGATCGTGATCTCCGTTCCATCCTCCGACGCGACGATCTGCGAGACCGGCCCCCCGCCGCCGAAGGGGGTTGGCTCCCACCCGTCGACGAGCACGTGCTCCTTGGACCACGTGACGACCGGCATGAGAACGGTCGCCGCAGGAGTGAAGCTCTTCGCCCCGCCGAACGGGAAGATCGCCACCGCGGACACCGGCGCCGAGGCGGTCAAATGGACGGACGAGCCGATCCCCGTTCTGTCGAGCGCGACGCCCTCGGGAATGGCGGGCACGACTCCGTCGGGACAGGAGAGATGCAAGGGCCCCCACTGCGGTTTCGAGCTGATGTTCGGTCCAGCGATGAACAGAATGGCGCTCTCTCCGGGCGGAATCGGACCTGTGTGCTCGATGAGCGTGGCATCTCCGGGATTCGTCCGCCGAAGGGCCTTGGACAGATCGAGGGCTTCACCCTCCTTGTCGAGGGCGAGCTCCACGGGCTGCGTCGAGGTGTTGACGATGAACGCCGCGAGGCACCCGTCGTCGTTCAACGCGAAGTTCTGGACGTAGAACTCGCAGCCGTCCGAGCGCGAGTCCGCCGCCGCAGCAGCGCAAGGCTCCTGGCACGTTGCGGCGCCGCAGGCCTGGGTCTCGGGACACGTCTCCAAGACAGTACCCGTGCACGACTGGATGACGGAGCGGCCGTCGAGCGAGCACTGGAATGGACAGTCGCCCGCGTCTGATCCCGGCAGCGACGCGAAGTCGGGCTCCTTGGCAAAGCTGTCGCGATCGTCGGCGCATGCACCGATGACCGCGCTGAGCGCCAGCCCGGCCATCGAAACGACCGCCGGCGCGGCCAAACGTCGAGTCATGGAAGCACCACCTCCGTCGGAGTCGAGCTCTTGCCTCGGTTCAGCCCGTTTCCGAGCTGACCGTTGTAGTTGCTCCCCCAGCAGTAAACCTTGCCCGTCGTGAGCAGCGCGCACGTCGTGTCGGCCGTGGTCTTCACCTGCGCGACGAGGGCGTCCTCCGGGAGGCCGACGACCCTCGCAGGACGCGCGGCGAGCTCTTCGTCGCCGGTACCTGCCTGCCCGCTCTCGTTGAAGCCCCAGCAGTACACGCGGCCCGACGCGCTCACCGCGCACCAGCGGTAGGGTTTGAAGTCGCGTACCGTCGTATCTCCGCTCAGGACCCAGCCCTCCGAGCGCGTGGTCGCGATCTGGACGAGCGGCTCCGGCGTGGCGACGGGCTCGGGGAACGCCCTGTCGGTCACCGTGCCTTCGAGCGGATTGCTCCGCACGCCCCAGCAGTAGGCGATCCCATTCGCGACCGCACACGTGTTGTCGAAGGCGGAGTCGATCTGGGCAACGCTCGCGAGCGGGACCACCTGAGGAAGGGGATCGGGGAAACTCGGCGAGATGCGCCCGATGCCGGGGTTTCCACCCCAGCTCACGACCGAGCCGTCGTCGCGACGGACGAACGTCGCGTTGCCCACTTCCAGGGCAGTCACCGCCGCCCCTTGAGGAAGCGCGGCACGCACCGGCTCGCCGCTGAACGTCTCGGAGAGCGGCCCGAGCTGGCCGAGCGCGTTGCTCCCCCAGCATCGGACCTCGCCGCTGGCGAGGAGGGCGCACGCGGTCTCGAAGCTGCGCGCCACCCTCGTCACGGGAGGAAGATCGAGCTTCACCGGCGTCGTGTGGGTCGCCGACAGGACGCCGCCGTCTCCGGTCCAGGAGAAGGGGCCCGTTCCCCAGCACCACACGCTGCCGCCCTCGTCGACGGCACAGGTGTGATCGAGCGACGTGATGTTCGAGAGCCCAACGACCTTGACGGCCGTCGAGCTGTCGACGAGACGCACGCCCTCGGTCTCTCCGCGCCCGAGCTGACCGGCACCGTTCGCCCCCCAGCACGCGACGGTGCCATCGTCGAGCAAAGCGCAGAAGCCCTCTCCCTCGTCGTCGACGCTCCTGCCGAGGGTCGTCACCAGCGCGGTCGCGCACGGGCTCGACTCGCAGACGACGGGCAGCGGCTGGCCATCGAAGGTGCCCGCGTCGCGGACGCTCGAATCGGCTACCGCGTCGCTCGCCTCCGTATCGGCAGCCTCGAGTCCTGCATCTGCGAGCGGCGAGTCGCTCCGCTCATCGTTGCTCGAGCAGCTCGCCGCCGCCGCAGAAGCCGCGAGGACGGAGAGGGCGACGAGGAGCCCGGAGCGATGAGGTTCAAGGAGTCTTCTTGTGAAGTGCATAGCGATTCCCGACTACCCAGAGGTTCTTCGCCGACGTCCCGCGTATCTGGTAGAGCGGCTCATTCAAGTAGCGCTCCTTCATCGCGACACTGGTCGGCTCGAGCAAGGCGCCGACGCCCGTCCCTTGCTGCTGGAATGCCGCGGCCGTCCCGATGCCGAGGCCGATTTCCCACGCGGCCGGGGTGATCTCCGAACCGAAGACGAATCCATGCCCGCTGAACCACAAGCGGTCCTCCAGCCGAACGACGGAGTGGACCCACGGGAGCGAAATCCCGGCCGCGGGACGAAAGCCGGTCGTCCCGTTGTAACGTGCGAAGCTCGAATCGGTGTCGACGTAGAACCACTCGAGAGAGTTCTGGACGATGATCAGGGCTGCCCCCGGACCAACCGGAGCGACCGCCGTTGCCCAGCCCTTGTTTGGCGCCGGAATCTCGAGCCAGCCATACCCGGGCCACTCGATCTTGATGGTCGGCGCGATGGTGCCTGGCTTGGCGGAGCACGCAGCGGGCGAGTACGTGGAGTCGAGGACGACCGAGTATCCCGACGGTGTTCGACGGAAGAGCGTCGGACATCCCCGATAGCCCATCACTGCGTCGGTCGGGCCATGTCCTCCGACGAACCAGATCTCGTCCCCGATCCCTGGCGACGCATTGAAGATGTAGAAGGACTCGCCGGCCGTGGAGGTCGGGTCCTCCGTGACGAACTCCGAGACCCACGTCGGCGATCCGCCATCTTCGCTCGTGCGACGGAAGATTCGATTCCCGTACCACGCGTAGACATCGTCGGCCGACGTTCCCGTCACGCCGAGCGCCGGCGCGTCGCGCCTGATTTTCTCGAAATCGTCCCGGCTCCAGGCACGTCCCGGATCGCGATCGGCATATTCGGGCCCTTCGTAGGGAAGGCTCGCCGACTCCCACGTGAACGGCTCCGACACGCTCCCGCGCGTCCCGTGGAAGACGATGCCGGGCGCCGTCGTGAAGTACAGCTCGTTCTCGCTCGGGGCGTACATCTTGCCGGCGTACTCGCCGCTCCCGTACGCGTTCTGCGAATTGTCATCGATGTACGACCACGCCTGCGTCGCCTCCGTCCACTCGAGCACTTTCGTCCCGAGCGCGTCGCTCTCGGCGACGGCGAACACGCGGTCGACGAACGGCCAGACGTCGATGAACGTCAGGTTCGGGTCGGGGAGCTCCGTCTCACACCATCCGTGGTCGTTGCAGGCCGACCAGACGGGTACGGACGCGTCACGTCCCGGCGCAACAGCGACGTCTCCGGGTGACGCATCGTCGGGGATCGCGGTGCCGCCATCCCCCACGGGATCGAGCGATGACCCTTCCTCATCCGAGGTCGCGCAAGCGGCTAGCGTTGCCAGCGCAGCGAGCGTCACCGCCGTAGATGCCAGAAAAACGCTGCGTCTCATCGGTTGCCTCCGAGGGACAGGAGGACTCCCTGGCCTCCGACCCACACTTTTCCAGGCTCCGGAACCCACACCGAGAGGAGCTCCGGTCGGCGACGCCCCAGCCCGGCCACCTTCACGCGCGACCATGTCGTTCCGTCGTAGTGAAGGACCGCCCCCCTGGCGCCAACGGCCCAGACGTCGGACGACGACGAACCCGCTACCGCGTAGAGGTGCTCCTGCGTCGGCACCTCCATCACTTGCCAACCGAACGTCGCGCCCACGTTGCGGATGACCAGGCCACGCGCGCCGACCGCCCACGCCTCCGTGTCGGAGACGGCCCATACACTGTTGAGCGTCGACCACGTCAGCGGGTTCGTCACCTCCACCACCGGCGACTCGCCACTGGCCTCCGTGATTCGAATCGCCGCGCCGGTCTCACCGACACCCCAGACGACGTTCGGAGACGCCCCGTCGAGACCGCGGAGCCACTTGCACGGCAGACTGCTGCAGACCGACGTGGACAGGCCCGTCTTCGGCGTGAGCGTCGTCCCGTCTGCGTGGATACGCCAGACCTCGGCGTCCGTCGCCACCCACATCGTGTTCGAGCCGCTTTGGCCCCACGCTGCCGTGACCTTGCTGCTCGCGCCCGAAGGTGGAGTCACCGCGCCACGCTTGGCCCAACCGTCCGGTGACGGATCCCCTTCACCCGCGCCGAGGCCGCGGGTGAACACGCGATCGAGGCTGCCGAACGTGAGCTCTCCGCCGTTCGCGAGCCAGAGGTAGAAGAGCGGCTCGGCGGTGCCGACGTCGACGGTCTTCCACGCCGTCCCGTCGAAGTGCGCGGCCATACCGGCCGTACCAACGAGCCACGCGTTCGTCGCCGAGCGAGCTCGAATCGTCTCGACACGCGTGCGCCAGTCGACACCCGCGGACGGATGGGCGCCGAAGAGGCCGTTCAGGCAAAGCGCCCCTGGCTCACACTCGGCCGGGAAGAGCTCGCAATCGCCGTCGCAGCCTTCACCCCCGTCCGCGCCGTCCGCTCCACCCGCGTCCGGCTCGGGCACGACGACATCCGTCTTGTCTGGACCGAGGTTGGCGTCGTCGTCGGTCGACGCGCACGCAGCGGCGAGAGAGGCCGCCAGAGCGCACACGAAGCCCCCACCGGACAGAAGCATGTGACGTCGTGCGTTCGCCGCTCGTCCCGAGCGCGCTCCAAGACGAGCGCTCATCGGGTCACCTCGCCCGCGTCGACCTTGTCGCACGGCTCGACCACGCATTTGCCTGCGACGCAGGCTTGACCCATCGTCAGGTCACACGCGACGCCGCATCCACCGCAGTTCCGCGGATCCCGCTTCGTATCGATCTCGCATCCGTCGACCTGCGAGCCGTTGCAGTCCGCCCAGCCGTCAAGACATTGGACGCCGCACTTTCCGAAATCGCACGCTGGCATCTGGGCTTCGCGAGGGCCGTTGATCGTGCACCGCGTACCACAAGTACCGCAGTGGTCGACGTCGGTGCTGACGTCGACGCAGGCCCCCTTCGGAAGTCCGTGCTCCTCATCGACTTGGCAGAACTCCAGGCCGGGGGGACAGAGGCATGTCACGTTCCCGTCCAGATCCACGGCGCACTTCTGCCCTGCGCCGCACTTGGTGCCGCAGGCCCCACAGTTGTCGTCCGTGAGGATCGACGTCTCGCAACCGTTGTGGAGCTCTCCGTCACAATCGGCGGAGAGGCCCTGGCATTTGAGCTTGCCGCACTGACCAGCAACGCAGCCGTAGTACATGTTCGCGTACTGCGGAGCGTTCGCCCCTCCAGTCGGGTCACAAGCGTTGTTGCAGGCGCCACAATTGCTGTCGTCGGCGCTCCCGTCCGTGCAGATCCCGCATGCGATTTTGCCCGGAGGACATCCACAGCCGACCTCCGCGAGCGACTGGTCTTGCCACAGGCACCGCTGCCCGACCGCGCAGACCACCCCGCACGCACCGCAATTGGTCGGATCGAGCACGCTGCTCTCGCATCCGTTGTCGATGATGCCGTCGCAATCCTTGCTGCCGGTCGAGGCGTGGCACTCGAGCTTGCAGGCGCCCTCGTTGCACGTGAAGACTTCGAACCCCGTGCCCGGCGGACAGGCCATCCCGCACCCACCGCAATTCGCGACGTCGGCGAGGATGTTGGTGTCGCAGGGGAAACGCGAGTCCGCACACGTCGTCCATCCCGCAGGGCACTGGGACGACGGGCAGTACGAGAGGAGGCCCGCTTCGGCATCAGCACCTCCTTCTGGCAATGACGTGAACGAGGGAGCCTCGGGCAGGTAGTCCCCGATGAAGACCGGCTTACCCTCCGTCGTGCACGAGACCGCGAACAGCGCTGCCGCTGCGCTGACTACCGTGACGGCGTAGGCGGCCCTTGCGCGAATGCCACGCCGGCGCTCGAGGTGAGTTTCGTTCATGGGAGTTCTCGGAGCCCGAATACGAGCCCAATCGTGGATCGGTTGAGGGGGCCCCAGGGTCAGGGTTTGGTACGTTGCGCGAGCGAGCGAACGCGGGCCGCGTAGGCGCTGCTCGGATTGGCCGCGAGGAATCGCTCCGCGAGCGCATGCGCGCTGGCGCGTTCCCCCGAGCTCGCCAACGCCTCGATGCGAATCACTTCGATCTCTTCGGCGAAGAGCCCGGAGGGAAAGCGCGCCCGATAACGTTCGACCGCGCGCAGGGACGCGGGAACGTCGTTCGCCGCGAGGCCGGCACGAGCCGCCGACAGGAGCGCCAGTTCCTCGTCGAACGTCGATGGCTCCGCACCGGCCGACGCTGCCTTCCCGCGCTGCGGATGGCTGACTTTCGAGGTCGTCGGGCGGCGCCGGGGCGCGTCGGTTCGGACGGTGCTCGTCGCGGCCGGAGCAAGGGCCGATGGGTCCTCGGTCGACGGGACGATGCTCTCTGTCGTCGCTGACGGCTCCGCCGGTGGTGCGACGAAGGCCGGTGCCGCCGACGCGGTCGATGCGGCGGTCGCGACGAGCGGCGGCATCCCTTCGGCGTTCCTCGTGGCGCCCTTGCCGGAGAGGATGCTCGAAGCGGCAAAGAGGCCGCACATCGAAGCCCCGACGATGGCGGCGCCCGACCCGAGCCATCGCCACGGCCCTGGCCGCCGCGTCGACGCCATGCGCCTTGCGAGCGCCACGGCTTCGTCGACCTCGGCTGGCGACGGACCGTCCTCCTCGCTCGCGGCCACGAGCTGCGCGAAGTCCGGATCTTCGTGAATGAGGCGCGTCGGTTCGGTCGTCATCTGGTTCGTCCCCCGCTCGTGCGCGAGCGATGGCGCTCGAGCCGTGCGCGAAAGTCGTCGCGCGCGCGCCGGAGACGAGAGGCGATGGTTCCGGGAGGAAGCTCGAGCACCTCGGCGATCTCCTGCATCGTCATCTGTTCGAGCTCGTACATGACGAACACGGTGCGCAGGCTGTCTTCGAGCTCCGACAGCAGGCGGTAGAGCAGCGCGCGCGCTCTCTCGCCATCGAGGCGCTCCTCGGGCGAGGACGCCATCTCGTCGAACGTGCTCTCGGGATCGAGGCCTTCGGTCGGGACCTCGCGCGCATGTTTCTTCTTGCGATTCGACGCGATCCGGAGCGCGGCCCCGAAGAGGAAGGCTCGTTCGGAGCCCGGCTTCACCTCGTCGATCCGCCGGAGCGCGACGAGGAAGAGGTCCTGTGCGGCGTCGTCGATGACGTCTGGCTCGAAGCCGAGTCGCCGAAGGAAGCGCCAGACGTTCGCGAAGTGAGCCCGCACCAGCTCGGGGAGGAGCTCGGCCCGTTTGCTCACGGGCTCGTCCGAGCGCCCCCTCGACGGGGCACGCCGGTCGACCATCGAGTCGGCCATGCTGACAGCAGCCGCAGAAGCGGTCGGCGGGGTGAGCACGCGGCGTAGTAGTGCCGGCGCGACGTTCTGATCACGAAATCGTCCTCGGGTCCCCCCGGGGGCAGTCTCACAGTCTAACGCCGATGCCGATCCCTCCGAGGAGACCGATCGCGGGCACGCTCGCGGCGACTGGTCCGCTGGTGAGGACGAACGGACGCCGGACGAGCGGCGCCGTCACGAGCACGGTCGAGCTCAAGAAGACGTCCTTCGAGAGGTTCACGGCAGCCCATACCGAGCCGCCGAGATCGAGCCAGGTGATCGACGCTTGCCGGGCGTTGGCGAAGCCCTCGGCCGAGCTGCGGAGGACCCCGATGTTCATCTCGGCGCAGGGCGCAATCTCGACGATCCGCCCGATGGTGAGCTCGTGCGGGCACGCGCGGAGATTTCCTGCCAGCCATAGAAATTCGACGCTTCCGCCGGTGAACGCGCGCTCTTTCGGGAGGCTCTGGCGGAACCCGAGACCAAAGCTCGGCTTCCATCCGCGCAGCCAGCGGGGCTCTTCCGCAGGCGGAAGGATGAGCTTCATGGACGCTCCGATGCCGGGAAGCGCGCCGCGGATGACTGCGGAGGTCGACTCGACCCGAACATCGAACGCGATCGCGGGGCCGGGAGATCGAGGGCGAGCGGCGGGAGCTCGACCGGGATCGACCTGTGGGCGCTCGGCGCTCGGCTCCGTGCGCCGTCTGTCGGCGGGCTCCTCCTCTGGTCGCCCGTCGGCGATCGCCTTCTCGGGGCGTTCGTTGGCGATCGGCTTGCCGTCCTTCGGCTCGTCGGCGCGGAGGTCGATCGCCACCCCGACCATGATCGCCATGGCCCGGGCCACGCCAGCGCAGGTCGGGCCGACGAGATGGCGCTCGCCGAGCAGCCCAGCTTCGTTCGTGATGACCAGAGTGCCGAGCCATTCGCCGCCGCGCCTGGACAGTCGGACGCGGAACGTTCGCTCAGGCTGGGCTCCTTCGGGTACGGCGGACCAGCGACTCGTGTACGCGCGCACCGTCGCGAAGAACTCGGCTTGCGACGGACATCCGTTCGTCGCGTTCGCCTCGGCCTCGTACAGGAGCGCGACCGCCTCCACGTCCGGCGCCTCCGCGCGTGCGGTCAGGGGGACGAGCAGGACGGCGGCCGCAAGGAGGCCACGCCCGAAAGTCACCGAGAGCCTCGGCCCGCTTCGCCCGCTCACGTCCGCCATCGGGTCGCGCTCGAACGTACCGCACGAGCCGTGCGCGAGGGACCTCGTTGTCCGTCACTCGAGCGAGATGGCCCCTCGAGCAGGCCTTCACGCGGGAGTCTGGGGAGTTGACGAGCTTTCGAACGGCCACGAACGCTCGTCGCCGGCGCGCCCCCGCTCGCACCAAGCGGTCGTCACTGCACGGGAACGAACGGCGTGTCGACGAGCTTTCGGAGTGCCATCCCGCCGGGATAGGCATAGCTCGCGAAGCCCGCCCAGCCCCAGATCGTCGCGGTGAACGGCCCGTCACTCTTCATGCGGTGTAACCCCGTCTGGCAGACCTTGTCGCCGAACGACTGGCCAGGCCCGCCATCGCGCTGCAGATCGACGCGCACGTACTCGTAGACGCCACGCGTCCCGATCGGACTCCACCCTTCGAGAATGCCGGCACACTCCAGCGACACCTCCTCGAACTTGTCGCGGTGTTTGCTGCGAATGACGACGAGCGCGGTCTCCTGGTACGTCGTGTCCGCGAAGAACGAATACGAGCTCTGCCATTGCCCGGCAGGGACGACGTTGACGAAGTCCGGATCCCCGCTGCCGCCCATGCTCGGAGTTCCGTAATACCCACCGAGGCCCGCGCTCATGTACGCCGCCATGTAGATCGGGTGATTCGCGTCCTGCGAACGGACGACGAACGCCTCGTCGACGCCGACCGGGAACGTCACGTCGTCGCCCGCATTCATCTCCGTCGGGGCGCCCGGCGGGATGAACGGATCGTAATCGAGCCGCGTTCCGTCTTTTGCGGCCACGATGCGGTACGGCATCCGTTCGTGGGGCGATTTCGATCGCGGGCGGTAGCCGACGCCCACGTACTCGTGTCCCCACTGCTCGAGAGATGGGATCTGCTGCCAGAGCATATCGCACGCATAATTGCGCTGGTCGGGGATGAACGCGCAGGAGTGTCCCCCGAACGTGCTTATCGGCTTGTTCGAGGATACGAAGCTGCCGGAGAGCCGTTCGCGCTGGGCGAGCTGAAGGTGCTGCCCCTTGTCGAGCGAGAACGTCAGCGGGAGCTGGGCAGGTCCGCCTCTGGTGTTCGCACCATCCTGTACGGAGTTGGTCGGAAGGACGGTGATCTCCGTTCCGTCCTCCGTCGCGACGATCTGTGTGGTCGGAACCCCAGCAGCGCTCGTCTCCCATCCATCGATGAGCATCTGCTCCTTGGCCCAGCTCGCGACAGGCATGAGAAGGGTCGCCGCGGGGAGCGTGCTGGCCGCCCCGCCGAAGGGGTAGATCGCCACCGCTGAAACCGGAGCCGAGGCGGTCAACTGGACGGACGTTCCAATGCCCGTCGTGCTGAGCATCGCCGCCTCGGTCGCAGGGACGACACCCTCGGGGCAGTCGATGCGCTCCCTCGTGAAGATCGACGTCGAGCCCTCCTTCGGCCCAGCGACGAAGACAACCACGCTCTCCCCGGGCGGGATGGGGCCGGCATGCTCGATGAGCGTGCTCTCTCCGGGGATCGCTCGCCAGATGGCCTTCGACAGGTCGAGGTTCTTCCCCTCCTTGGCGAGCGTGACCTCGACGGGCTGCGCCGACGTGTTGACGAGAAACGCCGCGAGGCAACCCGTGTCGTGCTCGGCGACGTTCTGCACGTAGAACTCGCAGCCGTTCGAGCTCGAGTCCGCCGCAGCAGCAGCGCACGGCTCCTGACAGCGGGCCGCCCCGCAGGCGAGCGTGCTCGTGCAGGTCTCGACGACCACCCCGTCGCAGGACCGCAGGACGGAGCGCCCGTCGAGGGAGCACTGGAGCGGGCAATCTCCCGCATCGACTTCCTGCGGCGGCGGTACGAGGTCGCTCGTCTTGACGAACCCGTCGCGATCGCTGGTGCATGCGCCAAGGGCGATGACGACCGCGAGGCTCGTAATCGCAAGGGACACCGGCGTGAAGGAGCGTCTCGTCATGGAAGCACCACCTCGGTCGGAGCGAAGCTCCTGCCTCGGACCAGCCCGTTGCCGAGCTGCCCGTACAAGTTGCTCCCCCAGCAGTACACCTTGCCATTCGTGAGCAGGGCGCACGTCGCGGACATCGTCGTCCGCACGCGCGCGACCTTTTCCGGAAGGCCGTCGACGAATGCGGCGCGTGTGACGAACTCCTGATCCCCTGTCCCCGCCTGGCCGCTCGTGTTGTAGCCCCAGCAGTAGAGGCCGCCCGAGGCGCCCACGGCGCACCATCGGAAGGGTTTGAACCCGACCACCTTCTTGCTTGCAGGGTACATGTAGCCCTCCACGTGCGTCGTCGCGATTCGAACGAGCGGCTCCGGTGCGGCTACGACCTCGGGGAGCGCTCGCTCCAGGAGGGTCCCCTCGTTGGGCATGAGGCGAGCGCCCCAGCAGTACGCCTTTCCGTTCGCGAGCGCGCACGTGTTGTTGTGCGTGGCGTCGATCTCGGTGACACCCGAGAGCGGGACGACTTGCGGACGCGGATCCGGGAAGGTTGGAGAGATCCGTCCGATACCGGGGTTGCCTCCCCAGCTCACGAGTGAGCCATCGTCGCGACGGACGAAGGCGGCGTTGCCCACGACCAGAGACGATGCAGGCGCGCCCGTCGGGAGCGTCACCCGCTGCGGCTCGCCGTTCACCGCGTCCGAGAGCGATCCGAGCTGACCGTTCGTGTTCGCGCCCCAGCAGCGAACGTCGTCATCTCCGACGATGGCGCACGCCGTGTCGAAGGTGCGTGAGACGCTCTTCGCCGGCGGGAGCGGGATCTTCACAGGCGTGGTCGTCGTCGCGCTGGCAATGCCGCCGTCGCCGTGCGGACTCGGGCCGTGGCCCCAGCAATAGACCGCGCCGCTCTTGTCGACGGCACACGTATGGTCGAGCGACGCGATGTTCGAGAGACCGACGACCTTCGCCGCCGTCGAGCTGTCGAGGCGCCCTTGATCTTCGCCCTCCCCACGCCCGAGCTGCCCTGCGCCGTTCGCGCCCCAGCACGCGACGGTGCCATCATCGAGCAGGACGCAAAACCCCTCGCCGGGGTCATCCGCACTGGCGCCAATCGTCGTCACGAGCTCGATGGCGCACGGTGTCGACTCGCAGACGACCGGAAGCGGCTGCCCCGTGAAGGCGGGCGCTTCGCCGTCGCTCGCATCGGTCGATGCGTCGACCGCATCCGAGCTCTCCGGGCCCGCGTCGGCGATCGTGTCCGGAGTCGAGTCGGCCGCACTCGAGCAGCCCACGGCGGCCGCCGAAGCGGCCAACATCGTCAACACGACGAGCAGTCCAGGTCGTTCAAGGAGTCTTCTTGTAGAGCGCATAGTGATTCCCGACTGCCCAGATTGTGTTCGTCGACGCTCCCCGGACTTGGTAGAGCGGTTCATTCAGATAGCGCCCCTTCATGTCGACGCTCGTCAGCTCGAGCACCGCGCCAATCCCGGTGCCCGCCGCCTCGAAGTACTCGAGCGTGCCGATGCCGAGTGACTCCTCCCACGGCGCCTTCGTGATCTCCGAGCTGAACACGGTGCCGTGGCCGCTGATCCACAGACGGTCACCGATGCGATCCGTGGCATGAAGAAAGGGCGTGCTGCCTGCCACTGGCGGCACCACGGAGCGGATCTCGTTGACCCGCGCGATGCCCTTCGCAACGTCGACGTAGTAGAAGGCATTCTTTCCATCGAGCAGAAACACGGCCTGCCCAGCGCCGACGGACACCGCTGCCGTCCCCCAGCCGGTGTACGAGAGCGGGAACGGAATCGCTCCCCACCCGGGGATGTTGAACATGTAGGTCGGGTCGACTGCGCCCGGTCGCGTGGCGCAGTTGTGATCGACCATCGTGGAATCGATGACGCTCGTATAGCCGGCCCCGGTTCGTCGGTGCAGCGTCGGACAGCCCCGGTAGCTTCCCCCTTCGTATGCGCCGCGCCCGCCGACGAACCAGACCTCGTCGTCCTCGCCTTTCGCTGCGTTGAAGATGTAGAAGGACTCGTTCGAGCCGAGCTCGGGATCCTCCGCGGTGAAGTCGGCGCCCCACGTCGGCGGCGCGCCTCCCGTGCTCGTGCGTCGGAAGATGCGGTTGCCGAACCACGCGTAGACGTCGTTCTCGGACGTCCCGAGGACGCCGAGCGCGTAGGAGAAGCGCGGCGGCGCGACGAGGGGGTTGTCCCACTGCCGGGCGATCCCTGGATCGCGATCCGGGTAGACCGGCCCGTCATAGGGAAGCGTCGCCGAGTCCCACGTGAACGCGGCTTGAGGATTGCCCCGTTTCCCGTGGACGACGATGCCCGGCGCGGTGATGAAGTAGACCTCGTTCTCGCTCGGGGCGAACATCTTCCCCGTGTACTGACCCTGGCCGTACGCATTGTGCGAGTTGTCGTCGACGTACGACCACTTTGCCGTCGCCTCGGTCCACTCGAGGAGCTTCGTCCCGAGCGTCTCGCTCTGCGCGACGGCGAACGCGCGATGCTCGAACGGCCAGACGTCGAACAGCGTCAGGTCCGGATCCGGCAGGTCCGTCTCGCACCACCCGTCGTCGTTGCACGCCGACCACGTGGGGAGTGACGCGTCGCGCGTCGGTGCGGCGGCGTCCGCTTCGACGGGAGACGCCGCTTCGGGGATCGCCGCTCCACCGTCGAGAGCGGGGGCGACCGACTCGGCCTCTCCGTCTGCCGCCGCGCAGGCGACGAGGGCTGCCAGCCCCACCGCCGAGGTTGCGAGCAAAAATGAGGGTTTCACGTTTTGTCTCCGAGCGAGAGGAGAACCCCTTGGCCCCCAATCCACACTTTCCCGGGCTCAGGAACCCACACTGTTCGGAGCTCCGGTCTGCGCGTCCCCATTCCGGCGACCTTCACACGGGACCACGTCGTTCCGTCGTAATGGAGCACCACGCCCTGGGCTCCGACCACCCACACGTCCGAAGACGACGAGCCTGCCACGGCGTACAGGTTTGCCTTGGCCGGTACATCGGCGACCTCCCAATCGAACGATGCGCCGACGTTGTGGAGGACCGTGCCTTGCGCTCCGACGGCCCACGCTTCGGTGTCGGATACGGCCCAGACGCCGTTCAGCGACATCCACGTGAGGGGGTTCGTGAGCTCGACGGTCGGCGACGCGCTCTCGGCGTCGACCACGCGGATCGCCGCGCCCGTCTCGCCGACGCCCCACACGACGTTCGAGGATGCGCCGTCGAGACCTCGGAGGTACTTGCATGGGACGCTGCTGCACACCGCTGTGGTGAGCCCTGGCGAAGCCGTCAACGCGCCATCGTCGGCGTGAATGCGCCACACCTCGGAGTCCGTCGCCACCCACATCGAGCGGGAGCCGGTTCGCCCCCAGGCCGTGGTCACGTAGGAGCTGGCCCCGGCCGGCTGCGTCACCGTCTCTCGGCCGACCCACCCATCCGGCGAAGAGGTGCCATTGCCCGCTCCGAATCCGCGCGTGAACACCGTGTCCAGTGCGCCGAACGCGAGCTCTCCGCCGCCAGCGAGCCAGAGGAACCGCAGCGAGACGTCGGTGCCGACGTCGACGGTCTTCCAGCTCGTCCCGTCGAAGCGGGCAGTCAGCCCGATCGTACCGACGAGCCACGCGTCGTTCGCGGAGCGGCCGCGAATCGACATCACACGCGTGCGCGTGTCCACGCCGCCGGGGCCCGTTCCGAATATGCCGCTCGGGCAGAGCGCTCCGGGCTCGCATTCCGAGGGAAAGAACGCGCAGTCGTCACCGGTGCACGGCTCGCTCCCATCGGAGCCGTCGTCACCGCCCGCATCGGGCTCGGGGACGCTCGCCTCCTCCTGCTTGGGATCGAGGCTTACGACCTCCTCGTCCGTCGCGCACCCGCTGACGAGAGCTCCTGCCAGCGTCCACGCCGAGCCCAGGCCGACGGCAAACACCGAACGCCAACCGCTCATCGGGTCACCGTCCCCGCATCGATCTGGTCGCACGGAGCAACCACGCATTTACCTGCGACACACGCTTGCCCGATCGAGAGGTCGCAGCTGACACCGCAGCCTCCACAGTTGCGCGGGTCGCTCTTCGTGTCGACCTCGCAGCCGTCGGATTCGGCGCCGTTGCAATTGGCAAATCCGCTTGCGCAGTTGATTACGCATTGTCCGTAGTCGCATGCAGGAATTTCGTTGAACGATCTCATCGTGTTCCAGCAGTTGATGGAACACCCGCCGCAATAGCCCGTCGATGTCTTCAGATCCTGACAGCCACCGACGGGGACTCCGTCCTGTTCGCCAGCGGGACAGAACGCGAGGCCGTCGCCGCACGCGCAGAAGGGCTTGTGCTCACCGTCCAGTACGCACTGCTGCCCGGGGGCACATGCGATACCGCATCCGCCGCAGTTCTCGTTCGTGACCGTCTTCGTCTCGCAGCCGTTCTCGAGGTCTCCGTCGCAGTTGGCGTAGTTCTTCTCGCAGAGACCTGGCAGGCACTCGCCGGCGCTGCACCCGTAGAACGCGTGAGCGTATTGCGGCGCCCCAGGTCCGCCAGTGGGATCACACTCATTGCCGCAAGCACCGCAGTGGTATCGGTTCGTAGCCGTATCCACGCACGAGGAGCCGCACTGCGTGGTTCCGGCCGAGCACCCACACCCCATGATGGATGGGTCCAGTTGCGGCATGCACAGCACGCCGGGGTCGCAGACGATTCCGCATCCCCCGCAGTTGCTCGGGTCAATCAGCGTACTCTCGCAGCCATTTGCGGTGAGCCCGTCGCAGTCCTGTGTTCCGAACGCAGTCCCGCATACGAGCTTGCATGCGCCTTCGACGCAGGCGAAGCCGTCGACTCCGTTTCCTTCTGGGCAGGCCATTCCGCATCCGCCGCAGTTGTTCGTCTCGGTGAGAATGTCCGTGTCGCATGGGAAGCGCGAGTCCGGGCACGTCACTCGCCCCGGAGGGCACTCCGACGAAGGGCAATAGTTGATGAGATCGCCTGCTGTCTCCGGGGCGCCGGCATCGACAGGGGCGAGCGGCGAGAACGCTCCGCCATCACCGGGATCCGCGATGGTGCCGATGAGACGCGCATCGGAGCAAGAGGTCATTGCCACGAAGAGCGAGCAGGAAGGAATCGCGAGCAGCAACGCTCGCGAACGCCACATGCGACGCTCGGATTTGTCCATCCACACCATGACGATTCGCTTTCTCGCGCCGGCTGGACCGGGACTCAGAGCTTCGCAGCTCGCCGGACACTCGGAGCAAAAGGGCTCTCGGGGTAGTTCTTCAGGAATCGGGACGCACGCCGATTCGCTTCGTCCGCACGGCCGAGGCGCGCGACGCACGCGATGGCGATCGCCTCGCGCTCCTCGCCGAGGATGCCTCGCGGAAAGCGGCGATCGCCTTCGGCCGCGAAGGTGATGGCGGCTTCGGGATCGTGCTCGGCGAGGCGGCGAAGCGCGGCGAGGTGGCGGGTCTCCTCCAGGGGATCCGCGGCCGTCGTAGCCTGGACGGCGCTCGCCACCTGCTTCGCACCAGGCGGCTTCGCACCCGCCGAGGGTGTTGCGAGTGGCTTGGTGGGTGGGGGCGCGATGGGAGCGGAAGGTAGAGAGTCCACCGCGATCCCCGGCTCCGTGGGCGCGGGAGGAGCCGTCGGCGAGACCGGGCTCTCGTGAGCAACGGCGGGAGCCGGCAGGGGCGGCGACGTGCTCTGTGCCGACCACGACGAGATCGTGACGACGGCGCCGGCGGTCACGATGGCGGCGACCCCGCCGAGCGCTCGCGCGAGCCAGCCGGGGACTCTTTCGCGTGCACCGGGCGCCGTCCCCTCCGCAGCGATCGCGCCGCGGAGGCTCGCAAGGCCCGCGGCCTCGTCGAATCCAGGGGCGCGCGCGTTCACCTCGTCGCGCAGCGCCTCGCGGCACCACTCCGGGATCGCCTGATCGTCACGAAGCCGAATGGGGTCCGAGCTCATTTGCCTTGCTCCGAGCTGTGGAGTTCGATGGCGCGTCGGAACTCTTCACGCGCCACGCGCAGGCGCGAAAAGACCGTTCCCTTGGGGATCCCCAGACCGGCCGCGATCGACGCGCACGATTCGCCCTCGATCTCGAAGAGGACGAAGACGATCCGCCTCTCCGGATCGAGCGCCTGAAGCGCGCGGAAGACGAGCGAACGAGACTCGTCTTCTGCCAGCTTGGTCTCCTGCGGTGCCGGGTATCCTGCTTCGAGTCCCTCGTCCGCCGCGGCCATCCGCTGGAGCCGGCGACGCGTCACGCGCCGGTAGTCCGACGCGATCCCGAACGCGATGCGCGCGAGCCAAGTCAGCGGCTGAGCTGGTCCCGGCAGGTAGCCGCCCTTGCGATGGGCCACGAGGAACACCTCCTGCGTCAGGTCATGGAGATCCTGAGCAGGGACGCCAAGCCGGTAGAGCAGCGCCGAGACGTTCCGCGCGTAACGTCGAAAGAGGACCTCGGCGTCCATTCCGTCGTGCGGAACGTCCACGTGACACCGTTCAGCTGCGCTGGCGGAGGCGACCACTGCCAGGTCTCTGGACGCACCCTCTCGATCGCATCACGGGAGCTCGAAAAAAATGCCAGCCGAGGGGGCGACGCCGAGGGCCGGGAAATTTACGCGGTCGACGGCGCTTCCGCGCTCGTAGTCCACGAGGAAGACGGGGCGACGCACCGTCACGAGGACATCGACGCCGGCGAAGGCGCCTGCCGTCCACTCTACCGGAGCGGCGCCCCATTTCGTGAGCGGCAGACGCCCGTCGATTCGCCCCGCAACGGCCGACCACGGGAACAAGCGCGAGCGTTCGACGAGGAGGCCGGTCGTCTCCGACGTCACGAGCCCCAT
>JAFAER010000161.1 GCA_023423895.1 Pseudomonadota bacterium
CGAAGACGCGCTCCAAGGACGGTTCCGCGATGAAGATCCAGTGCCAGTCTTGCCAGGCGAAATACACGATCGCGGACGAGAAGGTCCTGGGCAAGGTCGTCAAAATTCGCTGCAAGAAGTGCAGCTCCACGATTGTGATCAACGGCAACGAGCAGCCGCAGGCAGAGGAAGCCGGCGAGACCCACGTGTTCGACTACGCGAATCAGTCGAACGAGCAGTGGACGGTCAATGTCGCCGACGGCGATCAGCGCACGATGACGGTCGCGGAAATCGCGAACGAGTATCGCGCCGGCGTGATCAACGAGGAGACGTACTGCTGGAAGGACGGGATGGCCGACTGGCTCCCGCTCCGCGAGATCGACGCGATCTACTCCGCCGTCAAGGGTGGGGGTGGAGCCGGCGGCGGCGCTTCGCGCATCCCCGACGAAGTCTCCCTTCCTCCGCAGTCGGTCCCGCCGCCGGCGGCAGCCGCGCCGCTCTTCGCTGCGCCCGCCGCGAGCGCGACGGAAAGTCCGTTTGCTGCTCCTCCGCACGCGCATAGCAACGGCAACGGCGCGGGCGCGCTCTTCGGCGGCGCTGCCGGCGCTTCGCTCGAGCAACATGCACCGGCTGCGGCGCGTCGTGCTGGCGGCCGTGCGCAAGGCGCCGATCTCTTCGGCAACGTCGAGAAGGCGGGTGGCGAGGACGACGTGATGACGAGCGCCGCCGGCGGTGGAATGGGTGGCGGTGGCGGCGCGGCCGCGGCCAGCCACGACGAGAAGCTCACCGGGCAGCGCAACGAGAACAGCGTTCTCTTCTCTCTCGCCGCGCTCACCGAGAAGCCGAAGGAGACGTCCTCCAACCGGACCACGGCATCGGCGGACGGGTCCGGCCTCATCGACATCCGCGCGCTCAGCGCGAACATGGATGCCGGCGAGAAGAAGAAAGACACCGGCGCGCGCGTCGACGACATCATGAACCTGAGCGGCGGTGGCGCGTTCGGCGCGGCCCTCGCAGCTCCGATCCTCGCGCCTCCCCCGCTCGAGCCCGTCGACCTCGGCGTCATCGCTTCAGGCTCGGCCCCGAAGCAGAGCAAGACGCTCATCTTCGCCATCCTCGGCGGATGCGCCTTCATCGCGGTCGCCATCTTCGCCGCGATCGCGATCACCCGCAGCCCGAGCGACGACGCGTCCCGCACGAACCCGACCGGGACCACGAGCGCGGCGACGCCGGAGCCCACCGTCACCAACACGGTTGCAGCGGCCGACCCGACCACGCCGCCGGCGACGCCGTCGGCACCGACCGCAGACAACACGCCCCCGCCGCCAGGCACCGGCAACGCCGCGAAGCCGGCGACGGTGAACACGCCGCCGAAGGCAGCGACAGGCGGTGCCGTCGCGAAGAACGATCACGCGTCGGCGCCTGCGCCCGCGCCTGCTCCCGCTGCGCCGAAGGACCTCTCGGGCGCGCTCGCCGAGGCCGCTGGCAAGAAGGCCGACACGCCCTCGGGTGGTGGCGGCGGCGCGTCGACCGCTCCGTTCGACCGCGGCGCGGCGGCCGCTTCGCTCGGCTCGGTCAACGTCCAGTCCTGCAAGAAGCCGGACGGGCCGACTGGCTCCGGTCACGTCACCGTGACCTTCTCGCCGGACGGCTCCGTGCAGTCGGCCGTCATCGACGGCGGGCCGTTCCCGGGCACGCCGGTCGGCGGCTGCATCGCGGGCAAGTACCGCGGCGCCCGCGTCCCGGCATTCGGCGGCGCACCGGTGCGCGTCGGCAAGAGCTTCACCGTCAACTGAGGAGCTCCGCTGTCGGGTCTCTTCATCGCCCTCGCGGTCACCGCAGGCTTCATCCTCGGTGTCCGCGTGGGCTTCGCCCTCGCTCGCCGCGAGGAGCGGAAGCGTCGCCGCAAGGCGTGAGGGGACCTCGTCCAAAGGCGATGGGGACCTGCGCGTTCTTCGCGTGATGCACGCGGCCACGCTATGACGTTGGCGTGGCCCGCTGCTCCCTTGCCTTGATCGCGCTCGGCGCGTCGGCCGCCGCGTGCAGCGGGACGACGGTGGGCGAGCCGGCACCGGTCGTCGTTCCGGCCGCGAGCGCCGGATCGGGCTCGGTCGCGCCACCACGAGCGCAGTCGACCTGGGCGGAATCGACGCGCTCTCCCTGGCCGTCGGCGCCGTTCGCGGACGCGCGAGAGAGCACGCTGGCTTCCGCATGTGGCGCGGTCGACGGCGCGCTCACGCGTGTCGCCGCGAAGCTCGCGGCCGAGCGCGCGCGCGGGCTCGGTGCATCGGATCCCGATCGGGTCGCGTCCCTGCTACGCGCGCACGGTGAGCCCCACGTGCGTCCGCGCATCCTTTCGGCGTCCGGGCGCGGCGCGGTCGACGACGACGCCGTGCGGGCAAGGCTCGAGGCCGATCGCCGGCCGAGCACACGCTGCGGCCTGGCGTTCGCCCGCCCCGAGGCGGGCAAGGACGGCAACGAGCTCCTGGTCGTCGTCGCGGTCGACGCGCTCGCCGACCTCGATCCCCTGCCCGCGCGCGCGAGGACCGGTGAGTGGCTCACCTTCGCCGCGGCGCTGCGCGTCCCGGCCAGAACCGCCAAGCTCGTCGTGCTCGGGCCTCGTGGTCTGCCGCGGACCGTGCCGACCACGATCGACCGCACCACCGGCAACGTGCGCGCCCGCTTCGCGCTCGATCGACCGGGCGCCTTCACCGTGCAGCTCGTCGGCGATCTCGCCGGCGGGCCGCAGCCGCTGCTCGAGGCGCGGGTGTTCGCCGACGTCGAACCGTCGGTCGACGACGAGGCCCCGGCGCCCGGCGAGGGCGAGGCAGGCGATAGGGGCGACGCAGACGCGCTCGCGCGGATGACCGCGGCGCTGCGCGCCTCGGAGTCGGCCCCGGCGCTCGTTCGCGACGAACGACTCGACGCGCTGGCGCTCGCCCACGCAGAGAAGATGAAGAGCCTTCGAACGGTCGCACACGACCTCGGCGATGGCGATCTCGCGCTCCGGTTCGAAGCCGCAGGTCTCGCCGCGAGGGTCGTGGGTGAGAACGTCGCGCGGGCTCGCTCCGTCGCGCTCGCCCACCGCGCGCTCTACGCGAGCCCGTCCCATCGCATGAACCTTCTACGTGCAGAGCACACGCATGTGGGCTTTGCCGTGGTCAGCGACGACAACGGCGACGTGTACGGGTGTGAAGTGTTCGCCGGCGGCCTTCGCTGACGGCGCGCCTCCCCTGGCGGTGCCCGGTGAGGTGAGTCGCGTCGACTCGTGTCGTGGGCGAAGCCCCCGAAAAGCCGAGAGCGAGAGGCCTCGTGACCTCTCGCTCCGGCTCGCCATCGGGCGGACGGCGGCGTGGTGGATCTACCGCTTTTGGACCTTGTTCGTGTCCTCTTGCTCGAGGATCTTGAACTCGACGCGGCGGTTCTTCGCGCGTCCGGCTTCGGTGTCGTTGTCCTCGATCGGCTTCTCCATGCCGTAGCCGTGAGCCTCGAGGCGTCCTTGCTCGACGCCGTGCTGGACGAGCCAGTTCATGACGGAGTTCGCGCGAGCCTGCGAAAGCCGCTTGTTCAGGTCCGGCGCTCCCTTGTTGTCCGTGTGGCCTTCGATGCTCATCTTCTTGATGGCCTTGTTGGACTTCAGGTAGTCGGCGACCTCCTGCAGGACCGGGAAGCTGTCCGGCAAGATGTTCGCGGTGCCGAACGCGAAGTGCACCTGCTGGAGCACGCGGACGACGGTGCCGTCCTCCTGGATGTAGGTCGGGCAGCCGTTCTTGTTCGGGTCGGAGCTCGGCTTGCCCGGCATCTTCGGGCAGTGGTCGACCGTGTCGGGCACGCCGTCGTTGTCGGCGTCGTCCTCGGGGCAGCCGTCGCCGTCGTCGATGCCGTCCTTGTCCTCCGGCTGATCCGGGCACTTGTCGTATTGATCCGGAATGCCGTCACCGTCGCGATCGGGCGGCAGCGGGCAGCCGTCGTTCGGATCGTTGCCCTTGTGATCTTCGGGCTCGTTCGGGCACGCGTCGATGTCGTCCGGGATGCCGTCGTTGTCGCGGTCGGAGAGGCTCTCGCGACGCCACTTCGCGCGGAGCTGCGCCTTCCGCTCCGGCGACTTCGCCTCGGAATCGAGGATCGGGACGTACGTACCGATGAGGGCGATGACGCGGAGGTCCGGCGCGCCGTAGCCGCGCAGGATCGACGACCCGGCGCCGGCGCCGACCCACCAGTGATCGGCAGGACCGAAGCGCATGCGGCCCTCGACGTTGAACTCGATCGGCGAGTTGCGCTTCGTGAAGGCGGTGTCGCCGGTGACGCGACCGCTCTCGATCCCCGTCTGACCGAAGATGGTCGCGCCGACGCGGTACTTGCCGTCCTTGAGCGGAACGAAGCCGCCGACGCCCCACCGCCATTCGTTGCCGACGCCGAGGCCGTCGTTGTTGCCCGGATCGTTGATCGAGTGGCGCGGCCGGAAGTGGACGCCCGTGTTCGCCGTGAGAACGAGGAACTTCACCTGCGTCTCACCGCTCAGCATGAGCATGCTGCCGACGGCGTCGTCGCCGCCGAAGTTCCCGGGCGTACCCGACGGGAAGAAGACGCTGACCTGCGCGCCGAGCGCGGTCTTGCGGTCTTGGCTCCTCGCGAGCACACCGCGAAGGTCGAGCCGGATGTCGCCGGCGCCCGGTCCCCCGGTCTGCACGACCGTCGTGCGGTTGGCGCCGGTCCCCGGCAGACCGCCGGCGCTGAAGTACCTCGGGTTCTCGCCGCTCTGGATGGGGTACCAGGGGAACGCGAGCCCCAGCGTGACGCGATCCAGGATCTGGAAACCAGCGTTGCCGTAGATCGCGAACTGGTTCTCGACGACCGCGTGGTTCGACCGCTGGAGGGTCGACCGATCCGAGGTGATGGTGCTCGTCCGGAGCGGGTTGAGCTGGTAGCCGATTCCGAGCTGCCCGAAGAAGATCGTCCGCTGGTTCGTGACCGGACGGAAGAGGACGACGCCGTCGTCAGGCGCGCCCGGCATCTCCAGACGGTCGAGGTGAAATGTCTTTTGCTGCGCGGACGCGGCTCCCGAGCACAGGAAGACCGCCGCACCGAGCACGACCGTAGCAGCGCCTCGAACCGTTCGAGAGGCCGCAAGACCACGCACACTTGATGTTTTGCCCATCGTCCCGAAAGGTCCCGGAAGAAGAGGTCGGGGCCCCAAACCCCTGAAGAGAACAGCAAAACTGCGCTGCTCAGCCTACTACCTATGATCCCCCGTCCAGGAAGGAAAAAGCAAAACCGTGACGAAGTCGGTCATCCCTAGTGGGATACATCGCCCACGCTTATCGAAGCGTTCAGCCGGGACGGAGCGTCGCTCGCACGCCTCCTGAGGCACCTCGCCGCGGAAGCGGCGCGGACATCGATCAGCCACGCTCGCGAGCGAGCGAGCGCGCGCCTGGTGACGCGACGCACACGGTAGACGTAGTAGAAGGAGCCGCCTCGCGGCAGCGAGCTGCGCCGCCGAGCGCCGAGTGAGGGATGGAAGACTCCTTGACACGAAGCGCCTGCGGTGGTTGTTTTCGCGCCCCCGCTTTTCCGCGGCGCCCTCAGTTCGAGGGCCTTTACCGGACCGTTCCATGGCCAAGCCGAAACGCACGTATCAGCCCCACAACAAGCGCCGCCTCCGTACGCACGGCTTCCTTGCCCGCATGTCCACGCGTGGCGGGGCCAAGGTCCTGGCAAACCGCCGCCGCAAGGGCCGCG
>JAFAER010000223.1 GCA_023423895.1 Pseudomonadota bacterium
TGGAACGGTCCGTCGGCCCGGTAGCCCGGAAGCCCCTGGAGGATCGCGAGCGCCGCCTCTTGGGTGATGTCCTGAGCCTCGTGGTCGCCGTTCGTCAAGTAGCGAACGAGATTTCGGATCCGGGGCAACAGTCGGTGAAAGAGCGCTTCGGCGAGCGCCCGATCGCCGAGCGCCGCGCCACGAATCTGTGCTTCGTACTCGGCGTCGATCGGAGCGCTCGCGACGCGCGCGACGTCCCTCGTCGACGCACCATACGCAGTGATGCTGAACGCTTGATTAGTTGCTGTCATGCGAGAAGCGGGGCTCGCGGTACTGAGTGCAGGGTGCTGCTCGCTTCGGGTTCAAAGAAACGCGATCGCGCGTCAAAAGTTCCAGCCCAGCCCCGCGGCGAACCTCAGCTGAAGCGCCGAGAGGGCCGGCCCGCGCACCACTCCCCACGACGTCATCGCGTCGAAGCGAGGGGGCGAGGCGACGAATCCAGCGCCTCCGGCCGCGAAGAGACGAACGCCGGGGGCCGCCGAGGCCGGGGTGACGGACAGGACGACGTCGCCCGTGATCTCCGGTGACAGGAAGCTTCGGGACGGCGTCGCGAAGGCGCCGGCGGAGGGCCGTCCAATCGTAGAGCGATCGAACTGCACCAGCCCTGCTCCGGTGTGCCCCTCGATCGCGAAGGCGCCAGCGATCGGCCACACGAAGAAGGCATCGGCCGTGACCGCCCTCCGGACGAGATGAAGGTGACGGACGTCATCGTCGATCGTCCCAGGGAGGGACATCGCTCCTGACAGGCCGATCCCGAGGTTCTTCTTGAGGACGTCCACGCGCACCATCGCGCCGTGAATACCCGACTGCGTTTGGCCGTCGGCGACCCCAAGCCATCCTAGCGCTACGCGCGCGGCGATCTTCGAAGGATGTTTCTCCGGCGACCCGTGAACCACCGGCATGATGCGCTGCGGTGGCGCGCGCTGTGGTGGCATCGGCGCGGGCTCGTCTTGCGGTTGCGTCTCTCCCGCTACGGTTTCGCCGGTCGGTTTGGTGCTCAGCGCCTGAAGCTTGCCCGTCTCGAGGAGCGCCTCGAGCGTCGCGCGTACGACGACGGCCGCGGTCTCGAGCCTCTCGGAGGTCGCCGCGTCGTCGCGTCGGGGGAGCGCGTCGAGGCGGCGAACGAGCACGTCCCCCGATGCCGATGCCGCGACGCAGACGAAGATCGCGCCGTCGCTTTGAGGCTCGAACCACACGACCGCGATCGCGCCGTGGTCACGACCCAGTTGAAGCGCGGCTCGTCTTCGCTCCTCGTCGGACGGCTCGAGCCCGGGGAGGGTAACCGCCCCGATGTCGATCGGAAGATCGCTTACCTGTCCGCGAATCCGCTCGACCAGCGCACCGAGCCCTGAATCGCTGACGCGGACGATGACCCTCCCGTGCTCCTCTGCCGCCGCGTCATGGCACAGGAAGAAGAGCACCACGAGCACGCATGCCGCGACGAGCCTCGACAATGAAGTCCACTCAAGAGCGGTCGCGAACCTTCGCCGTGCCGACCACCGTCGCGCGCAGGACATTGGGCGTCATCGTCCTATGTTGCCGGCATCCCTCCGCGGCGTCAAAGCTCGGGGGGCCCTCCTCCATCACTTCGCGCGAGCAAGCTCATCCATCGTGCGGAGCAGCATGCGCCCTCCCCGCGATGAAGGTCGTCGCGCGTGTTCGCGAGGTCGCCCGTGGGCTCGGCTTCAAGCTCGAGTCGCCCCGATGAAATTCAGCTCGGGCTTCACGGTCCATCGCGTCGTGAAGCTGATCGGCACGCAGCCGTTCATGGTCGACCTCATCGAAGCGTCGGACGCGCTCGCCCCGATCTTCGAAGGTCGTGAGACGATCCTCTCGGGCGAACGGACCATGCAGGTCGTCTCGCGTGACGGCCTCGTAGCGATGAAGCTCGCCGCAGGCCGGCCGCAAGACGTCATCGACGTCCAGCGCTTGAAGGAGCTCGGCGGTGATTGACATGAGTGCGGATGCGGTCGCGCGGCGGCTCCGCGCATGGTCCGAGCTCTCGGCGAGCAGCACGCGCGCGCCGCGCGTCGACATGTTCGCGTTGATGCAGACGCTCGGCGCGGACGGTCGCGCGAAGACGCTGTTCCGGCGCATCGTGGTCTGAGCACCGCGCGGACACGTGGCGGGCGCAGCTCACCGACATCCCCTGACCGATCTGCTTCCGGCACGTCATGCGGGCTTGTTGCGGACAAGGCAAGGATGTTAGCGCCAGCTTCATGTTGCGCTCGGCATTCGCGTTGATCGGCGTGGGGCTCCTCGTTGCTTGCTCGAGCGGATCTCCCACTCGTTCGACTCCCGACGATGCGGGCAGAGGCGGCGATGACGCTGGCGTGCACACCGACGGAGGGGCAGGGGATGCGACTGACGCTGGCCTCGTTCCGACGAAGCGGACGTCGCTCGAGGTCACGATCGAGGGTGTCGTTCGGACGCTCGATATCGGTCAGTTCGTGCGGGAGACGGGAGACGGCGGGGAGGTGCTCTACATCGAGTCGCACGAGGGCGGCGAACGGACATGTCCAACGGACGATTCCCCGACACCGGATCGTACGCTGATCGTGAGCGGGGTCCCCGTTGGGGCGCCCGGAGACGTCTTCACGAAGGCCGACGGCGTCGGGATCGGTCTTCTCGACTTTGCCGGTGATCTACTGCCGGATGGCCCGGTGGCAGGCGCGACGGCCGCGACGGTCACGATCGTCGCGATCGATGGAACGTCGTCGGCCGAGATCGAGGTCGACGCGACATTCGACCGGGGGACCGCGAAAGGCCGCATCCACACGATCTACTGCGAGAGCCTTTCGAATCGGCCGAAGCCGTGACGACCGAGTGGACATAGAGCCGAGCGCGATGCGCTGGACCCTCGGGTTGCCCGACGCCGCGACAGCCCTCTAAGCTCGAGCTCATGAAGCGTCGCCTCGTTTATCGGGATGGCGGGTCGGACAAGTTCTGGGAGGTCGAGTGCGTCGGCGCCTCGTACCGCGTCACGTTCGGCCGCACGGGTACGGCGGGGCAGACGCAGACGAAGACCTTCGCGTCCGAGCGCGAAGCGCTCGCGGCCGCCGAGAAGGTCACGGCGGAGAAGCTCCGAAAAGGCTACGTCGACGACACGTCCGGTTCCGCGAGCCCCGGCGCGCCGGCACCACAGGCCGCTTCGCCCGCGCCGGAGAAGCCGTCGCCGTCGATGGTGCACGCCAAGGACCTCACGATCGGACGCGACGAGCGCGAGACGTTCTCCGGAGACCCCTTCGTCAACGGCTGGATCGACGTGCAAGGTTCGCTCACGTGCGACGGGGACCTGAGCTGTCTCGGCATCACGCTCCACCCGGGCGCCGAGCTGCGATGCCGTCGGTTGATCGCGAACGTCCTCGACTTCGACAACGCGAGCGGCGCCACCAAGCTCTACGCCGACGGCATCGAGGCACGCGTCGTTCGGCTCCTGCAGGTCGTTGCATCGCTGGGCATCGGGCAGCCGCTCGCAGGTCTCCCCGCCGAGGGGAAGGTCGAGGCCGACTACATTCAACACAACGCGGGCGACCTGAGCCCTTCATGGGACTACGAGAAGGGGACTTCGTCGAGCGCAGATCAATGGACACGCCCGATGCCGCGGCGAACCGTGAGCGGCGCCGCCGAGGTGGAGGTGGGGCCACACACGAGCGTTCGCAGGTCGACGTTGCGACGTTCGAGATCGTTGAACGTCCGCGGTGCTCCGCTCACCGGGTCGCGCACCGTCTCGCCGGTGAGGAATTGCGAGAGCGTCGACTGAACGCCAGTGTTGCGAGGCGAGATGTGCAAGAAGTCCGTGGCTGTCTCGCCCAGGCTATGGCAGCCGTTGCACGTGTTGAGCGAGAAGTGGTGGCGGGCATCGTTGTTGGCGATGCCTCCCGCGGTCCAAGCCCGATGGTCGTTGTGCACGGCTGCGGCGGCGAACGGCACACCGCCGAGCTCGAGCGGCACCGTGTGGCGTTCGAGGAGGATCGCGCCTTCGTTCGCATTGACGAAGTCAGCCAACGCTTGTGACCCGTCGAAGCTCAGGTCCGGAGTGAGGTCGACGATCGCCGGATGAAGGAAGCCGTCATCGCCCGAGAGCTTGAATTCACGCAGCTCCCAGGTGCTATGCAGCGCGGCTTCGTTCGTTCGGAGCTGCGCGAGCGCGCTTCCGTTCGGTCGACCAGGAGCGGCGTTCCTGCGGGTGAAACGCGACGTCACGGTCTCCAGAGCTGCGTTGTAGGCCTCGGAGGGGAACGGGATCGACCCGAGCGCATGCCAGGCATCGGCCCAGCCGAGCACCTCCGTCTCGTTCGCAGCGGGAAGATGATACTCGAGGATCATCGTGAACTCGGTCGTGAGCCCATCGGGGTCGAGGACTCCGAAGACGAACCGACCTTCTCCGGCGTGGCCTCGATCCAGATTCCGCACGTCGATGCGATTGACGATTGCAAGCAGTCGAAGCGGCGCCTGCTTCAGGTCGAGCTGGCCATTCACCCTCGGCCACGCATCGAGGACGAGATTGGCGATCGTCGGACGCGCGCGGGCGACGAAGCCGTTCACGGTCTGGTCGGTGAGCCAGGTTCGAAAGAGCTGTTCGGCCATGACCGGAGCGGCGTCGGGCGTTGGCGCCATGTCCTCCATGAGCCGCGCGAACGTCCACGCGCCGTTGCCAGCGGTTCGGAGCGGATCGTCGACGACGCTCACGTGGCGGATCATGAGCTCACGTTCGGTGCGAACGGCGCAGCCCGCTCCGCCGGTCAGCTCGTAGGTCAACTTGTCCGTGATCGTGTCCTCGGTCCCCAGGATCCTGAAGTCGAGCTCGTGCGTGCCTGGTCCGGCGGAATCGGTTCCCGTGGCGGCGGCGGCGAAGGTCACCGTCTGCCCCGGTCGCACGTCGGTGACGAAGCGAGGGGTGACATTTGCCGTGAAGCCGGAGGGGATCGTGTCGAAGGAGAACGAATAGACGTTCCCACCACAGGCGGTTCCGACGTTGTTGTTCGTGAGCGCGACGTCGTAACCAATCGTCGTGTTCGGCGGCACGGGCCCGGTCACTGACGGAGTGATGGCGATCGTTGCGGGCCGCCGCACGCATCCGAGCGCGGAGATGTCTTCGATCGTCGTCGGGTCCGACGAAATCCAAACCCGCTCGATGGCGCCCCGGAACGGTTGCTGATTGGCATTACTTCCGATGCGAAGCGGCGCATTCACCTTCTTCACGAGGCCTGCGCCCGCGACCTGCCCGACTTGTCGACCATCGATGAAGAGGAAGGCGAATTCACCGTCGTAGATCGCGGCGACATGGACCCACGCATCGGCGGCGATCGGAGCACGTGACGTGACCTTGTTCCCGGTCTCGCGTTCGATGACGAGCTCGAGATTGCCATTCCGGATCTGGAGCAGGAAGCTCGCGTTGCTCGCCGTTCCTTGATTGATGATGGGCCGTGTTCCCGACAAATCGGTGGGGCGAATCCATGCCGCTACCGCGACGCGATTCGAAAACGCAAAGGCCGGCTGATTCGGCACCGTGACGACGTCCTTCTTTTGATCGAACGTGATTGCCTGTCCGTCCACGCCGGCCGTGCACGCGGCCGTCGACGACCGACTAGCTGTCGCACCTCGGCCGGATGAATCTGCAAGCTCGGTCGACGTGGCGCTGCAGTCGTCGAAGGACCAGAAGCCCAGGGGTTGTGCTGCCAGCAAGGCGCTCGTCGCCAGTGCGGATTGCGATGATTCGACGACGTCCGTCGCGTTCGAGCAGCCGAGCAGGATCACGACGCCGAGCTGCGGCAACCAGTTCCGTCTTCGCATGGGTGGACCTCACAAGAGAGTCGGCAAAGTCGGGCCGACGACGTCGAGCGCTCGCCGCTCGCCGCCGTAGCCGTCGGCTCGAAGACGCATGAGGTGGTGGAAGCTGATAAGCAAAAGTGCAGAGCCGCTGCAGTTCGCGCGCACGGTGTAGGGAGACCGGCTTGCGTCCCGCCTCCGCGACGCTTCCGCGCTCGGGCGGCCGAGCGCTGTCGATCGCTTCGCCCACCAGACCCCAGCTGACCCGCTGCTTCGGCGCGTGCTACGGCACGGCCCGGCCGCCCTCCGTCGCGAGCGCGACGGCCGGACCTGTCCGAGAGGGCAGCTTCACGCGCGCGGCGCTCTCCCACGGCCTCACCAAGCAGTCAGTGAACAGCGGAGCCCGTCGGCTCTCACGGCCCCGGCGCTGCACGCAGCGGGGATGCAACGGACGCAACTACTCTACGGCGCGGAAGGATCCGTCGAGGCATCCGCAGCGGAGCTTGTTGTCCTGGTTCGCGTAACACGCGACGCCCCGGGCCGCGGAGAGCGCCGACCATCCGAACGCGCCGTTCGCAGTGTCCGCCGTCGTCTCGGGCCACTCGTCGATCTTCCCCGTCTGGACGCGCACGCGGACGAGACGGGGCGCGCCGTTCTTGAACGCGGCGAAGATCACCGAGCCGTTCGTGTAAGCCATCTTGGCGCTCGAGCCGGCGGCGGCGTAGCCGGCGGGGAGCTGCGCGATCACGCGAGCGACCGGTTGAAGCGCCGCATCGACGGTGTACTCGGTGACGATTCCCGTCGCTGTCACGGCGTAGACGATCGGCAACGTGTCGTGGTTGGCCGTCGTCGTGACGGCGCCAGGCATCGTGATCGCGGACTCCGGGAGCTCGTCGCGAACGGGCCAGCCGGTCCATCCCTGGGCGCCGAGGTTGCCGTCGTCGTTCGTCCGGATGAAGCCAACGATGCGTCCTTGCGCATACGCCGCGCGTGCCCGTTCGAAGACGAGAGCGGGCCCGGGGAAGGTCACTCCGTCGTCGATCGTCTCTGCCCCCGCGGTACCCATCAGCCGGCGGTACTTTCCGGTCGGCGATGTCGGCGAATCCCAGGTGAGCACGCGTGGCGCGTCTCCGTCGTCGAACACCCCGTCGACGGACGCCGCGACGCCGGCAACGAGATCCGCGCTCTCAGGAAGCGCGGACGAGACCGGACCGACGCGAACGAGGCCGCCTGGCGCCGCGCCGATGCCGCCGTCGGCCTCCTGTTGCGCGCGGCTCAGGTAGCTCACGAAGAGCTGCTTCGTGCCGTCGAAACGAGCCGTCTGCAGACGGGGGAAGTGGGTATTGCTCAGGCTCGACGGTCGTGCGATGTCGGTGCTCCCCGCGGCCGTGCCGGTCGCGACGTCGAATGCGCGGAGTGGAATGGTGGCACCGCCACTGTCCTCTACTTCGTAGACCGACCCTTCGACGAGGAGCGAGCGCACGACGGACGGTGCCGCGTACGTCCACTCCTTCGACGGCGCCGTGATCGGGCACGCCTCGTCGGGGACGTCACTCGGTCCCGCGTCGGTGGGGGGCGGTACGTTCCCGTCGAATCCCGCATCGGCGGGAGGGGGCAAAGAGGGAGCACTCGGCGTGGGTCGACACTTGTCGTCTCGCCGGCCGACCCTGCAGTCCACACAGCACTCGTTCAGCGAAAGAACGAACGCGACGCTCGAGAGCACCGCACCAAGGTTCATCGACCCCATCTTCGGCCCCTTCTACACGACGCGTGCTCGCGTCGTCGCGGGCAATCGAAGCTCACGACGAGATACTCGCCGTCACCGAACGCGACGCCGCGTGGCTGCGTGAAGGCCGGTCACGCAGAGTGTGCGCGGTCGCGGCGGACTCACTCGGAGCGGTGAGGCTCGCGGTGTGGCATGAATCGGCGCCGGGCGCACGTGACTCATCGGCGTGACCTCGAGCAGCAGATCGACAGTCTCGCCTGATCGACCGCGAGGCCTCCCCGACGCCCCATCCGGGAGGTCCCGGGGGCGCTGACGTGGCATCCGCCCAGGCGCCTGCGCTCTCGCGGAAGTTGCCGAGGAAAGTAAACTCGGCAACTAGCGTTAGGGCTTGGCTGGTGCGGAGCCGGGAGGTCGCGCCGGCCGCTCGGTGAGACGCTGCCGGTGAGTGTCAAAGGAGTTGTCCGAAAGCCCGTTAGTGCACAGTGCACCCATGCCTCGCTCGGGATTCATCCCCACGGCCATGATGAGTGACCACGCGTGGCCCGTGCGCGAATATGCAGCACGACTGCTCCGGGACGCGGGCGTCACGACCGAGAACGGCGCAGAACCCGAGACTTGATCGAACGAAACGTGGGAGAACGTCGCGCTACACGCCGCCATCGATGCCGTACCTGCTGGCGCGGCGGTGCATGGGATGGTTGTCGTGGACGAAGCCCAGGACTTCACGGAAGGCGACTGGGAGTTCGCAAAAGGCGGCCGCAGCAGGCGGACCGTTTCGGGCGTTCGGTGACGCTTGCCAGTCGTTCTGGCCGAACGCGTCGTCCCGCGTGGGCTGTTCGGTGCGCAGTGGAACCTCGGAGCTGAGAGCGCCCGACGAAGCATCGGTGCCGTCGCGCACATCACGCGACCGCTATCGCGAGCACACCCCGCCCGTCCGGCCGATGCTCATCCGGGTAGAAGCGGATCCGACCGACGACGAAATCCGCGAGGGCCGACGAAAACGACGATATCCTGGTCCACTCGGACGCCTGTGCGAACCGCGCCGGTCAAGGGGATGTGGGCCTCGACGTGAGACCAGTAAAACCGTCATTCACACTTGTTCTTCTCTGCGCGCTCGCTGCTTGCACCCTCGCGCCGTCAGCCAGGGAGCAGCTCGGGACATCGACTGCCGCCTTGGGGCCCGACACCGTCGAATGGACGCGTCTCGATTTCGGCCTGGGGCGCCGGCGGTGGGCGGCGGCCGCCTTCGATAGTGCGAGAGGGGTGCTCGTTCTGTTCGGTGGCAACGATCGCCTCGGCGCGCACAGGGACGACACGTTCGAATGGGACGGAACGGCCTGGCACGCGAAGGTGACCGCTCACCATCCGTCGGCGCGTGCTTATTCGGCCATGGCGTTCGACTCGATTCGGAACAGGGTGGTGCTGTTCGGAGGTCTTCGGTGGAGCGAAGGTCACGCCGCTGATACCTGGGAGTACGACGGGGACGACTGGGTACAGCGTTTCCCCGCGACGAGCCCTCCGGTTCGTGCCGCGCATTCCATGGCCTTCGATTCGAGTCGGGGAAGAACGGTCCTCTACGGTGGTTGGGCCCCGGGACACAACGCTGGTTACAGCGACACGTGGGAGTGGGATGGGACTGACTGGAGCAGCATCACCAGCCCAGCGAATCCCGGAAACCGCTACGAAGCCGCGATGACGTACGACAGCACGCACGGCTACACGCTGCTTCACGGTGGAATCGGCGGCGGGTCGACCACGTGGACATGGAACGGCTCGCAGTGGATCAACAGGAACGCGAACCCCAGTCCGACGGGTCAAGGGCACGTCCTCGTGAACGACGCCGCTCGACAGAAGCTGGTCATGTATCGCTGGGGGCAGACCTGGGAGTGGAACGGAACTGGGTGGTCGCAGATCATGACGTCGACCACGCCGCCGCTCGAGGGCCACGCAGCGGGGGGCTACGACACGGTCCGGCATCGAACCGTCCTCTTTGGTGGCATCGGACCACTTGGCCGCTCGGGCGATACGTGGACCTATGACGGACTCGACTGGACGCTGGCGGCGCCGAGCTCGACGCCGATCGCACGTTCCAACGCGCGCGCCATCTTCGATCCCACGACGAATCGGCTCGTCCTGTTCGGCGGCCTCGCGAGCCACAATGCTGCGAATGTGGACACGCTGAACGACACCTGGGAGCTCGACGGCAACTCCTGGCTCCCACGTGCGCCCGTGACGTCTCCGTCGAAACGTGCCGGGCATGTCTTCGTGTTCGATTCGGCGCGAGGCGGAGGCGTCCTCTTCGGCGGGCACTCCTCCCAGTATGGATTCAGCGACCTCCTCGGAGACACCTGGACATGGAGCGCCGGCAATTGGCATCTACGCTCGCCGGAGCACGCCCCGTCCCCTCGCAAGAATGCGGCAGCCGCTTTCGACCCGTCGCGCGGATACGTCGTCCTCTTCGGTGGGCAATCGGATGTCGGGCACGAGCGGGACACCTGGCTCTGGATGGGAGCGGACTGGTCGAAGGTGACGCCCCTGCATGCACCGTTGAACGCGAATGGGGCGTCGATGACGTACGACGCCGTCCGTCAACGCGTGGTCCTCTACCAGTCCCCACAGTCGTGGGAGTGGGACGGGAACGACTGGCAGGTCGCGCCCGCCGCGCCGATCTCTCCCGCGCGTTTCAACTCGGCGATGACGTTCGACACCCAGCGTGGCCGGTCCATTCTGTTCGGCGGGGGCATCAACACTGGCTATACGGCGGAGACTTGGGAGTCCGACGGTTCTCGCTGGTTCAAGCGCCTTCCCGCGTCGACACCGATCGGCTTGATGAACGCCACGCTCGCCTATGATCCGGTTCGCCAGCGCGCCGTGCTGTTCGGCGGCTACAACGACGGCGCGAGCGGGTTGACCTATGTCTACCGCGTCACTCCCGGTGATCCTGGAGCGACGTGCTTTTCGAGCGCCGAGTGTTCATCGGGCTTCTGCGTCGACGGCGTGTGCTGCTCGACCGCATGTGGTGGCAACGATCCCTCCGATTGTCAGGCGTGCAGCGTGCAAGCCGGCGCGCAGATCGACGGCACGTGTGCACCCGTTGCTCCCCGCGTCTGTCGACCGGTGGCAGGCCCTTGCGATGTCGCCGAGTCTTGTACCGGAGTCGACGCGCTCTGCCCGGTCGACGGGTTCCAGCCGAACACGACGGTGTGCAGTCCGAAGTCCTCCGCGTGCGTCGCCGCGGCCCTCTGCACGGGAGTGAGCGCCGCATGTCCTGCGCCGAGCTTCGAGCCGGCGGGGACCGAGTGTCGAGCGCCTGCGGGGGAATGCCGTCAACACGCCGTCTGTGATGGGCTGACCGCCGATTGTGGACCGAATCCCCCGACTCCGCACGGGACGCCTTGCGATGGAGGAGAATGCGTCGATGGCTCGTGCGTAGTGGATGCGGGCGTCGACCCCGGAACGCCAGCCGACTCCGGGACGCCATGGGATTCCGGGATGCCATGGGACTCCGGGACGCCATCGGATTCCGGGACACCAGCAGATGCAGGCGTCCCCGTCGACGCTTCACCTGGCGTGCCGTCGGATCCCCAGGCAGATGCGGCGCCTGAGGCGATCGTCGACTCGGGGGCGTCGGATCTCGTCGACGCGGGCACGGGCGCCGTCCCCCTCGATGTCTCTCCTGGTGAGGGCGATCGCGGGTGCGGGTGTCGGCTCGTTGCCACGAGGCCGCCGAGTCCGTGGGCTCTCAGCGTACTTCTCGCAGCAGGGCTCGCGATCGTGCGCCGGAGGTCCCGCGGCATCGGGAGCGGTCCCGAAACTCACGGAGCCGATCGCGGGCGCCGAGACTCGTTTGCGGCCTGACGGACACCTCGGTGTGAACGGCGATGCGCCGTCTCAATCCGAGGTCCTTGCGCCTCCGCGTTCGGGCGCGACGCGAGCATGGCGTTCGGTGACCGGCCGATGTGGCCCCGATCGAAGCGCCTCCCAAGTGAGGGAACTACGGCGTGCCGCAGAAGAACCCGATGACGTCCATCACCGTGTCCAGCGTTGCCTCGACGGAGGTGCCTCCGCATGGGGCGTACTCCGGCGACGTGTCGAGGCCGAGCTCTTCGGAGCACGACGCGGCCGCGGCCACCTTGTGTTTGCAGTCGTGGCCACGAGCGAACTCGAAGCAGGCTTCGCGGTCCGTTGCGTGAGTGCAGCCCGACAAGCACGCGTTCGCCTCGTAGATCTTCTCGGCGCAGCTCTCGTCGCCGGCGACCCGTGCGATGCAGCCCTCGGTGTTGACCCACGAGCGTCCCGATCCGTCGACGACGAACGGCCCCCAAGCGGCTGCGTCCACGTCGGTCACGATGCACTCCGAGCAGCCCTGGTGCTCCGATGCGAATGCCTTGCAGGCCGACGACGAGCTGTTTTTGCCGAAGCAGGCCTTTTCGGCCTGCGTCAGCTCCTTGGCGGAGCACGCCCCCTGGTGTGCGCGCGCCGGCGACCGGAAGGTCCAGAACCACTCGGGCGACGTCGGAAGATCGTTCGGATGTATGCCGTCGGTGCAGATCGCGTTGCGAGTCGACGCGACGCAGCTCTCATAGGAGCTGCTGCACGTGTCCGGCGAGGGCGTGCTGCAAATATCCATGCACGTCTCGAGGCACTGGACGACGAACTCGTAGCTCACCGCGCTGCACTGCGCGTTGCACTGGGAGCAGTAGTCCGTCTCGTTGGCCTTGCATCGATCGTAGTCGACATTGCAGAGGGTTCGCTCACAGTCGGCCGGGCGACCCGTCGACGCTTGGGTGGTGCCGTCGGCCGCAGCTCCATCGGGCGACGAGCAAGCGGCGAGGACGGCGAGGAAGGCGAGAGAGAAGGCGGAGTGGAGTGCGTGGCGGTGCATGCGCTCCTGTTCGGCCGCTGGTCGGCTCAGTTGCGAAAAAAGAACAGCCCCCTCGGCGCGCGCGCCCTCGGCGAGGGCACGTCACGTCACGGATGACGCGGTGCATTGCAGATCCGCCTGGGGCCGCGGCTCCCGCGAGCCCGGGCGCACCGAACTGTCGAGCGGAAGCTCCGCCGGAAATGGCTGCGAAAAGTCGCGCTGCACCACCCGGAGAAGAAATCGAAGAGGGCGTGTCGATCGGGCCGCTCCTCGATTGTCGTCTCGATGAAGCGGGTGGTCGACGAGCTCCGTCGCAGCGACCCGCCCACGAGGAGGTAACGACCATGACGCAGAACAACACCGTCAAGCTTCACCGCGTCCTTCGTGCACCGGCGAAGCGGATCTATCGCGCGTTCCTCGATCCCGACGCGATGGTCAAGTGGCTCCCGCCGCACGGCTTCACGGGCAAGGTCCATCACATCAAGGCGGAGGTCGGCGGCACGTACAAGATGTCGTTCACCAACTTCAGCACCGGGCACAGCCATTCGTTCGGCGGCGAGTTCCTCGAGCTCGTGCCCGACGAGCGCATCCGCCACACCGACAAGTTCGACGATCCGAACATGGCCGCTCAGATGCAGACCACCATCTCGCTGAAGACGGTCTTCTGCGGAACCGAGGTGACGATCGTGCAGGAGGGGCTCCCGACCGTCATCCCGGTCGAGGCGTGTTACCTCGGCTGGCAAGAGTCGCTCACGTTGCTCGCGCAGCTCGTGGAGGCCGAGATCCCGAACGGGTGACCGAGACGACGCGCGCGTCGGCGGGCAGTCCAGCCCCGCACCCAGAGGCGGCACCAAGTCCAAGGCCACGCGTTCGGCGAGGCGTTAACCTCGCGCCGGGCGCGGCAGCCTGGTCCGCTCCCGATGTCCACAGGGCGGTGCTAGGATCACTCCCATGGCTGCGTCGAATCCGTACTCGGAGGTGACGGTCGTGCCGCGGATCGCGGTGCAGTTCCCGCTGCCGCTTCCGACACCGCCGGGCTTCGATGTCGCGCGGCGTTCGACGTGGCCGGCGGTGACCGGACGTCTGGAGTACGTCGGGGGGAGGCTCGAGTACATGCCGCCTTGCGGGGAGGTCCAGCAGCGCACGGTCGTCGACATCGTGACCGAGCTCAACCTGTGGCGGCGAAGTCGCTCCGGCTTCGTGGTCGGCTCCAATGAAGCAGGGATGCTGCTCGGCGGTGAGGTTCGAGCGGCGGACGTCGCGGTGTGGCATGAATCGGCGCCGACGTCGGGATATGCCCGCAATCCGCCGGTGCTCGCGGTCGAGGTCTGCGGCGCCGATGAGGACGTTGCAGCGCTCCTCGAGAAGTCACGGTGGTACCTCGAGCATGGCGTGCTCCTGACGTGGATCGTCGATCCTCTCGCGCGTGTCGTGCACGTCGTGTCGAGCGACGGAGTCCTCGTCGTCGGCGCGACGGAGACGCTTCCCGAGCACTCCGCGTTGCCCGGATTGTCGATTCCTGTAGCGAATCTGTTCCGACAGCTCTGACTCGTCGTGGCCCTGCAGTGAACGCGCGCGACGACGAACGGCCAAGAGCCTCCTGATCGCGAGCGCGCCGAGTCGTTGCCCCCCCGGTATCGTCCGAAGAGGGGTCGAGCGAGGCCACGAGGTGCTGCCGCTCTCGCTCCTTCCTTTCGGTCTCGCGTTCCGTGCTCGCGCGCGGCGTGCTCGCGGGCGCGCTCCTTCGTTCGCGTGAGGCTCGTCGGATGAACGCGCTGCCGAGTCGGACTGGGAGCACCGACGCTCCGCGTTCGTGCCGTCGACGTGGTCGGCGCCATCTCGAGCCCCCTCGCAATCGAGCGGTTCACCGGCCGGTGGGCCTCACCTTGCGGCGTTCCACGATTGAGACGCAGAGCGCGGGTGAGCTACGTTGGCGCGCTCCGCCGATGTTCCGATGTCCGTCCTGTATCGAGCCCGCGGCGAAGCTCTACGCGTTCGCGGCTGCCGGCTCGATCGTGCATCGACCCTTCGAAAGCGGTATGGGCCAGAGCGCTGTTGGCCACGCGGCTCACGCGGAGGCCGACGGTGTGCAGAGAAGGATGAGAGGATGAAGCTTCGCGAACATCACGGCTCCCACGTTCGCGTCGTTGCCTGTGCCGCTTCTCTCGCGGCCGCTCTCTCGACGACGACGCTTCCCTCTCATGCGCAGGAGCCTCCGGTTCCCGCCGCGCCAGAACAACCTTCGCAGCCCGCACCCGAGACGGACGCCGACACGCCCCCGCTGCCGCCTTCGCCCGCCCCTTCGCCGCCGCCGCCGCAGGCAGCCCCACCGGGGCCCGTACCGGCGGAATCTGGAGTGCCGACGGAGCCGGCTCCTCCGCGTTCCGAACCGCCCGCCTGCGACGAGCGTGCGATTGCGGCGAGCGTCGAGCAGGATCACCGGCATACCGGCTTTCACGTGCACGGTGAGCTCGGATTGGCCTTCATGGGCGCGAGCGCGAGCAGCCTGGGGTCGACGCTCGAGGCTGCTGGCGTGAGCACCGTCGCCTCTCTCCGGGTGGGCGGAGCCGTCGTCGAGAACCTCATCATCGCAGGCGAGCTCTGGACGGTGCGCGCGCCGAGCACCAATTGGAGGTTGGACGGCGAGGCCGTCACGCCCCGCGGGGACGTCAGCGCGACTCTCTCGGGAATCGGCTTCAACGTGACCTATTACCTGATGCCAGCGAACGTCTTCTTCTCCGTGACACCATCCGTGGGAGTCCTTGCATTCGATAACACGGACGAGCGAACGGGCGCCCGGACGAAGACGGGATTCTCGGCGCGAGCCGCGATCGGCAAGGAGTGGTGGGTCGCGAGACAGTTCGGCATCGGTGTCGCGGCGAACGGCTTCCTCGGGATCAATGGAGACGAGGGCGAGACGGACACTGCGAGGTCGACGTTCAACTGGACGACGCTCGGCGCGGGTGCCTCCTTCACGGGCTCGTACAACTGAGCCGGGGGCCACCACGAAGCGAGCGCCGTGTAGTGGATTGGGCTGAAAGCATCCCGGCCTTCACGATCGTTCCTGTCTTGGGGTGTACCAGGCGCTGCGTCTGGAGCCTCCTGGGTCAGGGAAGTTGTCGCCTCCGTCGCGTAGACGGACGACGTCGTTCTCTGGGGGGGCGAGCCTGGGCAAGTCGCTCGTGCGCGTGCTGCCGGACTACATCGTCGAGGGCCCGAGGCTCTTCCTCGCAACAACGTCACGTAAGAGCCAACCCCCTGCGGGTGACGCTCTCGCGGAAGTTGCCGAGGAAAGTTAACTCGGCAACTAGCTCGCGGAGGAGTGCCCAGGAGGGGACGCGCGCTCCGCCGTCGAAGCTCCGCGCTTGGCCGGTACATCGCAGCCGCATCGGCCATTCTTCTGGTGAGGCGCACCCCGGAGCCGTCTCGCGAGCTCCGCTCAGGGCGGCGGAAGCTCCGCGTACAGGCGGTCGACATCGAGCGCCGCGCCGCTCTTCAGCCGAAGCGCTCCGGCGGTCACCACCTGACGCGTCCAGCCGTCCGGCCCTCGCGTCCAGAGCTCGAGCTCGCTTCGCTGGTGGGCAACGATCAGGTACTCGTCCAGCGTTGCCACCTGGAGATAGTCCTCCAGCTTGACGCCGCGATCCTTCTTCTCGGTGCTCTGGCTCGTCACCTCGACGAGGAGCGTCGGATGAATGCGCGTATCCGCGTCGAGCGAATGAACCTCGTCACTGCAGTACACCGCGAGGTCGGGGTAGTAGCCGACCCAGCCCTTGTCCGCCGCGAGGACGCCGAGTCGCTGATCGGAACGCTCCAGAATGCAGGGCCCATCGCCGAGCGGGCCGCGGATCACGTCGTGCAAGCGACCGCAGAGGAGGTTGTGGCGCCGTGTCGCGCCGGCCATCGCCACGATCTCGCCGTCGAGGAGCTCGTGGCGCTGTTCGGCCTCGCGCTCGAACTGGAGATACCCGGCGAAGTCGACCGACCACCGCCGCGGGGTGTCAGTCATGTTCGAAAGGTAGCACGCATGCGGGGCTTCCAGAGGAGGATGCCTGGGAGACGTACACCACCGACGCCGAAGCGCGAGCTCCAGGACGGCCCTCGTGCCATCGCGGTCCACATCACGGCCGGGAACGAGCTCTCGAGAGGTCACATGCCTCCGCACGCCTGCTGCCCGGACTGCGACCGACCGAGCGTGCGCTCAGGTTCGAGGCCGGGGGACGCGGTGCCTACCCATTGACCAATGACGCATTGAAGGCGAGTGCCAGATCCATCCAGTAGCCGAGGTCTTTCTGCGCTTCGCGACTCAGATCGACGTAGCCCGTCATCGTGCGGCCCTTCATGACGGTTGGCTCGGCGCCCTTTCGCTTCAGCGCTCGCGGGTAGGCATCTCGGCCGACGCGAACCATCACCACGTCCGCGTCGCGTCCGCTCACGCAGATGAGCATCTTGGCATTCACCATGAAGGCGAGCCCGCCGAACATCTTCTTCTCTTCGACATTCCGGAGGTGCGCCAGCTTCTTGCGGATTCGATCGGCGGTCTTCTCGTTGTACGGCATGGGACTATCGTGCTCCTGACGTGTAGACCTGGGCTCCGCTCCATCATTCGCGATCTGTCACAACGAGCTCGCCATTTCGCGTAACGCCTCCTGTGCAGCCGCAAGGATCGGCTGCCCATGCGAGACGAGGATGCGCTCGACGGGCTGCTCCGCCCAGGCCTCGAACTGTGCACGCAAGGCGTGGGCGTCCTTTACCAGCACTCGCTTGGCCAGGCGGGGCACCCGTGGCTTGTCGGTGGCGAAGCCCAGCGCGCGCAGGACGAGGCCGTGGCTCTTCGGCAGGTTCCCGACGATGTCGTTCAGCACCAGGGTGATGCGTTCGCCATCACGCACCTCGAGCGCGCTCTCGCAGCCGGCCGTTCCCGGCACCTCGACGAAGCGCACCGAGTCGTCGCGAAAGTCGGGTGTAGACGTGTCGACGGGCACGACCTCTTCGACGTGCGTACGTGCGCCTGAGGGCGCGACCACGATCAGCTCCGGGTAGCGCTGCTTCCAGATGAACGCGTCCTGCCGATGGTAGTGATTCGGGACGACGAGGAACGCCGGTGTGCCGAAGTCCTCGAGCGCGCGCATCTGCGGCTCGTCGAGCGCCATGGCGCTGAAGATGACGAGTCGTCCGTCCTTCAGGCGGGTCACGGTCATGCGCCGCTCCAGCACGGAGAGCGGCATCCGGAGGTCACCGGTCACCGTCATGAGCGTAGGGCTCAGACGTTCGAGAGGCCGGTGAGGGAGAACGGTCCACTGCGTGAGCGCCTTCGCCATGGGCCGAGACTGCCTCAATAGAGCCGGTCCCGAAAGTCGTTGCCGGGAACAGACTCCCCGGGACAGCCGCCCCGCGGTGAACCACTCCGCGCGGAGCTTGGGCGACGGCACGCTGACGTGGCGCACGATGACCCATCGGCGTGACCTCGAATGCCCACGGAGCAAGGCTTCTCGCCGCTGTCGGCAGCGGCTACAGAATGGTCCGGGGATCGAGGGGCAGCGATGAGCGGCAGGGCCAAGAAGGGACGCAGGATCGAAGACGAGCTCGCGGAGCTCCACGCGCTCTCGGGCGCGCCCGAGGCCGACGTCGTCCCGGCGCTCCGTCGTGCGCTGTGCGAGCGGTCCTCGGCGGTCGCGGAGCGGGCTGCGATCATCGCGCGCGAGCGAGGCATCACGCTGTTGCAGCGCGATCTCGTGCACGCGTTCGAGCGGTTTCAGGAGGACCCGGTCAAGTGCGACCCGGGCTGCCGTGCCAAGCAGGCGGCCCTCGATGCGCTTGATGCCCTGGACGCCAACGTGCCCGAGACCTTCCTCGCGGCCGCGCGATACATCCAGCGCGAGCCGCAGTGGCGGGAGCCAGTCGACACCGCGGTCGGGGTCCGGTCGCGCGCCATCCTCGCCCTCGCAAGGTGGGGAGATCCAGACGTCCCGCTCCTTGCCGGCGAGCTGCTCGTGGATCCCGAGTGGCCCGTCCGTCAGGCTGCGGCGGACGCGCTCGGCGTGTTCGGTGAGCAGGCGCCTGCAGGTGCGCTGCTCGTGGTGCTCGCGCGGGAGGGCGAGCCCGCAGTGATCACGTCGTGCATGCAGAGCCTGCTTCGGCTCGCCCCGGATTGGGGACTGCGGCGCCTTCGCGAGGCGCTGTTCGGACGGGAGGAGATCGCGCACGAGTGCGCGCTGCTTGCGCTCACGCAGTCGAAGCGCGATGACGCCCTCGCAGTGGTCCTCGAGTATATCGCTTCGGAGAGCCATGCCCCTCGACGCGAGGCCGCGATCCGGGCGCTCGGACTTCATCGAACCGAGGGGGCCCTCGCGGCGCTGCTCGCTCTCGTCGCGGAGGGATCCCTTTCGACGGCGAAGGCCGCGACCGCGGCGCTGTCGGCGCGCAGGTTCGACACCGGCGTACGCACCCGCGCGCTCGCGGCCGTTCGGGCGAACGGCGCACGGGCAGTCAAGGCAGTCTTCGAGGACGTCTTCAGCGACGTCGCCTCAGCCCCGACCGCTTCTCGCGGTTGACGGCCGCTCCCATCGGACTCGCCAGCAGCGATCGCGGGCGACCTGAACCCAGGAACGTCAGACGGCGAGGGCGGCTCGCAGCGCCTTGATCGCCTGCGTGACCGTGGGCTGCTCGAGCAGCGAACAGAGCAGCCGGAGATCGAGCTCCGGGAGGACTGCGCTCCGTTCCTGCGGTGCGTACGCGTCGCCGTCGTGCACGTAGACGTGGAGCAAGCCGTCTTTCCAGAACCAGACCTCCCGGACGCTCAACCGACGATAGGCCTCGAGCTTGTCGATCCCGCCGCTGGTCCACACGACTTCAATCGCGAGGTCCGGCGTTTCCCGCGACTGATCCGTTCCGATGAGGTAGCACTCGTCGGGCTCGACACCGGCCTGCTTGGCCGCCGCCTTCAGGGTCCAGGAGCCGTACGGGGAAAGCTCGATCCCGCGTTCGACGGCGAACGCCTCGATCAGGCTGCCGATGTAGGACTTCACGCGTTCGTGATCCTTGGAAGGGCTCATGAGCTCCATCGATCCGTCGAGGTAGGAGATGCGGGGGCTCGAGACGTCGCCGCGAAGAGCGAGCTGCGCTTCGTAGTGCGTCCACGGCACGCTATGCAGCACGATGCGCTGGTCGGCCGTCGGCACGTACTCTCCCGGGAAGACCGGGTGGGGTGCTGCGCTCATGTGTCGATTGTAGCCTCGATCCGTGCCAGCCATCACCGTCGCCGCGCCGGCGTGGACACGCTAGCGGTCGCCCATGCCGCACCGCGTTCGCCGCGGGCGGTGCGCTCGAGGCGCCCGATGCCAGCGAGCGCGACGTCCTCTTCGTCCACGCGTTGCCGCTCTCCTGGCCTTCGTTTGCGCTAGCGCTCGGAGTCTTCCTCCAATCACGCAACCGGCGCGCTCGCGGCTGAGTACGGTTACCGTGAGATCCACGGGTGAGCCCATGACGATGATGAGCACTCACGACCTCGAACGTGCCTTCCGTGCCGACGCTGCCGCGCTCGGCGTCGAAGGCGGGCGCGAGCGGGAGGTGGGCGACGTCTTCGCCCTGCTCCGTGAGGCGTACGAGGACGCGGCCCGCGCGTACCACTCCATCGAGCACATCACCGAGTGCCTCGTGCTCCTCGATGCGGTGCGCGCGACACTCGAGGCGTCCTCGGAGGTCGCGATGGCGATCTGGTTCCACGACGCCGTCTACGAGACGCAGCCGCTCGCGGAGAGCGAGAAGCGCAGCGCGGAGCTTGCGAAGGCGTCGTGTGCGCGCATGGGGATCCCGGAGCCGGCGGCGGACCGCATCGCCGCGATGGTCCGCGCGACGAAGAGTCACGAGCTGCCGCCCGCAGGCGGTGGCGAAGATGGCCAATACCGCGCGGCGATGCGCGAGCGCGACGCGCTCACGCTGTTCGACATCGACCTCGCCATCCTCGGCAGCGACCCCATGCGGTACGCGCGCTTCGAGCGGGACGTCCGTCAGGAGTATCGGTGGGTGCCCGAGGGCTTGTACCGTTCCGAGCGGGCGAAGGTCCTCCGCAAGTTCTCGGCGCGACCGTCGATCTACAAGACGCCGCTCTTCCGCGAGCGCTTCGAGGTGCAGGCGAGAGTGAACCTCGAGCAGGCGATCGCGGAGCTCACTGCGGAGTAGCGCTCGACGCTCCCCTGACGACGACGGGCACGCGAAGCCGCGCGGACGGACAAGGTCCAGACGATCGCGAATGTTTGCCAGACGGGCCCGTATGGCTCGTCTCGGGGGCGCGCCGTACGGTCCTTGTCATGAAGACCGTACTCATCACGGGTTGTTCGTCGGGTTACGGCCGTGCGACGGCCCTGTTCTTCCTCGAACGCGGCTGGAACGTCGTTGCGACCATGCGCACGCCTCGGGAAGACGTGCTCCCGGCGTCCGAGCGGCTCCGTGTGCTCCGCCTGGACGTGACCGATCGCAGCTCGATCGCCGCGGCTGTCCGCGACGGCATCGCGGCGTTCGGCGGGCTCGACGCCGTCGTGAACAACGCCGGGATCGGGCTGCTCTCCGCGCTCGAGGCGACGCCCGAACAGGCGATCCGCGACGTCTTCGAGACCAACACGTTCGGCGTGATGGCCGTGTCCCAGGCCGTCGTTCCGTACTTCCGCGAGCGCCGTTCCGGGACGCTGATCAACGTCACGTCGAGCGTCGGGATCGTCCCGATGCCGCTCGTGAGCGTCTACGCTGCGAGCAAACACGCGATCGAAGGCTTCACCGAGGCGCTCTCTTACGAGCTCGCGTACTTCGGTGTCGGCACGAAGATCGTCGAGCCGGGCTACGGACCGACGACGAGCTTCACCGCCAACTCGTCCGAGCGCCTCGCGGGGCTCGTGCCCGAGGCGTATGCGCCCTACGCCGAGCAGATCATGAGCGGGCTTGCCGGCGCCAAGACCACCGCCGAGATCGACGTGGCGCGCGCCGTGTGGCTCGCCGCGACCGACGGGAGTAGGCGCCTTCGCTACCCCGCGGGCGCCGACGCCGAGGACCTCGCCCAGATGCGCCGCGCGTTCCCGGGCGACGACTACCTCGAGCCGATGCGCGCCGTCCTCGGTCCCAAGGCAAGCGCGTGACATGTGGGGCGCCACCGCGGAGGCGGAGCGATCGGCGTGGGCGAGCTCGGATGGCTGGTCACCGACCCTGCCTGCGCCCTCTTTCGCTCGTCGCGGCAGCTCTGGCGCCCTGTCGAGTGACGCCGAACGAACAGGACGCATCGAGAAGATGAGCCGCGCGAAGGAAACCCACACGGCGCTCGACGGCACGTTGCGTGCGATCGTCGCCGCCGATCGGCTGCGTCTGTCCGAGGCGATCGACGACGAGTCGCTGCTTCATCGCCGGCTCACGGTCTTCTATGGATACTTCGCGGTGCTCGACGTCGTTGGCGCGATGGCGAGCCGCACGGGGCGCATCCTGGCAGACCTCGAGCCCGGCGCGCTCGACCGCATCGTGAAGGTGCAGACCGGTCACGCGCTGCTTCTCTTCGTCGTCTTCCTCGCGCTTGCGCTCCGCGTCCGGGAAGGGCGGGCGATGCGTGCGCTCGACGTGCTCGCGACGCTCGCCACCGCCGGGACTGCCGCGTTCGCGCTCTCGTCCGTGCCTCGCGCGGTCACGGCGGACGTCTCGACCGTTGCGTTCTTCGTCCTCTTCTTCGTGGTGCGCGCGGCGCTCGTGCCGAGCAAGCCGTGGGTGGCGACGGCGCTCACCGGCATCTCCGTCATCCCGTTCACCCTCGGGCTCGCGGTCATGTATCGCCGAGCCGGCCCGGCGTTCGTGCCGGATCCCGACGCGGCGACGTTTGCTGCGCTCCGGAGCATGATCGCCGGGGTCGGCGGCGTGTACCTCGTCTCGCGGACGATTTACGGCCTCCGCAGCGCCGTCGAGAAGGCGGTGCAGCTCGGCCAATACGTCGTCCACGAGAAGATCGGCGAGGGTGGGATGGGCGCCGTCTATCGCGCGAGCCACGCGATGCTCAAGCGGCCGACGGCGGTGAAGGTGATCTCTCCGGACCGCGCGGGGGAGACGGCGACTGCGCGCTTCGAGCGCGAGGTCATGGCATCGAGCCGCCTCACGCATCCGAACAACGTCGCGATCTACGACTACGGGCGCACGCGCGGCGGTGTCTTCTACTACGCGATGGAGCTCCTCGATGGCGAGGACCTCGAACGGCTCGTCGAACGTGAAGGCCCGCAATCGGTGAAGCGGACGCGGCACGTCCTCGGTCAGATCGCCGCGGCGCTCGGAGAGGCGCATGACGCCGGGCTCGTCCATCGCGACGTGAAGCCCGCGAACGTCATGCTGTGCACCCGCGGCGGCGTGCACGACTTCGTGAAGGTCCTCGACTTCGGGCTCGTGAAGGACATCGGGACCGCGTCGGACATGAAGATCACGAGCGAGCGATCGATCACCGGGACGCCGCTCTACATGGCGCCCGAGGCCATCCTCACACCCGATACCGTGGGCCCCGCGGCGGATGTCTACGCCGTCGGCTGCGTCGCGTATTTCCTCCTCACGGGAAGGGCCCCCTTCGAAGGCAACAACCTGATCGAGGTCTGCGCCGCGCACGTGCACGAAGCGCCCGCCCCGCCGTCACGGTACGCGCCGGAGACCTCGCCGGAGCTCGACGCGCTCGTCCTTCGCTGCCTCGCGAAGAAGGCGGACGCGCGACCGACGACGCGCGAGCTGGTCGCCGCGCTGACCGGCTGAGCCGCCCACGAACGTGGAGTGGCGCGAGACGGCAATGGGTTGGCGTCTGCCGATCATGTCTGGCGCCCTTGCCTTTCGTAGGCTGAAGTGGACGTCGCTCAGCGAGCTCCATCAGGCCGAGGAAGGGGATACATGACCGTTCGTAGGGGAATCTTCGCGCTCGTCGCGAGCAGCGCCATGATCACGGTGGCGTTTGGGTGTAGCGACGAAGCGTCGCCGGTGGAGTCGGGCGACGGGGGAGCGGCAGGCGTCGATTCGGGGGCAGGAGACGCCGCCGCTCCCTCGACGTGCGGGCCCGTAACGGGCGACGGCACGAAGCACAGCGGAAATCTCGAGTCGGCGCAGGAGACATGGACCGCCGCGGGGAGCCCTCACGTGATCGACTTCTCGCTCACGATCCGCGAGGGAGAGTCGCTCACCATCGAGCCGTGCGCCGTCGTCCGGATCCAGAAGAACATGGGGATCCTCGTCGAGGGCACGCTGGCCGCCGAGGGAACGGCGACCTCTCCGATCATGATCGAGCGCGCCGCCGAGAGCGATCCCTGGCGGAACATCGAGACGCGGAAAGGCGCGAGCCTCCGCTTGGCGCACGTGACGATCGCGGGCGGCGGAGACCTCGATACCGATCGCCTCGACACGACCGCGATGCTCGACGTGCGCGGCGACCAGGATCTCCCGCAGGGCAACGTCCACGTCGATCACGTCACCCTGACCGGCTCGGGCTCGGTCGGCCTCATCCTGCGCGAAGGGGGCGCGCTCTCCGCGTCCTCGACGGAGCTCACCATCACCGGCAGCGGCAACGCGCCCGTCCGATCGTGGGCGAACCTTGCGGGCAGCATCCCGTCCGGCCGCTACACGGGCAACGGCAACGACGAGATTCTCATCGACGGCCTGACCAATCGCGACGCGATCGAGCAGGACATGACGCTCGCGAACCGCGGGGTGCCCTATCACGTCCTCGGCGCCGAGGTGCGTGTCGGCGACACGTCCGCCGATGGCAGACCGAAGGCGACGCTGACGATCGAGGCGGGCGTCACGATCCGGTTCGCCAAGGACTCGCGCCTCGCGATCGACGCTTATACGACCGACAAGCCGGGCGCTGGCGTGCTCCGCGCAATCGGCACTGCCACGCAGCCGATCGTCTTCACGTCGGCCGAGGCGGCGCCGGCTCCAGGTAGCTGGGTCGGGCTGACGTTCAAGGGGACGCCCGATCCGAACAACCGGATCGAGCACGCGAAGATCGCCTATGCGGGGGGCACCTCGGGCATCTCGAGCTACGACTGCTTCAACCCCGCGAAGGACTCGGCCTCGAACTACGGCGCGATCATCTTCCACGGCGGACAGCCCGCATCGGGATTCGTGACGAACACGTCCTTCGAGGACAGCGCAGGGGACGGGATCGTCCGCGGATGGACGGGTGACCTCGTCGACTTCCTCGCGACGAACACGTTCGCCGGGATCGCGCTCTGCAACCAGTCGTATCCGAAGCCGGCGGCGGCGACGTGTCCGGCGAACCCGCCCTGTCCCAAGAACTGACCGTCGTCAGGCTCGCTTGCGCTTTCGGAGCGCGCCTGGCGTCGTTTTCCGATGCTCGCGAAAGAGGCGGACCAGCTGCGACGCCGAGCTCGCGCCGACGAGCCCTGCGATCGCGTCGAGATCGAGCTCGGTCCCTTCGAGCAGTCGCTCGCTCGCGCGGAGCATCTGCATCTGGCGCTCGCGACGGAACGAGCTCCCGGCCTCCGCCAGGCGCCGCTGCAGCGAGCGAACGCTCATGCCGACGAGCCGGGCGACGGCGGTAGGCTCCGGGCGCGGCGGGAGCGCGTCGAAGGCGAGCCGGGTCCGACGCACCACGTCCGGCGCACCGAGGAGCGACGATCGAAGCGCCTCGAGCGCCGGCCGTTCCTCGTCCGCGCCGACCGCGGCATACGCCACGACGGGATCGTCGGTGAACGACACGGGGTGCCCCGGCTTCAGGAACTGAAACATGCCGGCGACGGTGGCATGGGCGAACCCGCCGCGATGGAGCACCGCCTGATGGGCGACGTTCGGCGACCACGCGTCGCGCCGCTGTTTCAGGTAACCGAGGAGCCGCTCGAACGCGAGGAGGTCGACCGACTCGAGCGCTCGCACGTCGACGAGCGAGGTATGGCCGGCGAAGAGCGGATCGGCTCCGACCTCGTGCGCGGCGCACATCTCGTCGACGTCCGCCTCGTTCGGGCGTCCCCAGATCATCGTCCCGAAGACGCGCCGCTCGGCCTGCCAGTACGCGAACGAACGAAACACGACGACGCGCCGGGCGGGTGGCCCGAAGAAGACCGACAGCTCGGGAACGGTCACGAATATCGGAACCTCAGCCATTTACTCCCGAGAATAGCTGTTGGCCGTCTCGAGGTGCGTCGGCGAACGGCGGCTGCACGCTCGTGACGACCACGCTCGTGACGACCACGCTCGTGAAGGACGGCGGGGTGAGGCGGTGTCATGAACGATCAAGCGTTTCGCGGATGGCGATGCTCCGCTAGCCTCGGGAGCATGGGGGCTGCTCGCGCGCTCATCGCAATCTCGGTCGGTATCGCCGTGCCGGCGTGCGCGCTCTTCACCGATCTCGGGGGCTTCTCGAACGGCGACGACGAGACGAGCAGCGCCGACACGGGGAGTAACCCGAACACGGACGCCGCCGACACCGGTGATCGCATCGCGGAAGGCGGGACGACGACGCTCGACGGCGGCACCGACGCATCGTGCGGCCATCTGTTCTGCGAGGACTTCGACGACGACGCGGGGTTCTCGCGGTGGCAGCCGTTCGTCTCGACCCCTTCTGCCTCGTCGTTCACGATGCGCATCGATACGGCGGCCGCCAGCTCTCCGCCGAGCTCGCTCCTCCTCTCGGCAACACCCGCCCGCTGGGGCGAGTGGGGATATCTGCAGAAGGTCTTCGACCTCGGCTCGGCGACGACCCTCCGATGCAGCTTCGACATGCGCCTCGACGAGGTGCCGCCGGACGGGCAGTACACGCTCGGCGGATTCGTCGCGGCGGAGGTGGAGTCGCCGCATACCGTGTTGCTCTTCGTCCGGGGCGGAGGCGCCCGCATCGGCTTCGCGGAGGAGTGGAAGATGGACGGTGGCACGTCGGGGGCGATGGACGGGCCGCCCCTCGGCGTGGAGCAATGGCGTAGCTTCGTCATCACGCTGCAGCGAGGGCCGAGCCCGAGCTTCAAGATCAGCGACGGCGTCGGCGTGTACACGCTGGCGATGCCGTCGTGGCCGGCCACACCGAAGGTCGCGCTCTCACTCGGCGTGATGTTCGCGAATCCGTTCGCACTCGAGGACGTCGATTTGCGGACGCGCTACGACAATATCCACTGCGACGCGCTCTGAGCCGCGCGCGCGGTGCGGCTGCGTCCGCCGTTGTCCTTCGAAGCTGCCCGAGTATCGTATCTGCTGCGTGAGGAGGCTTTCGATGCGAGTGGCGCGTTGGGTGTGTCTCGGAGCGATCTTGGTCGTCGGTTGCTCTGCATCGGCCGAGACCGCCGAGGACGGTGGCGCACTCGATGGCGACGGAGGCGACCGCCCGTCTTGCCCAGGGCAGACGCAGTGTGGTGCCGAATGCGTCTCGCTCATGCGGGATCCCCAGAACTGCGGCGGCTGCGGGAACGCATGTGCCGTCGGTCAGGTGTGCAGAGCGGGCCTGTGCGCTGACGCGACATGCGAAGGTGAAGCGTGCGCGGCCACGCTGACACGCGTGACGTCGACCGCTCCATCGGGCTCGTGTCCGGGCGGCGGAGTCGTCGTCCACGTCGGCGTCGACGACGGCTCTGGCGGCGGCGTGGCCCGAGACGGCGTGCTGCAGGACGGCGAGATCCGGAGCACGACCCACCGCTGCAACCCGTATTGCGGCGACGGCAACATCGACTCCCAGTACGGCGAGCTCTGCGACGACGGCGCGGCCAACGGAACCGGCAGCTGCACGTCGACGTGTGTACCGGCGCTCGACTGCGCTGCCTATCCGACGCCGCAGGGCTGCCTGCCGGTGGACTACGCCATTCGTGCCGTCTCGGCGTCGGCGCCGACCACGGTTGGCGGCTTTCCGATCACGCTGTCCGGCACTCTCCCGACGTCGGGCACGGTCGCGATCACGATGGGAGGCGCGGCGCTCGTTCCGACGTCGGCGGATGCGTCGAGCATCGTCTTCCAGGCGCCACCGGGCATCGGCTCCGTTCCCATCACGATGACGGTGGGCGGCACCGTCGTGCGCTACGCGAGCGCAACCGTCACGAACGACGGCGTGTACACACCCGTCCTCGCCGACGCGGCGCCTTTCAGCTATCCGGGCCCGACCGTCTCGAGCGTCGTCGGCTGCGCGATGACCGACGCGAACGGCACGCTCGGCTGCCCGCCCTCTGGCGGAACGGCGCTCACGATCACCGGCACCAACTTCGGCGCCTCCGCCGCTGGCAGCTCGGTCTCGGTCGGCGGTGTCCCGTGCTCGAACGTCACGCTCGGTGCTCCGCACACCTCGCTCACGTGCACGCTCCCGGCAGGCGTCGGCTACGACCTTCCCGTCGTCGTCACGGTCGGCGGAGCCGCGTCGTCGGGCGGACCGACGCTCTCGTATGCCGGTCCGGTGATCACGAACGTGGCAGCGCCTTCGAGCCCCGCGTTCGGTGGCGCGGTCATCACGATCGAGGGCACTTTCCCCGGGATCGAAGGCGGCACGCCCGCGGTCACGCTGTACGCGGGCGACATCGCGCAACCGTGCGGCGCGGTCACGGTGGAGTCGCCGTCGAAGGTCCGTTGCTCGCTCCCCGCCGGCGGGGGCGCGAACCTGGGCGTCGTCATCACGGTCGCCGGCGTACCGTCGCGCCGCTTCGCTTCGAACGTCAGCTACGCGCCGCCGAGCATCATCACCGGAACGCTGCGTAACGGCCCGAACGAAGTTCCCGGCACGACGACCAACGTGTCCAGCAGTACTCCGGAACGGATCTACTTCAGCGCGGCGAACCTGGGTCCCGATCCGAATCACGTCCGGGTGTTCTACGGTCCGCCCGCGGACCCGCGCGCGTATCGCTGTACAGGCGTCACCCTCTCGGCGGGCGGACTGAGCTGCGTCCCCGAGCCCGGTTCGGCCTCCGTCAACGTCCTCCTCGTGAGCGCCTATGGGCAGGAGAGCCTCCCGGGATCGGACACACTCGTGTTTCAGGACAAGACTGCCGTCGCGAGGATCAGCGGCTGCCTCGACAACGGCGCCCGCACCTCGAGCTGCCCCGCCAGCGGCGGTGTATCTATCGACCTGATGCTTGCATCGCCTGACGGTACCGAGCCCGTCCTCGTCACGGTCGGTGGACGCACGTGCGTCGACGCGAGCTGGGTTACGCCCGATCGGCTGCGCTGCACGCTACCTCCGGGCGGAGGCATCCCGCCGCTCTCGCTGACCATGGCCGGCTCGAACGTGCGGTTCGCCGAAGGAGCCGTGCTCGAGTACGCCGTTCCGAGCATCGCTCGCGTCTCCGGGTGTCAAGACGTCGGCGTGACCACGATCGGTTGCGCGGCCGGAAGCACGCTCACGATCGCAGGTCAGAACTTCGGCCCCACCGGTGACGTCGTGCTCGTCGGCGGCAAGCCGTGCCTCGACGTCACGCACGATCTCGCCATGGCCGACTCGCGCCTGACGTGCACGCTGCCGGCGGGCGCAGGGATGAATCAGGAGGTGCGCGTCCTCGATGTGAGCGGCCGGAGCTCGAACGTCCTGCACCTCTCGTACGCGCCCTGAGTTGCGCGGGGTCATGACCGCCATTCTCTTCGACGTCGGCGGCGTCCTCGAGGTCACGCCGACCACCGGCTGGCAGGCGCGGTGGGAGGCCGAGCTCGGGCTCGAGCCCGGCGCGATCGACGAGCGGCTCGCCGACGTCTACCGCGCAGGCACGGTGGGCGCCGTCACGCTTGCCGAGGCGGAGCGGTACATCGCCGGCGCGCTCGATCTCGACGCGAAGCAGCTCCAGATGCTGATGGAGGACCGCTGGGCGGAGTACCTCGGCGAGATCAACGCCCCGCTGTACGCCTGGTTCCGCGGATGCCGGCCCCGGTTCAAGACCGGCATCCTCAGCAACAGCTGGGTCGGCGCGCGCGAGAGGGAGCACGCTCGTTACGGCTTCGGCGATGCGTGCGACGTGCTCGTGTACTCGCACGAGGAAGGCCTGACGAAGCCGGACGCGCGCATCTACCAGCTTGCGTGCGAGCGGCTCGGCGTTGGCGCGGACGAGGTGGTCTTTCTTGATGACCTTCGAGCCAACGTCGAGGCCGCGCGCGCGCTGGGCATGCGCGGCGTTGTCTTCACGGGGGATACCCACGCGGCGATTCGCGAGCTCGAGGCGGTGCTCGGGTCGTAGGGGGCGCCGCGAGCGAGCGACGTCGTGATTCTGGCGCCCGACAGTGACGAACGCGGAGCGTGCGCTCCCGCGATGTTCTGTGGTCGGCCACTACTCGTATCAGAGTGATGTGTCGGAATATCGGATGCGCCGATCGGATTCGTGCGATTGAGGCGCGGTGGGGAGACTCGCTGTCGAGCAGAAGGGAGTGAGGATGGTGAGGTGGCACCTCGACTCGACGCCACGCCGCGGATCGCGCGCGCTGCGGCGTCGGTTGTGCTGGCACCGGCCGGTACTCGTAGCAGAGTGGTTTGTCGGGATATCGGATGCACCTCGTGCGATTGACGCGCGTTGGGGTCTGCTCGTCGTCGAGCAGAAGGGAGAGGGGATGGTGAGGATCGAGTCCGGCGGCGACGTTGGCTCGACGTCGGTCGAGGCGAGGGCCGGCTCCAGCCCGTGCCTCGCCGGCGGCACCTCGACCGCCCGTTGAGACAGGCGCGGCTCAGCCACTCTGTTGCGTGTTCTATTCGCGAGCTCGGGGCTATACTTAACTGGGACCGGCCAACTGCACGATCGGGACGACGGCGGCCAGATAGTTACCGCAGCGGCACTCGTCCTCCCTTGCCCCATGCCGACAGCGGGACATCGATGTTTCGGCTCGCGGCCAATCAGGTCTTCGGCTGCGACGAGCGACTGTCACATCGAATGGCAGCTTGAGAGAGATTTGAGCTCTCGATTCCATCGCTGCGCCAGTCGCTCGTCCGGTGATGCTATAACGTTGTAGCTGAGAATAGAGCGGTCACTGGCGATTTCTATTGACATGAATTTGCCTGACGGGCGTGTCGTCCGCGCGGGGTGTGTCGGGATGGGCGCCTGCGGCGATGCAAACGCCCTCTGACGAGCGATCTCGGCGCATGGACCTCGCGAGGTGATCGCGATCGCGGTCGTTCGCTGGAGTGGCCGTCCCGGAGGGCCGAAATCTGCATGGTATGAGGGCGCATGACGAAGCTGGGGTGGGCAGCATGACCAAGCTGGGGGAGGGCGGCATGACGACACTGCGAGAGGGCAGCATGACCAGGCTGGGGGAGTTGTCGAGCGACGAGCTGCTCGCTCGTTTGCGGGTGCACGTCGGCCGAGGGAACGTCTGGCTGGCGGGCTTGCTCGCCTACCTCGCGGAGGTGGATGCTCGGCGGCTGTACGCGGAGCAGGCATGCACGTCGACCTGGGACTTGTGCGTGCGAAAGCTCGGGATGAGCGAGAGTGAGGCGCAGCGCCGGATTGCGGTGGCCCGCCTCGTCCGGCGCTTCCCGACGACGGCGGGCTACCTCGAGCGCGGTGAGGTCCATCTCTGCGCGCTCTACGAGATGCACAAGCACCTTACCGCGGACAACCACGAGGAGCTCCTTCGAGAAGCGATGGGTAAGACCACGAAGGCTGTCGCGGAGCTGATCGCCGCGCGGTTTCCGAAGCCGGACGTGCACGCGTGCATCGAGCCGCTCGCGCCGCAGCCCGGGCTGCCCCTGGCAGTGACGGAGATGGTTCCGCCGAGCGAGGTGGCCGCGCCCGCTCCGGCGACGGCTCCGGCCGCGACTCCGGTTCCGGCGACGGCGACGGCGACGGCGACGGCGACGGCGCCAGTGCCAGGGCACGCGCAGGTGTGGCCGCGGGTCGAGCCGCTGTCGGCGAGTCGGTACGCGTCGAGCTGACGATCTCCGCCGAGACGAAGGCGACGATCGAACGCATCCAGGAGCTCATGCGCCATCGCAATCCGTCGGGCGATCTGGAGAAGATCCTGGAGGCATCACTCGACCTACTCGCGACGAAGCTCGAAAAGGAGCGGCTCGGGAAGACCATCCGCTCCAAGGAGAAGACGCCATCGACCACGACCGATGAGGACAGTGGGACGAGCAGCGCAGCACGACGCCCGCCAAAACTGGCACGGCGAGGGCACGTCGCGAGGGCCGTCCAACGCGAGGTCTGGGCTCGGGACACGGGGCAGTGCACCTACCTCGACGCCGAGGGCAATCGTTGTCCCGCACGCGGATTCCTCGAGCTCGATCACATCCACGCGAAGGCGCGCGGGGGCAGCGACGAGGCGACCAATCTCCGACTTCGATGTCGTGTGCACAATCGCCTTCATGCCGAGCACGTATTCGGCCGGGCATACGTCGAGGAGCGGATCTACTTGCGACAACGAGAGTCCGCCGTCCCCGCGCAGGCAGACCGGAAGCAGTCGGCGCCCGCACAGGCAGACCGGATGCAGTCCGCGCCCGCGCAGGCAGAGCGGAAGCAGTCCGCACCCGCACAGGCAGACCGGATGCCGTCCGCGCCCACGCAGGCACAACGGAAGCCGTTCGCGCCCGCGCAGGCACCGTCGTTCGAGAGGGCTGCGCGCGGACTTCGGACGCTCGGCTTCCGCGACTCCGAGGTGCGTGAGGTCATCACTCGGCTGGCGTCGAGCCTCGGCCCAGATACGTCTGCCGAGACGGTCGTCAGAGACGCGCTCCGACTGCTCACGTGAATAGTGCCGCTACGGCGCTTCGCGCGGCCGCGTACCATGGCCCTGCTGCCAGTTAGCAGGGGCATGGGCGAGGTGACGAAGATCGGGCTCTTCGTGTCCCTTCAGGTGTGACTGTACGATCGAACACTCCGGACGCCCTCGGACGCGGACCTCGAGGTCGCCCCGAGCGCGGATCTTCGCGAGCGTCTTCAGCGCTGCCGCGCTCGAGCTCGAAGAGGATCTGCGGGCTGACGCCTACGAGCCGCGCGTACTTGGTGCGTGCGTCCGGCGATCTTGCGCATCTCCGCACCGTGGCGGCGATGGTGATGTCGCCGCGTGCGACGCGCTCGTCGAGCTCGTCGGGGAGCGTCGCGTCGCGTTGCGCACCTGCGTTGGCGGACGGTCACCCCGACGCGCCGCGTTCTCAGTCGCCGATCGTGCCGTACGTCGGCGGTTTCTCCGCAGGCCGGTAGCCCGACCAGACGACTCCGCAGCGTGCGTCGGGCTTCGCGGAGCCGTTGCCGCGGAGCCCGATGTACAGCGTCTGCCCGTCCTCGATCGGGAAGCGGCCGGAGACATTCAGGCGGTCGCCTGGAACGACGAGCATGGTCCACTGCGGCTTGGCGTCGGCGCTCATCACGAAGAGCTCCTCCTGGCACCCGCCGGAGGAATACAGATTCGTCACGATGAACGGGCCGAGGAGAACGCGGACGCGCCCGCAGGATCGCGCGTCGGCCATGCTCGGGTCGCAGGGAAGCAAGGGAGCCTGCGAAGTGGCGTTCACCATCCCCGCGCGCAGGCTGTCGATCTCCGAACGTGCAGCAGTTGGCGCAGAAGCGACGGCAGCGGGCGGCGCTTCCGGCCTTGAGCGCATGCTCGCTCCGCGTTTCTGGGGGGACGTCGCCTCTCCGTTCGTCACTGCCGATCCTGAGCTTGACGCTTTCGTCGTTCGAGTGCGCGTGAGGCCGTCGTCTCGTCACGGCTCTTCGCCGCGCGCCACCTTGGTGCCGTCGGCGAATGCCAGCGAGTCGACGTCGACATCGAAGCCGTCCGTCTCGCCGAGCGCGTACACCCGCTCGGTGTCCTCGATGAATCGATTGACGTCGAACTCCCAGACGCCGTTCTCCGACGCGCCCGGAGCGATTTCGAGGCGGCCCTTGATGCCGTGGTCGAACCCGGCGGACGGCACGCGGATCCGTCCGGTGAGCCCCGTGATTGTCCGGTCACTGGTGTTCTCGAAGCGCACCTGGAACCGGTTCTTCCGCTCCCAGCCGTCACGAACAGACGTGTGGAGCTTCGCGGCGACGACGAGCTTGCTCAGCTTCTCTTCGTTCGCCTTCGCGATGGCCGCCTTGCGCGCCGCCTCTTCTTGCTCCTCGAGCGCGCGGAGCTCCTTCATGTTCGCGATGCGGTCGATGCGCCAGTACCCGTCGGGCACCTGCGTCATGTGGAACTTCAGGGCGAACGGCGCGCCGCCCTTCGTCGTGAGGTCGATGGCGAAGTAGGCGTTCCGCCCCTGACGGTCGATCTTCGGCAACTGTCCGCCCAGCGTCTTCTGGATGCCGCTACCGAGCTGCGAGTCCGCCGGCACCGACCCGTCCTCGATCGCCTTGATGACCTGCGGCTTGAGCTGCGTCAGCACTGCGCCGCCGAGCGCCGACGCGAGCGGATTGCCGTCCGCGGTGTCGGCCACGAGGGACTGGAGGACCGAGTCGATGTCGACATGCTTCTCGAACTCGTACCGGTCGCGGTGCTCGACCGCCGATGCGAGCTGTTTCAACGAGTAGGTCGGAGAGTGCCTCCAATCGTGCCAGCCATAGGCGGCACCTCCGCCTGCGACGAGGACGGTCACGGCCCCGATGGCGAGCGCGCGCTTCATGGCTGGGTTCCCGCCACGGAAGTCGCCGTGTTGTCGTCGAGGCGCTCTCTCGTTTGCTTCACCCGTGCGCGGACGTCCTCGCACTCCGAATCGCGAACGCGAATCGAGCGATCCTCGGGGAACGGATATCCGTCGAGGAGATCGAGCTGGTAGAGCCCGAGCTGAACCACCTCGGGATCCATGTTCGGCGGGCAGACGTAGTTGACGATGTCCGTGCCGGCGACGGTCTTCGTGCACGGGCGGACGAAGCCGTTGGTGTCCTTGCACTCGGTCCGGACGTTGCGCGTCTCGCGCTGCGGCGTGCACTGCTTCCGGACAGTGAGGCCAGGAGTCTTGTCCAGGACCTCCGAGTGCCGTCTCCGCGCCGCGCGTGCGCCTTCGGTCGAGTCGCAGAGCTCGACGGTCTTCGTGTCGCGGTCGAGCATCGCGACCAGGTGCTGTCTCTCGCGGTCCCGCTTCTCGGTCTCGCGTTCGCGTTCGCGTGCGGCCTGCTCACGGGAACGCTGCTCTTCGTATTGCTGTCGCTGTGCTTCGCGGTCCGCCTGCTCCTTCAGGTGCTGCGCCTTCTTGCAGGCACTCCGCGCATCCGCGTCGAGCAGATCGCGAGCCGGCGTGAAGCTGCCGGGATCGGGAGCTTCGGCCGCGTACTTCTGCAGGAGCTCGCATGCGCCCTTCAGCTTCGCGATGTCTTCCTGGGCGGCCGGATCGCCGTAGCGGGTGCGGACATCCTTGATGGCATGCTCGTGGTACTCGATGTTCGGCCGCGTCATCGTGAACTGGTGCCCGCCGTAGCGGTACTGCCAGCCGACGACGCCACATCCAGCGAGGACGAACGCAGCGCCGAGCAGCGCGGTGGACTTGAAGCGTTGAGTCAACGGCGAGCTCATTGACGCACCCACGTGATGTTCACCGTCGAGCGGCACTCCTGGATGCCGTTGCCTCGAAAGAGGGTCAGCTGCGCCGTGCCGGCGCCCTCCGAGCCGTCCTCGTTCCAGGTCGACTTGCCGGTCTCGTGCGTCGTCCAGCCGGGACCGAGATCATCGCGCGCGCACTTGATGGTGAACTGGATGGAGCAGTTGTCTTCGGAAGGGGTCGACTCGCCCGTGCAGGAGCTCTCGAGCGCTTGTTGCGTCGTCGCGTCGAAGTTGACGATGGCTTCCGTCGTGTCGCCGTCGTTCGCGCACGTGCCGCTCCGCTGCGTGATGCGGACGACGTACGACCCGCTTCGATCCGCACAGGGGCCGCTCGGGCGCTCGGATTCAACGGTCGAGGTGCAGGCCGCGCTGAGGATCGCGGCCGCGAGCACGCTAGGGGTGGCCGCCTTCTTCCGCCAGCGAGCGCGGGGCTCGGTTGGGGCGCGGTGGGGGACAGCGTTTTCGACGGTCGGGGATCGTTCGAGCAGAGTCATCGCGGCGTCGCTCCTTCTTGTTGGAGCGTGCGCCGCGGTCTTCGCCGAAACGGGTGCCGCGAATGGACGCGACTGATCAGTTGCTCAGGCTTGCTGCGGGAGTGCGAGCATCGGCGCGCGAGAGCGACACGGCACTTGCACCGCGCCTTGGCGTTACCACCCTGCGCGCTTGCCGCGTGGCCTCGTGCAGGTCCGCGCGCACACGGGGCACCACAAGTCCCGGGAGGAGCTCGCCGAGTGGCTCTCGCCCGCGGCGAGAGAGCGGAGACGCGGCGGTCTGCGAACGTTGACCCTCGCTGACTTGCCTTCCTCGGCAGCTCGTCGCGAGCGATGCTCCGCCCTCGCGGAACCGGAGCGGTCTACATTGGGCCGATGGGCCAGCGTGGCGCACACGAGACGTTCATCGCCATCATCGGAGCTTTCGTCGCGCAGCGTCGGTGGACGCAGGCCGATCTCGCGCGCCAGGCGGGTGTCGGCACGGAGGTGATTCGCAAGCACCTGACGAAGATGAGGGAGGACGGCTGGCCGCTCCAGGAGGGCAAGGAGTTCCCGCACGTCGTCTGGCGCATGCCTCCGAACTGGTACCCCGGTGTCCTCGCGCTCAAGGCGGAGGAGGTGCCGGACCTGCTCCGCTTGCTCGCACGGTCGCCACGGAGCGCGGCGCGTGAGCGTCTCCTGAAGATCCTGCTCCAGCGGCTTCCGCTCAGGAATGCGGGGCCGTCGTTCGACACCGCCGTGCGAGCGCCGGAGCTCTCGCAGGAGGAGGAACAATGGGTCGCCGTCCTCGAGGACGCCGCCGCCAAGAGGCTCGCGGTCCGCATGCACTACACGACGGCGAGCCGGCGCGACGATGCGATCCGGCACGTCTCGGTCCACCACGTCGAGGTCGGGGCGTATCCGCGTTTCCTGGCGACGTGTCACAACACCGACCGTCTGAAGTGGTTTCGCGTGGCGGGCGTCTCGAACGCGCGCTTCGACCGCGCCGAGACCTACCGCGACCAGGACCCCGAGAAGATCGCGGCGGTCGAGCGAGACACGATCGGCGGCTATCACGAGGAGGGGCCGCGGGTGACCTGCACGTTCTTCGTTCGGCAGCCCGAGGCCGCGTGGGTGAAGCGCAACTTGCTTCGCGGGATGAAGTACGAGGCGGCCACCAACGGGATCCGTGTCACGATCGCGACTGCCGCCGTGCACGTCGTCGCACGCTTCGTCGTCCAGCTCGGCGAGGCTGCCCGATCGGAGACCCCGGAGCTCGCGCAACGCGTCGCGTCGATCGCGCAAGGAGCCCTGAGGGGCGCTGCCGACGCCTCGTAGGGGACCTCGAGGACGACGCACCCACGATGTTTGTTTTTCACGTAGTTCGTGATTCGGTACTAGCGGCGACACGTTCGCGCGCGGCCAACCCAAACGTCCGTTGGAGAGAGACATGAAGCGATGGTGTGTACCTGCGGTCTTTGCTGCTCTCCTGTTCGCTGCGTGCGCCGATGAAGCGTCGGTGCCGCCCGGCGATGGGACGGGGGCCGACGCCGGGGACGGGACGGGCTCGACGGACGGCGGCCTCGACGCCGACGGGGCAGCGCAAACGGACGATTCGGATGCGTCGTGCGGACGATCGAGGACCGGCGCAACAGCCGAAGGTGGGGGCTGCGCCGCGACACAGACCTATGCGTGCGGGTCCAGCGCATACGAGATCGTGTGCAGCTGCCCGGCGGCGACCTGCGCGTGCAAGAAGAACGGTGTGGAGGTCGGCACGGCGACGTGGAACGGCTGTAGTGGCGGCAGCGGAAGCTGCGCGATCTCCTTCCGCGGCGTGGCCGAACAGTGTGGCATTCCCTCGGGCGGCGGCGGACCCAGCGCGCCTCCGCCGCCCGACGACGAATGACGTGAGCGCCCGGCCGGCGTCCTCGTCGTCAAGAGCCGTGGCCGCGTCGCTCCGAGACGACAAACCGAGGGCGACGCGGCGCGGGCCAGCGGGTGACGCGGCGCGCGCCAGCGGGCCACGCGAGGCGACGTGCGAGGCTGGCGGCGCAATCTAGCGCCATCGCCGCGAAACGGAGGCAGAATGGCCGTCTCATGGCAGTGGTGTCCCCGCACAGCCCGGATCCAGGCCACTCGGTACCGAGTCGGCTCGGTCGTTGGAACGTTCTCGCCAACATCGCCAACGGCGGCATGAGCAGCATCTATCTCGGCTGCCAGGTCGAACCTGGCTCCGATCCGCACGAACCTCGCGTCGTCGCACTGAAGGTGCTCCGGCAAGAGGTCCGCGACGATCCACGCGTGCTCAAGATGTTCCTCACCGAGGGAAAGCTTCTCGTACGCCTGGTCCACCCGAACATCGTGCGCACGCTCGAAGTTCACGTCGAAGACGAGCACGGCTTCATCGCGATGGAGCTTCTGCTCGGTCAGTCGATCGCCGCCATACAGGATGCATGTGTCGAGCGCGGTCTGCGACTCAACGCGGAGATCGCCGCCTTTTGCGTGGCGCGCATCGCAGACGCACTCCAGTACGCCAACGAGGTCACCGATGACGACGGCCGCCCGCTCGACATCATCCATCGCGACGTGAACCCGCAGAATGTGTTCGTGACCTATGCGGGTGAGGTCAAGCTGATCGACTTCGGAATGGCCAAGGTCCTGGACGGCAGTATCACCGGACCGAACCTCCTCGTCGGCAAGCTCCCGTACCTTGCGCCGGAACAGATCCGGCAGATGCCGCTCGATCACCGGAGCGACATCTTCGCGCTCGGGACGACGTTCTGGGAGCTGCTCACCGCGAAGCGCTTGTTTCGCCGCAGCACCGATGAAGAGACCGTCGAAGCGGTCCGCTCGGCTCCCATCCCGGACGTCCGGGAGTTTGCTCCCGAAGTGCCCGAGGCGCTCGCGCGCATCGTCGCGACGGCGCTCGAACGCGATCGGGACAAGCGCTACTGGTCCGCGTCGGAGCTCGCGTACGACGTCGACGCGTTCCTGTTGCCAGAGGTTCGTGCCGGCATGGGAGAGCGCTTGTCGGCGCTCGCGCACACACTCTATCCCGACGATTACGTCGAACAGCAACGCTGGCTCGCGCCGTTGCCGGAGAGCGCGGACCCCGAGTCGGTGGCGCCCGCGCCCGCCTCCGCTCCGTGGTGGTCCGAGTTCGCGTCGACGCCCTCCTCGTCACCGAGCCCTTCACCGGAATCGGTGCCCGGCCGGCGCTACACGCTTCCTCCGATGAATCCGCCGCCGCGCTTCGGAGCAAGCTCATCGCGTCCGCCTCTGGAGCCGGCGGCGCCGAGCGACGACGATGCCTGACGGAGCGTCCGGGCTGCGCACGCACGCGCGCGTGAGAGCCCGCTCGCCTTCTTCGACGATCAGCTGCGCTGCGCCGCCTGCCTGTCGCGCGCCCGCGTCTCGGCGCGGCTGAGGATCTCTTCGAGGTCATCCTCGTCGATGTCGAGGAGCTCCGCGCTCGACAGCGCCATGTGCAGATCGTCACGCGTGATCGAGACGGGAACGATGAGCGAACGCGCCCTCGACGGGCGCTCGGCTGGCGGCTGGGGTGGAGAGACCGCCGCCAGCGGGTGCGGGTAGCGACGACCGGTCAGATTGTTCACGAGCAGCGCCAAACACACGAGCGCGACCGAGTTGAGGAGCACGGGCGAGAGCACGAACGCGAAGCCGAGTTGCTTGATCGCGGGCCCACCGAGTACGGCCGTCAGCGCCACCGCCCCGCTCGGCGGATGCAGGCAGCGCAGCGCAAACATCACCGCCATGGAGAGCCCCACCGCGATGCCCGCCGCGGCGGCCGGATGCGGGACGAGCGCGGCGACGCTCACGCCGATGATCGCGGCGACGAGGTTTCCGCCCACGATCGACCAGGGCTGCGCCAACGGGCTCGCGGGGACACCGAAGAGGAGGACCGTCGATGCCCCCATCGGTGCGATGAGGCACGGGCTGCTCGCTCCGAGCGCGAGCCGGCCGATGCACTCGGTGAGCGCGAGACCGAGCGCGCCCCCAAGACAGGAGAGAACGACGTCTCGCCGACGAACGTTCATCGGATGGGGCCAGAAGCGTCCGAACCACCGAGCGATCCCCCGCTCCGAGACGTGCATATGGGCGGCGCTCTCTATCAGACCTCGAGCACGATGCGTTGGCCGACGAGCACGCCACGACGATGTTCTCCACCACAAGCTCAGGCGATGGAGGGAGCTGCTTCTGCGCCGACGCACGGCCCCCAGCGTCATCGACGGTCGCCGCACGGATGAGATGCGGGCGACATCACGCGGCTGAGCTCCAACGCTCCGTCGCGTGTTCGTTGCTGGTCCGAGCGTCAGGAGCGATCGGTGGCCGGCGCGTGCTCCAGCAGCAGCCGATAGACGCGCATGTTCGGGCGGTAGCGTCCGGCGAAATACTCGGCGTCGTCGCCGTTGAGAACGCGGGCCAGCGCAGTCGACGCCTTCCATGGCGTCTGCCACGCCCACGTGCTGGAGACCGTCGCGGCGCTGTCGAGGGACGGAGGGTACCTCGGAGCGTTCTCGCTCCTCCCGAACATGCCGGAGTTCGCGCTCTACAAATCGGCCGTCGAGACCGTGAACGCGGCGATGCCCGAGCAGCCCAGCATCGTGAACAGCTCCATCGTCTCTGCCGTGGAAGGCGAGTTCGGAGACGTTCACCGCACCCAGCGCACGCGCGGCAGCACGTTATGGATCAACCCCATCATGGCGATGTACTTCGCCTTCGACCTACCCGCCGTCGCTCGCAGCGTGCTCTATCTTCCGCACATCAAGCAGACCCAGACGATGTTCGAGGTGACCGCGATCATCGAGGGATACCAGCGCGGATGTGGTGCGCTGAGACCGCGGGCATCGATCCCCATCTGAGGCGCGGAGAAGCCCCCTCGGTCGTAGGCGCCTTCGCGGTTGTTCCGTAGTAGAGTGGGACATGTTGCGCGGCGGCGGGTAGGGATCGCGGCACTGGGCGGGCCGCTCGGTGAGTTTGCCTTCGAGGCGGGGCTGAGCTGGACGTGCAGTGGGAGCGACGGAGAGGGCCGCGGGGTGGCCCAGGACGAAGTGCCCGGACCGTCGGCGCCGGCCTGGCCGCGCTCGCAGCGACTTTTCTCGTCGAACCGGCCGCGAGTGCCGCAGCGCCGATTCCGGTCGAGCTCGAAGAGCACATCGACGAGGCCTGCTCCTCGAGGTCGCTCGTCGAGAGGCTCGATCAGAGCGGCGTCGCGACCGTTCGTGTGCCGAACGGTGGAACGGTGGTGTTGACGATCGACGTTCGGAAGGACGATGCCGAGTTCGACGGCGTCCTCACCATTCGTCAGGGTCTGACCCCGACGGAGACGCGACGAGCGCGCAGCCCGTCCTGCGACGAGGTCTTCGATGCGCTCGCGACCATCGCGAGCATTGCCCTCGTCGAGATGGAGCCGGCGCCACCGTCAGGCGTGCGTGAGGACGATGCTCCACCGACGAAGCCATCATCGCCCCCACCGTCGCCACCGAGCCGCCGTCGCGACGCGTTCCATCTTCGTGCCGGCACCGGTGTCGAGCTCTCTCTCGTCGGTGACGGGCGCGGATCGCTGGCGATTCCCCTCGCGCTCCGGCTCGAGCATGCGCGGATGCCGACGCTCCGGCTCGCGGTGATGACACGACGAACAGGGCGGATCGTGACGCAAGGGAGCGCCGGCGAGGTCGACGTGCATCTCGGGCGTCTCGATGTCGGGCCGCAGTTCGCCATCGCTCGACGCCTGTCGTTCCAGGTCGCATGGTCCAGTGAGGTCGGGCTCGTGTCGGCACGGCTCGCGACGGAGGGGACGACCCAGCGCGCGTGGTGGGCATCCGGCGCCTCGGTGTACGCACGCCTCGACGGTGGCTGGGGTGACCTCGGTCTCGGGGTGGGGGCCGTGATGCCGATTCTCCGCCCGCGATTCTATCGCCAAGGCGACTCGCCGTTGTTCGAGGTGCCCGTCGTCGTTCCGTGGGCGGGTCTTTTCGGCGCGCTGTCGATTTTCTGATCAGTCTTTTCGACGCCCTGTCGATTCTGAGATCTTTTGCGGGGCGGGGACCCATTTAGGGGCAGTGAGGGGTTTGAATCCTCCGGCCGAACAGGTCGGGTACGACTCGGCGCGCCAAATTGGGTCTGTGGCGACGCCGGACGAACGGCTTCGCGCGCTCGTCGACGATCACTTCGACGCCATCTGGCGCACGCTGACGCGCCACGGAGTCCCCGAGTGCGACGCGGAAGATGCCGCGCAACGCGTGTTCTTGATCGCCTCGAAGAAGCTTGCGGACGTGAGGCCGGAAGCCGAACGCGCGTTCCTTCACGGGATCGCGTATCGGGTCGCGTCCGACGTGCGGAAGAGTCGCGCTCGGCTGTGTGAGGTGAACGCGGATCAGCTCGAAGAGACGCGCTCGGATGGGCCGCCTCCCGACGCGCGGATCGAAGCAGACGAGAAGATGAAGATCCTCCAGACGATCCTCGACGCACTACCGTGGGAGCTCCGCGCGGTCTTCGTGCTCTCGGAGATCGAGGAGGTGAAGGGGGCGGACATTGGGCGGATCCTGGGGATCCCGGACGGCACGGTGGCTTCTCGCCTCCGGCGTGCGCGCGCCGCGTTTCACCAGGCAGCGCAGCGCTTCCGTGCGCGGGGGACGGGCCAATGAGCGCGGAGTACGATGACTTCGAGGAGTCACTTCTCCGGGAGGCGAGACGTCGTTCGAGCCCGCGAGGAGCCAAAGCTCGCGCCATCGATGCGCTCGTCGCCTCGAGCGCATCCGCGACCCTCGGTATCGCCTTTGGACGCCACTTCGTGGGGCTCAAGCTCTGGGCGAAGAGCGCTGGCCTTCCTACCGCCGTTGCGATGATCGGTGGATCGGCGATCTACGCGGCCATGCTCTATGGGCGGGCCAGCGCCGAGCGCGTGCGCTTGGAAGAGGCGCCTCCGGTAGCGCCTTCGGCTCTGAGCTTGGTGGCGCCGCCGGAGCTCACGACGCCTCCTCCGATCGTCGAGCCACCATCGGACGACGAAGGTCGTCGCGTCGACGTGGTGTCCGCCGGACCGACGCCGCGTACGAACGCGCCTCGTATGCGTCCACGGAGCGCGGCCGCGCCGAAGGCTCCAGCTGTCGTCGATGCTCCGACCAGCAGCGAGAGCACCGAGAGCAGCACCGAGAGCTCCGCGACGAGCGCTCCCGCTGGCGGCCTCGGTCGTCTCGGACGCGAGAACGCGCTCATCCAGACCGCGCAGGCCGCACTTCGGCGTGGCGACATCCAGGCGGCGTCCGAGGCTCTCGATCAGCACGGGCAACACTTCGGCGCCTCTGGCGCGCTCGCGTCGGAGGCCGAGGTGCTTCGAATCGAAGCGCTCGCGCGCGCCGGTCGACGCCCCGAAGCAGAAGCGCGAGCCCGCCTCCTCATCACGACCCATCCCCGCTCGTCGCTCGTGCGTCGCGTCCGCGTGATCCTCGGGCGAGAGGGAGCTACGCCATGATCTCGCAGCGCATCTCGCAGCGCATCTCGCAGCGCATCTCCCACCGTTCACTGCCCCTCCTCTCGGTTCTCGCGGGAGCCGCAGGCATGCTGTTCCTCGCGTGCGCCGTGGACGCGCCCTTGGGAGTAGATCCCGTCACCGAGCCCGCCCCCGATGGGGGACCGAACCTTCCGCCGTCAACCCAGTCGGACGGAGGTGAGGACCCGGCCCCGGACGCGATCGACGGAGGATGCGGCGCCGACGGCGGTGGCGAATGTACACCCGGCGAGACGAGGACCGGTGCCTGCGGTCGGTGCGGTACGCGCCCGGAGACGTGCTCGGCGGCATGTGTTTGGGTCGGCGGCGCCTGCACTGGCGAGAAGGTCTGTAACCCCGACGACTACGAAGTGCAGAGCGGCAACATCGGTTGCTCGCTCGCACGGCAGGTCCGGACACGCACGTGCTCTTCGGCCTGCGATTGGGGCGAGTGGAGCGAATGCCTCTTGTCGGGATGGTCGAAGACCCCGTCGATCGCTCCGGACGCGGTGCAGCTCAACAACGGCACGATGTGGACGGGGCAGGAGCTCATCCTGCAAGGCGACTCGTGCATGGGCGGCTCGGTCCATGCGTACGATCCCTCGACCGACGCCCTCCGCCCGGTGGTCGACCCCCTTCCGACGACGGAAGGGTCGCTCTGGACCTGGACCGGGACGCACGCGTTCGTCTTCGGCGGTTCGCGTTGCGAGGGGCTGGGCGTCGAACAGGACGGCGCGCTGCTCGACATCACGACCGGCGCGATCGTCCACGTGACGGGGCCGGGGGGATTCCTGATCCCACCGGCGCTCAGCGCTTGGGTCCCGTCGACGGGAGACGTGCTCGTATTGTCGGCGCCTCATTGGGACGGAACGCACACGCCGCCGTATGCGTTTCGGCCGGCGACGGGCGCATGGCGAGCTCTCCCCGCGGGCGCGGTGCGGGAGCCGAAACACGCGCTGTGGACGGGCACCCGGCTGCTCGTCACGGGGACCTGCGGAGACCTGACGCGATCGCAATGCGTCGACACGTGGGATCCCACGACGGAGACGTGGAGTCCGCTCGTTCTGCCGGCGAAGCTCCAGGGCGCCATGGAATACGCGGATCCAGGAATGACGCCGTTCTCGACGAGCCTCGGCCTCGTCCTGTGGGGCGCCTGGGACAAGGCGATGAGCGCGAACGTCGGTGGCATCTTGAACGAGACCACGGCGACGTGGACCTTGATCACCGCCCCGGCCCCTGCGGTCCTCGAGAGTGGCACCAGTCAGTCCGTGTTCTGGGCGAAAGACCAGCTCTGGGTCTGGACCGGCGGCACGCTCGGCCCCGGCGCGAAGTGGGATCCCGTGACGAAGACATGGACGCCGATGCCCCTCGGGGGACCGACGGAAGCGCCGATGCCCGCGCGGTGGACGGGGTCGGAGGTGATCTTCTGGGGCGGTTACAGTGCGGGCTCGCGCGGCTGGGTATTTCATCCCTGATACGGAGCGTTCCATGAATACGCATCGATGGTTCCGGCTATTGGGGATATGCGTGGGCGGCGGCGCAGTCGGACTGCTCACTGCATGCAGTACCGCTCTGCAAGACGACCCTCTCCCGGTCGACGCGCCCGACGGCTCTGCCGAAGCGGCGACGGGCGAGGTGGTGACGGGCCCCGCTCCGTCGGACGCTGGCTCGGAAGACCGTGTCGTCGCCGACGTCGAGGGGCAGCCTTGCAACTACCCGTCTACGCTCAGTGAGATTTGCGGCAAATGCGGAGTTCGCCGGCAGCTCTGCCTGCCGACGGGCGTTTGGGGCGCAAAAGATCCGGCGTGTCTCGAAGAGAAGGGCGGCTCTCAGTTCTGCGCCATCGGCGAGACGCGCGTCGTCAGCTGCGGTCGTTGCGGGACCCGAGTGGACACGTGCGAGCCCAATACCTGCACATGGGCCGCGGGGACCTGCGAGTCCGAAGGAGCCTGCAGCCCGGGCGAATACGACAATGCTCCTGGGACGTGCACCGGCGGAAAGGTCGTGAGTCGCGTCTGCGAGGGAACATGCCAATGGGGGCCGGCCTCGACATGTGGGCCTCCTCGCGGCTGGGTTCCCATCGCGAATGCGCCCGACGGATTCCTGGGGCGCACGGGGCACACCACCGTATGGACGGGGACAGAGGTCATCTTCTTCGGTGGCCGAAACGACAACGGCTGGGGTGCGAAGAGCGACGACGGCGCTGCCTACAACCCGTCCACGAATCAATGGCGAACGCTACCGCCGCTCCCGAGCGAAGCGGGCACCGGCTATGACCGCCACGTCGCCGTGTGGACGGGCACGGAGATGATCATCTTCGGCGGGACTGGGAACTACGAGGGGCGCGGAGCAGCCTATTCACCGTCGACGGATACGTGGCGCGCCATTGCGGCCGTCCCCGAAGCGAGCGCTCTCTTCGACGCCATCGCGGGATATTCGACGTCCACTTCGGAGATGATCGTGTGGGGCGGCGAACAGTCGGGCGACTGCGCCGACGGCGGAAGGTTCTGTGCAGGCGGCCGCGCGTACAATCCGGCGACGGACACGTGGAGCACTCTCCCGTTTGCGCCCATCAACGGTCGCACGCGCGCGCGTGGCGGCTTCGTCGGCACGGAGCTCGTCGTATGGGGCGGAGTCACCGCCGTGGGATCCGGCACGACCGGTATTCTGGACGGGGCTCGCTACAATCCGGCCGCAAAGACCTGGGTGACGCTGCCGAGCGCACCGGCGACGGTCAACGGGATCGCCCTTTCTACCTCGGTCGTAGGAGGCTCGGAGCTCTTCATCTGGGGAGGCCAGACCTCGTCGCTTCTCGCCGAGACGTCCACGGGAGGACGGTACCTCGTCGGCGGCGGATGGGCGCCGATCGGCCCGCCTCCAGCGACGGTCCTCGAGATGAGGAGGACCGAAACTGCGTCCTGGTTCGCGGCCGGGCGTCTCTGGGTGTGGTCGGGCGCGAGCATGAGCGCGCCGCTGGCCAATCAGAGCCTGAAGGGCGGCGCCTGGTACGACCCCGTCATGGCGACCTGGGGTCGAATGGCCAAGATCGGCGAGCCGACAGCGCGGGCCGGTGCCGGCGTCGCGTGGACGGGCTCCGAGGCGGTCATCTGGGGTGGTTATCCCGCCGGCAAGGACTGGTCCCAGAGCTTCGGCGACCTCGTGAGCGCGTTTGCTGATGGCGCGATTTATCGGCCTTGATCGAGATGGTCGACGAGACCGACATGGAGGATCAACCCAGATGAAACGCTCGATGATCGTCGCTCTCTCGCTCGCAGCGGCTCTTGGTTGCACGGACACGGCGAGGGAAGGGTATACCGAGCCCGACGCCGGGCCTCCGCCGCAGCAACCCGGATTCGAGGTCGGCGACGGCGGTAAGCCTGACGCGGAAGTGCCGCTCGATCCGACGAAAGACAACGACGGTGACGGGTGGCTCTTCGCAGACGACTGCGACGACCGGCAGAAGAACGTGAACCCCGGCGCCGTCGAATATCCGAACGACGGCGTCGACAACGATTGTGACGGCACCATCGACGTCACGGAGCCGTGCGACGACACGGTGGTGGCGGACGGGTACGCGGCCACGGACCCCTACGCCTATGCGCGTGCCATCGGGCTATGCAAGCTCACGACCGAATCGGCGCGTGACTGGGGACTGATCTCGGCCGAGCTACTGAAGCACGACGGCACGCCGCGGTCGCCGGACACGGACGCTCAGGTCGGTATTCTCCAGAAGTTCGGACCAAACGTCAGTCCGCGCCATGGCAAGAACATGGCCGTTCTCTCTTCGGGCACGGCAAGGACGCCAACGGACCCGGGCTACGCGTACGAGTGGAAGGGGCCGCCCCCACAGAAGGAGATCAACGACAGCGTCAATCTGAAGCTGAGAATTCGAGTCCCGACCAATGCGTTGACCTTCTCGATCGACTACGACTTCTACTCGATTGAATATCCACAGTTCGTAGGCTCGCAGTTCAATGACGAGTTCCTGGCGATCCTCGACACGAAGGTGCCGCTCTCGAAGGCTGCGAAGCGGAGCATCGCACTCGACGCGTACGGAAACGCTGTGTCGGTCAACAGCGGCTTCTTCGAAGTGTGCCTTCCCTCCGAAAAAAACGGCAAGGTGTTCGATTGCGCGCTGGGAACGGACGAGCTCGCCGGAACGGGCCGTGAAAAGGCGGGCGCGACGTCGTGGCTCCGTACGAAGGCGCCGGTGCTGGCGGGCGAGATCATCACGATCCAGTTCGTGATCTTCGACGTCTCGGATCACGTCTATGACTCGACCGTCCTCATCGACAACTGGATGTGGGAGGCGAGCCCTGCGACGGATCCGTCGACGGGCCGGCCGCCGAGCTAGCTTTCGAGCGGGGTAGGGCGACCCAGCCTCGATCGCGCATCGAGCCGGCTTCCGCGCGGCGGCTCGCCACAAGACGAAAAAGATTCGCGGGGCGTGTCGATCCACGCCGTCCTCGATTGTCGTCCCTTCGAACCTGGCGAAAGATCGCCGTGGAAGAGCGAGGGAGAGTCGTCATGCGAAAGATCGTCACCGGAGCATTCGTCAGCCTCGACGGGGTCATGCAGGCGCCTGGCGGACCGGACGAGGACCCGGTCGGCGGCTTCACGTTGGGGGGCTGGACCGCGCCGTACTGGGATGACGTCATCGCCGGCGCGATGGGCGAAACCTTCGCGGCCCCGTTCGACTTGCTGCTCGGGCGAAGGACGTACGACATCTTCGCGGCGCACTGGCCGCACGTCCCGCGCGATCCGAACGCGAAGGGTTACGACGCCGGCAGCGCGCAGATCTCGGAGCGCTTCGACGCGATCACCAAGTACGTGGTGACGCACCGGCCGGAGTCGCTCTCCTGGAAGAACAGCCGCGGGCTCGGCGCCGACGTGGTGGGTGCGCTCCGCGAGCTGAAGAAGCAGGACGGTCCGACGCTGCTCACGCAGGGCTCCACCGAGATCATTCATCTGCTCCTTGAGCACGACCTCGTCGACGAGCTGCGGCTCTTGATCTATCCGGTCGTCCTCGGCAAGGGGAAGCGCCTGTTCGGCAGCGCGGCGAACCCGTCCGCCCTCGCCTTGAAGAAGTCGGCGGTGTCGCCGAGTGGCGTCATCATCACGACGTACGAGCGCGCAGGAGCAGTGAAGACGGGCTCGTTCGCGCTCGAGGAGCCGACGCCCGCGGAGATCGAGCGGCGGAAGACGCTCCGGTGAGGAGCGCGTCTCCGCCAGATGTCCGGCGTCGTCGAACGCCGCCGCAAGCGAACGTCAGGCCGCGAGCGCGATGAGGTGTTGCGCGATCGCCTTCGGGTGGGCGAGCGCGGCGAGGTGTCCACCGGGGATGCGCGTCGTGCTCGTGAGCGCCGGGCCGAGGCGTTCGCGGGCGACCCGCTCCTGGAGCTCCGGAGGGAAGAAGCGGTCGTCCGCGCCTACGACGAGGTGAATGGGCACCGCGGGCCACGCCTCGAAGGCGCACGGGGTGCGGAATGCGATCGGCGACTCGTGCGCATCGTGCTTCATGAGCTCCTCCGCGAGCTCGGGAGGGAGGTCGTGGAGGAAGTAGGTCGCGAGATCGAACGACTCCGCATACCCGCCGGCCTTCGCCGCCGCGACGCGCGCCTCCTCGGACTTCACGTGTCCCCACCAGTCGCCGGGCGTCTCGCCAGGAAGTGGGATCATCGCGTTCAGGAGGACGATGCTCCTCACGGGCACACGCTGCGCAACGAGCGGCGCGGTGAAGGCTCCCATCGACTGTGCGACGAGGATCACGTCCCGGCGGTTCTCCAGCGCCCGGACGGCGATGTCCGCGTAAGCGTCGAGCCCGGCGCTCGCGTCCGCTCCCGGAAGATCCACCGCGATGGCTTCGTGTCCCGCTGCTTCGAGCAACGGGACGACGGCATGCCAGTAGAGGCCTGTCCCGCCGGCACCCGGGAGAAGGAGGAACGTCGTCATGGCAGCACCTCCACCTTTTCTGGTGTCGTGAGCAGAGCGTCATAGCCCTTCTCGTTCATCTGGAGGAGGCAGATCCCGTGACCGAAGGGGTCGGCCATGTTCGCCATTCGTCCGTAGGGCCGCTCCTGGATCTCGCGGTCGAGCGACGCGCCTGCAGCGCTTGCCCGAGCCACGGCGGCGTCGATGTCGTCGACGACGAAGTCGAGGTGCACCGGCGTCCAGTGCCGGGAGAAGTCGCGATGCGCCTCCGGGAGCGCCTTCGAGGGCCGCGAGCCGGCAGGCGTGCCGAGGAGATCGATCGTCGAGGTCGCGCCGAGCATCTCGACCCAGTCGTTGCCGAGCCGGCGGCCCGGCTGGAGCCCAAAGACGTCGCGGTAGAACTCGATGGCGCGTTCGAGGTCGTCGACGTCGATGCAGACTCGGATTTCGCGCATGACGCTTGCGTAGCGTGGACCTCGGCGCTGCTCAACTCCCAGCGGCCATCACGGACCACAACGTCGCATGGAAGGCTCCCCGCCGCCCTGCCGAACAGGCGGCGCTGGGTCGACCTCGCATCTTCAGCGCGCGGATCTCAGCGCCTCACGTCCGGCTCGGAGCGACTGGGCATCGAGGTCGAGGCCGACCATGCCGTAGCCGGCCAGCTGACCGGGATGCGTCGCGTATTCGATCTTCTTCGAGCTCTCCGCACGGAACGATCCGGCACAGACGATGGCCTTCTTGCGGTAGTCGAAGGCGTAGCTCCGCCCGACCGCGCCACGCCCCTCGAACGTCCCTTTCGCCTCGTCGACCCCTCCGACCGGTGATTCCGCGTCGAGGACGACGACGAGGTCCCACGTCCAGAACGAGCCCGGCGCGAGCTTCGCCCCCTCATCACGGAGCGACGACGTGCTGCGGCCGCCGCTCGCGAGCTCCTGTCGGATGCGCGCGACCTCGTCACGCATTCGCTTCGCGTGCGGCGAGCGTGCCTCGGTCGCGGTCTTCCGGACGACGACGCCCGCGCTGCCGTCGAGCACCGTGGCGATGTCGAGCGGGCTGGCGGTCGCGCCGCTCGGCCTCAGGACCAGCCCGCACGGCTCGTTCGTCGGTGTCATCGACGATGCTTTGGCCATCGCCTCCGCGAAGGCGACCTCGTTCTCCTGGATGCTGGCCTCGGCCGCGGCGAGCTCGCGCTCGAGCGCCTTCCTCGCCTCGAGAAAGCCGCAGCCGCACGCGACGAAGGCGACCACGGCGCCGGCGAAACCTGCTCGACCTAGCCCACCCATCATGTGCGCGAGCATAAGCGGGGCGTCGCGTACGGTCGATGGTCGTCGAAGCAGTCGCGTAGCCGGTTCAGGGCAACACGGCGTCGATCTTCGCGTCGAGGACGATGAAGCCGTTGCGGTACGCGACTCGCCGATTGAGCCCCGTCTTCAGCGTGAGGCCGGCCAGGTTCGGTGCCACGCTCGCGATTGCGCCCAGCGCCGGGATCGGCAGCTTGATCGAGAGCCCGCTCGTGATCCCGTCGCGGAGCTTTGGCCAGAGCGAGTCGGTGAGCATCCCCCTGATGACCTCGGGCTTGAAGAGCGTCGCGCCCGCCGGCTCCTTGATCGTCCACACGGTCACCGTGGGCATCTCTGCGAGCTTCAGGCGTAGCGTGTCGTCCGCGAAGTCGAGGCTGAGGCCCGCCTCGAGCAGCACGCCGAGACGGCCCTGCGCGTCGTCGCCGCCCGGGACGAGCTCGAGCGCGCCGAGCGACACCACGAGATCATCCGTCTCGCCTTGCCGTGGCAGGCGGACGATCGGCGGGAGCTTTCCCGAGACGAGGAGTGGAAGGGAATCGGACTTCGGGATCTCGAGCAGCCCCGAGTTCCACAAGCTGTGGAGCAGCCCGTTCAAGAGAGCCAGCCGCACGCTGAGCTGCGTGCGCGGCGAGGCGAAGTGCGCGTCGGCGGTGCTCGTATCGGCCAGCGCAACGCCGCGCGACGTCGGGTGAATGGCGGTGGCGCGATCGGTCTTCACCGCAAGCGCCAGCTTCGCGCGCAGCGAGTCGAACGGTGCGACCTCGATGGCGTTCAGGCGACCGTCGAGCGAGAGCCCCACCTTCGGCAGCGGCGCAGCGTCGATATCGAACGATACGTTCGCGAGGGCCGTGTCCAAGCTCGCGAACACGCTCCCGAGCGCGTCCGGCACCGTCTCGACGAGCGCGCCTTCGAGCGCGGTCTTCACCATCTGTTCGACGGTCGTCCGCAGATAGCCCGCTGCGAGCGCGAAGATCGCGTTTGCTTGCGGATCGACGAACTGGCCCGTCGCCGTCTCGAGCGCCACGTCGAACGTCTCGACCGTGACCTCCACGGGGGCCGTCGGCGACGGCTTCTTGATGGACGCGTGCGCGTACGCGGAGAGCGCCGCGTCGAGGCCGCCGTTCAGGCTGACCGGCGAGCCGGCCAGGTCCAGCGACCCGGTCGTGCCGAGCGAGAGCTTGCCCACGCGCACGAACAGATCCAATCCGTCGCCGGCGAGCTCCGTCTCCACTCTCACGTCCGTCATCTTCGCGGAGGTCACCGTGAGATCGACGCCGCTGTCCGCAATGAGCGGGTTCGGCAGCTGAGCCATGATGTCCATCCCGGCGACGACGCGCGCCACGACGTCCGCCATGTCCGGCAGCGTCGTCGGTCGCGGCGCATCCAGCGGCACGGCGGTCCCGTCGTCGAAGAAACGCTGACCGAGATCGAGCACGAGCGCGTCCGGCGACGAGAACGCAGGTGCACCCTTGCCGTCGACGGCAGGCGTGTAGGCGGCGCCGAATGCCACGTCGAGCTCGTGCCGGACCTCGGGATCTTCGCCGTTGTCGGCCGATACGACGAGGTGATTCACGCCGAAGGTCGCCGCGACGTCGGTCTTGAAGGTGCCGTCCGGTGCGACCGTCGCAGGTACGCCATTGACGAAGATCCTGGTCGTGCCTCCGGTCGTCTTGCCTTCGACGACGAACGTCGACTTGCCGTCGCCGCCGAGCTCTGCGCCGGGCTGCGGCGTGTTCAGGACGAGGGCGGGGCCGCCGGGCGAGACCTTGATCCTGGCGCTGCCGCATGCGCTCGCGTTCGCGACCGCGCACGCCGTGAAGGTGACGTACCCGAGCCGGTTCAGCGTGAACGTCCCGCCATCGTTGGCCGGCGTAGCCATGTCGATTGGATCCGACGTCCACGTCACCTTTGCATCGCGGAGCTCCGCTCCCGCGGCGTCGGTGACGGTCGCGGTCAGCGAGAGCTGGCTGTTGACGGGGTAGAAGGCGAGCGCCGGGTCGAGGTGGACGGCGACGCCCGACGGAACAGGCCCGCTGTCATCACCACATCCAGCCGCGAGCGCGAGGAAGGAGAGGCCCGCGCCCGCGAGCACCCTGTTCATCGCGACGAGCGCCCCGTTCATCCGGTGGGTCATTGGGCGGGTGATCGGTCGGCTCATTGGATCCCCAGCTGGCTGGTGAGTCGGAAGTTCCGCGGCCCGAATCCGAGCGCCGGGTTCACGAGTCCGAGCTTCCCCGGGCCGATGCCGTATGTCACGAGGCTCGGCGGGAGCGTGAACGAGGGGATGGGCAACGCCGGTAACGCGTTGTTGAGCGACTGATCGACGACCTTCTGCAGGAGCGTCTGGAGCATCGACGTGAGCACTCCGTTCGTGGACGAGTCGAGCGACACGTCGCCGGTGGAGAAGTGCATCTCGGTGATGACGAAGCTCCCGAACTTCAGATCGTTGCCGACGAGCGAGGGGGTCGATCTGGCGCGCGCGCCGAGCCCCACGCGGAGCGGTGGAAGCGGGTTACCGGAGCCATCGGTCCCGCCGAAGAGCCCGGGGTAGGTGACGGCGAGCTGCATCGAGCCGAGCGACAGCTCGACGGCGTTGCCGCTCAGCGTCGCCACGGGCGGAAGGAGCGTGGTGACGCGCATCTCGACCCCCGCCGGCAGGCCGTTGCCGAGCTGTGCGCCGGTCATCGTCGCGTTGAACATACCGCCGCGCCAGAGGGCGTGGAGCGCCTGCTCGAAGACGCCGACGTGGATCGAGACGCCAGCGGTGCTGGGGGGGCTCACGGGCAGGTCGTCGAGCACCGTCCCCGTGGGCACGGGCACACCGAGGGAAGGCAGCGCGTGTCCGGCCGGCGCCGTGAGCCGGCTCGAGAGCCCGACGAGCATGCGCGAGGAGCTCGTCGACACCGACGAGAACCCGACGCCGAACGACAGCGGGATGTTCCCCGTGCCGTCGAGCTTCGGAACGTTGAACGACGTTCCGAGCGTCGAGACATCGAGCCCCGACAGGACTCCGTCCAGGACCGCATTGAAGTTGTTGGTGATGAAGTTCGTCACCAGCGTTCGCACGGTGTTCTTGAGCGAGCCTTCGGCGAGCGGCACGACGATGTTGTCGATGATCCAGCCGTCCACGCCGCCGAACGACGTGTTCAAGCTGCCGACGTTCGTCACGACGGAGTCCGGGCGGACCGAGCCGTGGAGCTTGCCGCCCGAGATCGACGTGTCGATGATCATCGTCACGTCGAGATACGAGAACGTGGCCCAGCCCGTCGTGTCGTACGGAATGGGCCCGGCGTCGCCCCAGACCCGCATGTTCACGCCGACGTTCGGCACGCGGACGTGAGCCCGCAGCCCGCCGTTCACGAGCGTCACGTCGACGGTCTGCTGCCCCGGAAGACTCAACCCTCTGTATTCGACGCCGGAGCTGTACCAGCAGACGCATCCGAGGAAGGTGCAGGTCTGCGAGTCGCAGGCCCGAGGCTTGAGCGGGTTCGACGTCCTGAGCCCCGAGTCGATCGCGCTCGCGAGCCCCGCGCTGTTGGCGACCCGGTGGAGCATGTCGCCGAACGACGTGATCGGGCCCGAGCGACCGATGTCGTCGACCGCGGGCTGGTTGAGCTTCAGATCGACGGTATCGGCGTAGAGTCCCGCCTCGGTCGCCCATTGATTCGCGACCAGGAACGAGCACGTGCGCGTGCTCTGTGCGCCGTTCTGGCTGGTGGCGACGATGTTGGCGAAGTTGATGCCGAAGCGCGTCGTGAAGGGCACCGAGAACGAGCCACCGGCGAGGTTCGCCGCTGCGCCGTTGACCGTCACGCTCGTCACACCGTTCGGGCTGTTGACGCTCCCGGCGAACGAGATGGTCGAGCCGGGCACGGCGTTGAGCATCGCGCCGTCGGCCGGGCCTGAACATTCGATCGTGGGACCGTTGCCGTCGACCTCGATCTCGACTTGCGCCACGAGCGCCGTCCCGGTCGCCGTCGGCGGCGGGACCGTCGCAGACAACGTGTAGAAGCCGTTCGCGAGGTACTGGTAGTGGTTCGGCCCCAGCGTCGAGCTCGCGCTCGGCGCGCTGGCGTACTGCGTCGGCGCGGTGATGATCGGGTTGTCGTACTGGTCAGCGACGCGCGTCTCGATCGTGACGACCGAGCCGATCGGATAGACGACCTTCAAGGGAGTCGGCGAGATGACGAGCGTTGCGGGCTTGTCGGGGACGACCTCGATCGGCACCGCGTGCGTCGTCGCGCCGGCGATCGAGCAGGCGAGCTCGTAGATGCCGGCATGGGTGAGGGTCCCCTTCAGGCCGGTGATGACGTTGCCGGCGTCCGTCGGCGCGGACGTGAGCGCCGGCTTCGCGTCGGGGACGACGTTGCCGAAGGCGTCGTGTGCGGTGCACGTTGCGGTCACCTCGGCTCCGGCGACGACCGACGTTGCGCTGAGCGCCGTGTCGACGGATGCGATCGGACCCGGGATGATCGCGATCTTCGCGCCCACGTCGTCGCCAACGCCGAGCCCGGGGAACGTGCATCTTGCACTCACTTCGCCGGCGCGAACCGCGATCGTCTTGCCGGCGGCGTCCTTCTGGACGGAGTCGCTCGGAGCGAACACGATGTCGAGCTCCGTGTCGGCTGACGGCTGCACCGCGGTTCCCTCGGCGTCGACGAGGACACACGACACGGCGATCTCGTCGCCGGCGGCGACCGTCGTCGGAGCCGCCGTGCGCGCGCCCGCGTAGACGTTCTGCGTCGGTGGCGCCGCCTCCGGCACGTCGTCGCTGCCGCAGCCTGCCGTCAGCGCCGCGAAGACGACGAGCGCTGCGGAGAGCGCATGACGGGCCCTGTCCGAAACGTCGATAGGCATCACGCTTCCTCCGGGTCACCGCGGCTCCTCGAGACGAGGAAGACGCACGATCCCCCACCGTCGAAGAACGATAGCGAACTCCGCAGCGCCCGTCGAACGCCGGGTCACCGCGCGATACGTCACATGACCCCACGCGAAGTCGCGCCGAAGGCGCCGTGCGCGGGCGAGGATCACCGACGCCGCTCGTCGAGGTGGCGGCGCGTCCCAGGGCCCGACCTCTGACGACGCGCATGCCTCCGACGCGCGTCGTCATGCTCAGCACGCAGAAGTTGCAGTCGACTCTGAAAGCCGTGCGCAGAAGGCCGTTCTCATCTGACGTGCAACGTGCGTGAGAACGGCTCCCGTTCCAGGTGCCCACCTCACCGCACACGCATCGGCTTGCCACGTCACGGGCGTCGCGCGCTGCACAACCCACGGTTCACACATGGCCGGCGTCCGCGCTCAGCACACCGCGCCTCGGAGAGATGATGATGTCGACCACACTCAAGCTGTTCCTTTGCCTGATACCCATCCTGGTCGTGACGGCCGTACTCGGCTGGATCGGCGTCTCCGGCCTGGCAGAGACGAACGCGGCGATGGGGACGCTGTACGGTCGTGAGTTGGAGGGCGTGAACCGGCTGCAGACTGCACAGGGCCATCTCTTGCGGGTCGGTCGGGTTGCGCGGCAGAGCATCATCGACTCGGAGCCGGTCGCCCTGCAGGAGGACCTGAGGCTCTTCGAAGCGGCAGACGCCGACTTCCGAACGGAGCTGGGCGCAGCCGAGAAGACGATCTGGACACCTGAAGGCAAAGCGAAGCTCGCGGAGATTCGCTCCGGCTATGCGACCTACGTCGGGATCGTCCGTGACCTCGTCCGCTTCGCGGTGGCCAACGAGAACGCGAAGGCGGCGGAGCGGCTCCCCGCGGCGCGGCAGGCGGGCAACGTCGTCGAAGCAGCGTTTGCAGAGATCGTCACGATCAAGCTCGACGCCGCGAAGCGCACGTATGACGACAGCACGGCGGCGTACCAATCGCAGCGCCGCACGACCATTGGGTTCGGCGTCTTCGGATTCATCCTCGCCGCCGTGTGCGGAGCTGTCATGTTCCGCGTCGGTCGCGCTCTCGACACGACCGTGCAGAAGATGAAGGCCGTGCTCGCCGAGGTCAAAGCCGTCTCGTTGGCTGTCTCGTCAGCCTCCCAGCAGCTCGCATCGTCGTCCTCGGACATCGCGGGTGGAGCGCAGAAGCAGGCCGCAAGCCTCGAAGAGACCGCAGCGAGCCTCGAGGAGATCACGTCGACGGTCACGCAGAACGCGGAGAACGCGCAACATGCCTCCCAGCTCGCGAATGCGTCGCGTGAAGTCGCCGATCGCGGAGGTGATGTCGTCGGCGCTGCGATTGTCGCGATGAACGAGATTACGACAGCGTCGAAGAAGATCGCGGAGATCATCACGACCATCGACGAGATCGCCTTCCAGACGAATCTCCTCGCCCTCAACGCTGCCGTCGAGGCCGCGCGAGCCGGTGAGCAGGGCCGCGGATTCGCGGTCGTTGCGACGGAGGTGCGTAACCTCGCTCAACGGAGCGCGACGTCTGCGAAGGAGATCAAGGGGCTGATTGTCGACTCCGTGCACAAGATCGAGGTCGGGTCGAAGCACGTCACGGACTCCGGGACGACGCTGAGCGAGATCGTCACGTCGGTGAAGCGCGTTACCGATATGGTCGCTGAGATCGCGGCGGCGTCGCGTGAGCAGAACACGGGCATCCAGCAGGTGAACAAGGCCATCACGCAGATGGACCAGGTCACTCAGCAGAACGCCTCGCAAACGGAAGAGATGAGCGCGACCGCCGAGAGTCTCTCGCAGCAGGCGCTCCAGCTTCAGTCCGTCATCACGCGCTTCCGATTCGATGGCGATGACGGGGAAGTCCTTGTGCATGCGGCCCCCGCTCTCACGGTGAAGCTGACGGCAAAGCGACGGCCGGCACCCCCGCAGAGCGGCGCTCGCGTCGTCGCGCTCCGCTCGAACGACGAGAGCGCCAACCGGCTACACCCCACCGGCACAGAGGGGTTCGACGAGTTCTGACGCGCGACAGCCGCACGGTCGTCCACCCGAAGTCGCCACTCGAGATGTTGATGATGCCTTGGCTCTCGCCGGCTACGCGAGAGCCAAGGCATTTGGCTTTTGTCATCCTCGATTCAGGCGGCCGCCGCCAGCCGCCGCGCTTCATCCCTCGAGCCGCCACACGGACGTGGAAGCGCCTAAGGAAGAGGAGCTCTGGCGCACGGCTCGTGGTCGTGCGTGAAACGACTCTCGATGAGTAGGAACGGTTTCGGCCGGACGCCCCGAAAGGGGCGGTGTCGACAGTAATTGTCAACACGCTCTAGTAAAACAGGAGCTCGGGCTGCGCTGTGACGGTCGTCGAGATGTCGCCTGTGTTGCCCGGCTCCGCCGCTCCCTGTGCGCCGGTCGCCTTCGTTCCGTCGCCGCCGTCGCCTCCGGAAGCGCCGCCGCCGCCGCCCGCAGCAGCCAGCACGTTCGCCGTGCCGTTGACCGCGGAGTTTCCGGCGTTGCCGCCGGTGACGATGATGTTGCTCGGGTTCGCGATCGACGGCGGGTTGGCCGTGAGGAGCTGGACGATGCCCCCGCCACCACCGCCGCCACCGCCGTAGAGCTGGCCCGTCGGTCCGGCGATCGCGTTCGCGCCGTTGCCGCCGTTCGCACGGATGAACCCGGTCGTCCCGATGGTGATGGTGCCGCGGGCGATGAGCGTGACCACGCCACCTCCGCCACCTCCGCCGCCGGCCATGGCCGTCCCGCCGTTGAGCTGCGCATGGCGCCCCACCGCGTCGATGTTCCCGTTGATGGTGATGTTCCCCTGGGCAGCCAGGATGAGCCGGCCTCCCGCCTCGCCGCCGAAGCTGTTCGTGCCGACCGACGCACGGGGCCGGAACCCACCGCCGCCGCCGTGCAGATCGAAGCGCGTGAGCAACGCGGACCGCCCGAGATCGAGACCTCTTCCGCCCTGGTAGTCCTCCGCAGAGGAGATGGCGATCCCGCGGGGCGGCGCGTTGACGGTCTGCGTCTGCTGCTCCGGATTGACCGCGATGATGCCTAGCGATCCAAGCACGATGTCCCCCGTCGCACGGATCATGGTGCCGCTCGCGACGATGAGCGTGCCGTTGACGTTGACGTTGCGGAACATCAGATTCGCGCCGTTCACGAGCGACCCGTATCCGATGGCGAGGTTCCGCAGCGGCGACGTGCTGAGCAGGTTGAAGTCGCCTGCCGAGCCGTCGCCGTAAACGGCGAGCGCGCCCGACGTCCCCTGCGGGCCCGCAGGACCCTCGGGGCCGACCGGACCCTGCGGTCCTTGCACGCCGTTGCACAGGTACTTCGTGGAGGTCGGATCGATCTCGCCCGGGTCCGGCACTCCGTTGCCGTTGTGATCGATCGCGGCCTGGAGCATGACCCCGCCGTGCGGGCAGTTCCCGCCCGCAGGCTCGGGCACGAGGTTCACCATCGCCGCCGCCCCGGCGTCCGCCTGCGGTCCTTGCGGTCCTTGCGGTCCTTGCGATCCTTGCTGCCCTGCCGAACCTTGTCGACCTGGCGATCCTTCCGATCCCGGCGCGCCTTGCGAGCCTGGGGTGCCCTGCGGACCCTGTGCTCCGGCAGGACCTTCCGAGCCCGGAGAGCCTGCCTCACCTTTGCACGCGCCGAGACCCAAGAGCCCGACGAGGATCGAGACCTTCAGCGCCCGCATTCCGAGGACCTCGGACGAACGACGTACACCCATGCTTTCTCCTCACTGCCCCTGCGTTAGGAGCGCTCGACCGCGCAGCGTTACCCGGCATGCGGAGACCGGCGCGTTCGAGCGACGTAGATCGTTCACGAGTACACGCTTCGCGCGTTCGGTGCACGTCATCGAGCGAAGGAACGGGTAGCGAGGGTGCGTTGGGAAGACGGCTGCTCAGTCAGGTCATGGCAGCTCGTGGCAGCTCATGGCGATTCATGGCGCCGCCTGTGGGGCGTCCTCTGTCAGACCGCGCGAGCGTGAGCACGGGTCCCGCGGCTGCTTCGTTCAGGCGCGCCTTCCGACATGCTCGAGTCGATCGCGGTCGGCACCGGCTCCGCGTCGATGCCCTACGACGCTTCGACGTCGACGAGGAACGGCACGTGCGCGACAACGATCGCCGTGCTCTGCATGACCGCGCCGCGTCGCGCAGACCTCGCAGCAGACCTCGCCGCCGATCGAAGAACGGAGTGCTCCGACTCCGCCGAACATGCTCTATTCTCGCGCTTGATGCGTCCGAAGTCCGCCCTCCTGTACGAACCACCTTCGGGCTCCAGACGTGTGTCGGTTCGGGGGGCGCTCGTGCGAGCGGCGCTCGGCGCGGCGGCGGTCCTTGCGCTGGCCGCCGGTCCCGGCCTGGCGTGCGGCGAGAAGAAGGGCGGCCTCATGCTCGCCGTGACGACCGACATGCTGGCGCCGAAAGACGTCAACGTCGTCTCCGTGTCGATCCAGGTCGGGCCGCAGATCAAATACAACTTCATCGGTCGCGTGACGCCCGAGGGAGAGGTCCTTCTCCCCGCCACGCTCGCGATCATCGAGCCCGACGATCCGAACGCCGCGATCCGCGTGCGCGTGATCGCCTTCAAGGAGACGAAGCCCCGGGTCCTGCGCGACATCACGACCACGTCTCCGCGCGCAGGGCGAATCGCGCTTTTGCGCGTCCCGCTCTCGTTCGTGAACGACGAGTCCGCGACCGGCGCGCTTCCGGTCGACAACCTCCCGCCGAAGGCCGGGGCGCTCGGCACGCTCGCCACGCTCGGCCTTCGGCCGCTCGCGGATCCCTTCAATCCGTACGGCGCGGAGGTCGTCTCGGCGTGTACGGACCCGGATCAGACGATGATCGACGGCGAGTGCGCGAGCGCGACGGTCGATTCCGCCACCCTCCCGGACTACGCCGACGAGCTCGTATTTGCCGCGGGTGACCGATCGAAGTGCTTCGACACGGCCCCGTGTTTCAACGGATGGCGCGAGGTCGTCGACGTCGATCTCGACGCATGCACCGCGCCGAAGGGAGGCGACGTCACGAACGTTGCCCTCCTCACGGCCGACACCGGCGCGTGTGTGGCTTCCGGCGAATGTTTCGTCCCGATCGACAGCGCCGACGACGGGTGGCGTGACGAGGGCGACCGCGTCCGGTTGCCGAAGGGCGTCTGCAAGAAGCTCCGCGCGGGAGCGAAGCTCGGGTTCGTCGGTGGAACGGCGTGCGCGCGGAAGACGCCGGATTTTCCGGTATGCACGAATGGTCGGACCACCGTGCCGGACGGCGGTACGAGCGACAGCGGAACCGACGGCGGGGTCAGCGTTGCCGAGAAGGTGCTGGAGGCGAACGGGGTCCACGGTCTCGCCGTGCTGGACGGTCGCGTGTTCTACGGGACGTCCAACGGGCTCTTCGAGCTCTCGGGAGGGACGACGAAGACGTTGCCGTTCTCGCCCGCGAACGCGCGCATCGCTCCGTGGCATCTGGCCCAGCACGCCGACAACGTCATCTTCGCCGACGGAGCGCCGCTCCCCGCGTTCGGTAGCCTCGAGGCGACGATCTTTCCGAACGGCGGCGTCACGCTGGGCATGTTCTTCGAGCCGACGACCGCGGTCGTCCCTCGGGCTGCCGCCGTCGGTGTGCAGCGAGCCTGGGTGGCGTTCACGGACGGCGCGGGTGGCGGAAACGTCGTCTCGTCGGTGCTCGAGCCGACGTCGACCACGGCGACGGGATTCGCGACATCGACCATCCCGGCGACGGCGCTGGGCTACGCGCAGAACCACTCGCTCTGGGTCGGCGACGAGAGCGGCAAGATCGCGTTGTGCGATACGGATTCGATTCCTTTCGACTGTTCGGCGTTCGCGCAGCTCGCCCCGAGCGGCATCGCCGTCGACGGGATCGGTGCTGCGTCTGCGACGAACGAACAAGCGTTCCTGCTACGACCCGACGGGATCTTCCTCGCGACCAGGGCGGGGACCGCGCCTGTTCAGACGAAACGACTCACGACCGCCGATCTCGCGGGCATCACCGACGGCGGTGCCTACTTCCCGCGTGGCATCGCCGCCAACGCGAAGTGTGCGTTTCATGCGTCGAAGCGCGGCGTCGAATACGTGTCGGCGGACGGCGCCGCGTCCGGCATGCTCGCGGAGCAGACGCGAGCCGAGGTGCTCAGCGTCGTCGCTCCCGTCCTGGCGAGCTCGACGGAGCGAGACGTCTACTTCGCCGTTCGCGACTCGGTCGCGGCTGGCGGCGGCGTCTATCGCGTGAAGGTCCCCGCGCCGTGTCTGTGAAAGAAGCGCTCCCGGCGCCCGGTACCGTCCTCGCCGGGAAGTTCGTCGTCGAAGGCGTGCTCGGCCAAGGGGGCATGGGCGTCGTCCTCGCGGCCCGTCACCTGCAGCTCGATCAGAAGGTCGCGATCAAGCTGCTCCTCGAAGAAGCGAGGAGACATCCAGAGGTCGTCGAGCGCTTCGCTCGCGAGGCCCGCGCCGCGGCGAAGATCCAGGGCGAGCACGTCGCGCGCGTGATCGACGTCGGCGTGCTCGACGACGGCGCGCCGTACATGGTGATGGAGCACCTCGAAGGGCGGGACCTCTCTGCCGAGCTCCGTGCGCGCGGCAGGCTGCCGGTCGACGAGGTCGTGCGGTGGGTCCTAGAGGCCTGCGAGGCGATCGCCCAGGCGCACGCGGCCAGGATCGTCCATCGTGATCTGAAGCCAGGGAACCTCTTTCTCGCTCGGCAGCCCGACGGCACCTCCATCGTGAAGGTGCTCGACTTCGGCATCTCGAAGAGCGTCGACGCGAACGCGCCCGCGCTGACGAAGACGAGCAGTCTCGTCGGAACGCCGTATTACATGGCGCCCGAGCAGCTCAGAGCGTCCAAGTCGCTCGACGCACGCGCGGACATCTGGGCGCTCGGCGTCATCATGTACGAGCTGTTCGCGGGAAGGCCGCCGTTCGACGGCGAGTCGATGCCCGAGATCGTCGCCGCGATCTTGACGAACGAGCCGGCTCCGCTCGACGCGATTCGACCCGACATGCCGAAGGCGCTCGCTCGCTGCGTCGAGCAGTGCATGAGGTCGAGTCCCGACGATCGCTTCCAGAGCGTCGCCGCCGTGGCCGCAGCGATCGCGCCGTTCGCGAGCGAGAACGAGGATGTGCGCGTGAGACGCATCGCGCGCGTGCTCGGCATCATGAACCCGCTCCGGGAGACGCTCCCTCCGGACACCGAGCTCGCGCCGGTCGTCGGGACGTCGAGTCAGCCTGCTTCGGGCGAAGTGAGCGGCGTCGAGAAGACGATGTTGCTCGACGATGCCTCGTCGAAGGACGCCCCGTCGCCGCGCCGCGCGACACAGGCGTTGACCATGGAGGCGCCGCCGAGCAGCGACGAACCGCAGACGTCGGCGCCGGCGAGCGGCGACGAACCGCTGACCTCGGCGCTCGCGTCGACACATGACGCGCCCGATGCACCGCGCGAGGCGAGGGCGGAGACGGCGGCAGCGAGATCGATCGCGGGCGTCTCGACTTCACCTCTGACGGAGGGGCGGAAGCCGCCGGCGGGTAGGGGCGTCGTCATCGCGGCCCTCGTCGGCGTGCTCGCGGTCGGCGCGGGCGCGGCGTCACTGGTTCGTGATCGCGGTGCTGCTTCGGGCACCGAGCTCGGGGGAGGGCTCGTCGCAACTCCCTCGAACGTTCCGCTGTCCGTCGTCTCCGCCGCCGGGACGACAAGCCCCGCCGAGCCGACGCCGAAAGCCGCCGTCGTCGAGAGCCCTGCGGTGGCCTCTGCTTCTGCCTCGGCTTCGGCAGAGACGCTGAAGGCGCCCGCTCCGCTCCGCTCTGCGACGAAGCCGACGCGGCTCGCTCCTGCAACGTCGTCTCCGAACGCTGCCGCTCGAGCGACGGCGTCGACATCCCCGCCCGCTCCTGCACCGTCGAAGAACGCACTCGACATGGACATCAAATGAAGGCGCGCTCTCTCGTTGCGCTCGTCGTGACGCTCCTCCTCCTCGTACCGCCGACCGTTCATGCGCAGGGAACATCGCCCTCCGAGACGCTGAGCGGAGAAGCGAAGACCGAATACGAATCCGCGAAGCTCCTCTACGCGAACGGAGACTACGCGACCGCGCTCCTCAAGTTCTCGGCGGCATACGAGCGTTCCAAGGACCCGCGCCTGCTCTGGAACATGGCTGCATGCGAGAAGAGCCTTCGGCGCTACTCGCGCGCGCTCGCGCTACTTCGTGCCTTCGTCGTCGACCCGTCCCGAGTCGTGAGCGACACGGAACGGTCCGAAGCCCAAGACCTCATCAAGGTGATGGAGTCGCTCACCACCACGTTGCGCGTGACGGTGTCGGAACCGGGCGCCGAGGTGCTGGTCGACGACGAGGTCGTGGGAACGAGCCCCATCGATCCGATCGTGATCGATCTCGGCACGCGGAAGCTGCGCGCACGAATGGCCGGATTCCGTGATGCGACGAAGGAGATCTCGACGACGGGCGGCCCCGAGGTCGCCGTCGAGCTCGTCCTCTCGAAGGTGGTTCACGAAGGCCGAGTCGTCGTGAACGCGGGGCCCCGCGACGCGATCTCCATCGACGGCAAGGTCCTCGGGACGGGCTCCTGGTCGGGGGCGCTCCCGAGCGGCGGCCACACCCTGCGCGTGACGGCGCCGAACATGCGGCCGTACCAATCGGAGATCCTCGTCCTCGACGATCAGACGCGCGAGATCGCGATCACCCTCGAGTCGGAGCCGACGCGCATCCCGGCCTGGGCATGGATCGCAGGCGGCGTGCTCGCGACGAGCGGCCTTGCGATCGGCGGCTACTTCGTCTTCCGCCAGGAGCCGACGTATGACGGACCCACCGGCAATCTCTCGCCCGGGATCGTCCAGGCGTCGACGCCCATTCGCATGCGTTGAAGGCGCACGCGCCTCGGCGAGATCGACGATCCGTCCGAGCTCACGCGGCGCGCTGGACGAGCGTCATCAGAGCATCGAGCCGCACCGGTTTGACGAGATGGGCCGCGAAGCCTGCCTCGCTCGACCTCCTCAGATCCTGCTTCTGGCCGAAGCCGCTGACCGCGACGAGGCGCAGATCGGGAGGCATCCCTGGAAGCCGCCGCAGTCGTTGTGCCAGCTCGTAGCCGTCCATGACGGGGAGCCCGATGTCGAGGAAGGCCACCTCGGGCTTGAACGTCTCGGCGAGCGCGATCGCCGTCGGACCGTCCTCCGCGACAGCGACGTCATGACCGAGCTCGCCGAGCGCAGCGCTGAGCATCGCAGCGGCGTCGTGGTTGTCGTCGACGACGAGGACGCGCTGACCGTGGGCATCGCCGACCATCTTGCTCGACGCGATGTCGTCTGCCGGCTGCGGGCGCGAACCCGATGTTGCGAGCAGAGGTAGCTCCACGACCAGCTCGCTTCCTTTCCCGAGGCCGTCGCTGTGCGCGTGCACGGTGCCGCCGTGGAGCCCGACCAGGTTGCGAACGATCGTGAGGCCGAGCCCGAGTCCGGGGCTTCGTGAGCCATCACGACGCTGCTGGACGAACGACTCGAAGATGGTCTCCAGCGCGTCGGACGCTATGCCGATGCCCTGATCACGCACGCGCACGCGGACGCACGCGCCATCTCGCTCCGCGGCGAGGCGGATCTCGGATCCCGGCGCACTGTACTTTGACGCGTTGTCGAGCAAGTTCGACACGACCTGCGAGAGCCGTCCGGCGTCGGCGTTCACGAGCAAGCCGTCTCGCGCCACGTCGACCACCAGGCGCTGTTGTCGTCGCTCGAGTGACGGACCGACGATCTCGACGGCTCGCGCCACGACGGTGGCGATCTCCACCGGCTTCTTCGCGACTTCGAGTGAGCCTCGACCGATGCGCGCGACGTCGAGCAGGTCATCGACGAGTCGCGCCAGATGCAGAGCCTGGCGCTCGATGATCGCGGCCTCGCGTGATCCACCCTCGCGGAGCTTCATGAGCTCGACCGCCGTGAGGATGGGGGAGAGCGGATTGCGAAGCTCGTGCCCCAGGGCGGCCAAGAACTCGTCTTTCGCGCGGCTGGCCGCGTGCTCGGCGGCTCTAGCCTGCTGGGCGCACGCGAGCAGTCGCTCGCGCTCCTCGTCAGCGCGGCGCTTCTCCGAGATGTCGCGGAGGATCGCCCCGAACGCGTGCACACGGCCGGTCCCGGCCTCGCGGATCAAGAAGTGATGATTCGAGACGGGAATGCTCGGTCCGTTCGTCCAGCTTCGGAGCAGCGACTCTCCGGCCCAGCTTCTCCCGGCTTGGAGCGTGGGGAGGATGTCCTCGACGAGCTGCGCGCGCGCCTCCGGCGGGTAGTAGTCGCGCATCGTCGTCTTCGTGACGTCGAAGTCGCTGCTCAGGCCGACCATCCGGCGGCCCGCTGGGCCGACGTAGATCACGCTCCCATCGGGTCGTGCGATGCCGATGAAGTCCGAGGAGTTCTCCACGAACGCCGCGAACTGTTGCCGCTCCGAGAGAGTCGCCGCGATTCGCTGCGCGGATCGCTCGAGCTCTTCGTGGTGATGCAGCGCCACCTCCTCGTGATGACGGACGATCACCTCGTACGACCCGACGCACGCCTTGAGGGCGGTCGCGTCCATCTCGGGCCAGAGGAGCGCAAGCCCGACGCTCGGCGCGAGCGTGCGAAACAGCTCTGCGGTCGCTCTCGGGATCCGGACGTTGGCGAAGAGGACGACGATGAACAGCTCCGATTGTCGGACGACACCACCGAAGCCGAGCGCCGACGCCACGCGGTAGGGTTCGACGAAGTCCGATTGATCCGGCACGAGCGGCGAGCCGCGGGCCTCCTCGATGTGGAAGACGTCGAAGATTGGGTCGAGCTCACGAGCCCGTTCAGACGGTGAGGAACGCGATACTCCGAGGTCAGCGATGAGCCTCGAGATCATCGGCATCTCGGACGCGCCCGTGGCGTCGAGAGGAATGCGCCGGTGTCGCCGCGAGAGCGCGGGATCGTTCCACTCGGGCTTCGCACCGCAGCTTGCCACCAGCGAGAGGCACCGGGCGGGCGCCTCGGCTACAGAGTCCCGAGCCGCTGGGTCGACCTGCGCCTGGGCGTCGCGGGGAAGCGCCTGCATCCGGAAGATGCGGACGAGCACGCATTGAGGATCGCCGCTCTCCGGCGATCGGAGATGCTCGAAGAAGTAGCGGACCACCCGCTTCGGCGCGTCATTCACGTCGCGCGCGAGCTCGCCGATGGCGCGTAGGTCAGCCGAGCAGCGGAAGATATCGTTCAGACAGAACGAACGTAAGTCGAACACGAATGAAACGTCGTTCGCTCTCTCTCTCGGCGCAAGGGAACGAGATTAGCCGAGCAACGTGGCGAACCCATCGCTGGCTGGAATCCTCGACGGAAGTGAGCGGTCCTCGCCGAACGCGAGCTCATCGCTTGCCGGCGCGAGCTCGGACGTACGACCGACCTCGCCGGTGACGTCTCCGCGAGCAAGTTGCCTCGGCAACTTTCCTCGGCAACTTCCCCGCGGGAACAGTCCCCGGCGGCTTCGGGCTCGTCGAAGCCGGGCTTCCGACGGAGAGTTCAGCGTACTTCGGTGTTGCAGCCGAAGCCGACGGTGAACTTCGTCCCTGCGCTGCTCTTCGCGAGCGTGCAGGCGCTTCCGCACAGGAGGATCTTCTTCTTGTCCTCGCTGAACTGCCAGCCTTCCGCGCCCGCGCCGCACGCCTTGGTCGGGTCTTGCGGGACGAGGACGGGCTCGCCGTCGGGCGGCGTGATCCGCACGTTGATGCGGGAGAAGTCGAGGTCTGCGCCCGGGGGAGGGTCGGGGACGGCGACCTCGCAGGAGACGGCGTCGCGCGCCGCCTTGCCGATCTCGTCGAGGACCGGCGCGAGAGAGGGGCGGCACACGGAGAACCATCGCCCGCCCGTCAGGTTCGCCAGGTATTGATACTCGCGGCCGGGGCCGTCCGATGCAGCGCAGCTCGTCGTATCCGGGTAGTCGTTTACCCCGATGACCGGGAAGAAGACGTAGTTCTTCGACGTCGGAGTGCCAAAGAGCGGAGCGCCTCGTCGAAGGAGCTCCGGGTCGAAGTCGGACCCGCGCATCTCGGTCGATTCATCGTCGGTGATCGGGATGAAGACCTTGAGCACGCCCGGACGCAGGAAGTCGTACCACGCGAGCTTTGCCACCGGATGGCGCAACGTGCTCAGGATGACGTTGAGCGAATCGTACGACTGGACGACGTGATCGACGGGCCGGAAGACATCGCCGTTCGCGCTGCAGTCCGGACCGCCGAGGGGGGGCGGCACGCAGATGCCGTATTTGCCCTTCCCGACCTCCGCGATCATGACGACCCGGTAGTCGAGATTGCTTTCCTCGAGCAGCTTCGGCAGGTTGTTCACGTTGCGCTTCAGCGAGTCGATCTCTTCGGACATGCTGCCGGACTGATCGATGCTGATGATGATGTCGACGGCCCGACGCGTCTCGGCGAAGGACTCGACGCAGCTCGGCGCCTCGTCGTTCACGTCGGACGGCGGAGGCTCCGTCAAAGGCGGAGGCGCCGGCGCGAACGCGCCGCGGTCAGCGTCTCCGCACGCCAAGAAGGCCGTGATGGAGAGCCCGCAGACAAGCGCACCGACGCGCTTCATCGCGTTGCCCCGCACGAGCGAGGAGAAGTACGTGCGTCCACGGGGCTCGCTCTTCATCGAATGTCCTCGGGTTCGGGATGTGCGTTCAGATCCGTCGTCCCCCGGCCGAGCTCACCGTAGGTGTTCGCGCCCCAACATTGGACCTTGCCGTCGACGAGGAGCGCGCACGTCGAGCCGACCGTCGTCGCGAACGAGACGACCTTGCCTGCGACCTGCTCGACCTCGACCGGATAGGGCGTCTTCGAGAGCTCGTTCGGGTCGATGCCGAGAGCGCCGGAGGGATTGGGACCCCAGCGGAAGAGGCGTCCCGTCGTCGTCACGAAGCCGCCCTGCAGCGCCGTCTCCTTTTCGGCGTCCGCGGACACCTTGAGCTCGATCACCGGAGCGAGCGCAGGGATCCAGATCGACGTGTCCGTCGGAAGCCAGCGATGGGGGAGACCGTCGCTCGTGGCATAGGAGAACGGACCGATCCGTGCGACGCCGTAACGTTCGGAGGGGCCGGTGACCGTATAGGCGCCGCGGAGGACGTGTTTGCCGAACGTGGCCGCGACGTCCTCCTCGTGGAGCGTCACGATCGTGTCGGAGAGCTCGGCCCAACCCCAGGGTTGCAGGATCGACGGCCCGTAGTTTCCGATCGCGAGCGCCTTCACCGGCGCGCGGAACGTCGTCATCCGTTGCGGAGGGAAGCTCGAAGACGCGAACTCCTCCGAAATGCCGAGGCCCTCTCGCCACCATCCCCAGCAGTAGAGCGCGCCCTCCGAAGAGCCGATGGCGCAGGCGATGCTCGATCCGACCTCGACATGGTCGACCGCAGGGATCCCTTCGACGCGCGTGGGCGTGGGGAGGCGCTGCTCGGTGTGCGGACGACCGAGCTGGCCGAAGTCGTTGCGACCCCAGCAGTAGACCGAGCCGTCCGACGTGCGCGCGCACGTGCCGTAGCTCGGGCCGACGCTGATCTGGGTCACGTTCGACAGCCCTGCGACGGTCGCCGGCGTGGCGCCCGAGTCTCGGCCCCAGCATCGGACCGTCCCGTCCTTCAGCAGGCCACACACGTGGTGGCCGCCGTTTCCGCTCACGGCGACGTAACACTTCGACTCGTCGGAGCAGACGATGTCGAGCGGCTTCGGCGGCCCCGCATCGCCAGGTCCCGCGTCGACCTCGTCGCTCGCGTCAGGGCTGCCTGCCTCGGGGGAGAGGACCGGCTCGCTCGACGCGTCGGGCTCCGGAGTATTCGGCTCCAGCGCGGCGTCGTCGGACGAGCACGCCATGACGAGCGCGCAGGCGAGGGGCAAAGATGCGAACGCAGTCCAGACTCTCACGGTGCTTTCCTCACGCGCCGGGCCGCGAATCCAGCCGGGGCCTCGTACTCGGATTGACGGGGCGCTTCGCCCACGATCCACGCCTCTTCATCGTCGCCGGCCCAGATGCCGTTGATCGTCCCGAGAGGCACCCCGTTCCACAACGTCGACGCCGTCTCGAGTGACGTCCCGTTCCAGCGGTAGACGAAGCAGACGTCCGACAGCCACGCGCCGCCGGACGGCGGCACCGATCCGATGATGTGATGGCACCCGGAGCTCCAGCTGTCGAACATCGGATGCCCGGTCCAGCCATCGAGGCGGACTTTTCGACCAGCGACGACGGTGAGTGCGCCTGCGTCTCCTTCCGGCAGCTCGAGGAGACGAAGCTCGTTGCCGAGATCGGTCCAGCCGTCGCGCCCGACCCAAGCCCAGAGCCGCTGCGGTCCGCTCGCCGCCTTCGTTCCGTAAAGGCCGGAGACGGTCTCGCCCTGCGCGAGCCTCGCGACGATCGACCAGCTCGTCCCGTCGTAGTGTGCGATCGCGCCGTCGAAGTTCCCCCAGTCGGGGTAGGCCGAGTTGCAGGAGCGCGTGCACCACGCTCCTCCGACGTAGATGTCGTCCGCGGCGAAGCCGAAGACGGTTCTCGGGAGGAAGGCGGCGTTGTTCTGGTTCCACGGGAGGCCGATCGGCGCATCGACGAAGCGCGTCTCCTCGAGCCCTCCTTCGGGCGTCTCGCGGTAGCGATAGGCCATCGGACGTGACTGGTAACCGGTGACGACCCAGAGCTCCTCGGAGGTGGGATCGGCCCAGTAGCTCACGGTGTCGTTCGCGGCCGCGCGGAAAGAGTGTTCGCGGAACGTCGGCGCCCCGCCGTCGCGCACCGAGTAGCGCACGAGCGTGCCCGTCGCGAGCGCCCAGGCGTCGTCGTGTTTCGTCGCCCAGATGCCGAACATCTCGGGGTCGGCCTCGCCCGTGCCCGTGTAGTGGTAGACGGCGTTCCACGACGTGCCGTCCCAGCGGAGGATGGCGTCACGCGCGACCGCCCATGCGTCGTTCATGTTCGCCGCGGACACGGCGAGGAGCGGCTTCTGGATCGGCAGCGGCTCGAGGCAGAAGCCGCCGTCGCTGCATCGGCTCGCGTCGAGTGCGGGCGGCGCTTCGGCGGCGTCCGCGTCGGGCTGCCCCGCGTCGGACGGCGGCTGTGCGGTCGGGATCTGGTTTTCGGTCGGCGGCGCTCCCGCGTCGTCGGTAGTGACCTCCGTCTCGCTGGCTGCACACGCGATGAACGGGACGGACGCGATGACGGAGAGGGCAGAGAGCGCCAACATGCGGCGCGACCTCAGGATGTTCACGGCCTTCATTGCGCATTCCCCTGGAAGTGCACCTGGAAATGCACCTGGAAGTGCAGCATCGTTCCGTCTCCCACGATCCAGACGTCGTCGGGCGAGCTTCCCCAGACCGCGAGGAGGTTCGGTTTGTCCTCGAGGTCGTCGAAGGGCGTCGAGAGCTTCGTCCAGCTCGTCCCGTCCCAATGAATCACCGTGCTGTCGTCTCCGACGGCCCAGACGTCGTCCGCACCGAAGCCGAAGATTCCGGTCAGGTCGGTCGCGACGGGGCTCGGGATGATCTCGAACGTCTTCGTCTGCATGTTCGCTCGCACGAGCCGACGGAGCGTGCCGCCGTCACCCGCGAGCCAAACGACGCTTTCGTCTCCCCAGATCGCCGGCAGCGGGAGCTGCGAGCGGCTGTTGAACTCCTCGATCTGCCAGTCGGAGCCGTTGTCGGGGACGCCGCCGTCGCCGCTCGCGGCGCTCAGTCGAATCACGCGTTGTGCGCCCTCCCACACGGGCGGGCGCCAACTGAAGCTCGCCCACGCCTCGTCTGGTCGCGTTGCGGCGATCGCGACCTGCGCCGACTCCTCGGCGAGGCGCGGGGTCGTGTAATCGGGGCCCGACTCGGACCAGCCCTGGAAGCTTCCGATCTGCCAGGGACACCAACCGAGGACAAGACCGCGTCCGACCCAGATGGTGCCTCCGACGCCGCGGATCGACGTCGGCGTGCACTGGTCGGTCGGCAAGGAGTGGAACGACCATTCCGTCGCCTCCGGCCCCTTCCATCCCGTCGTGTGCCGGATGCCATGACCGTCGGCGAGCCAGACGTCGTCAGAGCGCTCGAGCCAGACGCTCCGCAGCGTATAGGTCGACCCGGACTCGGGCGACGCAGCCGCGAGGGCGGCCTTCTCCCATTGTGCGCCGTCGTAGTGGAGGACGGTGCCTCCGGAGCCGACGGCCCACACGTCGTCCTTGCCGGAGCCCCAGACCGCGGTGAGCTTCACGTCCTTCGCGACCGCGCCCGACTGCACGGCGCAGAGCTTCGAGGCGCTGCACGTTCCGTCATCGGCACCCGCATCGGCGTCCGGCGTAGCGTCAGGGGCCGTGGCGTCGGGCGCTTGCACCGAAGGGTTCTCGGGTGCGGGCTCGGCCTTGCCGTCGGTGCCGTCGTTGGCGCACGCGATCGGCAACGCGGCCGAAGCGAGGATCGCGACGTCGAGCCAGAAGAGCTTCGTGAGGAGTTTCATCGGACCGTGCACTCCTTCGTCGTGCAGCGTCCTTCGACGCAGGCCTGGCCTTCGACTGCGTCGCAGCGGATCCCGCACCCGCCGCAGTTGAGCGGGTCCTCGAGGACGTCCGTCTCGCATCCGTTCGCGAGATCGTCATCGCAGTCGGCGTGGCTGTCGAAGCAGCGGAACCCACAAGCCCCGTAATCGCAGATGGGCTCGCCGTTGCCGCCGGGCACGTCGCGGCACGCAACTCCGCATGCCCCGCAGTTCCGAACGTCGGTCTCGAGCTTGTTGAAGCAGGAGCTCCCGCAGCGGCACACGCACTGCCCGTCCCAACACTGCTCGCCCGGCCCGCACGCGACTCCGCAGCCGCCGCAGTTCTGCGGGTCCTCGCGGAGATTGGTCTCGCAGCCGTCCCCGTCCGTGCTGGACGGGTCGAAGTCGTTGTTGCAGTCACCGAAGCCCGGGAAGCACCGCGGCTGATTGCACTGCTTGTCCACGCAGCCGAACTCCGCGTTCCACTCGGGCGGGAACTCGGGAAGGGTCGGGTCGTACGGGCAGACGTTGCCGCACGCGCCGCAGCTTCCATAGACCTCGCAAACGCACTCGCCGAAGGAGCAGCGATGATTGGCGGGGCAAACGTTGCCGCAGCCACCGCAGTTGTTGGCGTCGAAGCCGAGGTCGGTCTCGCAGCCGTCTTCGACCTGACTGTTGCAGTCGAAGTAGAGGCCTTCGCACTTCAGCTCGCACGTCCCGCTCGCGCACGTCGTCGAGGCATGCCTTCCGCCGAGGACCGGGCACGCGTTTCCGCATGCACCACAGTTCGCGTCATCGGAGAGCAGGTCGACGGAGCAGGGGAACGGACGGTTCGCGCACGTCGTTCGCCCGGCGGGGCACTCGTTCGTCGGGCACGCGCCGATCGTTGCGTCAGGCGCATCGGGTTGCGACGCGTCGGGCTGCACGAACGTCGGCCCAGGCCCCGCGTCGGGCTCCTCCTGTCCGATAGTCATCGTCGACGTCGAACAAGCGCTCGGGGCAATGACGAGCGCGAGCAGCGCGAACGCGCCTGCGGCGGGTAGCCAACCAGTCCATCTACGACTCAGTCCACGAGGTCGGGACACCGTTCCTCCGTTGCGTTCGGTGGCGGCGTTCCTGCGCCGCCTGCCCCCGTCCATGGATTGCGGGCATCTCGACCGTCTTCTCAAAAAATGTCCAACGCGAGTCCGATCGCCGAAGCGGCCGTCACGTGAGACGCGAGATCGATCCTGCGGGGATTGCCGGAGGGATCTCGGAACACGACCTCGACCTGCCGAGGTGTCCCCGCAAGTCCGAGCATGGCAAAGAAGCGGATCGACCGTGACAGCGTGTAGCTGCCGTAGAGCTGCAGCTCTGCTCCGAACGTGGTTTGAACGGACGTGCGGTTGACCGCAAATCCGCTCCCCGAGCCGACGTGGACCGTCGCCTGCGGACCCACGCAGCCGGTGAGCTCGAGTCGTGCTCCGCGATCGTGATGTGGAGGCAAGCAGAGCGCGGCCGTGATCGTCGTGCTCGACAACACGTAGCGCGTCCCCGGCGTAGGCGAGCTCCACCGTACCGTCGAGAGCGCCGCCATCCCGAGAGGCCAGACGTCCGGCGGAGAGAGCATCGCCGAGAGATGCGCGCCCGGGCCGACGCTGCCGCTCCCGTCGAGGGCCGCCGCCGGTCCGACCCGCGCTTGCAAGTGCCACGGCTTCGGCGTCGCTGGCGGCGTCTCTTCTGGAGGCATCTTCGCGATCGGCGTCTTCGCAGGCGGCATCTTCGCGGGGGGCGGGCCCTCGCTCGCCGTCTCTTCGGCGGTGCGGGGCAGATCCGCGAGCATGGAAATCGCGAGGACGAGCGCCTCCGATGCGTCCTGGCACGTGCTCGTCTCGATGACGAACTCGCGCGTCCCGAGCGACCGACCCGTCTTCGATCGAAGGACCATCTGCGCGCCGTAACGCGACGGATCGATCTCGTGGGTCACGTCGACGTGCAGCGTCCGGTCCGCCTCTGCTCGTGGGACGAAGATGCGCCGGCCGAGCAGGTCCTCGACCTCACGCACGACGTCCTCGGGCGGCAAGCACGCTTCGGTGCCAGTCCCGCGTGACCAGTCGAGCCACACCCGCGCGCTCGTCGGCTCCTCTGCGCGGCTCGGGGCCGACATCACCACGAGCGCCAGAGCCAGAGCTCTGCAGAAGAGCGCGCGCATGGCGACCTGCGACTCTAGCAGTTTCTACGCGGCCGTTGCGCCGCGCTGCGAGTCGCTCAGCGGATCACGCTGCGCGCACGGCTCTGCTCGAGATCACCTCCGCGCGTCGTTCGTCGAGTTGAGCAGCCGCTCGATCCGATCGTCGAGATGCCCGTGGTACACGGAGCTCGGATAGCGCGAGCGGAAGCTCGCCGCCCGTGCTCGCGCATCGTCGGTGCGCCCGAGGCGGATCAACGCCTCGATGGCAATGACCTCGCGCTCCTGGAGCAACACGCCCCGCGGGTAGACCGTTGGATGCTCATCCGTGAGGCGGAGAGCCCGCGCCGGATCGGTCGGGAGGGCCACCTTCGCGCGCCGGAGAAAGCTCGCTTCGCCTTCCTTCCGCGCGGCTTCGTCGGTGGTCGCCGCCGACGCGCCCGCCGGCTCGTCATCCGCCGTCTTCGTTGTCGTCGTTGCCTCGTGCGAGGCCTCCACGTTCACGCGTGGCTCCGCGACGATCGTCTTCGCCGGCTCCGTGCGAGCGATGGCGGGGCGTTGCTCGCCGGGCTGCGCCGTCTTCGGAGCGGACGCGACGACGGACGCCGGCTCTGCGAGCGGCGCTTCTTCTGCGGGCGCGAGGTCCTCGACGGGGACCGCGTCGCGGATCTCCGGGGCCTCGAGCGACGCTACGGGCGCTGCTACGACCACGGGCTCGGGCGACGACGCTCCGAAGCCCGCGCTACTCTCACGTGGCCCCAGCAGGACGCCCAGACCGAGACTGAGGCCGGCGACCCCGACGGCCAGACACGCCGCGATCGCTCCGTTGCCCGAGCGGCCGCGCGGCGTCTCGACCTCGCGTGCGAGCGCATGGAGCTGCTGCTTCACGCGAAGCACGTGCTCGGGGCAAGGCTCCGTGCGCGCCTTGCGGAACAGGGCGTCGAGAGCTGCTTCCTGGTCTTGCGAAGAAGGAGCGCGCATCTCGTCACCTCCTCGGATTCCACTTGGACATCATGACGAGCATCTGCTTCCTGGCGGCGGCGAGTCGGGAGTACGCCGTCTTCACCGGGCAATCGACGATGAGCGCGATCTCGGCCATCGGCAGCTCCTCGATTTCGTGAAGGATGAGCACTGTGCGCTTGTCTTCGTCGAGGCGCGACAGCATCGAGACGAGCTGCTGCGTGGAGACGACGTCCGTTCCCGCCGATGCACCGGACACGGGCTGCTCGGGGGTATCGCAGACGAGGACCTCGCGCCGATGCCGAGCCCGCCGCCGGTAGGCCGCCGCGACCTTCATGCAGATGCCGTAGATCCAGGCGCGGATCGGGCGGCTGGAGTCGAACTCCGGGAGCCGGCGGAAGACGATGATGAAGACTTCTTGGCAGACGTCGTCGAGGTCCCGCTCCGCGACGGAGTGGAACTTGAGCGTTCGCATGACGAACGGAGCGAAGCTCTCCACTAGCTCGCCCGGAGTCATCGTGGACTCCTCTACACCACGCTGATCGAGGCGGCGTATCCCCGCGACCAGCGACTCCGCAAGCGACGTCACCTTCATCTCTTGCCCGCACCTGGCGAGCGTTCCCAAAAATAGTTCGCGTGGCCGGACGGTTCTCGGATTTCGCTGCCTAGTGCCGGCGAACGGTCGAGGTCGATGCGCAAGCGGGGCCGTAGCTCGAAACCTGGCGTATCATCGAGCGCGATGCGACCTGCTCCATTCGCCAACGCACGATCGCTCGAGCTCGGCCGGGCTCGACGTCGTGTCGTGGCGTCCTCGGCCACGCTTGCGTTTGCCATGCTCTCGCTCCTCGTCGCGTGCGGCGAGGATCCGGCGCCCGCCGGGCCGCCTGCCCCGTCTCCGGAGTCCGGCGTGGATGCGGGGCCGTCGAACGACGACGGCGGCGCGGATTCCGGGCCCGATGCGTCGAGCGAAGGGCTCGTTGGCCTCGGACGTGTCGTCCGCAAGACGATGCTCGCGCTCTCCACGGATCGAAGGAAGGTCTACGGATGGGGGGCGAACACGCACAACGTGTTTCGGACGGCGTCCGTGCCGTTCGACTTCGATCACCCGGTGAACATGGACATCGCCGGCGTCCCCGACGAGCCGTTTCGGGCCGTCCTCAGCACCGGCGCCAAGACGTGCCTTCTCACGGAGGCGGGGCGCGTCCTCTGTTTCGGCCAGACGTTGGCGCAGGACTCACTCGGTGTCGGCGATGCAGAGGGACGCCTGACCGCGACGCCGCTCGCGGCCGGAGACATTCCCGCGAACGTGAAGATCGTCGGGATCGACCTCCATGGTTACGGCGGCTGCGTGGTGGGCGACGACGGCGAGGCGTATTGTTGGGGAGACTTCCATCGTGTCCCCGGTGCCGACTCGTCGAACGGGACGGTCACCGCGCCTCATCGCATCTCCCGTACGGGCATCGGAGACGCGAAGATCGTCGACGTCACGACAGGAATCAACGAGAGCTGCGTCCTCGCCGGAGGCCGCGCCTACTGCTGGTTCAACGGCGACGCAGAGCCCGTGGCGGACGGCGAGCTTCCGTTCGGCACGGACCTCCTTCAGGTACGGAGCAACGACGATTTCGTCTGCGGTGCCGCGAGCGACGGCGAGATCTACTGCTGGGGCTCGGGCCCCGGCCGTCGCTTCGGCAACGGGAGCGCCGACTTCCGGTCCGACACTCCGTACACGCGCGTGAGCCGTGCGAATCTCCCGGACGGTGTGACGTTCAAGGACGTCGCCGTCGGAGGCACGTCGAGCGCGAGCTGCGGGATCGGGTCCGACGGGTGGGCGTACTGCTGGGGCACCGGCGATCAAGGGGCCGCGGGTGACGACGACACGTCCGATCACGAGGTCCTCACACCGAAGCCGATCGTGCGCGGTGACATCCCCGAAGGCGTGACGATCGTGCGCATCGGCTGCGGCACGTACCACTGCACGGCCGAGGGCTCCGATCACGTGATGTATTCGTGGGGCATGAACGAGGACGGCGTCCTCGCGGCGAGCCTTCCGAGAGACGCGATGGTCGGACGTCCCGTCCGCATGACCGCGCCACGCATCGAGTAGCCGAGCTTCTCGAAGGCACCTCGAGGATGCGCGCAGGGTAGGGGACCGACGAACGTCGAGGGTCCTCCCCGCGCGCACGTTCAGAGCGTGAGGCGCACGTCGGTTCAGCGACGCCGAACGATCAACACGTCCCGCGGCACGCTGCTGAGCAGCGACTGCGCGACGCTGCCGAGGATGAACGTCGCCGCCATGCTCCGTCCCTGCGTGCCTGCGACGACCAGGTCGACGTCGAGGGCCTCGACGAGCTCGCGGAGCACCTCCGCCGGGTTGCCGTACTCGCAGTGGATCGGGACATGGCGCGCGCCGACGGCGGGCACGCTCGTGAGGAACGTCTGACACTGGCGGCGCGCGTCGTTCGCGAACTGCTCGCGTGCCTCCATCTTGTCGTGCAGATAGCTCTCGTAGGGGACGTCGTACGCATGACACAGGCTGACCTGGGCGTTCGCGAAGAGCGCGAGCGCGGTCTCGAGCGCAGCCCGCGAGCTCTCCGAGAAATCGGTCGCGAGGACCATCTTGCGGTACGGCTCTCGCGGCCGCGACTTCACGACGAGCACCGGGACCCTCGAGCGGCGTGCCACGGCCTCGACGGTCGTGCCGAGGATGGACCGCAAGAACGTCTCGTTGCGCGCGGTGCCGGTCACGATCAGCCCGCACTCGAGCCTTTCGGCAGTGTCGAGGATGAGGTCGGCAGGTTCGGCGCGCTCGGTCACGAGCTCCACGGTGATCGCGGTTCCCTGGAGGTCTGCACGGATGCGGCGCTCCACGAGGTCACGCGGATGGACCGGTCGGCGCCACGATGGAGCGTCGACGACCGGAAGCGGCGACTCGAGAGCATGCACCACGACCACCCGTGCGCCCCACTCCTGAGCAAGCTCCACGGTTCGATCGAGCGCGCGATCGCAGTGGCAGGTCAGATCGGTGGCGAGCAGGATCTTCGTCGGTGTCATCGGCAGGCCTCCTTGCCGTGCCGAGCGAAGATGCAGCTTCGTGGCCGGATACGATCGCGAGCGCTCCGGGGACGAGCTCGCGCTCCTTCGTCACTGGCCGGTTGCGTTCCAGGAGGAGCCTACGCTCCCGATCGACGGCGCCGGCGCGCGAACCCGATTGCTTGAAGTGGACGAGCCTCGCCGTGAGACTCGGTTCGAACGCGTCGACGTTCAGTCATCGGTTTGGCCGGGCCGGCCGCCTGTCGTCGCGGTCGACGCCGCCTGTCGTCCCGACCGACGCCATCCGGCGACTCGGCCGATCAGCGCGAACGCTTCGGCGTCTTCGCCTTCTTCGCGGCGGGTCTTGCGCCCTTCTTCGCGATGGGACTTGCGCTCTTCTTCGCGACGGGTTTTGCGCGCTTCTTGGCGACGGCCTTCGTCTTCTTGCGGCCCGTCGCTGTCGCGCCTGTCTTGGACTTCGCCTTCGGCCTCTTCGTTTCGCGCGGGGTCTTCGTCGCGTCCGGCTCGAGCTCGCCGGCGTACGTACGGAGCAGGTCGACGTAGCTGATGATGCCGGTGATCTTGCCGTCTCCGTCGACGACGGGCACCGCGCCGATGCGCTGCTCGAGGAGTGTCTCGATGACCTCGCGAAGCTCCGAGTCCTCGTCGACGCTCACGACGTCGGCGCTCATGAACTCGGAGATCCTGCGGCGGGAGCTCTCGTCATAGCTTCGCGCGATCGGGCCGAGGTCGCGATCGCTGATCATGCCCACGAGGGTGTCCGCGTCGTCGACGACCGGCAGGTGGCGAATGTCGAGCGTGGCGAGCACCTCGAGCGCGTCGCTCACGAGGTCGGTATCGAGAATGGTCCGAGGGTCCCTCGTCATCACGTCGGCTGCGATCATTCGATGATCCTCCGCGCCGCTACCGATGCAGCGCTCATGCCACGCGCGGCTGCTGCGAAGCTCGCAAGATGTCGACGTGCTCAGCTGCGCGGCGCGCATTCCGTGCGCGAGGCGCAAATCGGGACGTCCGCCACGAGGTCATCTTCGCGACTAGGCAGGTCGCCGCTCCGTCGAACAGGAGCGCACGGAACAGGCTCCCGGACGGTCCATCGACGCGAGCGTCCGGGGATCGTGAACGAGGATCGGCCGAGCCGTCGCGCCCGCTCTGGATGCGGCTGTCCGAGCAAGCGTTCGCCCGACACGGCTCGTGTTGAAGCGTCAGAGCTTCGTGGCGTCGAGGACCTTGCCGGCCGTGCCGATGGGGCCATCGTTGGTGGGGGGCTTGCCGCCTTTGCCGCCGGAGCCCGCCTCGCCATGGGCGATCGTCGTCTCGGCATCGAGCGTGGGCTCGGCGCCCTTGAAGAGGATGCCGGCGGCAACGCCGCCCGCGCCACCAGCACCGGCGCCGCCGTCAGCGCCTCGCCCGCCCTTGCCACCGCTGCAAAGGCCGACTGCGACCGACTTTCCGCCTTCGCCACCCTCGCCGCCGGCTCCGGCGGTGCCGCCAGCGCCCGCCGCCTTCGTTTCAAGAATCGACGCTTTGAGCGCGAGGACGCTCTCGTTGGCGAGTAGCGCGATGCTGGCGCCACCGCCGCTGCTGCCCTTTCCAGCGAAGCCACCACACCCGCCGCAGCCGCCGCTGCTTGCGCCCGTGGTGTTGTCGCGCGCGCCGCCGCCACCGCCGCCTTGTCCTGGTTTGCCGTTCTCGGTGGCATCGTCGCCTTTCGACGGACGCCAGCCCTCGGGGCTCAGCACACCGAGTGTTGTCGGTGGACTGGCGTCGTTGACCGCCGGCGCGTCGGCGCCATCGTTCCCGTTCGCGTTGCCGTTGCAGCTACCCCCGCCGAAAGCACCAGGAGCACCATTCTTCGGTGCCCCTGCGCCATAGTTGGGCTCACCCGGTCCGCCGCCGGTTTCGCTGCCGCCAGCACCGCCCTTCGTAGACGTCGTCGACGACGAGCAGGTGCATGTCTTGGAAGGCCCACCTGTTGCGCCGTTCGCCGGATTCCCCTCGAGCCCGCCGGCGCTGGTGACCACGCCCGGCTGTCCCGCTTCGCCCGGGGCGCCCTCGGCGCCGTTCTGCGCGCGGAGCGCAGCGCGCAGGAACGAGACGTTCGACTTGTTCGCGAACACCGCGATGCTCGAGGTGCCGTCCTTGAGCGAGCCCGCGTCAGGCGCGACGAGCTCGAGATCCGAGATGGTCACCGCGGCGCTGACGCCGTCGATGTGGAGCGCGTAGCCAGGATCCGTCGGCGCGATCTTCGCCTTGGCGGAGCTGTCGACGGTCCACGTGGAGCAAGCGAAGCCGCCGTGGAGGTGGGCGGCGGTCGTGAGCTTCAGGTGCTCGGCGTAGGTGCCCGAGCCGCAGACGTAGATGTGGCGCTTGCCAGTGCTGCCGACCTTCCCGATGGCGCTCGCGATGGTCTTGAGTGGCGTGCCCTTCTTGCCGTCGTTGGCGTCGTTGCCTCCGTCGCCGTCGACGAAGAGGGCGAACGAATCGACGACGCATCCCTTCGCAGCGTCGGACGTCGGGTCCGCCTTGTCATCGCAGTCCGGCGGCTTCGCGGCGTCCGGCACCTCACCGTCGAGGCCGCCGTCGACATCGCCGTCCATCGACGGCCCCGCGCACTGACCGAAGTCGCAGTCCGTGCCCACGCCGCAAGCGCTTAGACCGGTGATGCCCCCCAGCGCAACGACCGCACCCACCCCCAGGACAAGACGCTTCATTTCGCAAAGACCTCCCGACCGCATCCTTCAGAAGCGGCCGACGACGCTCATTCCTCCATAGCCCACGGAACCAACCGGAACCAGTCGAGCGGAGCCCGTGCGATCGGCGCTCCGCGGCCAGAAGATCGCCGCAGCCGCGGCGCCGGCGAGGAAGGCGGCACCCCCGACGAGCGAGACTGTGCTCAGCGTCACGTTCGTATCGCGATCGTCCATGAGCTCTCGCGCGGTGGTGCAGCTCTGGCTCGTGATGCCGACGCAGCTTCGACCCTGCAGCAGCGCCTTGGCGTCGTCGACGTTGCCCTCTGCATTGCTCCGGAACACGAGGGAGAGCACTCCGCCGGTCACGGCGACCGCCGCGAGCGCGCTGACCGTGACGATGCGCGTGGTCGACCACGATGATCGCTCGCCCTCGGCCGGTGGCGGCGTGAAGGTGTTGGCTTCGGTGCCGTCGAAGGTCGCGTTCGAGACCTCGCCAGCCTTCGGCTCGACGACCATGCTGCGCGACGTCCCGTTCCAGCTCGCGACGACGGTGTGTCGTCCCGGCGGGACGGGCAACGGCTCGGTCGGTGCGCTCGGGAGCGACTTACCGTCGACCGAGAGCGCCGCCCCTTGCGGTGCACGGATGTCGATCTGACCGACCTTCTTCAGGAGCTCTTCGATCGCGTGCTTCGAGCGTTCGCGTTGCTGGTCCGTGATGCGCGGGTCCGTCTCCGCCACCTGGAGGAAGGTGCGATAGTGCTCGATCGCCTCGACGTCGTGCCCCAGCTTCACCTCGACGCTGGCGAGGTTGTAGAGCGTCGCCGCTGCCTTCAAGACGCTGATGGACTGGAGGAACTTGAGCCGCGCCTCTTCCAGCTTCCCGCTGTCCGCGAGCGTCAGCCCTTCGTTGAACCGCGCCAGCGCCTCCGCGTTTCGTGCATCGTCCGCATGCGCCCGCGTGGCGAGTGCTAGCGCGCAAAGGAAGCAAGCTGCCTGTAGGTACCGTCGCATCGCCTTCCTGTGTGACGTGAGTGACGTCCTCGAGTCGGGTCGCGGCAACATCGGTTCGTGACCGTCCGCGGTGGCGGAGGCTAGCGCACACGGCAGACCTACGGCACTATTCTGTCGCCTTCCGCAGACGAGGCACGCGGTTTTTGCCGAATTCCGTGTCTTCGAGATCTGCCATGCCAGCGTGACCGCACGTCCGGGCGCCTGGGGGTTCGGCTTGGTCGGGGGCTGACGGACCTGCAGTACGTCAGCCTGTGAATCCGTGAGCGTCGCAGCTCGCGTCTGAGGGGACCGAGCCGCCCCGGTCGACATGAGCTCACGCGCAACATGGCGATGCACGCGGCAGCGGGGTAAGGAATAGCCATGGGCCAGGCTGCGGCGTCCGCCTACGTGAAGCTGGAGGACTACTTCGAAGCGGAGACGAGCGCCTCGAACGATGCGCCCAAGCACGAATGGTGTGATGGCGTCGTGTACGCGATGTCGCGCGGCACGCCTGAGCACGGACGGCTCACCTCGCGCGTGACGATCGTTCTGGGCAACCTGCTCCCGGCAGACTGCAATGCTTACTCGTCCGACACGATGCTCTACATCGAGCCGGCGCGCCTCGCGACCTATGCAGACGTGATCGTCGTGTGCGGTCCGCTCGAAACAGCCACCGTACGGAAGAACGGAAAGTCGCTCGGACAGGCTGTGACCAATCCGACGATCATCGTCGAAGTGCTCTCGGAGTCGACGGAGCGCTACGACCGAGATGGAAAGTTCCAGGCGTACAAGCAGCTTGCCTCCCTTCGCGAGTACGTCCTCGTCTCGCAGGAGCAACGCCGGATCGAGGTGTTTCGAGCGGCAGACGATTGGGCCGGCAGCATCGGCATCGGCGGAGGGACCGTCCGTGTTCACGGAATGACCGTCGCCGTCGATGACGTCTACGAGACCCGGTAGCCGAGCAACGGCGAACCCTACGGCGGCGGTGGAAGCCCGCTGGCGAGCGCGGCTTCGACCGACGCGGCGTCGTAGGTCGTCTGCCAGACGGCGTTGACCGAGTTCGCCACGACCTCTGCGCCCGGACGAAAGCGCTGCGTGCCCGTATCGAAGAGACTCACGCGCGTTTCGGCGATCTCACGAAGACGCGGCGCCACCCGCCCGGAATCGCGTCCGGCACGCTGCGCGTCGCGCACGAGGCCGAGAAAGCCGGTGAGCGACGCCTCGTCGCCCGCCGTGACGATCGTCGTCGCGTCCGGCCGCGCGAGCGCGCTCGCGACGAAGGTCCACGCGAAGGTGTAGACCGTCGGACCTTCCGCGCCGAGCGGGCCATGGTCCAGTGGCACCGTCGCATGGTCGACGGGACCGCGACGCCAGTACACGGGCTCGACGGAGCTCCCGCAGCGAGCGACGAGCGATTCGGACTGACGGATCGGGATCAACATGTCCCAGTCGTCGTGCGCGACGAAGACCCGCCCGGGAAGGCCAGGGCAGAGGCCCTCGTGCGTGTACGGCCTGCTCTGCTCTCCCGGCACGGGTGGTCGCCCCATCGAGGGCTCGGCGCGTCGCCAGTACGGTGAGAAGAACGCTTCGACCTTCCGGGGATCGGGGTAGACCTTCGGGAGATCGACGTCGGTCCACTGCGCCTGATCGACGAAGTCGCTGAGAGGCGTCAGCGCCGCGACGGCCTTCGGAGATGCCTCCGGCGGCGCCGCTCGCGCGCCGAAGAGCGCCATCATCCCGCCCCAGCTCCCACCGAACGAGCCGATGCGGCCGAGATCGAACGCGCTCGCGCGGCTGCGAATGAAGAAGTAGGCGGCCGCCGCGTCGAGGACGTCACCTCCCACGTCACCGCCCGCGTAGAAGCGCCCGAACGCATGCACGACGGCAAAGCCGTTGAGGCGCCACGCCACGTCGCCCTCGACGAGCTTGTCGACCGATGCGCTCTCGTACGAGACGACGTCGTCACCGTCGTACTTCGGCGCGTCGACGTCGGGCTGGATGCCAGCTCCGCGGCTCGCCCAGCGAGCGTCGACGTCCTCTCCGGTCCAGTCGATGCCCGTATACGGCTCGTTCATTACGACCACGGGCGCGGGCGAAGGCGCAGTCGCCGAAACATGCACGTAGAGGAGATACGTCGCGACGCCGTCGGGCCGCATGCCCCGCACGAGCTCCACGGCGACGTCTTCTTCCTGCGCGCGCACGGTTCGCTCCTCGAGCGTCGCGAACGTCCATTCGTCGGGCACACCCGCCTCAGCGGGACCGGGCTCGACGGGCTCCGGCGCAACGGAACGGTCGCTCCCCGCATCTCCGCATGCGAGCGCGAGGAACGTCGCGACGACGACCCACGCGAGCGCTCGCGGACGCTTCCGGTCCGCACCGCGCAGGTCCGCGCCACATGAATTCGTCGAGGCCGGAGGCATGCCTCGATTGTCGATCACCTCCAGGCGTGCACCAAGCGTGGCGGGCTCGACGATCATCGTCGCCCTTCGCGAATCAGGCGGACTTCGTGCAGGTCCGCGCACGCGCGCTTAAGTGACCTCCTGCATGGCCGTTCACAGCCCTGTTCGGGGGCCGTCAGGAGCGCCGGCATGGGATTGCGGTGGTTTTACGACCTTCGGGTGAGCTTCAAGCTCGGGGTCGCGTTTGCATCGATGGTCGTTCTCGTCGTTGCGGTCGGCGCGCTCGGCCTGTCGGCTGCGTCGTCGTCCAACACCGCGTTCGAGGCGGCGTACCGACGAGACATGGCGAGCCTCGATCTCGTGCGGAAAGCCGAGATCGAACGCCTGAAGATCGCGCGGACGTACCGGACCGCGATGCTCGCGAAGTCGGACACGGACCGTCGCAAGGCGATGAGCGATCTCGAACAGAACGAGCGAGAGCTCACGCATGCGCTCGACCAGTCCCTGCTGCTCGTCGACGATCCCGACATCCGTGCACGCACCGAAGAGTGCCAGCGCCTGATGCCCGACTACGGGCCCGCGATTCGCAGCGCCGTGGGCGTCTATCTCGAGGACCCGGAGAAGGCGGCGCCCGCGTTTGCCGCTTCGCAGAAGACGGGGCTTCGCATGGAGCTCCTCTTGCGTGAGAGCGCTGAAGCCCTCTCGGCCCTCTCTGCGAGCCGATACGAAGCGAGTGTGGAACGCCTCTCGGCGAGTCGGAAGGCGACGATCGCGATCAGTCTCGGTGCGGTGATCGCGAGCTCGTTGCTGGCGGTATTTCTCGGACGCGTCATCGGCGGTCCGTTGCAGACCGCCGTGACGGTCCTCGAGACCGTGGCGCGAGGCGATCTCACCGTGTCGGTCAACGTGACGCGGAAGGACGAGGTCGGACGGATGGCGGCGGCGCTCAACGCGACGTTGTCGTCGATGAATGCCGCTCTCACTAGCGTCCAGCGCGTCTCGCTCGACGTGTCGGCGTCGGCCGCGCAACTCGCCGCGAGCGCGGCGGAGATCGCGTCCGGCGCGCAGGCCCAGGCAGCGAGCCTGGAAGAAGCTGCGTCGAGCCTCGAGGAGATCAGCTCCGCGGTGGGGAGCAATACGGACAGCGCGCGGAAGGGGAGCGATCTGGCATCCAGCGCCGCGGCGGTCGCCGAGCGCGGAGGCACCGTGACTGCGGGCGCGGTCTCCGCGATGAACGAGATCACCAGCTCGTCGAAGAAGATCGGCGAGATCATCTCGACGGTCGACGAGATCGCGTTCCAGACGAACCTGCTCGCGCTGAACGCTGCCGTCGAGGCGGCCCGCGCAGGAGAGCAGGGCCGAGGCTTCGCAGTCGTCGCCGCCGAGGTTCGCACGCTCGCGGGGCGCAGCGGCGATGCGGCGAAGGAGATTCGCTCGCTGATCGCCGAGTCGTCCGAAAGGGTCGCTGCCGGTACGCGGCACGTCGACGAGTCGGGACGAACGCTCCAGGACATCGTGCGATCCGTCCGCGACGTCGCCACGCTCGTCGGCGAGATCGCCAGCGCGTCGGGCGAGCAGAAGATCGGTCTCGATCAGGTCAACATCGCGGTGTCGAAGGTCGACGAGGTCACGCAGCGAAATGCGGGACGTACCGAGGAGCTGTCGACCACCGCGCATCTCTTGTCCGAGAAGTCTTCGGAGCTGCAGTCGCTCGTCTCTGCGTTCGAGCTTCGCACCCAGGACCCGCCTCTTGGCCCGTTCGGCGCGTTCGGCGGCGCGGCAATCCCGGGGGAGGGCAACACGGCGCCGGCGCAGCCTCGCCGGATGGGCAAGGCAGCATGAATCCGCAGCATCATCGTATCGGGCTCCTCGCGGCTACTCTGCTCGTCGTGCCGGGCGTCGCGGACGCCGACCAGGCCCGGAACGATCGAGACAAGCCGTCGTCGGCCGCGCCTGCGAAGACGGACCGGGCCCGCTTCATCAGCTACCAGCTCGAGGCCGGCGTCGCCTCCACCCACGTCACGCGCGGAGTCCCCCGGTACGACGCGAAGTCGATCCCTTCGCTCTACAACCTCGTCAATCTCCGTGTCCGCGGGCTTGGTCCCGGCGTCCTGAGCCTCGGCGGCACGAGCGCTCTCGCGCTGGCGCCGACACCCGAGACCCGAGGTCGATCGCTCGAGCTGCTACCGACGATCACGTACGGCGGCCGCATCGGACCCATGCAGCTCGATGTCGGCGCGCGCCTCTTCCTCTTTCCGCGCGCCGAGGTCGTCGACGCGCAGTACGAGGGCGTCGTTCGCGCATCGTTGCCGAATCCGTATCTGACGCCGACGCTCGAGATCTACCCGGAGGTCCGACGTCGCAAGGGCGCCTTCGTCATCGTCGGATTGGAGCGGACGTTCAATCCGTCGAGGTGGCTGCGGATTCGTCCGCGCGTCGCCGCGAGCGAACAGGGGTACGTCGTGAACGACGAGCGCCCGCACGGTCAGGACGTGACCGCGTCGGTGCAGGTGCACGTGAGCGTCCCCGAGTCGCCGTTCTACGTCGTCGCGCGTCCCGCGTATTCGGTGCTCGCGGGCCCGGATCGCCTCTACGACGATCCGAGCTTCTCCGGCCGCTCGGTCGCCTACGCGACCGTTTCGCTCGGCGTGCAGCGCTGAGCGGTGATGGCGCCGCTCGACCGCGGGGCGTCCATGGTCGTCCCCGCGGTCGTCGTTGCAGCGTGGGTAGACCAGCCGGCGGCTGGCGGCTGGCGGCTGGCGGCTGGCGGCTGGCCTACTTGTCGAGATCGACCACCAGGGTCTTTCCGTTCTTGAGCTTGAGCTCGATGCCGTCGAGCGCGCCACCGAACTCGGTGTAGTCCGAGAACGTGGAGAAGCTCACGTACTGCACCTTCTCCGTGCGGTAGTCACGCTCCCCGGTGACGCCCGTGGGCGTGACGGGTCCGGCCTGCATCTGCGCCAGCGTGAAGTAGTTCGATCCCGACGGCTGGACGCCGAGTGCCGTGTTGGAGTGTCGGTAGTCCCAGAACTGGAGCTGGTTCGCGCCGGCAGCCGTCGTGAACGCGTTCCAGGTGTCGACCGGAGCGTTCGGTGACGCTGCCCACGTCAGCGCCGCATGCAGGCGCCGGCCGTACCAGGACGCGTCGTCTTCGGTCCCGTCCGCCACGGTGTAGATGACCGCCGCGAAGTCGCGCTCGGCCGCGGCCTTGTAGCTGTGGACGCGGAGCGAATCGATGTCCGCCACCGTGAACTCGCCGAGGTGATCGCGAACGCCCTTCCAGATCTCCGTCTTCGGCGTGTCGAGCGCTCCGGCGAACGTGAGGTACACCTCGAGCTTCTCGTTGCTCGGTTGGTCCTTGGTGAACGACCACGAGGTGCCGGCGCCGCCCCATGCGTTTGTGGAGGTCGCCGTCCCATAGGTCGACCCGGCGCTGGGCGGATCGACGGAGAGGAGCTTGCTCCGGCTGAGGGCGATGCGACGGAAGTTCGCCTCACCCGTGAGATCAATCGCCACTCCCTTGCCGTTCTTGAGCACGATCTCGATGCCGTCGAGCGAGCCGTCGAAGGCCACGTCGTTCGAGACGCTGGAGAACGCGATGTAGCGGACCTGCTCGTTCCGGTAGTCGCGCGCGCCCGTGACACCCGCCGGGGTGACCGGCCCGCTCTGGATGTTCGCGAGGCTGAAGTAGTTGTCGTTCGGCTGCTCGCCGGCGGTCACGTCCGCGTTGCGGAAGTCCCAGAAGCGCAGTGAGTTCGAGCCCGGCCCGGTGGAGAACGCGTTCCACTTCTCGGCCGGCGCATTGGGCGACGCTGCCCAGGCGAAGCTCGCGTGCAGGCGGCGCGCATACCAGCTCGCGTCGTTCTCCGAAGCGGTCTGATGAGGCGTCGTGTAGACCAGCATCATGAAGTCCGACGAGGTCGCGTCGTTCCGCCGGCTGTGCACCTTGATCGACGCGATGTCGGCCAGCGTCACCTTGCCGAGGTGCGCTGAGATCTCGCCGAGGCCGGCGGCCTTGCCCTGCGCGTCTTCTGCAGTGAACGGCAGGTAGAACTCGAACTTCTCGTCCGCGGCGCCCGTGAGCGGCTTCTGGTAGCGCCACGAGGTTCCTGCGCCGCCGTACGCGTTCTCGTTCGACGCGAAGCCGAACGTGGACGGGCCCTGAGGCGCTTCGCCTGCGATCACGTCCTCGACGCGGAGATGGATGTCCTTCACGAGATCGTCGTCGGGTGCGTCCTTCCCGGCGTCCTTCTCCGGCGACCCGGTGTCCGGATCGTTCACGCCGCTGTCCTTACGGCCGCCGTCCTCCGAGTTCCCGCCGTCCGGAGTCGGCTCGATGTCGACAGCCTCGTCTCCGCATGCCGCCATCCCCAGGACCGTCGCGACCGCGAGGAGCGAGGTCAGTCTCAAAGTCATTCTCATGCAAGCACCCCTTATGACGAATGTGATTAATTAAACGAATTCGAAACGCGCAATAGATTGCATGTCTCGCTGCCCGTCAAGACACACCGCACAAGGGAAAGAAAGCTCTCAAGTCGGCCGCGCCCGCATATTTTTTGTAAATCCTCGATCGAAATGAAATTGGACCGGAGAACGAGCACATAGCGCGTCCCGCCCCGAGCGGCGGGCGCATCCCACGGCGAGTCCCGACCGCGGGGTTGGCAGATGACGGCGCGCCTCATCATGGGCGCCGACGAGCCAGCGGGCTCGCAGGCATCGGCAGAGAGCGAACGCCTGCCGCAAGGGATCGACGACCGGCGCGCTCCGAACGAGCGGCGGCGAAGGAGACCGAAGACGCTTTCGTTGCTGGGGGCCGCCCGAAGACGTCAGGGCGCGACGAAGCCTTTCCAGCGCCGCATGTACTCGGCGAATCGCGGCGAGAGGCTCCGGTCGCGGAGCTCGTCGATGGATACAGGCGGACGTCGCGGCTCCCAGCCGTCGGTCTGCGCGCGCAGCGGCCACTCGGGATTGAGGATCGCCGACCGCCCGAGCGCAACGGCATCAGCGCCGAGCGCGAGCTGGTGCTCGGCGTCGGCGCGCGTCCAGATCTTCCCCGCGGTCAGGACCTTCACGTGTTCGGGCAATGCCTGGCGGAACAGCGGCACCGCGTGCTGGTCTGGACGTTTCGTGGTGTTGCGATGAACGTCCCAGAGCGAGACATGGATGAAGTCCGCGCCGTCTTCAGCAAGCCAGCGCGCGGTCTGCACGCTTTCGTCGAGATCGAGTCCGCGCGCGTTGCCGAAGTCCTCCGGCGAGAGACGAACGCCCACGGTGAAGCCGGCGCCCGTCTCCTCGCGGACGCGGCGCATCACTTCGCGGATGAGGCGGGCTCTGCCTTCGAGTGAGCCGCCCCATTCGTCCGTTCGCTGGTTCTGCGTCGCACTCAGGAACTGCGTGAACAGGTAGCCGTGCGCGCCGTGGATCTCCACGCCGTCGAAGCCGGCTCGCTTTGCGCGCGCCGCTGCCTTCCCGAACTCGCCGATGACGCGCTCGATGTCCTCTTTCGTGGCCGGACGCGCGCCCTCGATCTCGCTCGCGCTCCACGGGCGGATGCCGCTCGCGGTCGCGTCGGCGCGGACGCCTCCGTGGAAGATCTGCACGATCGAGACGGCCTCGTGCCTCCGGAGCGCACCGGCGAGCCGCTCGAGGCTCGGCAGCAGCGCGTCGTCGAAGATCCCGAGCTCGCCTGGCCAGCCTTGCCCGTCCTTTGCGACATGCGCGGCGCACGTCATCACGACGCCGAAGCCGCCTGCTGCGCGGGAGACGAGCCAGCGAAGCTCGTCGTCGGAGAGCGAGCCGTCATCGTGGCTCTGCTGGTTGGTCATCGGCGCGAGGATGACTCGATTGCGCGCCGTGAGGCCCGTGCGGAAGACGAGGGGATCGAAGATCGTCGGCATGGATCGCGACCTCGGCTCGCATGTGCGCCGTGGTCGCGCGCACTATAGCGGCTCGCACCGGGCGGCTCGAAGCGATCGCCGCAATGCCAGACGACTCCGGCATCACGACGACCGCTGAGCTCGCTCCGAGAGCGCGCTACTCTTCAGCGACTCCGAAGGCCGCTGGTGGACGAGGTGCCGGCGCTCACATCCCGTCGCACGCCGGGCGCGGATCGGGGCACTGGGCCGAAGGATTGCTCGGGAGCGTCTGGACGCATTCCGTGACGCCCTCGAACGTGTTCGTCGGGCGGAAGTTCACGAGCGTGCCATTGAAGCCCTGCGTGATGCCGTGTCCGGCGATCTCCTTGAAGACCGTGTTCGTGATGAACGCGCTCGGTGGCTGCATCGAGAAGATGACGGCGCCGTTGCTCTCCTCGATCGCGCTGCACGTGTTCAGGGCGCAGCCGCAGTCGTATCCCGCGTACTCGATGCGGACGTGGTCGAGCACGTTGGCCGCCTGCGGGATGCCGCCGAACCAGAGCCCTCGCCAGTCGCCTGCCTTGGGCGTGGGAGAAGCGGAGGTGAAGACGATCGGCTTCTCCGCCGTGCCCTGCGCCTTCACGACCGCGTTCGAAGCTTTCTCCGTCGTGTAGAGCTGCACCATGAACGCCGTCTTCGGCTCGAACTTCATGACGACGCCCGGCTCGATGGTGAGCGTCGTGATCTTGTTCTCGTCCGTGCTGCCGATGACGAACGAATCGCTCTCGCCATCGCCCATGTGGTACGGCACGCCACGGTCGTGCAGCGTGGCGTCGTCCACGAGACCGGTGCCGGCGCCGAGGTCGCCCTCCGTGCGGATGAGAATCTCGTCCGTCTTGTTGCCGGTGTACTTCCCGGTGGGGAGACTGTCGATCGCGTGCTCGGAGATCTCGACCGCGTACGGAGACTCGTCGTCCCCCGACTCCGTGACGGTGACGTCCTTCGATCCCGTGATGAACTTCGACCGCCGCTGCATCCAGATGCCGGCGCCGCGCGACTTCTTGATCGTGACGTTGTCGAGGAAGAGGACCGCGTCCGAGAGCGGCTCCTGATCGTCGCCCACTGCCACGAGCGTCGCGCCACGCTCGGTGGCCTCGCCGCCTCCGTTCTCGAAGGTGACGTGCGAGAAACGCGCGGTGCCCGGCGCGGCGACGTAGACGCTGCCCCAGCGGTCGGCGCCGTCGCTCGTGAACTTGATCGGCTTCGTCGCGGTGCCTTCGGCGATGAGCGTACCGGTGCTCGGCGAGAGCGGAGCGGCGACGCTGATCCGCCGCTCCTTGGCGATGCGGACCTCGGCGCACGGTTCGATGGTGAGCTTGGCGCCGTCGCGGACGTAGACGTCGTACTCGACGATGTGCGGGCTGCCTGCGGCGGTCCACACCTCACCGTCTTTCACGTCGCCTTCGTGCTTCGTCGGGCCTGCGGTCGGCGCCGGGCAGTCGATGGCCGGCGCGCCTCCGTCGCCGTCGCCGATGCCTGCGTCGGGTGACGGGGCAGAGGCAGTCGACTCCTCGCACGCAGGCGTGAGCATGAACAAGGCGCCGAGGGCGACGGCGCCCGAAAGGCAAGAGAGCGATCGATTCACTGGGGTCCTTCCATTTCGCCGACGGCGAGCGCTGGCGCTCGGCGCGTCGTCACGGTTTCCCCCCCGCCACGGTTCCTGAACATAGACGAAGGTACCCGAAGCCCCATTCTCGCTCGAACGGGTGACACGAACGTTCCGCCGCATGACTCGAGCTCGTGCGGAGCATGGCGGAGCTTGCCGCCATCGCGAAGGGTACATTCTTGCTCAATCGCTGCGCTCGAGCTGCGTCAGGCTGAGGATGGTCGCGCGCGCGACCAGGAGCGACCAGAGCGAATCGCCAACGCCGGACGCACGTCGGGCCGAGCCACGACGAGGTGACTCGGCCCGCTTCGCGTGCGCGTGCGATCTCGAGAGCGAGGCGCGCTACTTCCCGCAGGCCCCCGGCGTGGAGCTCGTGACGGCACGCGCGGCCTCACAAGAGTTGCCGTACGTCTTGCCGTCGCAACCGCAGACCGGATCGTAGACGGCGGGACAGAAGGTGTTCTTCGGCTCCTTCAGCTCGCACGCGGCGCCGGCATCCGCGGGGGGACACTCACCGGGCGTGTGGCTGGTGACGACGCGCTCGGCCTCGCAGTCGTTGCCGTACGTGACGCCGTCGCAGCCGCAGACGGGCGAGTAGATCTCGTAGCAGGCCGTGTCCTGCGGCGTCGCGAGCGTGCACGTGCCCGCGTCCGGGTCGGTCGCCGGAGGGCACTCGCCCGGCGTCGAGCTCGTCACGAACCGGCCTGCCTCGCACGAGTTGCCGTAGGTCTTGCCGTCACAACCGCAGACCGGATCGTAGAGCGTGATGCACATCATGTCCGTCTTCGGACTGGCGAGCTTGCACGCATCGCCGGCGACGACCTCGTCGGATCTCGAGTCGGCTTCGTCGCCACCCGCCGTGCAGGCCACGAGGGCGAGAGCGACGGCGACGATGGCGACAGGGGCGAAACTGAGCTTCATGGCGTCATCCTCGAATCAGGGGGCGAAAGCCGGAGCGGCGGTTCGACGGCGTCCTAGCAAGTCGAAGACCACATGAGCCTACCTGGTGGGTTTTGGAAATCCTGCATGATTTCAAGACGCGCTGCACGACAGACCGCGCAAGGGGCGTTCGGGTGGGTGGACGATTGCCCAGCCAATGCTGCTCGTCGGCCGCAACTCCATCCGGCGCTCGAGCGTCGGGAGCGTAGTAGGGCGCAGCGCAAATCAGGCGTCAGCCACACGTGTCGCGCAGGTCGGCGCCGAGCGAAGCTCGACGGGTGTTATCCTTCCGTCTCGTGGGGCGGCCGATTGTCTTCTTCGCGCTGTTCGTAGCGTTCGCTCTTCTCGGCGGCTGCGTCGGCGATGATCCCAACTCCGCCGCGAGCTTGCCCGACGGAGGCACGGGGGGCAGTGACGAAGCGGGCGGCGGCGGCGACGTCGACGGTGGCGCGGGCGACGCTGGCGCGGATGGATCCACCGAGCCTTGTGTGCCGGACCTCTTCTGCAAACCTGCGAACGAGTGCCGGAAGGGAGTCACCGCGTGCGGCGCGACCGCGGAGTGCGTCGAGACGGGCGACGTTGCCTACGGTCTCGCGTGCGGGGCCAGCGAAAAGACGATCTGCAAGGCTGGTGCGTGCGAGGACACGGAGTGGGCGCTGTGGACGATGCCGAGCTGGGCGAACGCGTCGGTCCCCCCGATCCCGTCGTACAGCTTCGAGTCGTCGTCCGCAGGCGAGACATCGGTCGACAGCGTGACCGGACTCTTGTGGACGGTGTCGGGGCCGAGCGCCCAGACATGGGCAGCGGCGAAGGCCCACTGTGATGGCCTCTCGAAGCACGGCTTCACCGACTGGCGGCTCCCGACCACCATCGAGCTCGTCTCCATCGGCGACGTGTCTCAGGCGAGCGGGTTCGCGGCGAAGTTCGGCACCGTGACCGGCGGCATGTGGTCGAGCACGCCCGTCGCGGGAGTGTCGGGCAGCCACTGGTCCGTGAGCTCGCTTCGTGTCACCGCGTCGGCCGATACGGCGACCTTCGATGTGAGGTGTGTTCGATGAAGAAGACGCTCGCTCTCTTCTCTTGCGTTGCCGTGCTCGCCTCGATGGGGGCGGCGTCGGCCGCGCCTCCCGCAGGGCGCTTCGTGGTGCAGGACGCGGGTGCCGTCGTGCGCGACACGAAGACGAACCTGCGCTGGGAGCGCGTCGCAACGACGACGCTCCATTCGCGCGCGGCGAGCTCCAACTACTGCGCGAACCTGACGGTGGCGGGCGGCGGGTGGCGGATGCCGACCATCAAGGAGCTCCTGACCATCGTGGATCGGGCGGAGACCGGCTCACCGAAGTGGCCCACGGCGTTCTTCGACGGCCCGGTCGGCGACTACTGGTCGAGCACGACCGCCTTCCAGAACGCGGGCACTCAGTATTACGTCGCGTTCGCGACGGGCGCCTCTCAGACGAGCGACCAAGGCACGCGGTACGTCCGCTGCGTGAAGTGAGTCGAGCGGGCGCACTTCGAGATCGAGCGGGTCGACGGCGCGCTCGACCCCGTGAAGGTGATTCGCCCGCCCGGATCGCGGCGGTTATGCTGGCTCCATGGAGATCGTAGTGCCGGAGCTCGGCGAGGGTGCGCCCGAAGGCCACCTGCTCCGTTGGCTCTACCGTGTGGGCGACCGCGTCGAGAAGGGCGCCACCGTCGCGGAGCTCGAGACGGTGAAGGTGAACGTGGACGTCGTTGCGCCCGAGAGCGGTGTCCTCGAGGCGATCGTCTGTGGCGAGGGATCGGTCGTGCGCGCGGGCGCGGTGCTCGGCCACGTCGGCACGGGGGAGGGAAGCTCGGCCCGGGCGCCAGCAGCGCGGATCGAGCACGCCGCGCGTGACGAGCGCACCGGTGCCGAGCAGGACGCCGCGCGTTGCCGCTTCTGCGCGGCCCTCGTCGTGCGCGGCCGCGTCGACTGCGTCAAGTGCGGCGCTCCCATGTGAGAGCACTCGGCCGGTGGTCGTCGTCGCACGTGAGGCCGCTCTCGGCTTGGTCGTTGCGGCCGGCACTCCAAAGGGGGGTTCAGGCGACGTCTCGGTGCCCAGAACCTCGGCTCACGTGTTCGTGTCCTCCGGCGGCACCAGGCTCGGATCGGGCAGCGACGCCGACGGTCCGTCCGCGCCTGCTTTCGGGCACTGCGCGTCGAGCGTGTACGACGTCATCGAGAGCGAGCCGAACGAGTACCCGTCGACGAGCAGTCCGGCGCCGCGCTTCTCCGCGCTCGCCAGTCCCGCGAGGTAGACGAGCGGAAGGAAGTGCTCCGGCGTGGGGACCGCACGCGCGAAGTCTGGATGGTCCACCAGGCGGAGCACGTCGCTCGGGGTCTCGGTCATGATCTTGCGAGTGGCCTCATCGAAGCGGTGTGCCCAGTCGAATCCCTCTTCGCGTTTCGACCAGTCGATCGCTCGCAAGTTGTGAACGACGTTCCCGCTCGCCACGAAGAGGATGCCGCGCTCGCGCAGGGGGGCGAGCTTTGCTCCGAGCTCGAAGTGGCTCTCGATGCTGCGGTGGGTATGGATGGAGAGCTGGAGCACAGGGACGTCGGCCTTCGGATACGCGTGCACGAGGACGGACCAGGTGCCGTGGTCGATTCCCCAGCCGTCGACGTCCAGCCCGACGCGCGTGGGCTTCGCGACCTCGGCGATCTCCTCGGCGATCTTCGGATCCCCCGGCGCGGGGTATTGCACCTCGAAGAGCTGCTTCGGGAAGCCGAAGAAGTCGTGGATCGTCCGCGGGCTCGCCATCGCCGTGACGGCCGTGACGTTGACGTACCAGTGAGCGGAGACGACGACGATCGCGCGAGGCCTCGGGGTTGATTGGCCGAGCGACTTCCATGCTGTCGTGAAGCGGTTCGTCTCGAGCGCGTTCATCGGGCTGCCGTGTCCGAGGAAAGCGGCGGGCATCAGCTGTCGGGGGGCCGTCTCCATGGTCGAAGCCTATCGGACGCGTGCGGAGCACGGACGGCAAAGCAGTGCGATCGGCTTGCCTTCGCGCTCACAAATCCGTCGCTCAGAGCGATTGGCCGCCGGAGACTTCGATCCTCTGACCCGTGATCCACGCGCTCTCGGGCGCGAGGAGCATCGCCACGGCCGCGCCGATGTCGTCGGGCAGGCCGACACGGCCGAGCGCCGTTTGCGAGGCGATGAGCTGATTGACGTGCTCGTTGTCGCGGACCAGTCCGCCGCCGAAGTCGGTCTCGACGGCGCCGGGAGCGACCACGTTGACCGCGATCTTCCGCGGTCCGAGCTCCTTCGCCATGTACCGCGTGAGCACCTCGATGCCCCCCTTCATCGCGGCATAGGCGGCGTACCCAGGAAACGTGAAGCGCGCGAGCCCGCTCGATACGTTGAGGACGCGCCCGCCGTCGGCGAGGAGCGGCAGGAGCTTCTGCGTGAGGAAGAAGGTCGCCTTCAGGTGCACCTTCACGAGCTCGTCGAACTGCTCTTCGGTCGTCTCCGCGAAGCTCACGTGGGCGCCCGTCCCGGCGTTGTTGACGAGGAAGTCGAAGCGGTCGCGCTGCCAGGTCCTGGAGAGCTCGCTTCGCAACGTCTCGGCGAACGCGCCGAAGCTGCGGCTGTCGGTGACGTCGAGCTGGATGGCGACGGCCCTTCGTCCCTTCGCGACGATTGCGGCGACGACATCCAGCGCTTCTTTGTCTCGCGAGCGGTAGGTGACGACGATGTCCGTGCCGCGGTCGGCGAGGTGGAGCGCCATGCTCCTTCCGAGGCCGCGGCTGGAGCCGGTGATGAGGGCGATGGGGGACGGGTGGCGGTTCGTCTTGCTGTTCATGAAGAAAGGAGTAGCTCGCGAGCGCACTGTCGATAATCTTCGAACATTCCGACACAGCGTTTCGAATCTCGGAACAATGCTCATGAACCTCGAACGTGTCCGCATCCTGGTGAAGGTCGCCGAGCTCGCGAGCTTCACGCGCGCGGCCGAACAGCTCGGGATGCCGAAGTCACGCGTCTCCCTTCACGTGAAGGCGCTCGAGGCGGAGCTCGGCACGCACCTCCTCCAGCGAACGACGCGCGCCGTGCGCCCGACACCGGATGGTGAGCAGTTCCTCGCACGGGTGGCGGGGCTTCTCGAGGAGGCCGACCGGCTCGCCTCGATGTTCCAGGCCACGAGCTCCCTCCGTGGTCGCGTCCGCATCGATCTGCCCATCACGTTCGCACGCGAGCGCGTTATCCCGGCGCTGCCGGAGCTCCTCGCAGCGCACCCGCGCCTCGAGCTCCTCGTTGGCACCACGGACCGGTTCGTCGATCTCGTTCGCGAGGGCTTCGACTGCGTGTTGCGCATCGGGACACTCGCCGAGCCGGGGCTCACGGCGCGGCAGCTCGGGATGCTCCCGATGGTCAATTGCGCGAGCCCGGCCTACCTTCGCCGGTTCGGGGTCCCGCGGAGCATCGCCGATCTCGAGCGGCATCGGCTGGTGCACTACTCGCCGACGCTGGGCGGGGACGAGCCCGGCTTCGAGTACCGTCGCGGGAAGCGCTGGGTCACCTGCCCGATGCAGAGCATCGTGACGGTGAACGGTACCGACGCGTACGACGCTGCCTGTCACGCCGGTCTCGGGATCATCCAGTCGCCGAGGATCGGGAAGAAGGCGGCGCTCGAAAGCGGAGCCCTGGTCGAGATCCTTCCGAAGTACACCTGCAAGCCGCTGCCTGTATCGCTGGTTCATCGCCACGGGCGTGACGTTCCGAAGCCGGTGCGCGCGGTGATGACGTGGCTCGAGCAGGTGCTCCGACCGGTGTTCGAGCCCTGAGCTGGCGTCGAGTTCCCTTTCAGATCGGTGCGCTCGCAGAGACCTCCGCAGGGCGCTCCGGCGGCGCCATGAACTCCGGACCGACGGGGTGCCGTACGGTCTCGGCGACCACGCCGTCGACGTACGCGCGCGCCTCGTCGTCGAGATGGAAGGTCATGATCCGTTCGACCGGAGTCAGCTCGTCCGGGTGCCTGACTCCCCAGAGCGCGACGGAGACGCCGGGGTGGTCGAGGACCCATCGCACGGCCAGCTCGAGGACACCGACCTGGAATCGATCGCGCGCGTAGCGATCGAGGAGCTCGACGGCGGCCAGGTATTCGGCGAAACGCGGTGGAAGGAACTTCGGATCGACCTTCCGGAGATCATCTCCCGAAAACTCGGTTTTCGCATCGATGGCGCCGCTGAGGAGCCCACGACAGAGTGCACCATAGGTCAACGTGGCTACGCGGTTCGCGCGGCACCAGGGAAGGACGTCCTTCAGGGCCTCCCTCTCGAAGATGTTGAGCGGCGGCTGCGCAGAGGCGATGGCGCATACGCGACCGAATCGCTCCATGGCATCGATCGAGTAGTTCGAGACGCCTACCGCGCGGACCTTCCCAGCCTGCACGAGGTCGCGGAGGGCTTCAGCGGTCTCCTCGTAAGGCGTCTGCGGGTCTGGCCAGTGGACCTGATAGAGATCGATGTAGTCGGTGCGAAGCCGTGCGAGCGAGAGCTCGACCTCCTCGAAGATCTGTTGCCTCGTTCCGTTCCTGAACAGGGCGTCTCCGCGCCGCTCGAGACCGACCTTCGTGGCGATGGCGACGCGCTCGCGCTGTCCCCGCTCGGCGATGGCGCGCCCGACGACCTCCTCGGAGTGGCCGAAGCCGTACGCTGGCGCGGTGTCGATGAGGTTGATGCCCATGTCGAGCGCCGCGTGGATCGTCCGAACGGACTCGTCGTCGTCGGTGCCGCCCCACTGGAAGCCTCCCATGGCCCACGTCCCGAGACCGACTCGGCTGACGGGAATCGGAACACCCGGAATGCTGGTCATTTCCACACCCATTTTTCGGCCTCCTTCCACTCTCCAGTCGGCGTGCTCACCGGCTGACTCGGCCATCGTCGTGGCCCGCGGCGAGCCGCTCGATCTCCTCGACGGTGACGCGGTTGAAGTCGCCCACGATGGTGAGCTTGAGCGCTCCAGCCGCGATCGCGAAGCGGAGCGCGTCGTCGGGGGACTTGCCGTCCAGGAGCGCAAAGACGAGTCCGGCTGCGAATGCATCGCCACCGCCGATCCGGTCGACGAGCTGCACGACGTACCGAGGTCCGCGATACATCGTCCCCGTCGCGCCGTCGTAGAGGAGGGCGCTCCACGCGTTTTCGCTCGCCGACAGGCTCTCGCGCAACGTGATCGCCACGTGCTCGACCCCATGCTCGGAGACGACGCGTGCTGCGGCGTCCCGGAGCCTGCCGAGGTCCCGAGGCGACGAGGTCTCGGCCTTGCCTCGTGGCGCCAACCCGAGGACCTGCGTCAGGTGCCCCTCGTTCGCGATCAGGACGTGCACGTGCCGTAGCAGCGGCAGCATCACGCGACGCGCCTCATCTTCGGTCCACAGCTTGCTGCGATAGTTGACGTCGAAGCTCACGCGCGCGCCGCCTCGACGGGCCGCTTCGAGCGCGGCGCGCGTGCACTCCACCAGCGACGCTCCGATGGCAGGCGTGATGCCGGTGGTATGGAACCAGCTCGCGTCGCGGAGCACGTCCGGCCAAGGTACGTCGTCCGGTGAGAGCTCGCTGAACGCCGAATGGCCCCGATCGTAGATCACGCACGACGGACGCTGGCTCGCGCCTGTCTCGACGAAGTAGAGCCCGAGCCGCTCGCCGCCGCGTCGGATCGAGCTCACGTCGACGCCTTCCGCACGCAGCGCGCGGATCGCGGCGTCGCCGATGGCGTTTGTCGGCAATCGCGTGACGAAGTGACTGTCCAGACCGAACGTGGCGAGGCTCGCAGCGACATTGGTTTCGCCTCCGCCGAAGCTCGTGTGCAGCGTGGTCGACTGCAACAGGCGCTCGTGTCCCGGCGCGCTCAGGCGCACGAGCAGCTCACCGAATGTGACGGTCTTCTTGCGCATCATGGAGACCCCTCGTGCGACTCGCGGACGGCGAGCGAGAGCTGGCGAGCCCCTTCCGTGATGCGCGCGTAGTCACCTCGAGCGACGAGCTCGCGATCGACCAGCGCCCCGCCCACGCCGACGGCCATCGCTCCCGCGGCCAGAAACTCGACGGCATTCTCCGCGGTCACACCGCCCGTCGGAAGGAGCCGCACCTGTGGCAGCGGCCCACGCAGATCCCTCAGGTAACCCGGCCCGAGGGTGCCGGCAGGAAAGAGCTTGATGACATCGGCTCCCGCCTCCCAGGCGGTCACGATCTCCGTTGGTGAATACGCTCCAGGGATCGCGACGACGTCGTACCGGTGACACACCGCGAGCACCGCCGGCGAGAACGTCGGCCCGACGATGAATCGAGCCCCGGCCAGGATGGCCAGACGAGCCGTCTCCGGATCGAGCACGCTGCCCGCGCCGATCAGGATCCGCGAGCCGAGCTCGTCGGTCAGCGTCTCCATGGCGGCGAGCGCGCCAGGCGTCGTCACCGTGATCTCGGCGGTGCAGATCCCGCCGGCGGCAAGCGCCTCGAGCACGGGGCGCAGCGGCCGGGCGTCATCCAGGCGGACCACCGCCAGCGCTCGCTGCCGTTCGATCGATCTGAGAGCGTCGAGTCGCCTGGGAAGCATCACGCGCTCTCCCTCTCGACCTCCTCGACGACGTTCACTGGATGGCGCGCGGGCTCGCCACGCAGCACGCGCACGACCTCGGTCGCGGCGATCGTGCGCACCATGCGGATCGACTCTTCCGAGTAGTACGCCGCATGCGGCGTGATGATGATGTTCTCGAGCTGGAACAGTGGATTGTCTGGCCGCCAGTCGCGTCGCTTGGCCGGCTCCTCCTCGAGGTCGTCGACCGCCGCGCCAGCGATCCAGCCTTCGCTCAGAGCGCGGTAGAGGGCATGGTCACTGACGATCGGTCCTCGAGCGGTGTTCACGAGGATAGCGCTCCGCTTCATGCTCCGGAGCACGTCCTCGTCGAACATGCCGCGCGTCTCGGCGGTGAGCGGCGACTGGATGACGAGGTAGTCCGAGCCTTGAACGAGCTCCGCGAACGAGACCGGCTTTGCGCCGGCCGCCCGGATCGCTTCGTCGTCGACGAACGGGTCGTGTGCCCACACCTCGACTCCGAAGGGGCGGGCGCGGTCGGCGATGGAGCGAGCGATCGAGCCGAACGAGAGCAGGCCGAAGACACTGTCGCGAAGCCGTCGGATGGGCTTCCCGGTCTGCCACTGCCACTCCCCACGGCGGGTCGCCGCGTCGTATTTGGAGAGCTTCCGCGCGGCCGCGAGCCAGAGCGCGACCGCGTGGTCCGCCACCTCGTCGGAGCACCAGTCGCTCGGCGCGTTGGTCACCTGGATCCGGTGCTTGGTGGCAGCGTCGACGTCGACGATATCGACGCCGGTCCCGTAGCGCCCGATGACACAGCAATGCGTGAACGCCTCGATCGCGCGTGCCCCGACGTGGGCGTACTGGCACAGCACGCCGTAGGCGTCGTGCGCCGCGGCGATCACCTCGTCTTCGGTCTTGCACTGCGCAGCGACGAGCTCGAACCCCGCTCCCTCGACGATCGACCGCTCGATCTCGACGTCGCCGAAGTCGTAGTCGAGCACGACGACCTTGACGCGCTCCGCATGGCGCACGTCGGGGGGGCTCGCTCGAGTTGCTTCTTTCGCGATCTCTCCGTCAGCGCCGGCGACCGGCTCCGGCGGTGCCTCGACGTCTTCGGGGGCAACGGGCGGAACGGCGACGCGCTCCGGCGGTGCCTCGACGTCCTCGGGCGCAACGCCGACCTGCTCCGCCACGGAAGCAGGCTCTCCGGTCGCGGCCATCGTCAGCGAGGCTCCGGAGGAGGCCGACGTCGCGACACGTGCGAAGAGCGCCAAGATCCCTTCCGTGTGACGTGCCGGCGGCGGCACCCAGCGTGCACGCCGGTCCGCGAGCGCACGCGCGACCTCGGCCTCCGTCGCTCGACGATCGTGCAGGCCGACGATCGCCAGCCTGCGCTCGGGAACGTTGATCTCGATGAGGTCCCCGTCCTCGACGTGCGCGATCGGGCCTCCGGCTGCGGCCTCTGGTGACACGTGACCGATGCTCGGCCCTTTCATCGCGCCAGAGAATCGACCGTCCGTGACGAGCGCAGTCGTATGCCCGAGCACCGGATCGGCATCGAGCACGGAAGAAGCGAAGTACATCTCAGGCATCCCGTTCGCTCGCGGGCCTTCGTATCGAATGACGATCACGTCGCCGGGCACGATCGCGTGACGCTTCAGAGCTTCGAGACATGCCGTTTCGCGATCGAAGACGCGCGCCGGCCCGACATGAACGTGCATCTCCTTCGGGACCGTGAATGCCTTGATCATTGCCCCCTCCGGCGCGATGTTGCCCCGCAGGATCGCGAGGCCGCCCTCGGTCGAGAAAGGCTCGGCGCGCGGCCGGATGATCTCGGAGTCCGGAATCCTGTAGTTCCGGAGATAGCCGAGGCGCTCCTCGAAGAAGCTCGAACGCTGGATCGTGTCGAGGTTCTCGCCGAGCGTTCGTCCGGTGACCGTCATGCAGTCGAGGTGCAAGAGGTCGCGGATCTCCAGCATCAACTTCGGAACACCGCCCGCGTAGTAGAAGTACTCGACCGGGTACTTGCCAGTCGTCTTCACGTTCGCCAGGACGGGGACACGCCTGTGAATCCGATCGAAGTCGTCGATGCTCAAGTCGATCCCGAGCTCACGCGCGACGGCGGGCAAGTGCAGCAGCGCGTTCGTCGAGCCGCCGACGGCGGCATGGACCGTGATCGCGTTCTCGAAGGCTTCGCGCGTCAGGATGGCGCGCGGGCGGAGGTCCTGCTCGACGAGCTTCAGCATCTGCTTGCCGGCGGCGCGCGCGTACCGAAGGTGCAACGTCAACGGCATCGGGATCAACGCGGAGCCCGGGAGCGCCAGACCGAGCGCTTCGGCGAGGACCTGTCCCGTCGAGGCCGATCCCATGAACTGGCAGGCGCCGCAGGTGGGGCATGCGTTCTTCTGCCGCTCGAAGAGCTCGTCGTGTGTGCGCTCGCCTCGCTGCACGTGCATCCCCAGTGGCCAGAGCTTGTTCGACGTGAAGTAGTTCGGCGCATTGAGCTGCGTACCCCCGGGCACGTGGATCGCCGGCAAGTTGCAGCGCGCGATCGCGACCAGTTGTGCCGGAACGGACTTGTCGTTGCCGGACAGGAGCACCATTCCGTCGTGCGGATGCCCGAGCGCGTGGATCTCGATCATCGCGGCCATCACGTCGCGCGAGACGAGCGAGTAGCTCATCCCGCTCGTCGCCTGGACGACGCCGTCGCAGATGTCGCTGACCGTGAAGACGCCCGGCTTGCCCCCGGCCTCGAAGACGCCGTTCGAGATCTCCTCGATGAGTGGACGGAAGTGGAACGTCCCGGGATGACCCATGCCGTAGGCGCTCTCGACGAGGATCTGCGGTTTGCCGAGATCCTCCTCGGTCCAGTTCATTCCCATCCGGAGCGCGTCGCCCTGGAAGTTGACGTCCCGGAGCTGCTGGCTCTTGAGCGTACGCGTGTCGAATGGCATCGGCTCCTCCTCCTCCCGCCTCGTCCTCCGTATGCAGCCGCGGTCGGCACCGATGCATCTGCCGCGCCGTCGCCGGAACGCTCGTGTCTTGCCGCGCGACAGAGCCGTTCAGCGCTCCGACGCAAGGCTCGAGTCGGATCCGTCGTCGGCGTTCGACCGACGCCGACACTCTCGACGCCCGTCGTGAAGGCGGCGGGGCTCGACCTGTCGTCCGCATGCTCCGCGCACGTGACGGACTTGCTGCTCGAGCCCGGTCGGCCACGCATCACGCGCGTTGCTCATGCAAGCGCGACGACCTGCTTGATCCCATTCGGTCGGCGTAGGAGCTCGGGCGCGTTTTCGAGCGGCGCGCGCTCCGTGATCAGACCTCGAATCGCGTCAGGGAACACACCCATGAACTGTTCGAGCTGGCGCACAGCGGCTTCGAACGCTGCACGCGAGGCGTTCACCGTCCCGAAGAGCACCTGATTCTTCAGAACGATGTCGCGCATGATGCCGTCGAGGTCGACCTCGATGGGCTTCCGCGAGGCGGGAACGCCGCTGAGGACGAAGACGCCGTTCGGCGCGAGCGTGGAGAGCGCGCCGAAAGCGACCTTCGCCGTTCCGACCGCCTCGAAGATGACGTCTGCGGGCCCGATGCGCGCCGGGAGGTCCGCAAGTGTCGTGTCGCGCGCCGACACGTAGTCGGCCCCGAAGGAGCGGGTCAGACGAGCCCGATCGCTGTCGGCGGGTTCGAGCGAATACACGGACGTCTTGATGTTCCGCGTCAAGAGCATCATGGCGGCGAGAAGCCCGATCGGTCCAGCGCCGAGCACGAGCGCCCGCAGCCCGAGCGGCTCCCATGGGTAACGCCGCAAGATGGTGTCCAGGTCGAGGGCTGCTTTGGCCGCGATCGTGAGCGGCTCCACGAGCACACCGACGTCGGCGAGCCGTCGCGGAACGCGCACCAGGTAGCGCTCGTCCTCGACCACGAGCTCGGTCATGTAGCCATCGGCTCGGAGGATGCCCCGCTCGACGAACCCGCCGGAGACACAGAAATCCTGTCGGCCCGCGCGGCACGCAACGCACGTGGGGGCACCGCAGGGGCGACGTACGGTGAGCGCGACCAGATCTCCCGCTTCCAGCGTCCGAACGGCGGGGCCCACGTCGGTGACCTCTCCCAGCGCTTCGTGTCCGAGCACGAGCCGTTCGCTTCCGGGTGCAGGCGTTCCGTAGTGAAAGTCGCAGATCTCGCGGTCCGTTCCGCAAATGCCGACCTCTCGGATCCGAACGCTGACGTCGTGCTCATCTCGTCGAACCGGGGGCGGAACATCGATCATCCGCAGCGCACGTTGTCCTGGAAAGACGGCCATCGCTCGCATGTCGTCACCTCCGCCGATTGCGAATGTGTCGAAGCATCCGACGTGCCGCGAGATGGCGACGACTCGTGTCGCACCCCGCGCGCCCGGCCAACGGCGCACGTTGCAGGTTGCGAGTGAGTCCCCATGATGCTCCGCATGCCGGCCGCCATCGAAGACTACGGGCTCATCGGGGACGCCACGACGGTCGCGTTGGTCTCGCGCCATGGCTCGATTGACTGGCTCTGCCTGCCGCGAATCGACTCGGATGCGTCGTTCGCGAAGTTGCTGGGCAACGACCGCCACGGCTACTGGGTGCTCCGACCGGCGGCGCCGATCCGGGACATCCAGCGTCACTATCGCCCGGACACACTCGTCCTCGAGAGCGAGATTACGAACGGTGAGGGCCGCGTGCGCATCATCGACTTCATGCCTCCAGGCAACGCCGAGCACGACATCATCCGCATCGTCGAGGGGCTCGAGGGCGAGATGCCGATGCACGGCGATCTCAAGGTGCGCTTCGGATACGGCGCACACATCCCGTGGACCAGGGCGAGCGATCGCCACGCGACGCTGACGTCCGGACCGAACTCGCTCCTCTTCAGCAGCCCGGTCGCCGTCGAGCCGGATTGGGAGGCCGCACGCCTCGAGACGAACTTCGTCGCGCGAGCCGGCGAACGCTACGCGTTTGCGCTCACCTTCTACCCATCGCACCAGAGCCCGCCCGAACAGGAGATCGACGCCGAAGCCGAGCTCGCTCGGACCGAGCGCCATTGGAGAGACTGGGCGAGCCGGTGCACCTACCAAGGGCGGTTCCGCGACGCGGTCGTGCGCTCGCTGGTCACGCTGAAGGCGCTCACCTACGAGCCGACCGGCGGCATCGTAGCTGCGCCGACGACCTCGCTGCCCGAGGAGCTCGGCGGTGTTCGCAACTGGGACTACCGCTATTGCTGGCTACGCGACGCGAGCCTGACGCTCGAGGCGCTGATGCGAGGCGGATACCTCGACGAAGCCAGGGCGTGGCGTGATTGGTTGATGCGCGCCGTCGCGGGGGCCCCAGCCCAGCTTCAGATCATGTACGGCATCGCTGGCGAGCATCGCCTTCACGAGATGGAGCTCCCCTGGCTTCCAGGCTACGAGGACTCGCGCCCCGTTCGCATCGGCAACGGGGCCTACGACCAGTTCCAGCTCGACGTCTACGGCGAGGTGCTCAACACGTTGTACGACGCGCATGTCCGCGGCATCCCGGACCTGCCGGACACGTGGGGACCGATCCTCGCGATCATCGACTTCGTCGAGCAAGCCTGGCAGCTGAAGGACGAGGGTATCTGGGAGGTGCGCGGAGGCGGCCGCCGTCACTTCACCCATTCGAAGCTCATGACCTGGGTGGCAGTCGATCGTGCCGTCCGTATGATCGAGGAGTTCGGTGTTGGAGGCGGTGACCCTCTCGTCGCGAAGCGGCTCCCTCGCTGGCGTGCGCTTCGTGAGCAGATCCGCAGCAACCTGCTGCAGCGCGGGTTCAATACGCGCATTGGAGCCTTCACGCAGTCGTATGGCTCGGACGCGCTCGACGCGAGCGTCCTCTTGATCCCGCACATGGGCTTCTTGCCCGCCGACGATCCGCGGATGCTCTCCACCGTCGCCGCGATCGAGAAGAAGCTCACCTGGGACGGGCTCGTGCTTCGATACTCGACCGAGACCGGCGTCGACGGGCTTCCAGGCCACGAGGCAACGTTCCTCATCTGCACCTTCTGGCTGGCCGACAACTACGCGATGGTCGGTCGTCTCGATGAAGCCGAGGCGCTGCTCGAGCGGCTCGTCTCACTCTCGAGCGACCTGGGGCTCCTCGCCGAGGAGTACCATCCGGAACTGCATCGGCAGCTCGGCAATTTCCCCCAAGCCTTCTCGCATGTCGGGCTCATCAACACGGCGCACCTCATCGAGGCGAAGCGTGCCGGCAGGGCCGTCGGAACGCCCGCGGCGATGCAGCTTCACTGACCTACAGCGGTCGGGGCGGAGGCTCGGAACGCCGACGGGCTCTGTCCGGTCCATTCCTTGAAGGCGCGCGCGAAGCTCTTGTCGTTCGTGAACCCGATCATCCGGACGAGCTGCTTGATCGGGATGTTCGTGCGCCTCAGGAGCTCGCATGCGCGTTCGCGGCGTGCGTGGTCCTTGAGCGTCTGCAGCGACGCGCCTTCGTTCGCGAGCTGTCGGTGGAGCGACCGCACCGAGACGTGCAGCGCTGCGGCGATCGCTTCGGCCGTGGCGGGATGGCGGCTCGGGTCCTTCAGGTACGCGCGGACGCGATCGACGAGCAGGCGATCGCGCCGGTACTGCCGGACGGTGAGAGGCAGCGCGTGTTTCAGCATCTGATCGAGCGCCGCCTCGTCGCGCTTCGGAGGCAGGACGAGGTAACGTGGATCGAAGACCATGCTCGCCGTCGACTGGTCGAAGCGCGCCGGGCCCGGGAAGAGGAAGCGATACGTGCTCGCGTGCGGCGGGGGAGCGAACGGGAAGGTGACCTCCGCGAGCGGCAGTTGCGAGTCGACGAGCCAGCAGGCGTAGCCGTGGACGTAGCGCAGGCTGGTGAGGAGGCAGAACTCGCGCATCGGTCCGAGGTCGCGGCGCTCCTCGATCCAGAGGCGTGCGGACTCCGAGCTCTCGTCGAGGTGGAGCACGATGTCGTCCGTGAGCAGCGCGTGGTGCCGACACCATCGCTTGAGCGCAACCCGGAGAGTCGGCGAGGCCCGCGAAGCTCGACACAACATCCCGTAGGTTCCCCACGGGAGGCGCCGCGTGAACCACCCGAGCGCCTCGTCGTCGAGCTCCTGCATCGCGGTGGCTGAGATTGTCTCCATCTGGTCGGCGTCGATCCGCGTGCGCTCCTCGCGGAGCTGCGCGCGCGTGATGCGGGCGCGGGCCAGCGCGTGGTCGGGGGAGAGGCCGTATTTCTCGTAGGCGAGGACGATCGTGCGCACGAACGCGATCGGCGTCTCCGCGCGCCGACGCGGGATGGGGCGAGCTTTGGGCGCGCGGCGACCCATGGCCGAGAGCTTGGTGCACCTTGGCACGATTTGCAACCTCCCTGGCCGATTCTGCGACCTCTCGCGCCGTACGCTTCTCGAGCCGCCGGGCGGCTGTCGCTGCCGGCGCTCACGGAGGTTCCCGGCAATGACGCAGTTCAGTGAGCTCGGATTCGAGCTCGGCGAGACGATCGACGCGCTCCGCGCCACGGTTCGCCGCTTCGCGGACAAGGAAATCGCGCCGCGTGCGGCCGAGATCGATCGGCAGAACCTGTTCCCCGCGGACCTCTGGAAGAAGCTCGGTGACCTCGGCCTGCACGGCATGACCGTGGCGGAGGAGTACGGCGGCAACAACCTCGGCTACCTCGCGCACATCGTCGCGATGGAGGAGGTCTCCCGCGCGTCGGCGTCGGTCGCGCTCTCGTACGGCGCGCACTCGAACCTCTGCGTGAACCAGATTCACCGGAACGGAAACGAGGAGCAGAAGAAGAGGTTCCTCCCGAAGCTCGTCTCCGGTGAGTTCGTCGGCGCGCTCGCGATGAGCGAGCCGAACGCGGGCTCGGACGTCGTCAGCATGCAGCTCCGCGCCGACAAGAAGGGCGACCGCTACCTGCTCAACGGCTCGAAGATGTGGATCACGAACGGCGGCGAGGCCGACGTGATGGTCGTCTACGCGAAGACCGATCCCGAAGCGGGGCCGAAGGGCATCACCGCGTTCTGCGTCGAGAAGGGCTCGAAGGGGCTCTCGTTCGGCGAGAAGCTCGACAAGCTCGGCATGCGCGGCTCGAACACGTATCCCGTGTTCTTCGAGGACTGCGAGGTGCCGGAGGAGAACGTGCTCGGCGCGGTCAACAACGGCGTGCGCGTCCTCATGTCCGGGCTCGATTACGAGCGCGCCGTCCTGGCGGGCGGGCCGCTCGGCATCATGCGCTCCTGCCTCGACGTGACCTTGCCCTACGTGCACGAGCGCAAGCAGTTCGGCCAGAGCATCGGCACCTTCCAGCTCATCCAGGCGAAGCTCGCCGACATGTACACGACGTGGAACGCGTGCCGCGCGCTCGTCTACGCCGTCGGACGCGCGTGCGACCGTTCCGATCATTCGCGTTCGCTCCGCAAGGACGCCGCCGGCGCGATCCTCTACGCGGCCGAGAAGGCGACGTGGATGGCGCTCGAGGCGATCCAGATCCTCGGCGGCAACGGCTACATCAACGAGTATCCGACGCCGCGCCTGCTGCGCGACGCGAAGCTCTACGAGATCGGCGCGGGCACGTCGGAGATCCGGCGGATGCTCATCGGCCGCGAGCTCTTCGCCGAGACGGGCGGCTGATCGCCACGCGCGAACCCGCCGCGAGAGAAGCGTCCGACAACAGCCGCCTGGAAGTCGCCCGAAAGAAGCCATGACGACCCTCAACTCCCGCATCGACACCCGCTCTCCCGAGTTCCGCGCGAACGCCGAGACGATGCGCGGCCTCGTCGACGATCTCCGCGACAAGGTCGAGTCCATCCGTCTCGGTGGTCCGGCCGCCTCGCGCGAGAAACACATCGCGCGCGGCAAGCTCCTGCCGCGCGAGCGCGTCGAGCGCCTGCTCGATCCGGGCTCGCCGTTCCTCGAGATCGGTCAGCTCGCCGCGTTCGGGATGTACGACGGTGAGGCGCCCGGCGCGGGGATGATCGCCGGCATCGGCCGCATCCAGGGGCAGGAGTGCATGGTCGTCGCCAACGACGCGACGGTCAAAGGCGGCACCTACTACCCGATGACGGTGAAGAAACATCTCCGCGCGCAGGAGATCGCCGCCGAGAACCGCCTCACGTGCGTGTATCTCGTCGACTCCGGCGGCGCGAACCTGCCGAGGCAGGACGAGGTGTTCCCCGATCGCGAGCACTTCGGGCGCATCTTCTTCAACCAGGCGAACATGAGCGCGGCGGGCATCCCGCAGGTCGCCGTGGTCATGGGCTCGTGCACCGCGGGCGGCGCGTACGTGCCGGCGATGAGCGACGAGGCCGTCATCGTCAAGGAGCAGGGGACGATCTTCCTCGGCGGTCCGCCGCTCGTGAAGGCCGCCACCGGTGAGGTCGTCACGGCGGAAGACCTCGGCGGCGGTGATGTCCACACGCGCATCTCCGGCGTCGCCGATCATCTGGCCGACAACGATCGCCATGCGCTCTACATCGCGCGGCGCATCGTCGGGCATCTGAACAAGCAGAGGCCTGCCGGGCCGAAGCTCGAGCCGATCGAGGAGCCGAAGTACGACCCGCTCGAGATCCACGGCATCGTCCCGACGGACACGCGCAAGCCGTACGACATTCGTGAGGTCATCGCGCGCATCGTCGACGGCTCGCGCTTCGACGAGTTCAAGGCGCGTTACGGCAGCACGCTCGTCACCGGGTTCGCGCACCTCTACGGGATCCCCGTCGGCATCGTCGCCAACAACGGCATCCTCTTCAGCGAGTCGGCGCAGAAGGGCGCGCACTTCATCGAGCTCTGCGCGCAGCGCGGCGTGCCGCTCCTGTTCCTGCAGAACATCACCGGCTTCATGGTCGGGCGCAAAGCCGAAAACGGCGGCATCGCGAAGGACGGCGCCAAGATGGTCACCGCGGTCGCGACGGCGCGCGTGCCGAAGATCACGATGATCCTCGGCGGGAGCTTCGGCGCGGGCAACTACGGCATGTGCGGCCGCGCGTATTCGCCGCGCTTCCTCTGGATGTGGCCGAACGCGCGCATCGGCGTCATGGGCGGAGAGCAGGCGGCGTCCGTGCTCGCGACCGTGAAGCGTGACGGCATCGAGGCGAAGGGCGGCGCCTGGTCCAAAGAAGAGGAGGCCGCCTTCAAGGCGCCCATCCGCGACAAGTACGACTCGCAGGCGCATCCCTACTACGCCACGGCGCGGCTCTGGGACGACGGCGTGCTCGATCCCGCCGAGAGCCGCCGCGTCCTCGGCCTCTCCCTCGCTGCCACGCTGAACGCGCCCATCGAGCCGACGCAGTTCGGCGTCTTCCGGATGTGAGAACGACCATGTTCCGATCGCTCCTCATCGCCAACCGTGGCGAAATCGCCTGCCGGATCATTCGCACCGCGCGCCGTCTCGGCATCGAGACGATCGCCGTCTACTCGGAGGCCGACGCCTCCGCGCGCCACGTGCGCCTCGCCGACCGTGCGTTCCTCCTCGGACCTGCCGCCGCGCGCGAGTCGTACCTCTCCGTCGAGAAGATCCTCGCGGTCGCCAAGGAGTCGGGCGCCGAGGCGATCCACCCGGGCTACGGCTTCCTCTCCGAGAACGCCGACTTCGCCGAGGCCTGCGCGCGCGCGGGCGTCGTCTTCGTCGGGCCGAGCGCTTCCTCCATCCGCGCGATGGGCTCGAAGTCCGAGGCCAAGTCGCTGATGGAGAAGTTCGACGTGCCGCTCACGCCGGGCTACCACGGCGACGATCAGGACCCGGCGCGCCTCGCGAAGGAGGCCGACCGCATCGGCTACCCCGTCCTCATCAAGGCGAGCGCGGGCGGCGGCGGCAAGGGGATGCGCCGCGTCGACGCGGCTGCGGACTTCGCGGCGGCGCTCGCGTCGTGTAAGCGCGAAGCGGCGAGCTCGTTCGGCTCCGACCACGTGCTCGTCGAGCGCTACATCGAGCGGCCGCGCCACATCGAGGTGCAGATCTTCGGCGATACGCACGGCAACTACGTCTACCTCTTCGAGCGCGACTGTTCGGTGCAGCGCCGGCATCAGAAGGTGCTCGAGGAAGCTCCGGCGCCGGGCATGACGGAAGAGCGGCGCGCCGCGATGGGGCGGAGCGCAGTCCGCGCAGCTCAAGCAGTGAGCTACGCGGGCGCGGGCACGGTCGAGTTCATCGCGGACCCGTCCGGAACCTTCTACTTCATGGAGATGAACACGCGTCTCCAGGTCGAACATCCGGTGACGGAGCAGATCACCGGCATGGACCTGGTGGAGTGGCAGCTCCGCGTCGCGGCCGGTGAGAAGCTGCCGTGCACGCAGGAGGAGCTGACGATCCGCGGCCACGCGATCGAGGCGCGCATCTACGCCGAGAACCCGGAGGCGGGCTTCCTTCCGTCGACGGGTCGGCTTGTCCACCTCGTGCCTCCGGCGGAGTCCGAGCACGTGCGCGTCGATACGGGCGTCGAGCAGGGCGACGCGATCACCCCGCACTACGACCCGATGATCGCGAAGCTCATCGTGTGGGGCGAAGACCGGAGCGAGGCGCTCGCGCGGATGGCGAGCGCGCTCGATCGCTACGAAATCGTCGGCGTCGCGAACAACGTCGAGTTCCTCGGACGCCTCGTCCGCAGCGAGTCGTTCGCCAAGGCGAACCTAGACACCGCTCTCATCGAACGAGAGCGCGACGCGCTGCTCCCCGCGGAGCGGAAGATGCCCGAGAGCGCGTGGCTCGTCGCCGCCGCCGCGGAGCTCGCAAAGCGCACGGCCGCGGCATCGACGGAGGCGAGCCCCTGGGCGCCGCTCGACGGCTGGCGGAATGGCGGACGCGCGGCGCAGCTCGTCGCAGTCCGGCACGGTGACGAGACGCGCGAGCTGTTCGCGCGGTTCGTGTCGAAGGGACACTGGGACGTCTCGGTGGGCAAGGCCGATGCTCCCGCCACCCGGCTCACGCTCGAGCAGGATGGCGGCCACGGCCTCCGCGTGACGATCGGCGACGCATCGCTGCATGCGAACGTCGTCGCGAACGGCGCGCACCTCCACGTCTTCCTCGGCGGAGCGCGGTGGGATCTCGAGGTCGTCGATCCGCTCTACGTCGAGTCGGACGCGGACAATAGCGTCGGCGGGCTCCGGGCGCCGATGCCGGGCAAGGTCATCGCGCACATCGCGAAGGAGGGCGCACGCGTCGACAAGGGCGCTCCGCTCCTCGTCGTCGAGGCGATGAAGATGGAGCTGACGATCTCGGCGCCGCGCGCCGGCGTCGTGAAGAGCTTCCTCTACGGAGTGGGCGAGCAGGTGAACGAGGGGGTCGAGCTCGTCAGCTTCGAGGAAGAGGAGAAGGAGAAGAAGCCTTGACCTCCGTACGCATCGTGGAGGTCGGCCCGCGCGACGGCCTCCAGAACGAGAAGGCGACCGTCACGACGGAGACGAAGCTCGAGCTGATCGACCGGCTCGCGCAGGCGGGGCTCACCGAGATCGAGGCGACGTCGTTCGTGTCCCCGAAGTGGGTCCCGCAGATGTCCGACCACGACGCGGTGATGCGCGGCCTGGTGCGCCGTCCCGGCATCAAGTACCCCGTGCTCGTCCCGAACCTCCGCGGCTACGAGGCGGCGATCGCCGTAGGCGCGCGTGAGGTGGCCGTCTTCGCCTCGGCGTCGGAGGCGTTCTCGCAGAAGAACATCAACTGCTCGATCGACGAGTCGTTCGAGCGGTTCGCGCCGGTGTTCGAGGCCGCCAAGAAGGACGGCATCCCGGTGCGCGGCTACGTCTCGTGCGTCGTCGGCTGCCCGTACGAGGGCTTCGTGCCGCCCGAGCGCGCCGCCGAAGTCAGCGCGCGCCTCCATCGCGGCGGGTGTTACGAGATCTCGCTCGGCGACACGATCGGCGTCGGCACACCGGCGACCGTCGAGCGTCTGCTCGACGAGGTCGGCAAACACGTCCCGCTCGAGAAGCTCGCCGGCCACTTCCACGACACGTACGGCATGGGCGCCGCGAACGTGTACGCCGCGTTCCAGCGGGGCGTTCGCATCTTCGACAGCTCCGTCGGCGGCCTCGGCGGCTGCCCGTACGCGAAAGGCGCCACCGGCAACGTGGCGACCGAGGATGTCGTCTACCTGATGCAGGGGGTCGGCGTGGAGACCGGCATCGACCTCGACGCGCTGGTCGACACCGCGGAGTGGATCAGCACGAAGCTCGGACGCGCCGTCCAGAGCAGGGTAGGGCGCGCGCTCCTCGCGAAACGCGCGTAGGCCGCGTCGATGAATGCGCGCTCGTGGGGACATCCCTGCGGCACGCGGTCCGGCACACGAGGATGGCACCGGGTGTCATCCTCGCGTGAGCGAGCGCGGCAGAGCCAGACGTGCTCCACCCGACGAACCCGACTCAGATCGTCACGGCATCCGCTGGGTGAGCGCGCCGAGGTAGTCGCGCTTGCCGACCGCCACGCCGTTGTGCCGGAGAAGCGCGTACGCGTGCGTGAGGTGGAAGAAGAAGTTCGGCATCGCGTGCTCGAGGAAGTAGTCCGCGCCGGTCATCACCTTGCCCTCCCACCGCGGCTGCGTGATCGAGCGCGATGCCGCCTCCGCGAAGTCCGTCTCGGTAAAGCCGTCGAGGTAGGCGATGACGGAGCGGATGCGCGTCTGGAGCTCCTCGATCGTCTGCTCGTTGTCGGGGTGCGACGGCGCCTCTTTACCGGAGAGGCGCGCGGCGGCGATCTTCGCGACGTCACACGCGGACTGGACCTGACGCACGAACGGGAACTGATCCGGTGCGAGGCGGAGCGTGAGGAAGACGTTCGGATCGAACTTCTTCTCCGTCGCGAAGGTCGTCGCCGTCGTGAGCCACTTGTCGAGCTGGCCCAGCATCTTCTTCCACTGACCGAAAATCGCGTAGTACATCGGCGGCATCCTAGGCGACCTCGATCGGCAGCGTCGGGCAAATGCGGTCGATGGATGCCTGCACGAAGATGGGGAGCGCGGATTCTTGGGAGCCGACACTCGAGCCGCTCGAGCGCCATGCACCGTGCGTCGGTCGATGTGACCACGAGATGTCGTCGTCTACACCAACGGTCGGTGCCATCCGCACCCGCGTGCCCGTGTGTGGAAGAGAGCTCGGTGCTCGCGGAGCCGCCAACGTTGGGCAAGCGCGCGCCGCCGAAGGTCGGGGGAGCTCATCGACTGGATGGCCGAGCGCTTCTTGCGGGAGTGAGACTGAACGAGCCATCTCCGCGGCGGAGCTCATCCGTGGCTCAGCCGTGGCATTGACTAGGCCGTCCCAAGGCCCCCGCTTTCGCCTTGTCTCGAGACGAAGGCGCGGCGACTCTGCGAGATCGCGGAGTGTCTTCTCGACCCCGCGTCGTGCCTCTCCCACACCATCGAGACCGCCATGAGCACACGCAGGCCATCGCACGCGATTGCACGGAAGACGCTCGCGTCGATCCTCCTCGCACTTTCTACGGCCGTCGTTGCCTGCAACAGAGGCGCGCCAGCTCCCGAGACCCATGAGGTGATGACGCAGTCCTCCGCGCTCGTGGGGAACGGCAAGCTCGAGGCCGGTGAGCAGTGTGACGACGGCAACACGGTCTCCGGCGATGGATGCTCCGCCTCCGGCGTCCTCGAGGCTGGCTATCTCTGTCACGTGCCCGGCCGCGCCTGCTCGTTGGCGTCTCTGTGTGGCAACGGCGTCGTCAACTCCGGCGAGGCCTGCGATGATGGAAATACCGTCGCGGACGCGAACGGCTGCTCGAGCAGCTGCGGCCTCGCGCTGTGTGGCAACGGCTTGTTGAACAACCGCCAGTGGCCGAACTTCGACCAGGAGATTTGCGACGACGGCAACCTCGTCGAAGGCGACGGGTGCAGCCGCCTCTGCGAGGTGGAGCCCGGCTTCGCTTGTTCGGGGACTCCGAGCCGCTGCGTTCGCACAGGGGTGTTGCTGTTCAACACGGGCGTCGACGCGAACAACCGGCGCTTGGCGAGCGGACCAGACTCCCACTGGTTCTACAGCGGGACGAGCACGGGGGCCGCCACGGGTGTCCGCGACGGGGCGGACTGGCCGAACGAGGTCCAGACGGCGCAGTTCATGGCGGCGCCGCTCGGAGCACCCGTCTGCGTCTACCAGGACTTTCTCGTGCCCTCGACGCTCGACGTCGCGCGGTTCCGGCTGCGCCTGGCGACGTTCAACGACAACGCCTTCGACGGCGCTCTGGTCAACGGAGTGGCATTCACTCCGATCACCGTCGCCGAGCCGCCCGGCCAGCCGTGGCAGAAGAACGTCGTGCGCGAATTCGGCTCGAGCGCGCCGTGGCGTAGCGGGCTGAATCGCATCACGCTCTGCAACGAGAACGAGGCCAGCGCCCCGAATGCCTTTCGCTACCTCGTCGTCGATGCGTACGACGATCGGTGCGGTGATGGCGTGCTGTCGCCGCGCGAAGACTGCGACGACGGCAACGTCACTGCCAACGACGGCTGCAGCGCCACCTGCGGGATCGAGCGGGGCTACGCATGCATCGGCTCTCCGAGCGCCTGCGCCGCGACCTGCGGAAACGGGGCCCTCAACGCGAGCGAAGAGTGCGATGACGGCAACATCATCGACGGAGACGGCTGCAGCTCGAGCTGCCGGGTGGAGGCCGGGCGCGCTTGCCCGGTCCCCGGAGCCGCGTGCGTGGCGACCTGCGGGAACGGTGTCATCGACGCCGGCGAGCTCTGCGATGACGGGAACTCGATGGGCGGTGACGGCTGCTCCGCGTCGTGTCGCATGGAGCGCGGTTACGCGTGCAGCGGCGCTCCTTCGACCTGCGCGCTGACGTGCGGCAATGGCCGGCTCGATCCCGGCGAGCTCTGCGACGACGGCAATACGAGCTACGGCGACGGCTGCTCGAACGCGTGCACTCTCGAGCTCGGCTACGCGTGCGCCACCGCGGGACAGCCTTGCGCACGAACGTGTGGCAACGGCACGATCAATCCGGGCGAGCAGTGTGACGACGGAAACCTCGTGTCGGGCGATGGCTGCAGCAGCGAGTGCCGACCCGAGCGAGGCTACGCCTGCAGCGCCCCCGCGAGCGGACCGTCGCACTGTTTGGCGACCTGTGGCAACGGTGCCCTGAACGCCAACGAGACCTGCGACGACGGCAACACCAGCTCTGGCGACGGCTGCTCCGACGGATGCCGCGTCGAAGTCGGATATTCGTGCTCCGGTTCGCCGAGCAACTGCAGCCCCCTGTGTGGCGACGGCATTCGTGCGGCCAACGAGCAGTGCGACGACGGCAACACCAGCTCCGGCGACGGCTGTAGTGCTTCCTGCCGTGTGGAGTCGGGGTGGCGCTGCCCCGCGCCGGGCAATGTCTGCTTCCACACGTGCGGGAATGGCACCGTCGAGGAAGGGGAGTCGTGCGACGACGGCAACACGATCAGCGGTGACGGCTGCGATGCCATCTGCCGCGTGGAGGCCGGCTTCGGCTGCAGCGGCAGGCCGAGCTCGTGCAGCGCGCTCTGCGGCGACGGCATCCGAACGGGTGGCGAGCTCTGTGATGACCGCAACTTCACTGCCGGTGACGGCTGCGACGCGGCCTGCAGGATCGAGCCCGGGTTCGGCTGCGTCGGCAATCCATCGGTTTGCGCCGTCACTTGTGGCGACGGCATCCTGTCGGCGACCGAAGAGTGCGACGACGGCAACGTGACCGCCGGCGACGGCTGCGACGCGAGCTGTCGCGTCGAAGCCGGGTTCGGCTGCGGAAACACGGGCGTGGGCGCCGTCTTCACGCGTCGAGGCCGTACGAGCTGCACACAAGTCGCGAACATGACCGAGCCCACGCTTCCGGAGCTCGCCATCCAGCCCGCGATCACTGTCCCCGGGCGCTACCGTTTGCGCCACGTCTCTGGAGCCGTGAGCTACTCGGGGGGCGCGAGCTGGTACCCGGGCGTCATCGGAGTCAACTACAGCTCGGCAGCAGAACCGCGGCGGTTCGCGCTCGGGTTCATCGGCGCTGGCTCTGCTACGGCGGTCGAGGCCGAGGCCGTTGGCGCCAGTCAGCAACGCGACTTCGACGCGGTCGCCGGGGACGTCCGAGTTGCGCTCGTCGATACCGACTGCGCGCTGAACGACAACTCGGATACGCCCGTGGCGTATCGCGCGGACGCGCTCTCGATCTGCCAGCGGATCCCGCTGCTGACCAACCCGCCGGCGCCCGCGCGCCTCACCAGCGGCAACGTCGGCGGTGACGCGAGCCCTGGCGCGACGGTTCGTGTGTACCTCGATGCCGCCATCGACCCGGCGTGCACCGCCACCGCCGACAACGGGGGGCACTGGACGTGCAACCTGGCCGGCGCGACGCCAGGAGCCCACGCCGCCGTCGTCGCGGCCACCGTGCTGAGCGCGACGGAGGCGGCGGCTGCGGTGACCATCACCATCGATCCGACGGCGCCGGCGGCTCCCGTCATCCTCGCTCCGACCTCCGGCGCTCACCTCTCGGCGTCGCCGGCTGCGATCTCGGGCACGGCGGAGCCCGAGAGTGAGGTCACCGTTCGCGAAGGCCCCACCGAGCTCTGCGCGGCGACGACGGATGCCGCCGGTCAGTGGAGCTGCGTGCCGACGACGTCCTTGCCCGATGGCCCGCATTCGGTCACGGCGACCGCCGTCGACGCCGCGGGGAACAGCGGTCCTTCCAGCGCGGTCACCTTCACGCTCGACACACGTGCGCCCGATACGTCGTTCAAGGAACAGCCGCCTGCCCGTACGAGCGAGCGGAACGCGTCGTTCGCGTACGCATCGACGGAGGCGAGCGTGCGTTTCGAATGCAGCTTGGACGGTGCGCCGTTCCATCCGTGTTCGGACGCCTACGCGGTCGCGCTCGGCGACCACCTCCTCCGCGCACGCGCGGTCGATCTCGCGGGCAACGTCGATCCGTCTCCCGCCGAGGCGCGGTGGACCGTGGAAGAAGCGCAGGCGACACCGGAACCCGGGCCGCCGGACGCGCCGCAAGGAGGAGCCGACACGGGCGGCGGTGGCGGCGGTGGTGGTGGTTGCAGCGCGGCGCCGCGTTCGACCTCGAATGGCCCTGGTTGGTGGATCGTCCTCGGCCTGTCGTGCCTCCGACTCCTCGCACGGCGGCGCGCCTCTTCGGCCGAAGCGACCGTGGACTGAGCGTCTGCCACGTTCGTCCCGCGGGCTCCGCGAAGGGCGGCTGCCGACCCGCTTCGCAGACCCTGGATGGATACTCGCGAGGTGACGATCGACGAGTCATCACGGGCCAAACCACGCTAGGGTCGAAGGTGTCATGGGAGCTCATGACGCTTTTGCCCGCGAGCTCATCGCGAAGGCGCAGGCCGATTGGAAGTTGCCCGTTGAACATCTGAAGCGGGCCGTGGAGCGCGGCGACATCGGCGTCCATTTCTTCAATGGCGAACAGGACCCGCAGGTGCCCGTCGAGACCTTGCGTGAATTCGAATCCGAATATCCCTGGATCGACTTTTCGGTCTATCCGGACGCCGGCCAGCTCATCTTCTATCTGAAGTGGCGCGATATCCTCGACAAGGTGCACCACTACGTCTGAGGCAAGAACTCGGGCGCGCGTGGGATGCAGGTGCGCCGACGCGCAGAGCGAGGTGCTCCGCGCGTCGGCGCCCTCGTCCCCCCATGTCGTGTCACTTCACGACGGTGTCGAGCGAGCGCTGCACGAGCTTCCGGTGCGCCATGCCCCCGGGATAGGCGTAGCTCGCGTACCTGTCGACGCCCCAGATCGTCGCCGTGAACGGGCCGTCGCTCCGCATGCGCTGCACACCGTACTGGCAGGTACCGGCGTCGTTCGTGTCGCCGGGGGCTCCGTCGCGCGAGAGGTCGACGCGCATGAACTCGTAGTCGCCACGCGTGCCGACCGTCTTGAACCCGGTCAGCGTGCCCGCGCACTCGAGCCACACGTCGTGGAACTTGCCGTCGTGCTTCGCGCGCACGATGACGAGCGACGTCTCCTTGTACGTCGGGTCTGCGTAGAAGCTGTACTCGTTGAGGTACTGCCCGGTGGGCACGAGGTTGACGAACTCGGCATCGCCGCGTCCGGCGTAGTTCTTCGCGTCGCGACCGTCGCCGTCGGCGCCGGTCATGTACGCCGCGACGTAGATCGGGTGCTCCGAGTCCTGCGTGCGCACGACGAACGCGTCCCCGGTCCCCGAGGAGAACGTCGCGACGTCTCCGGCGTTCATGGTCGTCGGCGCGCCCGGCGGGACGGCCGGATCGTAGTCGAGCCTCGTCCCGTCGCTCGATGCGACGATGCGGTAGGGCACCATCTCGTGCTCGTTGCCCGCGCGCGGGCGGTACCCGGCGCCGACGTACTCCGAGCCCCACTGCTCGAAGGCCGGGATCTGCTGGGTGAGGATGTCGCACGCCGGCGCGCTCGCGGGGACGCGCCCGCACGCATGACCGCCGAAGATCGTCGTCGGCTTGTTCGACGTCACGATGCTCCCGGTGAGCTCCTCGTCCTGGACGAGCTGAAGGTGCTCTCCCCGGTCGAGGCGGTAGACGAGCGGCTGGCCCGCCGGGCCGCCGATCACGCCGACGCCGTTCTGAACGTCACGCGAAGGGAGGATGGTCACCTCGGTGCCGTCCTCGGAGGCCACGATCTGAGCGCTCGGTCCGCCGTAGGGGTTCTTCCCCCAAGCGTTGATGAGGATGTGCTCCTTCGACCATGTGGGGACGGGGAGCAGCAGCGTCGCGGTGGGGACGGCGCTCGCCGCGCCGCCGAACGGATAGATCGACGTCAACGCGACCGGCATCGTCGAGCCGATGCGGAACGACGTGCCCCGCGTCGAGAAGCTGCCGAACCGGTCGACGGTCACCGCCGGGGTCACGTTCTTCGGACACCCGACGTAATAGTGGTGCGTCGCGAGCTCCGCGGCCATCTCGGGCGTCGCGTCCGACAGGAAGAGGATCGCGCTGTCGCCGGGCGCGACCGGTCCGGTGTGGCGGACGAGCTCGCTGCTGCCGGGCGCCGTGCGGTAGAGCGAGCGCGAGACGTCGACCTTCTTCCCTTCGAGCTCGAGCTCGACGTCGGCGGGCAGCGGCGACGTGTTGACGACGTACGTGGCGAAGCACGACGGCGGCATCGGCGGCGACTGGTGCATGCGGTAGTGCGGCGCCTGCACGAAGAACTCGCAGCCGTCCGAGTGCCGGTCGGCTGCGGCGGCATCGCAGGGCGCCAGGCACTTGCCGCCGCCGCACACGTCCTCCGGACGGCACTCGACGACCACCTCCTTGGTGCACGTGTCGAACACGGTGCGTCGGTCGAGCGAGCACTGCAGCTGGCAGGCGGGCGCGACAGCGGCATCGTCCGAGACGACCCCACTGTCGATGTCGAACGCCTCCTCGGGGGGCTGCTCGAAGCGGATTCGGTCATCCGCGCAGGCGTACGTCCCGCCGCTGATGGCGACGAAGAGAATCGAGAACTGTGCAACGTGCAAGCGCCTCATGGCAACTCCACTCGCTGAGGGGTAAGGCTCGGCGTTCCAATCGTTCCGCGTCCGAGCTGGCCGTAGTCGTTCGAGCCCCAACAAAACACGTCTCCGGTCGTGAGGAGCGCGCACGTCGAGCTCACGTGCGTCCGCACCTCGACGGCGGGGGCGGGCAGGCCGGTCACGAGCGTGGCGTCGTACGCGTGACCGTTCGTCCCATCTCCGACCTGCCCCGCATGGTTGTTCCCCCAGCAGTAGACCTCGCCGGTAGCCGACACGGCGCACCAGCGCTGGGGATGAACGACGGTCCAGTTCTCCGAGACCGACCGCGTCGTCGCGATCTGAACGAGCGGCTCGGGCGCCACGACCGGCAGCGGGAGATAGCGGTACAGGTGCGTCGGCGGCCACACTATCGACGTCATCGCGAGGCCCCAGCAGTAGCCGGTGCCCGCGGCCGTCGCGCACGCCGTGTCCTGCGTGACGTCGATCGAGGAGATGCCCCGAAGGGCCATGGGGTATGGGCCCGGATCGTTGGTGAGCGACGTCACCCGCCCGGCGAGCGCCTTCGCGCCCCAGCTCACGGTCTCTCCGTCGGTGCGGACCGCGAAGGCGGCGGTGCCGACGCGAAGGTCTCGGACGGGCGCTCCCGTCGGAAGGACGACCTCGCGGTTCGCCAGGGGCGTGGTGGTCTCCGCGGAGACGACGCGCGAGGCGTTCGCTCCCCAGCACACGACGCTGCCGTCGACGACCGCGCAGGCCACGTCGACCCCGAGCGCGATGCGCGTCGCGGGCGGGAGGTCGACCTGGAACGGGACGGGCTCGGTCGACACGCCGCCCGCGCCGTTGCGGAGGAACGGGCCGGTGCCCCAGCATCGGATCGCGCCGAGCGTGTCGAGCGCGCAGGTGTGGTCGAGCTGCGTGACGTTCGTGAGATCGGTCACGCGCGCGGCGGCGGCGCTGGCTCCCCCGGCTCCGCGACCGAGCTGACCGGCGCTGTTCGCGCCCCAGCACGCCACCGTGCGATCGTCGAGCAGCGCGCAGAAGCCTTCGGCGGGGTCGCCATCGTACGCCCCGTACGTCGTGACGAGCGAGCGCGCACACCACTGCGACGCGCAGGTGACCGGCAAGGGGCCGCCGTCGAACGTCGAGGCGTCGGCCGTGCCGCCGTCCGTCGTCGGAGGCGTCGGTGAAGCCGCGTCACCTCGAGGGGGAAGCGCCGGGGTGGTCTTGCCGCCTTCGACGTCGGCGTCCGCGCCGATCGCGTCGGCGTCGCCGGCGCTCGCCCCCTCTTCGCGCTCACTCGCGCAGCTCGCGACAGCACCGAGCGCGACGAGCGCGACCGATCCGTACGCGGAGAAGAATGCGATCCTCATCAGTTGCCTCCGAGCGTGAGGAGGACACCCTCGCCGCCGATCCAGATGTTCCCCGGGCCCGCGGACCAGGCCGCCGTGAGGTTCGGCCGCGCCGTGCCGAGGCCCGCGATCTTCACACGCGACCAGCTCGTGCCGTCGTAGTGCAGGATGACGGCGCCGTCGCCGACGGCCCACACGTCGTTCGGCGATGTGCCGTAGACCGCGTTGAGGTCGACGTTCGTGGGGACGTTCGGGACGACGTTCCAGCGCGTACCGCCGGTGTAGTGTCGGATCGTCCCCAGCGAGCCGACCGCCCACGCCTCGTTCGCCGACGCGGCCCAGACGCCGTGGAGCGCGTTCCACGTCAGGCTGTCGATCTCCGTCACGGCCGGCGTCTCCCCGGTGGCGTCGGTGACGCGCACGGCCGCGCCCGACTCGCCGACGACCCAGAGCGTGTCGGCGGAGGCGCCGTGCACGCCGTTCATCGACTTGCACCACGTCGAGTTGAAGCAGTCGGTCGCCGTGAGCAGCGAGCTGCCCTCGAGCGTGGTGGCTCCGACGCGCAGGCGGAAGACCCCGCCCGCAGAGGGGCCCTTGGCGATGGCCCAGAAGAACTCGTCGCCCGGCGCGGCCCAGGACGCGACCATGTGCGCGGTGTTGGTCCCCGGCGGGAACGTGGAGGCGTACGACGGCATGAACTCGACCCACCCTCCCGTGGTCGGCGTGCCGTTGATCGTGCTGACGCCGCGCGCGAAGCCCTTCAAGAAGAGTGACAGCGCGATCTCGGAGGACTGTCGGATCCACAGCCCGCGGAGCGACTCGCCGGTCCCGAGCTCCTCGCGCGTCCACGTCGTGCCGTCGTAGTGGGCGAGCGCGCCGATCGCGCCGGAGAACCAGACGTCGTTCGGAGCGCGCCCCCGGATGGCGCTGATCCGCGTGCGTGTGTCGAACCCGCCGGCGTGACCGGGGAGGAACGGCCCGTTCGGACAGAGCGCGTCGGCGCTGCACGTCTTCGGGAAGTGCTCGCAGTCGTCGCAGGGGCCCTCGTCGTTGCTCGCGTCGTCGGACGCGTCCGGCGGCGCTCCCGCGTCGGTGACGGGAGCGGGCGGAGGAGGATCCGGCACCGGCACGTTGCGCTCTTCGTCGAGGTCGGAGGCGTCGCCCGCCCCCGCGGTACATGCGGCGACTCCCGCCGCGAGGATCAGCCAGCTCGCTCTCATTGGGGCACCGCCACTCCGCCGTCGACCGGCTCGTCCTTGCAGGGTTCGACGACACACTCGCCGTTGACGCAGGCTTGGCCTGCGAGCGTGTCGCACGCGCGCCCGCAGGCGCCGCAGTTCAGCGGGTCACTGGCGATGTTCGTCTCGCAGTAGTCCTTGAGGTCGCCGTTGCAGTCGGCGAAGCCGTCGTAACACTCGAGCTCGCACATCCCGAACCGGCAGACGCCCGCGCCCGTCGCGCCGAAGAACGGCGGCGGCGCGCAAGCGACGCCGCATGCTCCGCAGTTGAGCGGGTCCGAGGTCAGGTCGAAGCACTGCCCACGGCAGCCGTCGCCCTGGCACGATCCGCAGAAGGTCATGCCCGCGGGGCACATGCAGTACGGCTTTCGGTACCCGAACACCTCGGCCTGCGGGTCGATGCGGCACTTCTCGTTGGCGCCGCACGCGAGGCCGCAGCCGCCGCAATCTGCGGAGGTCACGAGGTTCGTCTCGCACCCGTTGGGCAGGAGGCCGTCGCAGTTGCCCCAGTCCACCTTGCACTTGCGGTTGTTGCACTCGCCAGCGACGCAGCCGTAATACATGTTCGGGTATTCCGGTTGCCCTCCACCCGTCGGGTCACACGCGTTTCCGCAGACCCCGCAATTGGCGTCGTCCGAGTCGAGGGCGACGCACTTGCGAAGCTCCGGGCAGTACGTCTGGCCCGGATCGCACCCACACTGGAACTGGCCGTTGAAGCGACGGAGGCACGGAGCGTTCGGATCATCGCAGCGATCGCCGCAGGCGCTGCAGTGGTCGTTCGACCCGAGCAGCGTCTCGCAGCCGTTCTCCCGCTGGCCATCGCAGTCGCCGTAGCTCGTCGTGCAGATGTACTCGCACCCCCCTTCGACGCACTCGTAGACCGTGCTGAGGTTGCTGTTGGGACACGCGGCGCCGCATGCGCCGCAGTTCGCGCGGTCGGTCTGGAGGTTCACGTCGCAGCGGAAGTGCGACGACGGGCAGGTCGTGCGCCCGTCGGGACACTCGCTCGAGGGACAATAGGACGTGAGCTCGACGTTGCCGTCGGGACGATCGACGGGCGCCCCCGCCTCTCCGGCGTCCGGAGCGACGAGGAGGGGAGGGGCGGCTGCGGCGTCGGTCCCGGCGTCTTGGTCGGCGCCGAGCAGGACGTCGTCGCCGAGGGGCGACGCGCACGCGAACACGAGTGCGCCTACCGCGGCGGTCGAGAGAGTTGCGCGGACAACGTGACGGTTCATGGATTGGCCTCGATGGTCGTCAGCAGGGAACGAAGGCGAGCCTCGTAGGGATTTTTCGGTTCACGAGCGAGCAGCTCTCGAGCGAGCGCCGCGGCGCGATCACGAGAGCCCGAGGCGGCGGTGGCTTCGATGCGCATCACGCTCGCCTCGAGCGCGAACTGCCCGTCTGCGAACTCGCGGTCGTAGCGCGCGACGAGCGACAGGCATCGCGCGTGGTCACCTGCGGTCAGCGCGCGGCGCGCTGCGACGACGATCTCGAACTCCTGCCCCGCCGCCGGCGCGGCGGCCGATGCGCTCGGGGTCGGACGCGTCGGCGAGGTGTGCGGTCCCGGAGCGGACGCCGGCATCGGGGCGTCGGGCAGATCGGCGACGTGCGTTGTGGTCAGCGCGGGCGCGGGGGGATTGGTGATGCTCTCCGGAGCGCGCGTCTGCGAGGCGACGCTCGGGTCGGGCTGCGCAGGCGTCTCGCGCAACAGCATCGTCGCCGCACCCACGGATGCGAGGAGCGCCGCACCGGCGAGCAGCAGAAACGTCTTGCTGGCGGTCTTCGCGGACGCAGGCGGAAGGTCGGGCATCGCGTCGATCGCCCCGAGCAGCTTCGCGAGCGCCTCGGGCGCGGGCCTCTCGCGCTTCATGTCCGCCACGAGATTGGCGAAGACCTCGCTGCTCTCGATCTTTCGCTGGGGATCTCTCACGGCTCGCCTCGCAATCTGGCGTTCATCTTCTGGAGTCGCGCGTCGAAGCGCTCGCGTGCGCGCCTGAGGCGCGAGCTCACGGTGTTCATCGGTACGCCGAGGAGCTCGGCGATCTCCGAAGTGGACTGGCCCTCGATCTCGAAGAGCACGAAGACCATGCGCATCTCTTCAGGCAGGCCGTCGAGCAGCTGGATGAGCACATCGCGCTGCTCCTTGTGGCCGAGCGAGTCTTCGGGAGTCTCGAGGGAGGGGAGGTCGAGCGAGCCGTCGTCCGGGTCGGACGCGAGCTCCTCGCGGCCTAGCTTCCTGCGAATTCTCCGCGCGACGAACACCGCGGCGCCGAGGAGGTAGCTCTTCTCCGCGCCGGGGAGCACCGCCGAGAACTTGCGCGCTGCAACGAGAAAGACCTCCTGAGCCGCGTCGTCGACGAGATCGCGCGGGACGCCGAGGCTGCGAAGGAAGCGCCAGACGTCGTCGAAGTGTTCGACGGCGGTACGGCGGAGGCGTTCCTTGTCGAGGTGCGTTGGAGGCCTCGCCGCAGCGCCGTCGTCGAGCTCATCGAGCGTCAGAGCGCTGAGCGGCGCGGCCGTCATGGGGATGAATCCACCTCGCCCCGAATTTCGTCCCACGATTTTTCAGAACCGGTAGCCGAGCCCCACACCGGCGGAAGGACCGAGCGGAGGGGCCTCGGACGCGATCCGGTCGGGGGTCATCCGGATGCGGTCGCGAATGATCGGGTACCAGAGGCCCGTCGAGACGGAGACGAACACGTGGCGGTGCGCCTGCCATCGGGCCCCGAGGACGGCGCCGGAGTCGACCCACAGGCGTGACGCGCGTGCGCTCGGGACGTCGAGGGCCTCGGCCGTGAGCTGTCCGACGTTGGCTGCGACACACCCTTCGAGCGAGACGTGCACCGGGAGCGTCAAGTGCGCAGGGCAGAGCTCGAGGAAGCCCGTCCTCCACGTGATGTCGACGAGATTTCGCCCGTCGGACGTCGTTCGCGTGAGGCTCTGACGGACGCCTGCGCGGACGGTCGGGCGAAGGGCGAAGTGCAGCGAGCTCCGGGCCGGAACGTGCCAGGCCACGTCGACGAACGCCGTGGCGGTCGGGAGCGCGACGGACACGGCGCCGTTCGCGTCGATCCGCGCGCCAACCGAGATGAACATGCGTCGCGGGGGTTCCGTCGGTGGCCGCGCGGGGCGGGCGTCGGGCGTTCGTGGGGGGGCGGGGTCGGGCTCCGGTGGTGCGGGGTCGGGCTCCGGTGGCGCGGGCTCCGGTGGCGTGGGGGCGGGATCCGGCGGTGCAAGCGCGGGCTCATCGGTGGGCGACGCGCGTGCGTCGATCGCGAGCGCCACGGCGACCGCGAGACCCGAAGCGACGTTCGCGCACGTCTCGCCGCGGACCTCGCGCCGGACCTCGCCGTCGGAGGCCGCTCGCAGGTCGAAGGTGCCGACGAACCGTCCGTCCACCCGCGTGATGCGGAGGACGAAGTGCCTGGCTTCGGCGCCCGCTGGCGCGAGCACCCACCGGGGCGTGAACGACCGAAGCTGCGCGAGGAACTGATCCCCCGACGGGCACGAGGGCCCGGCGGCGTAGTCGACGACGATCGCCTCTTGGCCCCCCGGGGTCGCGCTCGATGGCGGCGCGATTGCCGTCAACGCGGCGGCGATGCCTCCCGCCACTCGCAGTGGTACAGCGCTACGTGCCATGCGGAAACGTGGCGAGCGATCGCCAGCGTTCGTCACGATAGTCGGGATCGTCGCCGCGTCCGACGATTTCGTCCGCTTCCAAGATCGGCTCAGCGTGCCGCGCGTGCCGCGTGCGCCGGGCGCCGGGCGTGCCGCGTGCGCCGCGCGGGCCGACGTCGATGACGCTGCGCGTGCGAGCTCATCTTGAAACAGAGCGCCGGAGCGGCCAGACCGCTCTCGACGCCCCGTTCGCGCAGGTGAAGCTTCGTGGCGGCGGGGCCAGTCCTCTCCGCTACGAGCGCGGTCCGTACTTCCGCGTGAAGAACGGCTCCATCGCGGCGAGCAGCGCGCCCACGTCAGCGTGCTCGGGGACCGAGACGCGGCAGATCTGGACGTTGTCGCGCTTCTGCGCATCCTTGACGGCCTGAGGCAAGGAGCCTTGCGTCGATTCTTGCGGGTTGATGACGTAAAACCAATCTGGCTTGCCGCCACCCGTCGACTGCCCGTAGCTCACGCGGCTCTTGACCAGCGAAGGCGCCGCCGCGAGCAGGTGGTCGACGAACTCGTCGACGAGATCCGCGTGGTCCGTCGGCGCCGGCGGCAGGTAGAAGGAGACGAGGCCGCAGTCGAGCCCTTCACGCGCCTGCGCCTCGGTCATGGCATAGAGCGTGACGTCCCGACCGCGCGCCGCGAGCGCCGCGCGAATGCCTTCGACGAGACGCAGGGTGTTGGCGCGGATCGTCGCCATGCGCGGCCTGAGGTCGGAGAGGCCCGCCTCGAGATCGGCGAGCTGCGACGGGCGCGCAAAAGAGTCGGCGTCCGTTCCCAGCACGCGCGCGCGGGCGAGGATCCTCTTCGCGATCGGGTCGGAGGCGCACGCGGCGACGCCGAGGGTCGTCTTGCCCTTCGTGAAATACTTCGAGCCGCTCTTCACGAGGAGGAACGGCCAGTCCTTCGCGTAGCCGAGCTGGAACACCGGGTAGAGCGGCGCGAGCGTGGTGTCGACGAGGACGGGGATCCGATGTCCCCAGCGCCTCTCGTATGCGCGCAGTCCGGTGACCAGCTTGTCGAAGTCGTGGGTCTGGAGCTCGGGGTTCGTCGGGGTCTCGAGGAAGACGACCGCGGGCGCGCCTGCGAGCGCTTCGAGCCGCGCGAGGATCCCGTCGACGAGCGTGATCGCGCGGCCCTCGGCGTCCGTTCCGAGCACGGGGAGCGGTGCGGGCGTCAGCGACGTCCGTGCGGTGAGCACTTCGGCGATCAGCTGTCCGGTGCCGCCGTAGCCGTTCTGCGCATAGAAGAACGTGACGGGAGCGGGGCCGAGAACATCGACCGCGGCGGCGAACACGGCGGCCTCTGCGGCGAGCCCGGTGCAGAAGTAGAGCGCTTCGGTGATCTCCGGGAAGAGCGCGCGGAGCTTCGCGTCGCACGCGGCCGGCGTCGACGTGGGCTCGGCGTTTGGTGTGAGCCCGAGCCCGAGCCCGACGTCGCGCTCGAGCGCGTGCAGCGCGTCGACCGCGAGCAGCGCCGAGACGGTGCGCTTTCGAATGAGCTGAATGCCTGCGGGCGGGATGCGCGCCTCGTCGCGGATGAGCAAGACCCCGCCATTCGGCACCGCGAAGCAGACGGCGTCGGCCGGCTGCCCGCCCACGTCGCCGGAGAAGGGAGACGCGAGCACGTGAACGGTGAGCACGTCCTCACGCGACGTGACGGGGCCTTCGTGTCGCTCGTGGAGCTCGACGCCCTGCTCGCGGAGTCGTGCCTTTTCGGACTCCGAAACGGGGAGCTCGCCCTCCGCGAAGACGCGCACCGGCAACGTGCGTCCGGGCGCTTCGATCACGCTGAGCCAGGGCTTCGTCACCGACGCGAACGAGAAGGCTCGCGCGGCGCCGGTGCGCGCCGTCTGCAGGAGCTCGTAGACCGTCGAGAGCGGCTGACCGAGGCGCGCGTAGTCGTAGGGGAGACCGCAGCCGTAGAGCGCCTCGCGGATGGCCTCGGGCGCCGTGACGTCGTCGGCGACGATGCGCGCGAGCGCCGCGTCGAGCCGTGCGGCGAACTGCGTCTCCGAGTCGAAGCGTGGAAGGTCGTAGGTCGTCGCGCGCGGCTCCCAGTCCTCGGGCATCGCGCCGGGCGTGCCCAGCGTACGTCGCAGGACCTCTGCGAGGTTCGAGGCGAAGGACGGGGAGAGGGCGAGGGAAGACGTGGGCTGTGCCATGGGCGGTCGGCGCCAGCATAGTCGCCCCTCGCGTTCCGCGAGCCGCAAAGTCAGCGACGCCGGAGCGCACCGGACGGCGGCAAGCCCGAGGACCGAGCCCCCCGCCGGTCCGCTGCGGAACGCTCGAGCTTGGCGCCGCGGCGGGCAGCGGTGCTCCATTTCGACGCTATGCCGGTCGCGGCGAGTAGCCCGTGTCGGCTGCTCGCCGTTGCAGAGGACGCGCGGCTCACGCACTCGCGATTGCCCGCGAGCGCGTGAGGAACCACACGCGCTCGCGTCAGCGCCTGCGTCGCCGCCGCCCGATGAGCAGCGCGAGCGCCGAGGTGACACCCGCAGAGAGCCCGCCGCTCAGCGACCCGCTCCTTCCGGGCGCGGCAACGCTGCAGCCGCCGTCGTCCTCGCTCGGTGCGATTGGCTCGTTCACAGCTGCGTCGACGCCACCGCCACCGTCAGTGCCACCGTCGGCGCGGCCGGTCGAGGCGTCGGTGCCGGCGTCGGCCGGCTCGACGTGGTTCGTCACGGTGACGTCGACCGACGAAGCCTGGCTCGACTCCCGACCGTCGTTCGCCACGAGCTCGAACGTCAGCACGGTGTCCGCGGTCACATCGGGTGCGGTGAACTTCGGGCTCAGCGTGCTGGCATCCTGCAGCTGCACGGCAGGTCCTGCCTTTTGCGTCCACGTGTACGTGAGCGCGTCGCCATCGGCGTCCGTCGTCGTACCCGCGAGCGTCACCAGCGTTCCCTCCTTCGCCGTGATGTTCGTCCCGGCGCTCACCGTCGGAGCACGGTTGTTCTTCACGGTGACGTCGACCGTCGAAGCCGCGCTCGTGTCGAGGGCATCCTGGGCAACGAGCGAGAAGGTCAGCACCGTGTCCTCGTTCACGGCCGGTGCCGTGAAGCTCGGGCTCAGCGTGTCCGCGCCTTGCAGCGTGACGGCCGGTCCCGCGGTCTGCGTCCACGCGTACGTGAGCGCGTCGCCCTCCGCGTCCGACGCCGTGCCCGAGAGCGTCACCAGCGTCTCCTCTCTGGCCTCGATGTTCGCTCCGGCGCTGACCGTCGGGGCGAGGTTGTTCTTCACGGTGACGTCGACCGATAGAGGCTGGCTCATCGCCCAACCGTCGTTCGCAACGAGCGAGAACGTGAGCACCGTGTCGGCTATCACGAAAGGCGCCGTGAAGCTCGGGGTCAGCGTGCTCGCGCCCTCCAGCGTCACGGCGGGCC
>JAFAER010000230.1 GCA_023423895.1 Pseudomonadota bacterium
GCTCGATCCGCGCGCCGATCTACGTCGGTGGCGGTCAGGCCCACCCGCCGCGCAACCGCGACTGGAGCTACCGTCCGCCGCGCCAGGTGCGCCTCGGCGCGCTCCGCTCGGCGCTCTCGAAGTTCGCCAAGGAGGGTCGCCTCCTCGTGGTCGACCGCTTCGACCTCGCCGAGATCAAGACGAAGGCGCTCGTCCAGGCGCTCGGCGCGCTGAAGACGAACCGTCACACGCTCGTCGTCGACGTGGCCGGAAACGAGAACCTCCGTCTCTCGATCCGCAACTGCGCCGATCACCAGTTCCTGCCCCCCGAGGGCGTGAACGTCTACGACCTCCTGCGCCACGACACGCTCGTCCTCTCGAAGGACGCGGCCAAGGCGCTCGAGACTCGCTGCCTCTCGAAGGACAGCGGCGAGAAGGCTGGTGCGAAATGACCCCCGAGTCCGTCATCCGTAGGCCGATCTTCCTCACGGAGAAGAGCACGACGCTCCGTGGCATGAATCAGGTCGTGTTCGAGGTTCTCCGGAACGCGAACAAGGTCCAGATCAAGGACGCCGTCCAGAAGCTCTTCAACGTGAAGGTGGAGAGCGTCAACACGATGGTCTATCGCGGCAAGGATCGCCGCATGGGCCGCGGCTACGCCAAGATGCAGAACTGGAAGAAGGCGGTTGTCACCCTCCGCGAGGGCGAGAACATCGACTTCTTCGCAGAGACGAGCGAGAGCTGACATGTCCATCAAGAACTACAAGCCGACATCGCCCGCGCGTCGTTTCTACTCGGGCTACGACTTCAAGGAGCTCACGCCCGGCAAGAAGCCGGAGCGCAAGCTCCTCGAGCACCAGACCGCGTCGGGCGGGCGCAATGCGCACGGCCGCATCACGAGCCGTTTCCGTGGCGGTGGTCACAAGCAGCGCTACCGCATCATCGACTGGCGCCGCGACAAGATCGGCGTGCCCGCCAAGGTCGCCTCGATCGAGTACGACCCGAACCGCACCGCGCGCATCGCCCTCCTCAACTACGTCGACGGCGAGAAGCGCTACATCCTCGCTCCTGACGGGATGAAGGTCGGCGACACGGTCGTCGCGAGCCGCAACGCGGACATCAAGCCCGGCAACTCGATGCCGCTCCGCCACATCCCGCTCGGCACGACGATCCACAACCTCGAGATGCGCAAGGGCAAGGGCGGTCAGCTCTGCCGCTCGGCCGGCGTCGCTGCGGTCCTCATGGCGAAGGACGGCGACTACGCGCAGGTCCGTATGCCCTCCGGCGAAGTCCGCATGATCCACCAGGACTGCCAGGCCACCATCGGCCAGGTGTCCAACGTCGATCACGCGAACATCTCGATCGGCAAGGCCGGCCGCTCGCGCTGGCTCGGCAAGCGTCCGCACAACCGCGGCGTTACGATGAACCCCGTCGATCACCCGATGGGTGGTGGTGAGGGGCGTACGTCCGGTGGCCGGCATCCATGCTCGCCGTGGGGCCAGCTCGCCAAGGGTCTCAAGACCCGCAACAACAAGCGTACCGACGCGATGATCGTGAAGCGTCGCGGCCAGAAGGGCTAACAGGAGTAAGTCATGCCGCGTTCAATCAAGAAGGGCGCTTTCGTCGACGGTCATCTCATGGAGAAGATCGCCGCCGCGCAGGCGACCCAGTCCAAGAAGGTCATCAAGACCTGGTCGCGCCGCAGCACGATCGTTCCGGAGGCCATCGGCCTCACCTTCGCGGTCCACAACGGCCGCAAGTTCGTGCCGGTGTTCGTCACGGAGAACATGGTCGGGCACAAGCTCGGCGAGTTCGCCCCGACGCGCACGTTCCACGGCCACCAGGGCGACAAGAAGGCCAAGGCGCCCGGGAAGAAGTAAGCCCGGACGGGCCTCAGGTCCGAACGCGCGGCCCCGCCTCCTCAGGGATGCGGGGCCGTTGCCGTTTGTTCGTCAGCCGACCACTCCGGTGCTCGTGCGCCGTCGAGGTGCTGCGTGAGGTGCTCGATGAAGAGGCGCAGGAGTCGGGAGCTCTCGCGGTGACGCGGGTACACCGCATAGAGCGCCTGCGGCTCGTCCTTCCAGTCTCGGAGGACGGTCACGAGCCGATCCTCGGCGAGCTCGCGGCGCACGGCGCGGAGGGGCACGAAAGCGAGCCCGAGCCCTGCGGCTGCGGCCTGCACGAGCGCGAGGCTGCTGTTGACGCGCAGCGGTCCGTCGATGTCGACGCTCTTCTTCGTCGCGCCCTTCACGAACGTCCATCGCGTCGGTGAGCTCGAGAGGCTGTAGACGAGGCACTGATGCGTTGCGAGCTGCGCGGGCGAACGTGGCTCGCCGACGCGATCGAGGTAGTTCCGCGCGGCCACGACGACACGTTGCAGGCGAGTGAGCTTCTTCGCGACGAGCGTCGAGTCCGTGAGTGTCCCTCCACCTCGGATGCAGATGTCGAAGCCCTCTCGCACGACGTCGACGACGCGATCGCTCATCTCGAGCTCGAGCTTCACGTCCGGATAGCGCAGAAGGAAGTCGGCGACCGCCGGCGCGATGTCCGTGAGTCCGAGCGACATGGGGCTCGCGATCCGCAAGACGCCGCGTGGCGCGCTGGCGAGCTCCTTCACCGCCTGATCGGCCTCGGCCAGCGCGTCGAGGATCGCCACGGCGTGCTGATAGTAGGCCTCACCTGCCGGCGTGAGGTGCAGGCGGCGGGTCGTTCGATGGATCAGCGGAGCGCCGAGCTCCTCCTCGAGCTCACGGACGTTCTTGCTGACGGCTGCATTCGACAGCCGGAGATCGCGTGCGGCTCGGGAGAAGCTCTCGTGCTCCACCACGCGCCGGAAAACTCGAAGCGCCGTGAGCTTGTCCATTGTTCACCACCAGCTGAAACAGAACGCACGACAGGAGCGTTTTTCGCGACGTCGGGCGTCGCTACCTCTCTTCACACCACGTCGCGCGAAGCGCGGGGACACAACCCAGAGACGACACGGAGAGGAAGTCATCATGAAGCGATCCGTCACCCATGTTGCGATCGCGATCGGCGCGATCGCGCTCTCGGCAGTCATCGCCACCCGCGTCGCCGCGCGCCCCTCCGTGGGCAACAGCCCATGGGGACCTCGCGACGAGATCGGTCGCCTCAACCTGATGACACCCGAGTCGAGGGCGTCGGTGCTGTCCCGGGTGCGCGGCGGCGCCGTCTACGACCTGTCCGTCGACTATTACATCGGCATGCCCAGCTGGCAGGCGGCGGGCGATCCGCACTACCAGATGTGGATGACGCATACGCCTCGCGGGACCGTCGTCTCGGATCCGCTGAGTGTGGGAGCCGAGCAGAACGAGCACGTGAGCTACACCGGGTCGGCGTTCTCGATGTACACGCACACGGGCACGCACCTCGATACCCTGAGCCATTTCGGGCTCGACGGGAAGATCTTCAACGGCTTCAGCGCGAGCGAGCATCTCGGTGATACCGGCTGGAAGGTGGCCGGGGCCGAGAAGATCCCGCCGATCGTTGCGCGCGGCGTGCTCGTCGACGTCGCCGCGGCGAAGGGCGTCGACATGCTCGGCGATGCCTATCGCGTGACGCGTGCCGATCTCGTCGCCGCCCTCGAGCGACAAGGCGTCGAGCTCAAGACCGGTGACGTTGTCCTGATCCGGACGGGACGGATGAAGCTGTACGGCGACGCGAAGGGGTACATGGCAACGCCCCCGGGGCTCGGCCTCGACGCAGCGAAGTTCCTGGTCGAACAGGGCGGCGCGATGATCGTCGGCGCCGACAACCTGAGCTTCGAGGCTTTCCCCTCCGAGGTGACCGGAAACTACGTCCCGGTCCACACGTACCTGCTCGCGCAGACGGGGACGCCGATCCTGGAGCTCGTCGACCTCGAAGCCCTCGCCCGCGACCGCGTCTACGAGTTCGCGTTCGTCGGCGCCTCGCTCAAGCTTCGGGGCGCCGACGCCGCTCCTCTGCGCCCCGTAGCGCTCCCGCTCGCGGCGGCGCGCTGACGACGGCCTTCGGGCCGTCCACGCCACCGGACCGAGTCGTCCTTCCTCGCTCGCCGTACGGCAGCGGACGAGCTCGGCAACGCGGAGAACACGGCGCGCCGCCTGATCTTCCTGCGTTAGACTGGGCCGGTGCGCTCTTCCCGCGCTTCACGGCGTTCGAGCTCACACGCGGCAGCCGTGTTCGTCGCGGTAGGGCTTGGCTCCTTCTCGAGCACGGCGTGGGCAGACACGTCCTTTTCGCTCGCGTGGCGCTCGAAGCCCGGAACGACGGCATGCGTGAGCGAGCCCGCGCTTCGCGATGCCGTCGAGCAGAAGCTACGGCGGAGCCCGTTTGCCGACCCTGACCGCGCCGACATCGCGATCGATGGCGAGGAGCTCGCCGCCCCCGCGGGCCGCTTCCGCGCGCGCGTGAAGCAGACCGATCGCAACGGCGTCGTGCTCGGCTCGCGCGAGCTCGATGCAGAGAGCTGCGCTCGTTTGCTCCGAGCGACGACCATCGTCGTGGCACTGTTCATCGATCCAGGCAACGACGGAGGGCCGGACGCCGGGGGAGGGGGAAGCGCGGATGCTGCAGCTCGAGACGCAGGCGACGAGGCTGAAGCTCGAGACGCAGGCGCCACGACAGCGACCGGAGAACCGGCGGCGCTCGACGCCTTCGAGCCGGATGGCTCGTCGATCGTGCGGCCGCGGCCTGCACGTGCGGATGTCGCGCCGACGGTTACGCGTCCCCCTCCGTTCGACCTCGTGCTCGGCGCCGGCGGCGCGGCGGCCATCGAACTTCTGCCTTCGGCGAACGCGATGGTCCGTGTCGTCGCGCGCCTGGAACGCCAGGGCTCGCGTTTGAGCTTCGAGTGGTCCGGCGGTTATTCGCTTCCGCAATCGTTTCGGACCCGAGCGGTGCGAGGGACATTCGCGGCCGTCGATCAGCAGCTCCGCGCCTGCGTGACGCTCGGGCCGCTTTCGTCGCGCGCGCGGTTCGAGACGTGCGGTGGCGCCTTTTGGGGGGCGATCGTCCCCCAGACTGCAGGCGTGCGGGCGCGGAACGACACCTGGCGCCCGCTTGCCGGTCCGCTCGCCGCCGTCGCGGTCGAGCTTCGGGACGGGCCCCGCGCGATGCGGCTCGACCTTGGGATGGCCGTGCCGCTGGTGAGGCGCAACCTCTACTTCGAGAGCTCTGCCGGGGAGGTCGAGCGCGTCCATTCGAACGGCCGGCTCATCCCATTCCTCGGATTCAGCGGGCTCTTCACGATTTTGTAATAATGGGGGCCCGCGCTCGGCACAGCGTCTCGTGCGGGCAGTACCCCTTTCGAGCCTCGCGTCGACCGATGCAGCTGCACCACTCTACGTGAGGGAGCGAACCGACGCTCACGTGGGGAGCTCGAGGGAACTTCCCCTCGAACGAGCGGCAGGTTGCGCCCTCGACATCGCGACGATCTTTCGCGACTTCGGCCCGTTCGTTCACACGGTGCTGGGCAGCCTCGGCGTGCGCGCGTCCGACGTCGACGACGCCTTCCAGGAGGTCTTCGTCGTCATTCATCGAAGGCTCGGCTCGTTCGAGAGCCGGGGCACGCTGCGCTCGTGGGTCTACGGGATCTGCGTGCGCGTGGCATCTCACTTCCGGCGCCGCACCTCTGCGGCCCGCGAAATCATCACCGACTCGGTCCCCGAGTCGATCGATCCGATGACGCCGGCCGAGCACCTCGGCCAGCAGCAGGCGCGGGCGATCCTGCTCTCGATCCTCGACGAGCTCGATGACGACAAGCGCGCCGTGTTCGTGCTCTTCGAGCTCGAGGGGCTTCCGATGCAGGAGGTCGCCGCGTCCGTGCAGTGCCCGCTCCAGACCGCGTACTCCCGGCTTCGAGCTGCGCGCGAAGAGGTCGAGCTCGCGGTCGGTCGTCAACGGATGCGGAGGGAATTCTAATGAGCCGTGAACCGAACCGCCTCGCGGACCTTCGCGATCCGCCCTCGCCGGAGGCCGCCCTCCTGCGTGACGTCATCCGCGCCCAGCAGGGAATTCGTCCAACGGCGGGGAAGATGGCGGAGCTCGCCGGGCGTCTCGGCCCGATCCTCGAAGCCAAGACCGCAGCGCCGGCTCCTCGAATGACGTGGCTCGCCGCGTCCGTGGCAGCGGTGGCCGCGGTCGCCGTCGTGACGGTCTCGGTCCGCATGACGGCGCCGACGAGCGGCAACGAAGCCGCCCCCGTGAGCGCTAGCGCACCGGCGCTCACAGAGGCGGAGCCGTTCTCCGTCGAGCCCGAGCCCGAGCCCGCGCCTGCGCCCGATGCGCCGCCCGCAGTCTCCGTCGACGCTCTTCCGACCGCGAACGTGAACGCGCGCAAATCGCCTGCGGCTGCCGCCCCGCGCTGCGACGAGGTCATGCTCGTCGACGACGCGGATACCGCGCTCCGGTCGGGCAATCCGGAACGCGCGCTCGCGATCGTGCGCGACATCGAGCAGCGGTGCGCCGGCGGAACGCTCGTCCAGGAGCGAGAGCGGATCGCGATCGAAGCGCTCGCGAAGGCCGGGCGCGTCGAGCAGGCACGCGCTCGGGCGCGCGCGTTCGAAGCGCGCTTCCCGACCTCACCGCATCTGCGGCGCGTCCGGCAAGTCGCCGAGTGACGTCGCCGGACGAACCATCGACCTGCCAGCCTCCAGCCATCTCCACGCCCGGCCGAAGGCCGCCGGTGTGGTCGGTCTCATGAACGTGAACCCCAAAGCAATCTCTTCACGCGAGTCGAGCGATGAAAACTCCTAGCATCGTGGCCCTCCTCACGGTCACCGCAATTTCACTGGCGTGGGGATGCTCGACCGTCGACGAGCGTCTCGGGATCGAGGTCAATGCGCCGCCGGAGCAATTCGGCACGCCGGACGCGGGGCCGGACGCGCTCCCGGATCCGCGCGAGCTCATCGCCTACTGCCCGTCGGCCCAGTGCCCTCCGGGATGGACGACGTGTCCGGACTCGCGCTTCCCCTGCGACACGAACATCCTCGCGGACGATCAGAACTGCGGAGGATGTGGCCTCGCGTGTCCGGCGAACGGCATCAACGCGAACTTCACCTGCAACGAGGGCTCCTGCGTGATGCAGTGCTCCCCCTCGTCCGGTATGAAGGACTGCGACGGAATCGTCGACAACGGGTGCGAGAGCGACCTGCGCGATCCGCGCAACTGCGGAGCGTGTGGCGTGGCCTGCGCCGTGGGCCAGGACTGCGAGTGGCAGGACGATACGTTCCTGAAGGTGGCGTGCGGCTGCCCCGCGGGCACCGTCGATTGCGGGACGTGCCGGGTCCTCTCGCATGACGATGGCAACTGCGGCGCCTGCGACAATGCTTGCGATCCGACGGGCGGAGGCGCTCGGGAGTACGCGAACGCGTATTACGGTTGTGTCGACAGCGAGTGCGGGCGACTGAAATGCCTTCCCGGGTTCGACAACTGCGACGGTGACATCGAAAACGGGTGCGAGGTGTCGACGCTCTCCGTAGACAACTGCGGCGGCTGCGGGATCAAGTGCGCTCCCGGTCAGTGGTGTGCCCTCGGCGATGAAGGGGTCCCGGTCTGCAAGTGTGAGATCCCCGGCATGACATTCTGTCTCACCGGCGAGGAGAACGGTCTTGCTATTGGGTATTGCACGGATCTGACCACGAGCAGGGGCAACTGCGGCGCTTGCGGCAACACGTGCCCGCACGTCGGTAGCATCACCGAAGAGGCGTATTGCGACTACGGAAAATGCGGAATGCACTGCCGCGACGGGGCGGCCGACTGCAACGGCGCGAGCTCCGACGGGTGTGAGGTCGACACGAACCGCGATCCCCGCAACTGCGGTGGGTGCGGGATCGAGTGTGACCTGAAGCTGGGGCAGGCCTGCGTGGCCGGCAAATGTGTCGTCGAACCTTGCGATCAGGTCGACGCAGGTGAGGTGACCCGATGAGGGCGTGGCAGAGCTCCGTGGTCTTCGGCGCCGGCTTGGCGGTCGCGCTCGCATCCGTCTTCGTCGCCGCCTGCGCGTCGAACGACGATGGCGAGATCACTCCCGAGGATAGGCAGACGCCGGTCCCTGCGCCTGACGCGGGTGGCGTGGACGGCGGTGACGAGGAGGCGTGCACGGGAGACGACTGCGAGTTCTTCCTCGACGCATGCGAGCCGGGCGCGCTCTGTCCGAGCGGCCTCTTCGGCGACAAGCCGAGCTCCGGTGTCGACTGGCGCACACGCGTCGAGGCCATTCGTGCCCGCTCCGCGACGGACGCGTGGCTCGTCGGGACGATGGGCCTGGCGGCGCACTTCGACGGGACGGCGTGGAAGTCGATCGACGTCGGGGGAGTCGACTCGCTCTTGTACCTCTGGCTCGCGGACCGTGGTGAGCTCGCGTTCGGGTGGCTCGATCGCGTGTTCACGCGTGGGCTCGGCGCCTCCGACGCCGGCGTCTCGGCGGACGGCTGGACCGATCGCGGGATCTTGGACCCGCCGAGCGGAGCGAGCTCGCAGGTCACGGCGGCGTGGGGGCGGACCGGCTCGAGGACGATGTGGGTCGGGACGCAAGCCGAGGTCTGGCGCATCCAGACCGACGGCGCGACGCTCACGACGAGCCCGGGCTTGCCGCAGTCGCTCTGTGCGAGCGTCCCGTGCAAGTCGCTGCGAGCGTTCGACGGGACGTCGTCGAACGTCGTCTGGGGCGTCGGCGAGAACGGCGCCGCGATCCGGATCACGAGCGCGGAGACCGAGACGCCCAAGGTCGAGGTGATGAACCCGCTGACGTGGTCGACGCTGAGCGGCGTCTGGGCCGTGTCGGACACGGAGGCGTGGGCGGTCGGCGCACGCGGTTTGGTCATCCACAACGTCGGCGCGACGTTCGGATGGAACGTGGTCGAGGTCCCGACGACCGAACATCTCCGCGCCGTCGCAGGTTCGTCGCCGTCGGACATCTGGGTCGTCGGCGACAAGGGCGTCGTCCTTCACTACGACGGCGCGACGTGGACGCGGATCAAGTTGGCCGGAATGGTGGGGCGGCGGCCGGAGCTGCTCTCGGTGTGGGTGCCGGAGCCAGGAAAAGTGTGGGTTGGAGGCCAAGGGGTGCTCCTGTCCCTCGGAGGCAAACAATGAGACGCAGAGTATGGCTCGCATTCTCGGCGGCGACGCTCGCGGCTCTGGTCGCGTGCGCGAGCTCGGACGAAGAGGGCGCTTCGCCCGAGCCCTTCGTCGACGGCGGAAGTACGGTGATCGATGATGCTGGTTCAGGAGAACCGGACGCCACGCCGGGGAAGGGTGACGCCTCGCCGCCGCTGTGGGGACCGTGCAACGACCACGGCTGGTGTGAGACGGAGCTCCCCGATCCGAACCTGACGTTCATCGATGTTCGGCCGTTCGCCGACCGCGCGTTCGCGGTGGCGGAGAGCGACACGCTCGGCACGAAGGTGCTCGAGTGGACCGAGGCGACGCAGGCGTGGGCCTACGTCGACGACAACTCGCAGAACGCCTACGACTCGGGCGCCTACGCCGGCAAGATGTTCGCGCCGAGCGAGAACGAGATCTACTACACGACGGCTCCGGGGATCGTCTTTCACGGCACGCGCGTCGATCCATCGTCGCCGTTCACGTGGAAGTCGACGCGCCTTCCGTATTCGGGGCCGACGTTCGAAGACCGCGATCCCGGCCGCACGTGGCGCCTGGACAGTCCAGGGTGGCAGCCGAGGCAGTACACGGCCGCGCTCGGCGTGACGGGGACGTCGGCGGGCGAAGTCTACGCCTGGTACGGCAACCGCGTCTTCCGT
>JAFAER010000007.1 GCA_023423895.1 Pseudomonadota bacterium
ACCTTCGGCCCGAAGCCGATGGAGAACGTCAGCACCTTCACCCCGAAGAGCTTCGCGAACGCGAAATGCCCGAACTCGTGGATGAAGATGAGGATGCTGATGAAGAGGATGAAGTAGAGGAGGTCCAAGTCGTCTACGTCGTCTGCGTCGCGTCGTCGGCGCCAGAGAGCGGGAAGAGCGGGGAGGGCGGGACGAACCTTATTGCCGCTGGCCTCGCTGGGGCGTCAAGGGGAGGAGGCGAGGAGGCGCGCCTTGGCGGGCGGACGTCCGCCAAGGCGCCGAGAAGACGTGAGGAATTGGCGGGCGTCCGGCGACCGCGAATTCGCGTCGCATCGACGCGCGAGCGAGAAGAGCCAGCCCCGCTTCCGGCACGATTGCTGGTACTGAGAGAGCAGATGAAATCCGAGCCGAGCGTACGACCTCGCGTCGGGGGCCGCGTTTGCTCGAAGGAAAAAGGCCGCCGCGTGGTCCTCGCGACCGCGGCGTTGCTGGCGGTCGCCGCAGCGACCGGCGAGGCGCAGGCCCAGTCGAACTACCGGAGCGCGCCCGTCGGAGGGCGCTCGCAGCTCCTCGGTGGCACCGGTCTGACGTACGGGCGCGACGCCGCTGCCGCCTTCCTCAATCCGGCAACGGCCGTCCTCGTCGACGACCAGCGCCTCTCCTTCTCCGTCAACTTCTACACGGTCTCGTACGTCTACGCGCCACGCTGGTACGTGCCGGGTCCGATCGATCGCTCGAGGTTCGGCTCGCTCCGGATCGACGACGCGACGATGACCGACGTCGAGTTCACGGCCTTGCCGTCGAGCCTCTGCATCTTCCTCCGCATGAACGACGTGAAGGCGCTCGTGCCGGAGCCGAAAGATCCGCGAACGCGCGAAGCGAGGCTCGGTCTGTGCTTTGCCACGATCTCGAGCCAGACGTTCGACTTCGCGGCCGAAGGCTTCAACGCCGCGAGCTCCCCGAGCGTCACGCGTCAGGCGCAGACCCTTTCGCAGAGCTACACGCGCTTCGCCGCCGGGCCGACGTACGCGATGCACGTCACGAACGCGCTCGCGATCGGCGCTTCGCTGCATGCGAGCCTCGCGAGCCATCGCAGCTTGCTCGCGGCGGCGGCCACCACGTACGGGTCTGGCGCCGCCCCGACCAACTCGATCTTCTACGGCGGCTCGCGCGGAGACTCCTTCCAGGTGGACGCGACCTTGGGCGCGACCTTGCGCTTCGGCAAGCAGACCGTCGGCATGTCCCTCCGCAGTCCGTCGGTGCACGTCTTCGGCGTCGGCGGCGCGAACCGGCAGTCGTACTTCGACGGCGCGGGCAGCACCGCCTCGCTCGTCTCGGCTCAGGGCTCGTTCGTCTCGCGCTCCCCTCCCCGCCTCGGCCTCGGTACCGGGATCGAAGGGTCGTGGGGTCACGCGGCGTTCGACACGATGCTCCACTTCCCGATCAACTCGTACAGCGCCGAGCTCGAAGGACGCGAGGTCACGACGACCGGCGGCGTCGTCGACGATCGGCCGGCCCGGCTCGACGTCTCGGAGCGCGCCCGCGGCGTCGTGAACTTCGCTGCCGGCGCCGAGGTCTTCATGTCGCCGAAGGTCAGCGTCCTCACCGGCCTCTCGACGGACTTCAGCGCGGTGCCGCAAGGCGCGCTCAAAGGCGGCAGCATCTTCAACTACTACCCGTACCAGACCCATCGCGTCGCGGGCTCGTTCGGGGTGAGCTCGCACGGCGTCGGAGGTGAGCTGCTCGTCGGTGCCGAGCTGTCCGTCGGTTGGGGCCAGCGGCTCGCGGTGAACTCGTACCAGCTCCCTCCCGTGATCGGCACGACCGGACACGGGACCTATCAGCTCATGCTGGTCGTCGCCGGCTCGACGAGCCTCCGCGCGATCAAGCGCGCGGTCGAGGACGTCCGCGACATCATCAAGAACCCGAAGCCGCAGACGCCCGTGCTCCCGGCCAGGCCCCTACCCAGCTACAACCCACGCGAGCGCGAGGAGCAGAAGCGCGACGAGCAAAAGGAGCGCGAGAGGGGCGTCGAAGACAGCCCCTGATCGTGCTCACCTCGTCACGCCGCGCGGCGCGACTTTCCGTGACTCACGACGGCCGAGAAGAGCTCGAGACCGTTGGTGCCGCCGAGGCACACCTCGCTCATGCGCTCCGGGTGAGGCATGAGCCCGAGGACGTTCTTGTTCGGACCGCCGTAGATGCCGGCGATGTTGCGCGCCGAGCCGTTCGGGTTCGCGCGCTCCGTCACGGCACCGGCCTCGTCGCAGTAGACGAGCGCGATGCGTCCTTCGCCGTCGAGCTGAGCGAGGACCTCGGCGGAGGCCTGGTAGCGCCCCTCGCCGTGCGCGATGGGGAGGCGAAGCACCTTCTCGGTCGCGGGCGAGAACGGCCCTTCGGCTGCGACCTTCACGAAGACGTCGCCGCACTCGAAGCGCATGTGGAGGTTCCGCGTGAGCGCGCCGGGGAGGAGCCCGCACTCGGTCAGGATCTGGAAGCCGTTGCAGACGCCGAGCACGTAGCCCCCGCGCTCGGCATGCGCGGAGATGGCCCGCATGATCGGACCGACCTTCGCGATCGCTCCACACCGCAGGTAGTCGCCGTAACTGAAGCCGCCCGGGATCGCGACGAGGTCCGTCCCGGCGGGCAGCGACGCGTCGGTATGCCAGACCGTCGTGACCTTGGCCCCGGCGAGCTCGAGCGTACGGATCATCTCGGAGTCGGCGTTGAGCCCAGGAAAGATGACGACGGCGGCTTGCATGCGGCTCGGTTACCACGGCGCGTGTGCGCGCGGAAGGCCACGCCTTGCCAAGTCTGCGCCGACCGTCGTGGTCGGCGATCGAGCGCGACCGTTCCCTCTCACACCGCCACACGACGCGCGTGCTGCGTCGGTTCCGAACGCGTGTGCGCCGCCGCTCGTGGATGAGAGCGCGAATCGATCCGCATCGACGGCGGGCTCTCGACCCGCCGGATCGGACCGGCTAAGAGGGGCGCATGCCGACCGAGTTCCCTGGCGATCTGCCCATCACGCCGGTGGTCATCAAGCAACACAAGCTCACCACGGAGGAGTACGGCCGGGTCGAGCAGTCCCTGGGTCGAGCTCCGACGTACACGGAGCTCGGCGTGTTCTCCGTCATGTGGAGCGAGCACTGCAGCTACAAGTCCTCGCGCGTCCACCTGAAGCGCCTCCCGACGAAGGGACCGCGCGTGATCCAAGGTCCTGGCGAGAACGCCGGCGTGGTCGACATCGGCGACGGGTTCGCCGCGGTCTTCAAGATGGAGTCGCACAATCACCCGAGCTTCATCGAGCCGTACCAGGGCGCGGCCACGGGGGTCGGCGGCATCCTCCGCGACGTCTTCACGATGGGCGCTCGCCCGATCGCGAGCTTGAACTCGCTCCGCTTCGGCCGTCCGGATCATCCGCGCACGCCGGAGCTGCTCCGCGGCGTCGTCGCGGGCATCGGTGGCTACGGCAACTCGATCGGCGTCCCGACGGTCGGCGGTGAGGTCCAGTTCGACACGAGCTACGACGGGAACATCCTCGTCAATGCGTTCACGTGCGGCGTGGCCCGCACCGACCGCATCTTCTACGGACGCGCCGCCGGCGTGGGCAACCCCATCCTCTACATCGGCGCGAAGACCGGCCGCGACGGCATCCACGGCGCGACTATGGCGTCCGACGAGTTCGGCGAAGGCAAAGAAGGCAAGGGCGAGCTCGCGACGGCCAGCTCGATCAAGAAGGGCGTCCGCTCGACGATGCAGGTCGGCGATCCCTTCATGGGCAAGCTCCTCATCGAGGCGTGCCTCGAGCTCTTCGCCGCAGGCTGCCTCGAAGGCATCCAGGACATGGGCGCCGCCGGGCTCACCTCGTCGAGCGTCGAGATGGCCGGCCGCGCGGAGAACGGCATCGAGCTCGATCTCGACAGCATCCCGCGCCGCGCGCGCAACATGAGCCCGTACGAGATCCTCCTCAGCGAATCGCAGGAGCGCATGCTGCTCGTCGCGAAGCGCGGCCGAGAGGACGAGGTCTTTGCAATCTGCAAGAAGTGGGACCTCGACTGCGCCGTCGTCGGACGCGTCACCGACACGAAGCGCTGGGTCGTCACGGCGACGCCGGGCTTCGACCCGCTCTCCGGCAAGCCGCCGCAGGGCGAGAAGCAGATCTGCGCCGACATCCCGGTCGCCGTCCTGACCGATGCCGCGCCCGTCTACGATCGCCCGCGGAAGCCCGCGACCGTCCGCGCCGACGTGGCGGTGCCGGCGACGACCGACCCGCGCGCCGATCTCCTCTCCCTCATGGGCGCGCCGAACGTCGGCTCGCGCGCATGGATCTGGCGCCAGTACGATCACATCGTCCGCGGCGGCACCGTCGTGCGTCCCGGATCGGACGCCGGCGTGGTTCGCGTCCCGTGCGAGCGTGACGGCCAGGTGGTGATGAAACACCTCGCGTTCGCCGTCGACTGCAACGGCCGCTACGTCGAGCTCGCGCCCGAGGAAGGCGCGAAGATGGCCGTCGCCGAGGTGTGCCGCAATCTCGTCTGCTCGGGCGCCGAGCCGATCGGGATCACGGACTGCCTCAACTTCGCGAGCCCCGAGGACCCGGGCACGATGGACCAGTTCGCTCGCGCGATCGACGGGCTCGGCGCCGCGTGCCGCGCGCTCGACGTCCCGATCGTCAGCGGGAACGTGAGCCTCTACAACGAGACGACCGACGCCGGCGGCCGCAAGCCGATCCTCCCGACGCCGACCGTCGCTGCGGTCGGTCTCGTTCGCGATGCCGAGGACATCGTCACGCAGTCGTTCGCGCGTGAGGGCGACGCCGTCATCCTCCTCGGCGAGCTCACGCGCGGCGACGCCGACGGGCTCGGTGGCAGCGAGTACCAGGCGATGAAGGTCGGCAACCTCGGTGGGCCTCCGCCGTCGATCGATCTCGATGCCGAGGTGCGGCTGCAGAAGCTCGTCCTCGAGCTCGCGCGTGCGCGTCTCCTCTCGAGCGCCCACGACGCGTCCGACGGTGGGCTCGCCGTTGCCCTGGCCGAGGCGTGCTGCACCAGGCAGGACGGCGACCTGGTGGGCGCCGAGATCGACCTCTCGACCGTGGCGCCCTCGCAGGTGACGAGCGCCCTCTTCGGCGAGGCCCCCACGCGCGTGATTCTCTCGGCGACGCCGGCCAACGAGGCCTCCGTCCTCCGACTTGCTCAGGAGGCGAACGTGCCCGCCCGCGTCATCGGACGGACGAGCACCCGCGGTCCTGCGGCAAAGCTGGCCATCGCGGTCGGCCCGCAGACGTTCGACGTCCCGGTCGCCGAGCTCCGTCGCACCCGCGACGCCTGCCTCGTGCCGGTCGTCGGCGAGTAGAGCAGCCGCGGCCGCGGCCCGGGCGCGCGGCCCAGCCCCCAGACCATTGTAGTCGTCGGACCCGGCTGGAACACGGCCGGGTCCGGGCCACCGAACGCGCGCGGAATTTCCGGTCGTGTTACGGTTCGGTCAAGTCGGTCCGACTTCGACGTCACGATGGCCAAGTTTCAGTCGCCGCTCCTCGGATACAACAACAACGTCCGCCACCGAGGGCGCGTCTTCCACATCCAGACGGAAGACTCGGGCGTCAATCACCCGCACATCATCACGCACCTCTTCATGGATGGCGGGCGCATCCTGAAGAGCGTGAAGCGCTCGTATGCCGAACATGTCGGCAGCGAGAACATGAGCGAGACCGTCCGCGTGCTCATGAAAGAGCAGCACAAGGCGATGTTCATCGCCCTGCGCGACGGTCAGTACGACGAGCTCGCCTTCGGCGTGAAGAAGCCTTCGGGCGCCATGGCCGCGCCCGTAGCAGCGCCGGCCTCCGCGACGGAAAGAAGTCCGCACGAGACGCCGACCGTCGCGGCGCCGCCGCCCGCGCCGCCGTCTCCGCCGGCCGCGCCGAGCCCGCCGAGGCGGAACGAGACGCCGACCGTCGCGGCGCCTCCGCCTCCCGCCGACCCTCTGGCCCCGACGGTGACGATGCCGAGCCCGACCGTCGCCCGGCGCGCGAGCGAGGTCATTCCGCCCCCGGCCCCGTCTGCGCCGGACGTGGGGGTCAACGTCGTCGCTGCCGCCCCTGTCGTGAAGGTCTCGAGCGACCACCATCGGGCCGCCGCGCCGAGCCCGCCGACGAAAGCCGTGGCGCCGCCGCGCGTGCCGACCCCGGAGGAGGCTCCGGCCACGATCGACGAGCAGCAGCGTGGTCTGGCGCCGCAGCTTCGTCCCGGCGCCGACCCTCCGCTGCCTCCGGAGCTCGAGGCGCTCCTCCGGGACGAGCTCCCGCCGCCGCAGGCGCCCGCGAAGCGGTCGACGGCGAGGGACGATGGCGCACCGGCGACGACGCGCGAACCCGAGCGACGTCGTTCTGCTCAGGAGCTCACGCTCGACTTCGATGCTCTCGAACGTGACGCGGGGCCGAGCCCGATCTTCCAGCACTCGGATCTGCCGCCGCCGCCGAAGAACCTCTTCACGAAGGAGCCTCGCACGGGGACGTACAGCGCCGTGGAGGCCGAAGCGCATCACGACGCGCCGCGTCCTCCCGCGAATCGCTCGCAGACGCCGGCCGCGCGTACACCTCAGCCGCCGCCTGCTCGGCCGAGCCCGCCGGCCACGCGAACGCCGACGCAGAAGCCGCCGAGCGAAGGTCGCTACGCTCCCGCGCGCCCCGCGGCGATCTTCGGCACCGCATCGAAGCCTCCGGCATCTTCGTCGTCGATCTTCAGCGACGACCTCGTGAGCGACAAGTCGCTCGACGAAGTGATCCTCAGCTACCTCGCCGAAGACCTCGATCCTCCGCGCAGGAAGTAACGGTCGACGAACACTCGCTGATGAGCAGACCGCGCTCACGCCGAGCCCGGTCAAGCTCAACCTCACCGCTCGCTGGGTGATTTTTCGAGTGAGCCCTTGATCGCGGACGTGCCGTCCCCATGTTGGAGCAAGTGATTGGCGCGCCGACGGCGCCTCTCGAAAAGCTCGGGTTCTGCGCGAGCCCCCTCCCCCC
>JAFAER010000010.1 GCA_023423895.1 Pseudomonadota bacterium
TAGGAGCCGACCCCGACGTCCGGAAAACGCTCGACGACCTGATCGAGCAGCGCCTTCAGATCGCCCTCGTCCATCTTCGTGAACACCGCGCGTGACACGAAGCCGACGCCGCCTGCCAGCCGCTCCACCACGACAGCCAGCTTCATCCGGAAGATCTCGGGGACGCCCGGTAGCAGCCACGTGTTCTCGATGCGGATCGTCGGCCAGCGCACGCTGTCGTGCGCCTCGAGCGTCGCGCCTTCCGGCACGAGGGCCATCTGGAGGTGGCCCTCGGTGCAGCGCTCCTTGTAGTGGTCGCGGAGCATCGACGCGAGCGTCGGCTCTTCGATCACCTTCACGCCGAACGCGCGCGCGACGGCGTGCACGGTGACGTCATCGTGCGTGGGGCCGACGCCTCCCGACGTGAAGACCCAGTCGTGCGTCTCCGAGAGCTGCCTGACCTCACGTGCGATGACGTCGATGTCGTCGAGCACCATGACGACACGCCGTAGCTCGATGCCGAGCTGACGGAGCGCCCGCGCGAGCGCGTGCACGTTGGCTTCCTCTACCTTGCCGCTGAGCAGCTCGTTGCCGATCACGAGCGCGGCGGCGGTCTTCGGAGGAGGCAACGACCCGGACACGGCGATAGTCTACACGCTCGCTGCGCTCGCGGCTCCAGGCTCCAGGCTCCAGGGAGAAGAGAAGAGAAGAAAAGAGGAGAGCGACCCCGCGCTCCGTCGCCTGGGCTAGCGAGCTCTTCTCTTCGGGCCTTCCGCCGGCGAGCGAAGCGAGCCCCCCGCGTGTACACTCGACGCCGTGTCCGGCTCATTGCCCCCTCCGAAGACTGCTGCCGCGCTCGTGATCGGAAATGAGCTGTTGAGCGGCAAGGTGGAGGAAGCGAACGTTCACGTCCTCGCGCGCACGCTCCGCGAGCTCGGCATCGAGCTGCAGCGCGTCGTGATGGTGCTCGACGACATCGACGTGATCGCTCGCGAGGTGAAGCAGCTCTCGGGGATGCACGACTGGGTCTTCACCTCTGGAGGAGTCGGCCCGACACACGACGATGTGACGGTGCACGCGGTCGCGCGGGCGTACGGCGTACCCGTCGTCGAGGATCCGACGCTCGCGGCGATGCTCCGGGAGCACTACCGAGAGCGATGCACGGACGGCCACCTGCAGATGGCGCTCGTTCCTGAAGGGGCGAGCCTGGAGACGCACGACAGCGTGCGCTGGCCGACGATCCGCATAGGAAACACCTGGCTCCTTCCGGGCGTGCCAGAGATCTTCCGGATGAAGCTCGCCGCGGTCCGAGGACACCTCGCGGGCGGCGTCGGCTTCGTCTCACGCTCCGTGTTCACGAAGATGGACGAGGGCGACCTCAAGGCGCTGCTCGATCGAATCGTCGAGCGTTTTCCGGACGTCGGGGTCGGCTCTTACCCGAAGTGGCAGGACCCGACCTACAAGACCAAGCTCACCTTCGACGGACGTGATCCACGGCGCGTCGATGCTGCACGCGATGCGTTCATCGCGCTCCTTCCCGAAGGAGAGCCCCAGCGCGTCGAGTGACGCGCCCGGGAGCGGCGACGAGGCCCCTATCTCGTGTCGATCACTCGCCGAAAAATGGCCTGAAGAACTCGTCGGCCTCGGCGAGGACCCGCGGAACCGACGCGACGAGCTCGTGTCCGTCGTCGACCTCGACGAGGCGGACATGACGCCGTCCCGCCGACCAATCGCGCGAGAGCTGGACGTCGACGACGTCGTCACGCGTGCCGTGGACGATGCGCACCGGGACGCGGACGTCGGGCGAGGCCCCGCGCTCGGCGTCGATGCGTGCGAGCTCCTCGACGAAGCCCCAGTGCACGCGCGCCTTCTGCTTCGTCGCATGGTCGTCGACCTCGAGAAAGCCGCGCTCTCGCCAGGCGCGCCAGGCCTCGCTTCCGAGCCGCGCCTCCCACCGCGACGCGAGCTGCAACGCGGGCGCCATCGCAAAGACCGCCGCGACGCGCGGGTCGGCCTCCGCGACGCGGCACGCCGTGAGACCGCCGAGGCTCGAGCCGATGAGCGCGACGCGCGCGTGCCTCCCTCCCGCTGCATCGATCGCGCGCTGCACGCGCTCTTCGATGGCCGAGAAGAGGAGGCGCTCGAACGAAGGCGCTCGCAGGTCCAGCACCTCGAGCCGCACGCCGTGCGTCGCGGCCCAGCTCGCGAAGGCCCGCGCCTTCGCGGAACCCGGGCTCGACGCGAAGCCATGAAGATAGAGGAAGACGGGCCCGGTCTCCGGGCTCGTGATCGCGTGGCTCGTCGTCATTTTGCTTTCCGTTCCGCGAGCAGCGGCGTCCGAACGACCTTGATCTCGCGCTTGTCCGTTCCGCGAAGGATCGTCAGCGTCATCGAGGAGCCGACGTCGCCCCGGACCGCGCGCCGGACCTCGTCGGGGCTCATCGCCCGGACGTCCTTACCGTCGATGAGGAGGATCTCGTCCCCCTCCTGGAGCCCGGCACGGTCGCCGCCTTCGCCCGGCGGGAGGGACCGGACGAACAGCCGGTGGTCCGTCCGCTGCCCGAGCGCGGCCCCGATGGTCCCGGGGGCGGAGCTTCCGCAAGCGGAAAAAAACCCGAAAACCGGGATGAAGACTGAAAAGAGCAGCGTCCTTCCAGAGACCGTGAAAAAATTCATTCGCTTACAGCGTGAGTGGGCGTTGCTTTCGGTCGCGACAGCTCGCTAATCTTTCTTCGTCGACTTCGTCCCCGGAGGGATGGTCCGGCGAAGACTCCCGGACCGGTCGCACGTGCTCCCATGTGGAAGCTGGTCATCGAGGACGACGAAGGAAAGCGGACAGTTGTCCCCCTATCGCGCGATGACTACACCATCGGGCGCCAAGAGGGGAACACCATCCGGCTCACGGAGCGCAACGTGTCGCGCACGCACGGGCGCGTTCGTCGCAACCGTGCCGCGAACGGCTCGGGGTCGGTGTTCGTCCTCGAGGATCTCCGGAGCTACAACGGCCTCTTCGTCAACGGTCTCCGTGTCGCGCACACGCAGGACCTGCAGCATGGCGATCTCATCCAGATCGGCGACTACCGCATCGTCCTCCAGGACGACGCGGCAGCGTCGGTCGAGAACGCCACCATACCGATCACGACGACCGACCCGAGTGACGCGAAGGCAACGATTCCGATCGCGCCCGCGTACCGCGGACAGACGCTCACCGAGCGCCCGAACCGCCTGGTCATGCTCGTTGGACCGACGCCGGGCGTCGAATATCCCCTCGACCGCGAGAGGATGACGGTCGGGCGCGCCGAAGACGCGTCGATCTCCGTCAACCACAACTCGGTGTCCCGCCTGCACTGCGAGGTGCACGCGCTCGGCGACGGTCGGTTCGAGATCGTCGACAAGGGCTCGTCGAACGGCGTGCGCGTCAACGCCGTCGAGCTCCGCAGGAGCATCATCGAGGCCGGCGACGTCATCGAGCTCGGCGACGTCCGCTTCAAGTTCGTGGGCGCCGGGCAGGTCTTCGTCCCCGGCCCGAACGAGAGCCAGCAGCTCACCGCCATCAGCGATCGCGAGGCGGAGCTCGCTCCTCCGAAGAAGGGGCTCGGCGGCTACGTCGTGCCCGTCGTCGGCGCGGGCGTCGTCGGCGCGATGATCATCCTCGCGTTCGTGTACGTGCTCCGCCAGCGGGCGGCAGCGGACGTCGGCGATGCGGCCATCGTCGTCGCCGACACCGAGCAGACGATCCTCTCCGAGGCGAAGAGCAAGTGCAGCGTCGACGAGTGCGAGCAAGCGCACACGATGGTGTCGACGTTCCCCGAAGCGTCACCGTGGCGCGAGCACGCCGACTTCAAGTACGTCGTCGCGACGTGGGCGGAGTCGCTGCTGCGGAAAGCACGCGGCGACTCGAACGACGCTACACGGCGGGCGACGCTCACGCGCATCCTCGCCGATCCGAAGGTGGACCCGGCGCTGAAGAAGCAGGCGAGCGACCTGCTCACGATGCCGGAGACGGCGCCGACGCCTACCGATCTGCCGACCGTCGCGGTCACCAAGGACGCGGGCACCATCGCGGCGATCGCGCCTGCGACGCCGACGCCCACGCGAACCACGCCGACGGCGCACAGCACCAGCACCAGCACCAGCACCACGATCGTCACGAACGCGACGACGAGCGCGCCGACGTCCGTGCCGACGCCCGCACCGAAGCCGAGCGTGAATGCCTACGAGAAGGCACGCGAGGCCGCGCTTCGTGGCGAGCCCGCCGTCGTTCGCCAGCACCTCGAGCAGAAGGTCCGCAGCGGCCATGGTACCGCCGAAGAAGCGAACCTCGTTCGCCAGGCCTGCAAGGCGATGGGCGACAAGGCGTGCAGCGACGACATCAAGGCGAAGTACCCGTAGGCCGTCCGCGCTCCTTGCGCGCACGCTGACGGACCACGACTGAAAACGAGGACGGCGAGCGCGCTCGTCGCGGCCTGCCCTGCCTTCGCTTCAGAACGTCGCGCCCGCGAACACGTCGGCGACCAGGCGCTCGAGCAGCTCGGCCTCTGCACGCGCGAAGGCGTCGAGGTGCGGAGAGTCCAGATCGAGCACCGCCCGGAGCTCGCCGTCGGCGACGACGGGCAAGACCAGCTCGGAGCGCGTTCGGTCGTCACACGCGATGTGGTCGGGCACCTGCGAGACGTCGGGGACGAGCTGAACCTCACGCGTCCGCGCGCACGCACCGCAGACGCCGCGCGCGAAGTCGATGCGCAAGCAGCCCATGGTTCCCTGGTACGGACCGACCGCGAGCGTCCTGTCCGCGACGCGCCGGTAGAACCCGCACCAGTTCGTCTGCGTCAGCGTCTCCCAGAGCAGGCACGCGAGCGTCGCTTCGATGGCGACGGCGTCTCGCTCACCCTCGAGCGCCGCACGAATCTGCGGGATCGCCTGCTCGAGGCGGGCCACCCGCTCGGCGACCGTGAGGAGCGTGCCGCGCGCGACCGGTGGCAGGAGGATCCCTTCGGACATGGCCGCGACGATAGTGCAGTCCGCGCGGAGATCGAGTGTTCGATGTCCGCGCGAGCGCGCCTGTCGGAACCGAGAACAGTGGCGGCCCTTCGACAGGTCGCGCCGTCCGTCCCTTCACGAAATCACGCGGAATCTGCTCGAAAGCGGGTTGGCCCGCCGGCTGCAATGTGTGCCGGCGGAGACCCAAGCATGAACCCCGCCGGCAACATCGATGCGATCGACCTCCTTCCGCTCCCTGTCGTGGCGGGCGCAGACGGAAAGGACCGCCCGTTCGAGGCGGGTGCTTCCTCTGCCGCGCGCGACTCGTCCGCGGGCCGGTGGTGGTTCGGGTTCGATGGCTGGCGAACAGCCGAGGTCGAGGTCGAGTTCGTGCTCGCCTGAGCCCAATGGTGCGTCGCAACAATTTCTAGACGCAGAAACAGCGGATATCACACGGTAAATTGAAGCGCGGCTGCGCCGGATGTTGCGGCGCAACATGACAAGCGTTAGACAACGGTCGTGTTCACCGCGATCCGCAGCACCGGCATCTACGTCCCCGAGCTCGAAGTTCCGAACAGCGTCCTCCGCGACCGATTCGCAAAGAGCGATCCGGAGTTCGTCGACAAGACGGAGGCCACCTCCGGGATCAAAACGCGCTGGTACGCGCCGGAGAGCTGGGCGACCTCCGACCTCGCAGTGCGCGCTGCTCGTCAGGCCATCGGACGCGCGCGCTTGTCGCCCGACGATCTCGACCTCATCCTCGTCGGCACCGACTCGCCGGACTACATCACGCCTTCGACGTCCGTCGTCGTCCAGCACAAGCTCGGAGCGAGCCGCGCGGGCACGTTCGATGTCGGGTGCGCATGTGCTTCCTTCCCGACCGCGCTCGCAGCTGCGAACGGGATCATGGTCGCGAACCCGTGGATGAAGAACGTGCTCGTGGTCGGCGCGTACATGATGCACAAGCTCGCCGACCCGAACGACCCGATGTCGTTCTTCTACGGCGACGGTGCTGGCGCTGCCGTGCTGCAGCCGTCGAGCACACCGGGCTTGCTCGCCTCCGCGTTCCGCTCTGATGGTGCGTATGCCAAGCACTGGGGCATCTACAGCGGTGGCACGGTCGAGCCCGCCAACGTCGACGCCATCCAGGCCGGGCGCACGCAGGTCCGGATGGTCGAGAAGTATCCGCCCTCGATCAACGACGAAGGCTGGCCCGCGCTGGTCAGAGCGCTCGCGGAGAACAACCGCTTCTCTCTGGGCGAGATCGATCTCGTGATCTTCACCCAGGTGCGCAAGCGCACGATCGAGAAGGTCATGGGCTTTCTCCAGCTCCCGATGGACAAGACGCACACCATCATGGAGAAGTGGGGCTACACGGGGTCGGCCTGCATCCCGATGGCACTCCACGACGGGATCGAGCGTGGACGTGCGAAGCCGGGCGACCTCGTGCTGCTCGTCGGCTCGGGCGTCGGCCAGAACCAAGCGGGCATCGCGCTCCGCATCACGGACTCGCTCGTCCGCGCGTGAGGCCAAGATGGCCGAGCCTCTTCACGGGCCGACGCGGTAGAGCGTGCGATAGCGAAGACGGCGCAAGAACGGAGGCGCGGAGGCGTTGTAGGCGTCGACGATGACCATGATGCGTTCCGTGAGCGCGCGATTGCGATGGCCGGGTAGCTCGGAGAAGACGACGGTCGCGCGGGTGTCGAGGCTCGTTCCCGTCCGCAAGATCGGCTGCTCGGTGATGAGCCAGGGACGCGCGGTGCCGGCGTCGATGCGCCGGACCACCTCCTCCGGCTCGGCGAGGTCGACGTCGTAGACGAGCGGGTGGAACGCCGGAAAGTGGATGTCGACCTCCGGAAGCGCCGTCGCGTGCAGCTCCTCGCCGAAGTTCTCCTGGAGGAAGTGTGTGAATCGGACGGTCAGGTGCCAGCCGAGCGGCACGAACATGAGCAGCGCGAGTCCCGCCGTGCTCCAGGACGCGAGCAGCTTGCCGGGCCAGGCGCGCCGCTTCGACCATGCCCACGCGGCGAGCCGCTCGCCGACGCGGGCCGGCCCGAACGAGGGCCCCAGCGCCATCGTGACGAACGCCGTCGCGAGCACGGCGATCGGGAACAGGAACCGCTCCTCCTTGTGCGCGATCAGGTTGTGCACGACGAAGAACGGCAGCGTCGCCCAGGTGATGGGATGGCGCGGGCACCGGATCCACGCGAGGAGCGCGAGCAGAAGGAGCGCGAGCACGAGCGGCATGAACACGTTCGCGGGCAACATCCAGAAGTAGGCGAACGGCGGATCACGCCCGAACGACTGCGCGGCGCCCTCGAGCAGGTTCTTCTGGAAATACGTCCACGGGGGGAAGGCCCACGTTCCGTATCCCCATCGATCGACGAGCGCGGAGGCGCCGAGCACGAGCGCGCCGCTGGCGCAGATCCATCCGCACGCCGCGAACGATGCCCGCGCGATCACGCGAAGCCAGACCAGTACGCCGAGCGCGATGAACGCGGTCTGAAAACGCATCTCGAACGCGATGCCGAAGAGCGCGCCCAACGCGAGGAGCCGAGCCGGTCGCGCGAGCATCGGTACGGACCACATCCGCCCGGCATCCACCGGACCTGCGCCCGCGAGGACCACGCCGACGGCTGCCGTCAGGGCCGCCATCGCGCCGCTCTCGGACGACGTCCGGACGAACAGATAGGGCAGAAACCCGGTCAAACAGACGACGCGCACGTGAAGACGCTTCTCCGCGACGGTCGGTATCGAGGACAGCGTCGAGCGGAGGAATACCGCGAGCGCGCCGACGTTCGCGATGCCGGTGAGGAGCCGGAACACGAACGCGAGCACGAAGATGTCCTTCACTCCTGCAGCAACAAGCGGACGGGCGACGAGCCAGTAGAGGAACGGCTGGAGCCACGGCCGCATCCGCTGGCCGTACTCCCACGGCAACAGGTCGACGCCACCCAGCTTCGAGCGCGTGAACTCGATGACCTGGAAGTACTCGTCGTTGTGGAAACAGCCGTAGCTGAACCAGGCCGTGACGCACGTCACCGCAAACGTGAACGCAAGGTGCGCGCGGACGAAGCCGCTCGACAGGTACGAAGAGCCGCTGCTCATGCCTTCTCACGCCTTCGCGAAGGGAATTTCGATGCGGAGCACCACGTGCAGGAACGATCGGAGTAGCAGCAGGGCCGGAAAGGGACCTCGAAAGCTCTTCCTATCAAGGCCGTCGGGTCGCCGCTACTCGTGGACCTCCGGCCACGAGCCGACCTCGGCCGCGCGGCAGCGCCGTTGACGGATCGCTCCGCCCGGTCTCAGATCGACGCGGTGAACGACGACCCCATCGCCCAGCTCGAACGATCGCACCGACGCCTCGAGGAAGCCTGCGACGCGCTCGTGCAGGCCTCGTGTTCGCGGAACATCGAGACGGTGAGCGACGTGTGCGCGTTCTTCTCCCGCCAGGTCCGGCGGCACGAAGAAGACGAGGAGGCCTCGCTCTTTCCGCGCCTGCGCGCCGCCAAGAAGACCCCCGAGCTCGAGGCGCTGCTCGAGCGACTCGCGACCGAGCACCGCGAGCACGAGGCGCTTCATCGTCGCCTCGAAGAGGCCGTCGCCGGGCGTGTCGAAGGTGATGTCTGGACCGAGATCGCGAGCGTCGCGGACCTCATCATGTTGGCCTATCGAAGGCACATCGAGGAGGAGGAGCGCTCGCTGTTCCCGGCTACGCGAGCGCTGCTCGGCCCCGAGGAGCTCGCCGCGATGCAGGGAGAGATGGACGCCCGACGCGGCCGCGGGCGCCGCTGACGTTCGTCGACCGCAGACACGTCAGCCGGGGCGGCCGACGCTTCGCGTACGAGCCGTGCACGAGCCGTCGCGCGCGAGAGAGCTCTCGCGCACGACGCGGCTCAGCGGTGCGAGTAGAACCAGTAGCCGGCGAACGCCGCGGCGAGGACGATGAGGATCCACAGCCACGGGAGCCCGCCCTTCTCTTCGGCGCGCTTCGTCTTCTGCGTCGTCTCGAGCCGCGCGTCGCGCGGGTGAGCTTCGGCCAACGACGGCTCGTCCGCGTCTGCGGCCGCCTTCTTCTTCGGCTCGGTCTTCTCGGACTTCTTCTTCTTCGCGTCCGGCGCGTCGGCCTTCTTCGGCTCGTCGGCTTTCTTCGGCTCGTCGGCTTTCTTCGGCTCTTCGGCCTTCTTCGCTTCGGGCTCTTCGGCCTTCTTCGCTTCGGGCGCTTCGGCCTTCTTCGCTTCGGCCTCCTCGACCGTCGCTTCGGGTGCCTTCGCTTCGACCGCCGGTGCGGGCGCGGTCGTCGCTTCCTTCGCGGGCTCGGTTGCCGCCTTCGGCGCCTCTGCTTCGACGGGCTTCGCAGCGGCCGGCGCAGGCGTCGCTTCCTTCGGCTGCGGAGGCGGCGTCGACGCGGGACGCGGCGGCTGGAGCGGCGCGGCGAGCGGCTTCACGTTCGCCGGCGCCGGGCTCATCGCCGAAGCGGCGGTCGCGGCCGGGGCCGCCGCGGCAGGCTTGGGCGTCGCCGCCTTCGGCTCGGGTGCCTTCTGAGCGACCGGAGCGGCCGCAGGCGCCGCGGCGACTGGCGCAGGAGCAGGCGAACGTTGAACAGGCGCGGCCGCCACAGGCGCCGCCTGCGCGGGCTTCGGCTCGGTGAGCGGTCCTGTCGCGACCCAGCGCTCGTGCGTCACGAGAGCGACCTTGCGGTCCCCGACGGTCAGCTCGAACGGCCCTTGCGAGACCTTGCGTGCATCGCCGAACAGCGGGATGTCGACCTTGCGCTCGTTGGTGTCGGAGATCTTGTTCGCGATCTCCTGGAGGAAGGACGTGTACTTTTCCGACGCGCCGACGAGCCCGGACAGCTCCTTCTCGAAGGCTTCGAGGTCGACGTCCTGCGTCCCGGTCCCGTCGGCGGCCGCGCGCGGAAGCGCAGCGGCCAGCTCGAGCGCCACTTCGCTGATGCGGTCCTTCGAGAGCGAGCGCAGCAGCCGATCGACGAGGCCGTCGAGGACGCGTTCGATCGCCGCATTGTCCGCGCGATCGCCGAGCATCGCACCAACGGCGGCCACGAGATCGCCCTCGATGCGCACGGGGTCCTCACCGCCGCCCTCGGCGATGTAATAGAAGCTGCTCGTCACGCGGTCGGCGCCGACCGTGTGGACGCGGATCCCGGCGTCGACGAGCTTCTGCGTGAGCCGGCTCGACACGCTCACGAGGGGGCTCCGCTGCGCCGCTTGATGCGTCAGCGGCATCTTCGCGGGAGGGATCTGCTCCTCGGGCATGACGATCTTCGCGTCACGCCGGACCTGTTCGTTCAGGGCTTCCCGCGCGACGACGGACACCTCGGTCGACCAACCTAGGATGCCCTTCGGGATCATCCATCCGGCGGCGGAACCGAGATGCGCGACGAGCCGCGCGCGCTCGTCCTCTCCCACGAACAGAACGCCGGGGAGGGCCAGTGAAGGACTCGGCATCAGTCGCCGCAGGCTACATGGAACGGAGAGCATCGGGCAAGGCGGGTGCGAACGTTTGAGCGTCTCCGTTTCGGCTCTGAATGCCGAGCGTTCGGTCCCCGCGTGAACGGGTCCGTCAGCGGCGGCTGGCGTTCACGTTTCGCGCCCGTCACGTGACACGAGCGGAACGAGGACGTCAGGACGACCGCGCCGAGGCCGCAAGCAAGTACAACTGTTTCCCCGGCTCTGACGGGTCTATAAGGAACCCGTGAAGCGCGAGACGATCCAAAGGGTCGCCACTCCGACGGGGATCCTCGTGGGCCTGCCCGACCAGCTCGCGGGCGTGTGCACCGAGGCGCTCGGGGATGGCGGGCTCCGCGTCTTGCGCGTCGGGCACGTGGCGGCCGCGAGCGAGCGCATCCCCGTCGTCATGCCCCAGCTCGTCGTCGTCTCGTCGACGCTGCGCCAGGAAGAGCTCGACATGCTGCACGACCGATGCGTCGCCGTGGGCGCCGAGGTCATCCGTGTCGCGCCGGACGGCGATCCGAATGCGCTCCTCACGACGCTCCGCACGGCTGCGAACACAGCGTTGATCAAGGCGCTCCGAGGCGGCTGAGCTGCCGGGATTTCGGCTCGCTCGAGCCGTGCGTGCTACGGTTTGGAGCGATGGTCGACGAGCGCGTTCCCTGTCCTGCTTGCGGCGGTGCCGGCGGCGGGCCGTTCGGTCCCGTCGGCAGCGCCTGGGATACCGAGGACTACGTGTGCACCCGTTGCAAGGGCGAGGGCATGATCCTCGTCGCCGACGACGTCGCCTCGCAGCGCCCCGGCCTGGTCAAGGCGGCGCGCGCCGCAGCCGAAGAGGCCGCCGAGAAGCGCAAGGCGACCGGCTGACGAGTCGTTCCCCCGACTCGCGCCGGACCCGGACGCCGGCGGGCCCGCAGCGGCGTTGCCCGTTGCCGCGCTTGCTCGTGTCCGCTTGCCATGGCATCAGCGCGTGACCATGGCCGACGCTCGAATGCCCTCCATCGTCGCGATGCATGCGCGGTCCGGGCTCGTCGGCCTGAACGTCGTGACCGCGGCGCTCGACGCGGATGTCCGCACGGCGGGCCTCGACGTCGACTTCGTAAAAGACGCGGCGGGGATGATCGAGGCGCTCGGCCGAGCGGCGGCCGCAAACCGCCCGGCGATCGCGCTCTGGTCGTTCTACTCGCCAGACTTTGCCGCCGCCGCGCGGGATCTCGCCGTGGTGAAGGCATCGAGCGCGGGTGACGTCCTCCACATCGCAGGAGGCGTGCATGCCACGGCCGAGCCGCTGGCGACGCTCGAGGGCGGCTTCGATCTCGTCGTCATCGGCGAAGGGGAGCACACGCTCGTCGAGCTGGTCCACGCGATCGCGACGGGACGGGATCCGCGAGAGCTCGCCGGCACCGCACACCGCGAGAAGGGGCGAGGCTCCCTGGTATCGCACGGACCGGGCGAGCGCCTCCCGCTCGACACGTATCCGCCGTTCAACGCGCGCTACCGCAAATGGAACGCGCTCGAGATCACGCGCGGCTGCGTCTACGCGTGCTCGTTCTGCCAGACACCGTACATGTTCAAGGCGCGGTTCCGTCACCGGAGCGTCGGCGACGTCCGCCACCACGTCGATCGGATGCGCGAGTGCGGCTCGCGCTTCGTCCGGTTTCTCACGCCGACGTCGCTCTCGTATGGCTCACCGGACACGACGCCCGATCTGGACGCCGTCGACGCCCTCCTGGCGTCCGTGCGCGAAGGCGCTGGTCCGGATGCCAAGATCTACTTCGGCACCTTCCCTTCCGAGATCCGACCGGAGCACATCACTCCCCGCGCGCTCGAGATCATCGAACGCTGGTGCGACAACCGGACGATCGTCATCGGCGGACAATCGGGCTCCGATCGGATCCTCGAACAGACGCGTCGCGGCCATACCGTCGACGACGTCGTGCGCGCCGTGGAGCTTTCCGTGAAGGCGGGCTTCCGTCCCGACGTCGACTTCCTCCTCGGCCTGCCCGGCGAAGAAGAAGAAGATCGTCGCGCGTCGATGCTGCTCGCCGAGCGGCTCGTCGCGATGGGCGCACGCATCCACTCGCATGCGTTCATGCCTCTTCCCGGTACACCGCTGCGCGACGCGACCCCCTCCGCGATCGAGCCCGAGACCATGCTCGCGATGGCGCGCCTCGAGTCGAAGGGAAAGGCCTACGGCCAGTGGAGGCGGCAGGTCGTCACAGCAGAAGACCTCGTCCGTTCGCGTCGGGGCCGGCTGCGCGTCGCAAAGGTCGACTAGCCCCGCGGGAAGCTCGATAGCATCGAGGGGTGGATCCGCTCTCGTGCACCGTCATGCCGTATCCGTGGGGATCTCGGACCGCGATCGCGTCGCTCACCGGACGTCCGACGCCGAGCAGCGGCCCCGAAGCGGAGCTCTGGATGGGCGCCCATCCCATCGCGCCGTCCGTCGTCGAGCGTGACGGCACGCGGATGTCCCTCGAAGACGTCGTCACGCGTGCTCCCGATCGCGAGCTCGGCGCCGCGGTTGTCCGGGAGCTCGGCCCGCGGCTGCCCTTCCTGCTCAAGGTCCTCGCCGCGGCCGAACCGCTCAGCCTCCAGGCTCACCCGACGTTGGACCAGGCGCGCGCCGGCTACGACGACGAAGAGAAGCGCGGCGTGCCGCTCGACGCCCCTCATCGGAACTACAAGGACCGATCGCACAAGCCGGAGCTCCTCTGCGCGCTCACGCCGTTCGACGCGCTCTCCGGGTTCCGCAAGATCGACGAGACGCTCCGGCTGTTCGACGTCCTCGCCGTGCGCGAGCTCGAGCCGATGCTCGCGCCCCTTCGGGCGTCCCGCGACGCATCCGGGCTCGCCGAGACGTTCCGAGCGCTCATGACGATGCCCGCCGAACAGCGACCGCGCGTCGTCGACGCGACGCTCGCGGCGTGCACTCGTTCGGGCGACGAATACGCTCGTGAACGTGCGCTCGCCGTGCGGCTCGCGTCGCTCTATCCCGGCGACATCGGCATCGTCAGCGCGCTCCTGCTCGAGCTCGTTCATCTCGAGCCCGGCGAGGCGGTGTACCTCGGCGCCGGGAACTTGCACGCCTACCTCGACGGGACGGGCGTCGAGATCATGGCCAGCTCCGACAACGTCCTCCGCGGGGGTCTGACGAAAAAGCACGTCGACGTGGCTGAGCTCTTGCGCGTGCTCGACTTCGCGGGCGGACCGGCAAGCGTCATCCGCCCGCGTGCGGTCGACGAACACGAGGCGGTCTACGAGACGCCCGCGCGCGAGTTCCGCCTCTCTCGCATCCAGGTCGCCGGTCCGGTCCCGCGCCCGGTGAAAGGCCCCGAGATCCTGCTGGCGACCGAGGGTTCGGTGCGCGCCGACGACGTCCCCGTCCCGAAGGGAAGCTCCGTGTTCGTCCCGGCGACGACCGGCGGCTACACGCTCCGCGGCGAGGGCACGGTCTATCGAGCCACGACGAACCTCGAATAGCAGCTCCTCGATTCAAGTAGGCTGTCCGCCATGGTGTCGGTTCCTTTGCGACGTGACCCGGAGGCCACGCGCCGGACGATCGGGATCGTCCTCTACGTGCTCGGGATGCTCGTCGGAGGCTTCCTGCTCGTCGCGATGCTCTTCTTCCCTGCGCTGCTCTCGCGGCACGCAGACGTCGAGATCACGGCGCTGTTTCTCGGGGCTCTCTTCGCGCTCCCGATGCTCCTCGTCTACCTGTGGATCCCGTGGATCGTCGACCGGTACGATCCCGAACCGACCTGGGCGCTCGCGATGACGCTCGCCTGGGGCGGCATCGCCTCGTGCGGCTTCTCCGCGCTCATCAACACGAGCGTCCACGTGTTCGGCAACGCGGTCGGCGGCGACGCCTTCGGCGACGTCATGTCTGCCTGCATCAGCGCGCCGATCGTCGAAGAGCTGACCAAGGGGATGGCCGTCTTCTTCATGTACTACTTCATGCGGCGCCAGTTCGACGGCGTCGTCGACGGCGTCATCTACGCGACGTTCGCGGCGCTCGGCTTCGCCGCGGTCGAGAACATCCTCTATTACGGCAACGCGGCGAAGGCGGAGATGCTCCAGAACAAGGAGGGGCTCTTCATCGGCACGTTCGTCGTCCGCGGCATACTCGCGCCCTGGGGACACCCGCTCTACACGTCGATGACCGGCCTCGGATTCGGCATCGCCCGGGAGACGAACAAGACCTGGCTCAAGTGGCTCGCGCCGATCGGCGGCTACATGTTCGCCGTGTTCCTCCACTCGGTCTGGAACACGGCGGCGACGCTCTCGAACGACCTCGTTCTCCTGATGCTGCCGCTCTGGTTCCTCTTCGTCCTCGCGTTCTTCGCGCTCGTCCTCTACATGGTCGTGCGCAAGGGGCGCATCATCCGCGATCACCTCAAGGACGAGGTGCTCATGGGGAACCTGACGCCGTGGGAGCTCCAGCTCGTCACGTCGCCCATCGGACGCTGGCGGGCGACGTTCTCGTGGGGAGGCAGCGCCGGACGGCGATTCATCGACGCGGCCGCGCGGCTCGCGCTCAGCAAGTGGCACACGGGTCGCGCGACGCAGGGACGAAAGCTCACCGTCAGCGCCGACATGATCTTCCCGTTGCGGCAGGAGCTGGCGAAGCTCCGCGCCGAGGTCTCACGCGCGCTCCGTCGACCGGTGCAGCAGCCGCAGCCGTGGACGCCGGGACAGCCCGTCCCGTGGCCGCAGCCGAACCAGCCGGCCCACCACCATCATCAGCCCCCGCCGAACCAATGGGGCCGGCGTTGACCTGACGTCCGAGCGAGAACGCGCTTCAGGCCGACTTGCGTCGCTCGCCGACGAGCACGCGGAGCTCGTCGACGCTGCGCGCGATCATCTCGGAGCGGTGGTGCGCCATCTTGTGCGACCCGCACACCGGGACGCGTTCGCCCTGCAGAAGGCGTGTGAACGAGAGGACCCGCTGGTCCGTCGAGCCGCAAACAACGCACGCGCCGACCTCGGGCGCAGTCCTTCGATCTCGGTTTCCCATCCTCATGCGCTCGAAGGTGCTCCGGCCGGCCCGATGCGGCCAACTTTCATGCTCCCGCTCGCCACGAGCATCGCTCCGTAGCAGACGCGGGCACGGAGCGAGGGCGGCGCGCGCGTCCTGCCCGGCCCAGCTTGCCAGCGGAGGCCTCGTCCCTAAGCTCTCGTCGTGACCGACGATGACCGCGACCCTCCGCCTGCGCGGACCGAGCAGAGCCCGACGGCGCTGAACAGCGCCGATCCGTCCCGCAACTTCACGCTGAGCGTCGACGAGCGGATCCGCGCGCTCACGATCGGCGTGCCCGCGTGGGCCGCTCGCAAGCGCAAGATCGAGGACGATCAGCAGCGGCTCGTGGCCGAGCTCGTCGAGCTCCACGACAAGCTCGTCGCGAAGAGGCGTTCGGCCGACGAGATCGAGGACGCCCTCGACGCCGCCGCCCGCTCGCTCGATCTCGCGAAGCTGAACGAGCTCGTGGGCTCGCACAACCGCTACTACCCGATCGAGGCGAACCTCCCCATGGACCACCGCGGGAACTACCTGGCCTACGGTCGCGTGTGGAAACCCGAGGAGCCGTACACCGCGATCCGCCTCGTCGCGCTGGCCCGCGCCCATGTCGAGGCGCGATCGGGCGCAGCCGAGGACGAGGACTAGATCGCGAACGGCTGACGCCGAGCGACCATCGTCTCCTCTCCCCGCTTCGCGTAGGATCGAGGCGGATGCGCGTCGAGGACGTCGATCCCAACCTCCTCCGCGCTACGGGCGCCGCGCTCGGTGTCGTGCTCGGCGCCGCCGCGACGCGGCTCGCCGATAGCCTCCCTCGCCGCTACGGAATCACGCACCTCGCAACGGGACGGCGGCGCACGCGAAGGAACGTCGTGCTGGTCGTCCTTTCGGCGCTTTGTGCGCTCGGCATCGCCCACGTGCTCACGGGGGCCCGCGACGATTCGCTGGCTCACGCGGCGTTTCTCCTCGTGACGAACGCGATCGTCGCCGCAGCGGTCCTCGCAGCGGCGGCGATCGATCTCGAGCACATGATCCTTCCGAACGAGCTGACGCTCGGCGCAGCGCTCGTGTGCATCGTGAGCTCGCCGCTCCGGTCCGTGCAGCTCACCGGATCGTTGCTCGGCGCAGTGGTCGGCCTCGCGATCGCGTACCTGCCTTTTCTCCTCTACAAGCGGCTTCGCGGCCAGAGCGGGATGGGCCTCGGCGACGCGAAGCTGACGCTGATGGCCGGAGCATGGCACGGCGTCGCGGGTGCGCCGTTCGTGCTGTTCCTCGGAGCGCTCCAGCAGGCGCTCGCGGCGATCCTGATGCGCGTGCTCGGCATCACGTACGAAGAGCCGGAGAGCGTGAAGGCCGAGCTCGAGCAGCTACGTGCGCGCGCCGACGCTGGCGACGAGGACGCCAAGAGCGAGCTCGCCGACGATCCGATGGCCGGTGAGGCCCGCGACGGAGCGTTCGGCATGCGCCTGCCGCTCGGGCCTTTCCTCGCGCTCGGATGTATCGAGGTCCTCTTCCTGCGCCGCTGGCTCCTCGAGCACGTCGTCGGCTGGTTGATGCAGTGAGCGTTCGCAGGCGCTCAGAGATCCGTCACCGTGCGACGGAGCGCAAACGTGCCGGGGTCGGCGGCACCGTCCTTCGCGAGCTCGTAAGGTCCGTCGAGCACGATCTGCGTGAGCCGCGCATCGCGCAGCCGGACGTTCGCTTCACCCTTCACCGCCATACGCACGCCGTTCGAGCCCGTTGCGTCGATGGTGATCGAAAAGACGGCGTCATCGCCATGTGTTCGGTCGAGGACCGCGAGGCCCTCGTGGAGCGTCCACGCCCGCGGATGGATCACCCGTAGGACCGCGGCGGCAAGCTCGTGGCGGGCCTCGCCGATCGTCATCGCAGCATCGGGCAGGACCTGATCGATCTGCGTCCGCGTGCCGAGATCCGGCAGGACGTCGAGCACGCGCTCCGTCTCCTCGGCGCTGGCCGCCGTCCCGGACTCGGTTTGGACGGGCGACGGCGCCGATCCGACGGAAGGCGGTCCCGTATCGAGGATGTAGGTCTTCCCGTCGATCACCGTCGCCTTCTCGACTCCCTGGTAGCGGTGAACGTTCTTGTCGAAGGCGACACGCACGCGCGATGGCGCCGGGCCGTTGGTGCCGAGAACCTCCACCGTGTAGAGGGAGACATACTCCGACAGCTGCGTCCCTCCCTGCGGGTCCGCGATCGTGCTCGTCGCCGAGACGCGGACGCGCCATCGGGAGCCGACCTTGGGGCTCACCCGACCGAAACGAACGCCGCCGGTCGTCGATGGGCTGCTCCCTCCGTCGAGGCGGGGCACGTCGAGCACGCTCTCGACGGGCGACGACGGATTCGGGGTAGGCGCACACGCGGCGACGCCGACGACGAGCGCGCGGACTGAACGGACGATGCCCCTCCCCCTCACGGCGCAGCCCCTCGAACGACTCGCTGGAACGTGAACACTACGGCGACCACACGCGGACGACTAGGTGTACCCTTTTTCGTGGAAGAGGCGTCCCGCCGCATGGCGGGGTCGAAAGAGCCTGCAGCGGAGGAGAGAGGCGTGGCGAAGCCGAGGAACGATCGCAACCAGGCCGTGACGAAGTTCTGTCTTTCGATGGAGGAGCATCGCCGCACGGAGGTCGGCCGGGTGCGGACGGCACGAGAGTTCGTCGCGAGCTTCTTCCCGTATGACGAGAGCGGCGCGCAAGACAAGATCTTCAAGGCGATCCCCAACGAAGTGCGTGGGCCCGTCCTTTCGAGCTGGGGGATCCGCGGCGGCAAGGCCGCGCTGAAGGACGATGACGAGAAAGTGAAGAGCGTCGTGCACGATGCTCTGGTTGCCGGCGACATCGACGAGGCCATCTTCGAGGAAGGTCTGACGCCTCAGATCGTCGTGGATTGGATCGCGCTATCGGACTGGTGGAGCTTCTGGCGCCACGGAAAGCTCACGGGCGTCGCCATCCAGAAGGCGCTTGCGACGGCGCGCGAGCTCGAGCTGATCGACGATCGGTGGTTCCTCGCGAACGTGCAGGGACGCGGCGGAAAGCTGAAAGGGACCGACGTCGTCTGCGACACGCTCAGCAAAGATCAGATCGTCGCGTGGGTCCGCAAGCTCCACGAGTCTGGTGACGGCTCGCCCGCGGGGCTCGTCGCTGCGCTCGGCTGGGAGACGATCCTCGCGAAGACCGCCCAGGACGCGCTGCTCTTCGCGCTCGACGCCTTCGCCAAGAAGGCGGGGCTCGTGCCGGAAGCGCCGGCGGAAAAGGACAAGGACAGCGAGAAAGAGAAGCCGAAGGACAAGAAGGACGAGCAGGTCGCTCTCGCTCCGCAGCCGGCGCCCGCGCGCACCGTGCACGAGGCGCGCACCGAAGCTCCCGCCGCCAGCGGAGACGAGAACGGCCCCGACTCGGGGCTGTCCGTGGCCATCCCGGACATCCCGGTCATCGACTCGGCCGAAGACGTCGACACGAGCGGCGTGCCGACGCCCGCCGTCCAGGACCAGGTCGGCGCCCTTTGGGGTGGAAGCGGCGAGAGCCCGAAGCTCGTCGAGGCTCGCGCGAAGATGATGGAGATGCTCGGCCATCCGGGCGCCGAAGCGGCGTCGCCGCCTGCCGTGCAGGAGTGGGCGACGTCCGACGTGCCCGACAAGCCGTCGTCGCTCGAGTGGCCGGAGCCGCCGCCGATCGTCGCGTCCGAGCAACCGAAGCCGGCCGCGCCGCCGCCGCTTCCCAAGAAGGGCCCGGTCGGAGCCCCGGGCCGCTGACGCTCGCCGGCGCACCGGCGAGAAGTGATCTACGGGCTCACGGGCATGCCGTGAGCTCGCGGATCCAGCTTTCGATCGCTGCGCTCCCCGCTTCGTCGATCACGCGTGTCGCGAGCGGCGGCATCCGGTTCTGATCGAGCGCACGCATTCGCAGCGCGAGCATCGACCGTGCAGGATCGCCGGGTGCGATGAGCTTCGCATCCGCGACGCCGAGATCGCCGGCCTGCGGGTCGACGTTGCACGTCTTCGTGTCCGCGAATGCTCGGTCGATCCGAAGGTCGAGCGTGGCTGCGCCCGCGCCGCTGCCCGGCCGGTGACACACCGAACAGTTCGCGTGGAGGTATCCGCGCGCGCGTTCCTCGAGCGAAGCACCAGCCGTGTCTGCGGCTCGCAGCGGAGGGAACGCCTCCTTGGAGATCGGAGCGGCGAGCAGCGGAGCGAATCGATCGAGGACGTTTCCGCGATCTTCGCGATTGAGCTGCCTCGCCTCCAGGCCGATCGTGAAGCCGACGGCCGGCGTGTGACACGCGAAACACTCACCGCGGGACGGGAAGTACCACGTGGCTCCGCCCCCGAGGTCTTTCGTCTTGCTGTCGGCCAGGAGGACGGCATCGGTCTGCGCGTCGTTCCACTCGTACGAATATCCTGCCCAGCCACCGTCTTCGTAGCGGACGAACAGCCGCGTTTCGACCCGCTTGCCTCCGACGGAAAACGTCTTCACGGCGACGCTCCCGGGTGGGACGTCGAAGTCACCGTCGGGCAGGACGCCGATCTTCTTGTCCGAGGGGACGAAGAGCCACCGATCCTTCTGCGCCGCGTCGGACCAGAGCGGGCTGTTCACGGAGAACGGGATCGCTCCGTCAGGCGCCTCGACCGCGGACGTGGTCTGCGGATCGACGCATCCCGTCTCGCTGAGCAGCGAACCGGTCGTGCTCGGCGGAGGAGCATCGGGCGCGGCGGCGAGTTGCTTGATCGCGCCGCCGGCGTAGTCGACGACGTAGATCTCGCCGTCGACGTCCTGACCGAACGACGAGATCTTCAGGTTCGTGGGCGTGAGCAGCGTGCCGGTCGTTTGCCCCGCGTCGACGCTCCAGATGTTCCCGGAGCCGAAGTCGCCGTAGACGAACTTGCCCGCGAGCCCGGGGATCTTGGTGCCTCGATAGACGTAGCCGCCGGTGACGCTGACGCCGTCGGAGCGCGAATATTCGACGACGGGATCGATGAGCCCTTCGGTGGCGCAGGTCGGCGCGTTGTAACAGTGCTTTCCCTCGCGGACGTTCCAGCCGTAGTTGCCTCCGAGGATGACGCGATCGACCTCCTCGTATTTGCTCTGCCCGACGTCGGCGAGCCATAGGTCGCCGGTCAGCTTGTCGAAGCTGAACTTCCACGGATTGCGAAAGCCGTAGGCGTAGATCTCCGGCCGCCCGCCTCCGGTAGCAAACGGGTTGGTGGGCGGGATGCCATACGGCTCGCCTGCGTTCGGATCGATACGCAGAAGCTTTCCGAGCAGCGCCTCCTTGTTCTGCCCGTTCTGAAGCGGGTCGCCGGCCGAGCCGCCGTCGCCGAGGCCGACGTACAACATGCCGTCCGGACCAAAGGCGACGTGACCGCCGTTGTGGTTGCCGTAGGGATCGTCGACCTTCAGGAGCGTCTTCTGCGAAGCCGCGTCGAACGTCGCTCCACCGTCGGTGCTCGTGAAGCGAGCGAGAATGTCCTGGAAGACGATGCCCGGTTTCTCGTCGACGTTCTCGGTGAAGTACAGATAGACGAAGCCGTTGTCCGCGAACTTCGGATCGAAGGCGATGCCGAGGAGGCCCGCCTCTCCGCCTGCGGTGATCCGCTCCGAGATGTCGAGCGCGACGGTCGGCTCTCCTGCCCCCTCCGGGGCGAGCACCTTCACGATGCCCGCTTGCTCGAGGACGTAGAACCGGTTTCCAGGCCCTTGGACGAGCTCGACGGGGGCCGTGAGCTTCGGATCCCCGAGCGCCGGAACGAGCGTGACGCTGGCTCCGCCGGGCCGAGGCGGCGGCACACAGAGCCGGAGTGACTTCGTCGGCGAAGGCTTCTCTTCGTCGCCACAGGCAGCGACGACGGCGAGCGCAAAAGCGAACGAAAGAAAGGCGCTGGCAATGCGCGGCATCGGCCGAAGGATGCCGCGTCACGTCGCGCAGCACAAACCCGGCGTGTTCGCGGTCGCGCTTCGCTCCTCGGAGCGGCGAGACCGTGGCGAACGACGCCGGGTCTGGATTTCTCGTGCGTGCGGCTCAGAACCCGGGCGGGAGAACGACGTTCTGCAGCGGGGTGTGGTCGTACGGGCAGTTCGTGGTGTCGGTCTCACCGTCAGCACGTGTCGTGCAGCGCTTCACCGGTCCGTTCAGGTAGTCCATGTAGAGATCGTGGTAGCCGGGCATTCCGGGCGCGAACGCGCGATCGGGACGAGCCGAGCCCCAGGAGTTCTTCACACGCAGGAACTGGATCGTCGTGTCCTGCTCGAGCGCGCGATCGAGGAGGACCTTGTCGTCCGGATCGTTCGGGTCGAGCGTCTCGCCAGCCTTCAGGAGCGTGCCGTCGGCGAGCTCGGCCTGATAGTCCTCGAGGACCGTCATGTGGCCGCCCTGGCTGCCCGGCCCGAGCTCGTCGAGCGTGGTCATGTTGAACGCGCCACGCCGCTCGTTGTAACGATTCTCCATCGCGTTGAAGTCGACGAACCAGGTGATGATCACCGGCTGCGCCGCGTGGAGCGCCTTCTGCACGCGCAGGAGGAAACCGCGCTTGTCGTAGCTCGAGTAATAGACCTGGCGCCACTCGTTCATCGCCTGCGTGAGCGTCTTCTGCTCGAGAGGCCGGCCCGGACCGGGCGCGTAGCTGACGGCGAAGTCCTGCGCGCGGACGATCGAGGTGCCCCTGTTGTTCGCCGAGCTCGTGAACGTCCTCGTCACGCTGGCTCCGAACACGCGATCGAGCATCCGGCTCTGCTCCGCGGACAGCCCCCACGCACGATCCATCTCCTGGCGGACCTTGCGCTTGTCACGGCGCGCGGCCGCGTCCTTGAGGGCACCGCTCTTCAGAGACGCATTGAGCGTGTCGAGCGCCGTCTTCTGCCGGTTCGACATCTCGTTCAGCGTGTCGGCGAAGACGAAGTCCTTCTCCGCCATCAAGCCGTACTTCTTGACGATGTTGTTCGCCGTCGTCCAGTTGCCGCCGGTCGAGATCTGCGTGGAGTAACCGCCCGCGATCTGATCGAACCAGTGCCAGTACGTCCAGTACGACTGCGACAGGTCGAAGTCCTCGCCCGTCGCCGACTTGTTCATCGACTCGATCCAGCTCGCGTGCGCGTACAGCCAGCAGTTGCCGATGGACTGCCGCTCGACGTCGGTCTGTGGAACGTTGACGATCTCGTTCTCGTCCTGCTCGGTCGCTTCGTCGCCGACCTCGGTCGCGCAGCCCACGGCCGACGCGGCAGAAAGAGAGAGGAGGAGAGCGAGCGAGAGGGAGCGGAGCTTCATGGGGCGGGGTTCCGTGGGTAGGGCTCGTTCCCGAGCTGAGCCTTACCTATGACCCACATGTGGGTTTCCGTCCAACCGAAACCCACTTGGCCCGACAAGAAATTTGGCCAGACGCCTCATTCCGTGCACTTACGCGCGGCCGAAGCGTCGAGCCCCCTCACCCGGGCGCGGCGAGCGCGCCCACACCCCGTCACCCGAAGACGATCCCCTGCGCGAGCGGGAGCTCCTTCGAATAGTTCACGGTGTTGGTCGCCCGACGCATGTAGTTGCGCCACGCGTCCGAGCCCGACTCGCGACCGCCGCCGGTCTCCTTCTCGCCGCCGAACGCGCCACCGATCTCCGCGCCGCTCGGACCGATGTTGACGTTCGCGATCCCGCAGTCGCTGCCTGCCACCGAGAGGAACTGCTCGGCCTCGCGCAGATCGTTCGTGAAGATGCACGACGAGAGGCCCTGCGGGACGTCGTTCTGCATCGCGATCGCTTCGTCGAGCTCGCGATAGCCCATCACGTAGAGGATGGGCGCGAACGTCTCTTCCTTCACGATGTCGACCTGCGCGGGCATCCGAGCGATCGCCGGACGAACGTAGAAGCCGCCCGCGCATCCCTTCACGTCGACGCGCTCACCGCCGACGACTTCGCCACCGGCCTTCTTCGCGCGCGCGAGCGCCGACTGCATCGCCTCGAACGAGCCACCGTCGATGAGCGGACCGACGAGGGTCGCTGCTTCGCGCGGGTCGCCGATGCGGATCTGGGCATACGCGCGCTCGACACGCGCCGTGAGCTCGCTCTTGATGCTCTCGTGAGCGATGAGCCGACGCAGCGTCGTGCAGCGCTGGCCGCACGTGCCGGCCGCGCTGAAGAGTACGGCGCGCGTGGCGAGCTCGAGATCCGCGCTCGGGGCGACGATCATCGCGTTGTTGCCGCCGAGTTCGAGGAGCGTTCGGCCGAAACGCGCGGCCACGCGCGGGGCGACGGCGCGGCCCATCCTCGTCGAGCCGGTGGCGCTGACGAGGGCGACCCGGCGATCGTCGACGAGACGCTCTCCGACCGAAGAACCTCCCTGCACGACCTCGGACAAACCGTCCGGTGCGGGCGCTCCGCTATCGGCGAACCGCTTGCACGCGCGGACGAAGAGCGACTGGCAGGCCGCGGCGGTGAGCGGCGTCTTGTCCGACGGCTTCCAGACGACCGAATCACCACACACGATCGCGAGGGCGAAGTTCCACGCCCAGACGGCGACGGGAAAGTTGAAGGCGCTGATCACGCCGACGACGCCGAGCGGATGCCACGTCTCGCTCATGCGATGGCCCGGCCGCTCGGACGCGATGGTCAGACCGTAGAGCTGTCGTGAGAGACCACAGGCGAAGTCGCAGATGTCGATCATCTCCTGCACTTCGCCGCGCGCTTCCGCGACGATCTTGCCGGCCTCGATCGTGACGAGGCTCGCGAGCGCGTCCTTCTCCTTGCGGAGCTCTTCGCCGAAGAGTCGGATCAGCTCGCCACGGCGCGGAGCCGGCACGCTCCGCCATGCGAGGAAGGCCGCATGTGCTCGAGCGATCGCGGCGTCGACCCCAGCAGCGTCGTGCGAGGCGAGGCGCGCCGTGACGGAGCCGTCGATCGGCGATCGAGCCACGAGATCGCCTTCACGCGCCGACTCACATTCGAGGAGCTTCTTCGGGTCGAGGTCCACCGCCGCGAGCTGCTTGCCGATTTCCATGGCCGGGCTCTTACCGCTTCGCACCTGCCGTTTCCAGAGTCGGCGCCGATGTAAGCGGCCCCGCGGTCAGAAATCGACGAACGCCTGCATCCAGATCGGCCGTGCCCGCGAATCCTCCTGTCGATGATGACGACCAGTGCCGCGGACGGGGATGCAGAGATGCACGCAAGGCCGCTGGCTCGCCTGACAGCGCAGAGCCCCGTCCGAGAGGCACGCATGCAGAACAGGAAAGAGGACACGACGGGAAGCGAACACGCGGGGGGCGTTCCGACGCACGAGGTCGCAGCCTATGCGGAGACGGCGAGGCGCGGTGACGTCTTCCCCGCATGCATGCGGCTCGAGGCAGCACGCGTGGCCTCGGCGTGGGGCGACCGAGCAGCAATCGCCCTGGCCGTCGGTCCGGCGTGCCCGTTCGACGTGCTCGATACGGCGTGTTCGTTCATGCATCGCGCGGCCGAGCCGCGGCTTCTCCGCGCGGCGGCGTCGATCGCGGCGGGCAGGAGCGCCCGCATCGCAGCCGAACGCGCGGCTTGGATCGCTCGAGCAAGCCGGGACCTCGAGGACGCGGCCCGCATCGATCCTGGCGACGCGACGGTCGTCATCCTCCGTCGAGAGCTCGCCGCGATCGCGGGCGCGCGCCTCGGCGGCTGACTACTTCGGCGGCGGCGGCGGCGGCGCGATGAGGTTCAGGTTGAGTCCGGCCGGGTACTGGAAGCTCGTGAAGTCGCCGAAGCCGATCACCTGCACGCCGACCGGCCTCTTCGCCGTGAGCGTGTGGGCGCCGTCCTGACCGCTCTTCGTGAGGTCGACGCGGTGCACTCCGAGCGGCCCCGCGCCGATCTTCGTCCACGGCGCGCTGACGGGCTGACCGTCGAGGACGATCTCGGCATCTTCCGTCGCCGTGATGTCGGCCCAGAGCACCGGGTAGTCGTTCGGCGCGAGGAAGACGTACTTCGTGCGGAACTGCTCGACCCCCGCCACGTTCGAGTGTGCCGGATCCCCCTTCTTGTCTTGATAGACGGATGCGCCGAGCAAGAAGGTGGAGACGCCGAACTCCTTGTCCCCGCTGACCTCGAAGGTCGCGTTGACGACATCGCAGTCGACCATCTGACCGGCGTTCAGCGTGTCGGGGCACTTCGGGGGCTTCGACGGTGCGTAGGTGAGCTGCGTGCCGTCTTGATTGCCGTAGAGGCGAACCACCTGCCCGACCGGAGTCCCGTTCGGCCCCGTCGGCTGGACGACGGCGTAGTGCTTGCCGAGCGTCTCCGCGGGGAGGACGGTCTCCTCGATGTGGTCACACGCCGAAGCGCCTTCCGGGACGCTGATGCACGGGATGCTGGCGATGACCTGCACCGGCTTGTCGCTCTGAACGAGCGAGCCGCTGAAGTCCTTACCCTGGTCGGCGACGAACTGCGCGACGTCGCCGGCATTCGCGAGCGTGAGCGTGACCTTCCCGGACGCCGCGGCAGGGATCGTCTGCCCGCTCGCAGAGGCGCGCACCGTCGCGAGCGTGGAGAGCGATAGCGTGATCTCGGTGTTCGGCTCGGTCGCCGTCACCGTCAGCGCGGACGAGAGGCCCGGAATGGTGAAGATGGGCGGCAGCCCCCCGGGCGGCACTCCCTTGTACGCCGTGACGCGATAGTTGCTCGTCATCGCCGTGCTCGGCAGGAGCAGCGACGCGTCATTCGAATACGAGAAGCATCCGATGCCGGGGTCGGCGCAGGCGTTCGCCGGGCAGCTCGACCAGTCCTTCGGTCCGCCGCCGGGCGCCTCGCCGCCCTCACCTTTGTACTGCAGCGCGCTGAACTGGTAGACGATGACCGGCGTCGAGCTCACGAGGTGATACGCCGACTCCGGAGCGACGACGGAACGCTCGATCGCGGACGACCCGCCGCACTCGTCGGCGTCGCTGCCCTTCAGCTCCGGGACCCACGGGAGGTAGATCTTGCGGAGCTGCCCGGCCGGGACAGTGACCTGCTTGTTCACGGCGTTCGGGCCGGTCACCGTGACGTCCGCGTCCTTGGTTCCCGTGTTCGCGACGACGGCCGCATAGTCGAAGATCGACCACACCGCGTTCGGCGTGACCGTCGGCCAGTAGTCGCATCCGACGTACGACTTCGAGGTCTTCGCCTCTTCGCAGTCGACGGGGTCGCGCGTCTCGCCGGGCGGCAGACCGGGATCGCCGGCGTCGCCGCCGAACCCGCCGTCGACCGGGATGAAGCCGCTGCTCTCGCCTCCGTCCGGCGTCGGATTCGTTCCGTTCGTGAATCCATCCCGACCGGACCCACAGGCCACGAGCGCCGTCAGGCCGAGGACCGCGGTGAAACCAACGGTGCCGAGTACGGATGCCCTCTTCATGTCGGGGTCCTTAGCACTCGACGGTCGCGCTAGAGGGTGACGAGAGCGTCTCCAAAACGCAACGAGGACGCCGGCCGGGCGGCCAGCGTCCTCGCTGTGGACGTTCCTCGCGCGGCTCGTTCCCCGCTACTTGGGCGGCGGCGGCGGCGCAGAGATGATTTTCAGATTCAGACCCGCCGGGTACTGAAAGCTGGTGTTGTCGCCGAAGCCGAGGACCTGAACGGCGACCGGCTTCTTCGCGGTGAGCGTGTGCGCGCCGTCGCGACCGGTCTTCGTGAGATCGACGCGGAAGACGCCGAACGGTCCGTCACCGACCATGCTCCAGGGAGCGTCGATCGGCTGCCCGTCGAGCTCGATTTCCGCATCGACGTTGGCCGTGATGTCCGCGTAGAGGACCGGGTAGTCGGTCGGCGCGAGGAAGACGTAGCTCGTACGGAACTGCTCGACGCTCGAGACCATGCTCTGGTCCGGATCGCCGCGGCGGTCTTCGCTCGAGGGATCGTAAACCGTCGCACCGAGGAGGAACGTCGAGACGCCGAACTCGTTCGAGCCTTCGACCTCGAACGACTCGCTGACGAGATCGCACTCGGCGACCTCACCGGCTCCGATCGCGTCCGGGCAGCCCGCGGGCTTCGACGGCTTGTACGCGAACGTCGTGCCGTCCTTGTTGCCGTAGAGCCGCACCTTGTGTGCCACCGCCGTGCCCTTCGGGCCCGACGGCGGGTTCACGACATAGTGCCGTCCGAGTGTCTCGGCCGGCGGCACCGACTCTTCGATGTGATCGCAGGCCGGGCGATCCGTCGGGATCGAGATGCACGGGACGCTCGAGATGACCTGCACCGGCTTGTTCGACTGCACGAGCGAGCCGCTGAAGTCGTAGGAGTCGCCCTTCTCCGTGATGAGCTGGACGACGTCACCGGCGTTCGCCAGCGTGAACGTCATCTTCTGGCCGCCTTCGGTCTTCGCGATCGTCTCGCCATCGCGCGACGCGATGACGCTGGCGCTGTGCGAGAGAGACACGTCGATCGTCGTGCCGGGCTGCGTTGCGGTGAGCGTCAGCGCCGTCGGCACGAGCCCGATGCGCGACACGCCCGGGACAGAGGCGCCGCTGTGGCCCATGACGCGGTACGTGTTCGTCATCGCCGTGCTCGGCAGGAGCAGCGACGCGTCGTTCGAGAACGAGAAGCAGCCTGCCTTCACGGGCGGGCTCGTCGGCCCGGCCTGGCAGCCGGTCGTCGTGCCGGGGCACTGCGACCAGTCCTTCGGTCCGCCGTCGGGTCCCTCGCCGCCCTCGCCTTTGTATTCGAGCGCGTTGAACTGGTAGACGATGACCGGGCTCGAGCTCACGAGGTGGTAGGCGCCGCCGCGGACGATCGCCGACGTATCGGACCCGAGGGCCGCGGTGCACTCGTTGAAGTCCGCGCCCTTCAGCTCCTCGACCCACGGCAGGTAGATCTTCTTGAGCATGCCGGCCGGGACGACGACCGACTTCTCCGTGCTCTTCGGTCCTGTGACGCGAACGTTCGCGTCCGTCGCGCCCGTGTTCGCGACCACGACCGTGTAGTCGAAGATCGACCACACGGGGTTCGGCGTGATCGTCGGCCAGTAGTCACAGCCGACGTACGACTTGACCTCTTCGGCTTCCTTGCAGTCGACCGGATCGCGCGTGCCTTCCTCCGGAAGATCCGGGCTCGAGGGCGGACCGAATCCGCCGTCCGTCGCTGGGTAGCCTCCACCGTTGTCTTCACCGCCGGTCGCGGGATTTCCTCCTCCTGCAGGAACCTCGTCTGCGAAGCCGCTCCGCTTCGAATCACCACACGCGACGACCGCCGTCAGTGCGAGCACGAACGACGTCGTGGCGATACCGAGTACTCCGACCCTCTCCATGGGCGCTGCAATAGCATTGCGAGCTAAACCACGGAAAGCACTTGTAAAAAGCTGAGGTCTATCCCGACTGAACGGCCGTGTTCGCGAAGGTGGAAATGATAATGTCCGCAGCACATCCGCTCGCACCTTCGAGCGCGATTGCGCATGCAATGACGGCATCACCCTCTGAATCATCGTCGAGCACGTCGAAGACCGAGCCTCTGCTCGTCCGGCTCGGCGTTCGTTACTTCGAGAGCCTCTCGTCGAAGGTACGCCCCGTCGAGGCGCTCGACGCGATTCACCTCTTGAACGAGAGCGAGCGCGCGGCGCTTCGCCGGATCGAGCGCGGCGCGATCGTGCGTGCCGCGATCGCCGGAGGGATCTCGACGATCATCGCAGGCGCCGTCGAGGTCGGGGTCGCGATGCCATTGCTCGGGCACGAACACGACCTGACCTTCCACGACCATCTCCGCTTCTATGCGATCGTCGGGGCCGCCACCGTCGTCACGAGCGTCATCGAAATCCTCTACCTGTACTGGGACGGCCTCCGTGCGGTTCATCGGCTCTCGCACGAAGCAGGCCTCGATCTCTTTCCTCACCAGGACGACGACAACGCGCTGGCAGGCGCGATGGCACGCGCGGCCCTCGAGCTGCCGAACCCGACGACCTCGCTCTTCGGCGTCGATCCTCGACGCGAAGCCTCGCGGCTCCGGCTCTTCGCGGCGTCGATCGTCTACAAGCTGAAGGTCAGCGTCACGAACTTCCTCATCAAGGCGCTCGTTCGGCGAATGCTCGGGCGCGCCTTCGTCCGCGGGTGGCTCCCGTTCGTCGCCGTTCCGGTCACCGCCGCGTGGAACGCATTCGTCTGCTGGCTCATCATGCGTGAGGCGCGCATCCGCGCGATGGGACCTTCGGCGGCGAAGGAGATGATCGACATCGCGTTCGACGGCAATCGTCCGCTGTCGCCTCCCGCGAAGGCCGCGGTGCTCCGCGCCGTCGCGAGCTCGATCGTCCGCACCGAGGATCTCCATCCGAATCTCGCGGCGCTCCTTCACGAGATCGCGCTGCGCGTGCACGAGGTCGAACGTTTGAACCCGCGCGAACGCCTCGAAGCAAGGGACGACGGCGGCGATCTCGACGACAGCCGCGCCTTCCTCTCGTGCCTCGCGCGGCTCGGCCGCGCAGAGCAGACGGTGGTGCTGCGTGTCCTCGCGATCGCCTCGATCATCGACGGGCGTCTGACCCGCGCTGAGAAGCGGCTGCTCTGCGAGGCACGCTCGCTGTGCGGCCTCGATCCCGATCTCGCAGGAGTGGAGCGCCTGCGGCGCGAGTTCATCGACGGCGCACCGATCGATCCACAGCGCATTTTGACGCTCTGACCGGACCTCGCCACGGCGTCCCCGTCTCGTTGTGAGGCCATCGGGACGTGGATATCGGCGGGGCGACCTTGTCCGATCGACAAGCGCTGCTAGAGTCCGGTCGCGTTACACAACGTATGGGGAGTGCGTACAGTGACGCCGGGGGCAGCCCCGAGCCCGAAGCTCGCGAAACATCGTGAGTTCCGTCCGTTCCCCTGCTTGGCGGATGTCTTGCTAGGCGCGGCCCACCGTTGGGCGTCGTCCGATGGTGAAGCCTTTGACCCTCAGCGGAGCAACTTCATGAGGCGTGTCCCCCGCATCTTCCTCCTCACGGCGGTCTTCCTCGCGGCGTGCGGTGTCGAGACGGCCCCCATCCAGTCGACCGGCGCGAACACGCCCGACCCATCGGGCGAAGGCACGGGCGAAGGATCTGTCCCCGACTCGGATGACCCGTCGGATCCGGACGGCGAAGACGAAGACGAAGTCGGCGGCATCGTCGCGGATCTCCGCGCGGACACGAATCGCGACGGAACGATCTCGTTCGACGGCAAGGCGGACGACGACGGCGAGGACGTCTGGGACGCGAAGCACGGCGCGGTCTTCCTGGCGAACATCGACGACGACGAGGTCACCTGCGACGCGACCCTCGACGATCTGCAGATCGCGAAGTGCAACGACGCCGCGGACGACGAGGTCAACGGAGCCAACGACGCGCTCGATCTCGCGCGCCTGAAGACGAAGCCGTGGGCCGCCGTGCCTGCAGGCGCAAAGGCCACGATCTCGTGGACCGCGGACGACAACGTCCGGCTGTTCAAGGTGAAAGGCTCGTCGTTCACCGTCGTCGAGAGCGGGATGAAGCTCACCGAAGCCGAGCTGAAGAGCGGCGTCGAGCTCGCGATCGAAGGCAAGGACATCGTCCGCGACGCGGCCGTCTGGGACGGCTACGTCGACATCACGCTGAAGGTCGACGCCGAGGGAAAGAGCAAGTCGGACAAGGTCCGGATGCGCGTCGCGCCGCTCTTGACGTACCACCATCTCCTGCCGACCGAGCAGACGTGGGTCTCGGCCCCATCCGAGAGGCCGAGTCAGGGCAATCTGGCGATGCGGGCCGACCTCGCGGAGGCGCTCGCTGCCGCTGGGCTCCCAACCGTCAGGGGCGTCAACACGACCGACTCCTGGAACCAGGACTATTTCGAGACCGGCTTCATGTCGATGCCCGGCGCGGGCGGCAAGCAGCACGTCATCCGCGTGAACATCCGCTCCGCCAACGTCTACAACAACAACGCGCAGTTTCCGCTTCGGTCTGCCGGTCGTGTCGTGTGGGCGCTCCGCGGCAAGGACACGGCGGGCATCCAGGAGTGGAAGTCGCAGCGCAACGCGCAGGAGCGCAACAACGACTCGCTCAACTCGTTCGGCAATCTCGAGACGGTGCCGCCGTACACGCACAACGGCCAGAGCTTCCCGCTCGGCCGCGTCATCCGTGGCTCGACCGCATCGGTGTACCCCGACAAGGTCTTCACGAAGATGATGGAGGCGCAGAAGGTCCAGCCGCCGATCTACGTCGACACGGGATGGCTCGTCGTCGGTCACATCGACGAGACCGTCTCGTTCGTGAAGGCCAACAACGCGCGCGGCTGGGTGATGCTCGCGAATGACGCGACGATGGCGCGGAGCATGTTCCAAGCGCAGTCGAACGCGGGGCGCGGGAGCACGCCGCTCCACGTCGGCAAGTTCTGGTCGGGCTCGGGCGGTGGGCAGTCCGCGCAGGTGACGATCAACCAGGTCCTCTCCGATACGGACGTGATGGCGGCCAGCGCCGAAGCGGCGGTCGAGGTGGCCGCGCAGGTCGCGATCATCAAGCAGGAGACCGGCCTCACGGACGCGGAGATCGTGAAGGTCCCGTTCCTCCACGAGAGCCTCAACGGCGCGTCGGTTGCTTACCAGCCCGGGATGGTGAACGGGATCTACATCTCGGACACGCGCTTCGTCGCGCCGAATCCACACGGCCCCGTCATCGGCGGGCAGGACATCTTCAAGCAGGCCATGAGCGCCGCGCTCGCGCCGCACAACATCACGGTGCACTTCGCCGAGGATTGGGACACGTATCACCGCCAGCTCGGTGAGGTTCACTGCGGCACCAACTCGACCCGGCAGATCCCTCAGGCCAAGTGGTGGGAGAGCGGACGATGAAGACCATGAACCTTGCACGTAAGTCCTTCGTTGCGGTCGCCCTTTCCCTCGCTCTCCTCGGCATGAGCTCCACCGCATCCGCTGCCGGAGCAGGGCTCGACGCCGGCGATCTTCCGGCCTCGACGCGTAGCGAGCTCAAGGCAGAAATCGACAAGGCCCGAGCGGCGACGCCGGAGCTCTTCAAAGCGGTCGCGGACGTCGCCGCCCAGGCGCGCGAGCTCGACGCGAACGCACGCAAGCCCGGCATTCCGCTCACGATGCACTTCAAGCCGCTCGGTCAGCGCGCGCTCTATCCGATGCTGGAAGCGCTCGTGTTCGACTCTCACGCGGCCAGGGACCTTCCGCCGAGCGCCGCCTCGGCTCTCCGCCTCGGCCTCATCGAGGCCGTCGGGTCGATCCGCGATCCGCGTGCGATCCCGGTCCTCGCCAAGATCCTCGAGATCGGCCGCGACGATCCAACGGTCCGCGCGTCGGCCGGGGGCCTCGCACGCATCGGCACGGACGACGCGCTCAACATCCTCACGACGGCGGCGACGAAGGCGAAGACCGGTGACGCCGGCAACGATCGCGAGCGCGCGATTCTCTCCGGGATGCACGACGCCCGCCGCGAGGCGGCTGCGCGGTTCCTCGCACGCCGTCTCCAGCAGAACCCCGACCTCGAGACGGCGCGCATCGTCGTGAAGTCGCTCGGTGGCGTCGGCAACGCCTGGGCATGGAAGACGCTCTCCGATCAGACGGAGGCTTCGGCCACGCGCGGCATCGCGGCAAACGCGCTCGTGGACGCTTACGTCCGCTTCCGTGGAGAGGTCCGCGAACAGGCCGCGAAGGCGATCCTCGTCGTCGACGACGCGAGCACCCCCACGCTCATCGCGCAGGCAAAGACCGGCGCATCAGGCGATCTCACGCTAGCGCTCGAGGCGCTCGAGCGGCGCTTCGCGAACAACCCAACGCACTGACGAGCCGGCGCGTCACGCAGAACGGGAGCTCCTCGCGAGAGGATGCTCCCGTCCCTTCATTTGGCCTCCGAACGTCCCGAGTGGAGCCGCGTCACCTGGGTGGGCGCCCCGTATGGGCTCGATGCGCGATGGGCTCTCGATGGGCTCTCGGCTCGTCGTCATCTCAAGCAGCTCCGAACGAGATTTTCACGGGGAGACAGGGAGATCAGGGAGAGCGGGGTTTAGGGGCGCGTTCCGATCTGTGCCGTCTTGCCGGATGCCGCGCCTGACGGGGTCACAGGGAGAAAAGGGAGACACGGAGGATCCAGAGATCAGAGAGGAGAGAGCGCTGCGACGACCCGATACGCTCGGTCTCCGCTCTGCGCATGGCCGAGATGCATCCTGTGGAAGCAAGGGCTCGTGGGTCGGCCAGGCCACGCTGTGTGCCGCCGACCTGATCGCCGATCTGCACGCCGACGATGTCCCACGGCGCGACCTCCACGAAGACGATGGCGTCGATGCCGTCGGCGCGGCAGCTCGTGCCCACGATCGCCCCGCAGCTCGCCACCTGCGTCTGCAGCAGGGAAAAGTCACCTCTCGCTCCTCCGCGTCGCCCTTCCTCCCTGTGACACCTTCAGACGCCGCCGGTGGGAACGCCTTCGCAAACCGAATCGACCCACGTTGAACCTCTCTTCCCGTCTCACTGTCTCCCGGTGATCTCGGAGCGCCAACGGCAAGCCATCGCGCCGGCGATCATTCGCGGAACCGCCGCGCCGCGTATAACCGCAGGCCGCACGCGTCGCTCGCGTCCTCATTTCAACCAGCGCCGAGCGAGATTTTCACAGGGAGACAGGGAGAACAGGGAGAACAGGGAGAGAGGGTTTTAGGGGAGCGTTCCGATCTATGCCGTCTTGCCGGTTGCCGCGCCTGAAGGGGTCACAGGGAGAAAAGGGCGACACGGAGGATCCAGAGATCGGAGAGGAGAGAGCGCAGCGACGACCCCATACGCTCGGTCTCCGCTCTGCGCGTGGCCGAGATGCATCCTGTGCAAGCAGGGCTCGTGGGTCGGCCAGCCACGCTATCTCCCCGCCGACTTGGCCGCCGACCGGCCCGCAACGATGTCCCAGGACGCGACGTCCACGAAGACGATGCCGTCGATGCCGTCGATGCCGTCGGCACGGCAGCTCGTTCCCACGATCGCCACGCAGCTCGCCACTTGCGTCTGCAGCAGGGAGGCGACGAGCGCCGAGGCGCGGCAGCTCGTTCCCACGATCGCCACGCAGCTCGCCACCTGCGTCTGCAGCAGGGAGGCGACGAGCGCCGAGGCACGGCAGCTCGTTCCCACGATCGCCACGCAGCTCGCCACCTGCGTCTGCAGCAGGGAAAAGTCACCTCTGGATCCTCCGCGTCTCCCTTCCTCCCTGTGACACCTTCAGACGCCCCCGTGGGTACACCTTCGCAAACCGAATCGACCCACGTTGAACCTCTCTCCCCGTCTCACTGTCTCCCGGTGATCTCCGAGCACCAACGGCACGCCATCGCGCTGGCGATCGTTCGACGAAGCCACACGCGGCCGACCGCGGCAGGGCCGCAAACGTACCCAAGCTAACGCGCGCGCGCGTCGCTCCGCGCTGGCGTCTGCCGTCGGCGCTCCTGCGATCGGGACACGCCGGAGCGAGCGACCACTCGCGGCACGAACACTCGCGGCACGAACACTCGCAGCACGAACACTCGCAGCACGAACACTCTCGACACGACCACTCTCGGCACGACCACTCGCGGCACGACCACTCGCGGCGCACCATGCAAGAAAGGGTAGCGACGGATCCGCCGCTACCCTTTCGATGTCGTCGCGAGCACCGCCGCGCGGTGCTTCGGCTACGTGGAAGCTTCGATCAGAAGTTCCACATCGGCTGCTTCGTGTTCTTCGCGCGGACGACGCCGGCCTCGCCGTGGTCGCCGCCCTGGATCGCCTTCACGAGGTTGTCGAGCTGGAAGCTCGCACCGAGGTACACGCGCGAGTCGCCGTACGGGTTGTAGATCGGGTTCGAGCGCTGACCACCGCCGGTGATGGCGTTCGTCGTGTGGATGTAGCCAACCTCGGCGGTGAGCCAGTTGTTGACGTTGTAGTCGACCCAGGCGCTGAAGTAGTGCGTCTGGCGAACGCTGGTGGGCTCGACGCCGTCAGGACGTCCGACGGGCGTTCCGTCCACGGGGTTTGGAATCTCACGCGGCGAGTACGTCCACTGGCTGCCGCCGAGATAGTAGAGCGCGGGGGCGAAGTGTCCCCACTCCATCTCGACGAGGAACGCGTACGAGAGGGTATCGGACGGGTTCATCGTGCCCGACAGGAGGTCGGAGCAGCCGTTGCCGCCGACACACGTGAACGCTCCCGCCGGCCGCGGATCGACGACCTCGGGGTTACGCGACGAGTAGAGCGGATGCGAGTAGATCGCGCTCGCGAGGATCATACCGCCGTCGCTGCCGAGCACGGGCGGAAGCGGCTTCACGAACTGCGCCGTCGCGCCCGGCGTGAAGACCATCGTTCGCGCGCGGGAAAGCTTCGACGTGGGAAAACCGGCGTTGAGCGCGACCGCGGGAATGATCCCGAGCGGGAGCTTCGGGAGCTTCCGGTAGAAGAGCTGGAGCGTCGCGTCGCCCAGCATCGGCTCGTTGCGATACGTCGTCGAGTCGCTGTTCGTCCACTCGTAGCTCATGATCAAACGACCACGGAGCTGGAACGCGTCGTTGATGGCGTAGCGAGGCAAGAACCAGAAGCTCGATTCGACCGTCGGGTTGTAGTCCTGCGTCTGACCGCGGAAGACCGTACCCGTCGACATCGAGTTCTGGATGAACAGCGACGAGCCGGCGAACGGACGCGGCGCGGGCTTCTTCTCCGGGGCGGGCGCCGACTCCGGCGCCTTGTCCGCCGTGGGCGTGGTCGACGTGCTCGTGCCGACGCTGATCGCCGGCTGCGGCGTGGTGCTCGCGCCGTCGGCCGGAGCGGGCGCCGTGCTGGGCGCGGTCGGCGATCCGGAGCCGTCACCATCCTGCTGCGCGGCAGGCCAGACCTGCGCGACCTGCTTGACCGGCTGCTGCTCGGTCCCAGTCGGCGGAGCCGCAAGGGCCGTGGTGGCCGTGGTCAGCGTCAGCGCGCCAACCAACCATGCCAGACAAGACGAACGCTTCATTTGAGCTCCGAAACAGCGATGGTGATCGATCGGCGGGGCCGATCGGGTCAGGGGGTCTCCCCGAGACCGATGCCGCTATGCAAGCAGCATGCTCAGGCCTTGAACGTCAAAGTAGCTGATATTACAGACCAAGTTTTGGGACCCGAAACGCCTCGTCAGCATGTTGACGGACCTTGGCGCACCATCCCGAACGGCGGAAGAAACGGCGGAGGCCGACCGCGGGCCAGGCCCCTCCGAAGGCACCCCCTCCCAGGGGCTCGGCGCATCTACCGCTACCGGATGCTCGAGGCAAGGCGCACGGCCCCTTCTCGCGGCTCGAATGGCCCAGAGCCCAGACCTCAGCTCTGGCGAGAGCTCAGGAGAGCGGCCGCGCCGGGGCGATCGCGCAAGCGCGCGGCGCCCCGGTCGGCACGTCGCGACTCGCCGGCTGTGGTGTTAGCTCGAGCACCCGCCCCAGGTCGCGCTCACTCGGGCTCCTCCCACCACTCCTTCCTCTTCGTCGGAGGCTTCTCTTCTTTTTTCGGTGGGGGCGGAACGGGAGGCGGAGGAGGCGCAGGCTTCACCGCAGGCGTCTCTTCTTCTTCCTCCTCTTCGTCATCGTCGTCGTCGGCGGGAGGCGGAGCAGGCGGAGGAGGTAGCGGCTTTGCCGGCTTCTTCGGCGCGGGCTTCTCGACCGCGTCCTCGACCTTGTCCGGAGCCTTGTCCGGAGCCTTCTCCGGAGCCTTGTCCGGAGCAGGCTTCTTCGCTGGCTTCTTGTCCTCGTCGGCGTTCTCGCCGTCGGACTCGTCGCCCTCGTCCTTCTTCTCGTCGTTCTCGTCGGGCTTCTTCTCCTCATCGGCACCGTCCGGCGGACCGACGTAATACGGCTCGTACGAGTTCCCGTAGTGGACCGGACGCTGCGGTCCGAAGAAGCTCTCGATGGCGACGCTGACGCCGAGCGAGAGGATATGCGTGAAACCCTTGTAGCTGCCTTCGTTGACGGCCGGCAGCTGGTTACCGTCGAGGTCCTCCGAGGTACCGTTCGCAGCTGGGTTCAAGGGCCGGATCCGGCCCTGGCCGGAGCCGACGGTTCGCGGAATCGAGGCGACGGCGGCGTAGCCGAGATCGAACGTGAGCGATCCGACCTTGTAGCCGACGCCGAACGTACCCGCGACCTTCGCCAGCGTGTCGAAGTCGAGTCGTGTGAACGCGAAGTCGGTCGCTGACGAGTCGAAGTACGCGCCGCCGCGGACCGAGAGGACGCCGTCACCGGTATCGATGTTGTAGGCGCCGCCCCCACGAACGCCGATCGTGTTCGTGTAGCCGTGCAAGACCACGCTCTGGATGTCCTTGAACGCGCCGATGTCGGGGATCGTGACGATCGGCCCGAGTCCCTGCGCGGAGCCCCAGCCCTCGTACGTGATGTCGAGCTCGAGGTCATAGAGCTCGAAGTCGGCATCCATCCCGATGTATCGGCCGCCGACGCGGAGTGCCCACGGCAGTTGCAGCGCGAGGCTCGCCGCGCCCTGTTCCAGCTCCTGGTCCTCGAGCGCACGCGGCGGTTGAGGGTTCACGACGCCGGTGGCCGTGATGTTCGTCGGCGTGCGGAAGGAGGCGCCGAACGCGAACGACGGCGAAGGGCGAACCATCGCGCCCAGGGTGGCCGCGAACGACGTTCCCTTCGCCTGGAGCGTGCTGCGCGAATCGCAGCGGAAGTCTTCTTTCAGCGGCTCGCCGTCCTGTTCGTTGACCTTGCAGGTGTCCGGCCCGAGATCGGTATACGAGACCGACGTCTGGTCGAAGTTTGCGAGCACCAGGTGACCCGAGATGCCGATGTCGAGCCACTTCGTGAGGCGAAAGCCGGCCGACAAGGTCGGGTAGAGGATCGACGATCGTGACTGCACGAAGTCGTAGCGGGAGGCCGCAGGCTTGCCCTCGATGCCGAGCGGGAAGGTCCGATTCCCGATCACGGGCGGGCCGAAGACGCCGGCTCCGAACGTGAGCCGATCGAAGTAGCCGAAGTCGGTCGTCGCCGCGACGAACGGCGAGAAGAACGGCCCGGCGATGTTGCTGACGCGCGGATAGGGCGAGTTCCCCCACGTCGTCTGCGGGTCCTGCGGATCGTCGGGGAATGCGCCGAGCCGCTGGAACTCGAACGAATGGAAGAAGAAGTTGCCGTTGACGAGCACGTGCGTGCCGCGCTGCCGCGCGAGCCCCGCGGGGTTGTGATAGATGGCCGTCCCGTCGCTCGCCTTGGCCACGAAGGCGGCGCCGCGGCCCATCGCCTCCGTGCCGTTGTCGGGGATCTCGAAGCCGCCTGCCCACGCGGTCGTGGTTCGGAGGAGGGCCATGACCGTGACCGCGAGGGCGAGCAGGTCACGTCTGGACGTCGTGGCTCCGGTGCCGGAGACGGGGCCGTGCACGATTCCGACTCTAACAAGCTCGAGAGGCGCAGCGCAGTTAACCAGCGTGAGACGGGCTCAACGCCCCTGTGGGCCCCGTGCCGCGGGCGCCTGGAGACCGCCTTCCGCGAGCGCGGGCGCCGCCATCAGGGAGCGCCAGGGCAGCCGGGAGCCCCGGTAGGTTTCCCGTTCTGCTCGCAGGGAGCGCACGTGAACCCCTTCTTGCAATTGCCCCGCGAGGTCCCGAGGGCCTCGATGAAGCTCAATTTGATGCAGTTACTGATGCAGACGCCCGAATATTGGCCCTGGAAGAAGTTGTCCGCGGTGCAGGGAGGCGCCTGGAAGGCCGGATCGAGGTTCTCGTTCGGCGCGCAGAGCTCCGCCCCCGCGACGCAGTTGTCGTCGTCGTCATCGAGCTTGCTCTGACGTCCTGCGGGGACCATCACCTTCGGCACGCACTTTCCGCGCGCGACGCCGTCGTCGATGCAGCAGTCGGCGAGCTTCTTCGGCGGCTCCTTCGGCGCGTCGCACGAGACGGTCTTGCACGCGCCGGTATCCTTACCGTCGATCGGATTGAAGCACGGCGTGCAGCGCTCGTTGGCGTCGCAGATGCCCTGCGGGAGCGATGCCCCCTGCTTCTCGACCTCCGGGATGTTCACGTTCAAGCATCGTCCCTCGGCATTCGCCACGGACGTGCACGTCTTCGGGAGGTGCTGCCCACCCGCTGCGATGGACTTCTCGGGCGCGCAGAGGCCGCTCGGGCAGGTCTTCAACTTCGAGGCCGCAGGGCCCGGGACGAGGCTCGCGGGGACGCAGCGCGCGCCGTCGCCGCAGGCCGGGAACGTCGTCACGTCGACGACCGCGGGCCCCGTGTACGGACACGTTACGGCGGGCGCGTTCGAGCCCGTGCCGTCCGCGCCAGGCGCGTCCTCGCACTCCTCCGGGGGCGGTTTGCCGATCTCGCAGACGCCCGTGGAAGCGCCTCCCTTCAGCGGATTGTTGCACGGGACGCAGCGCTCGTCCTCGGCGCACACGTCGCCTTCGCCGCGCTGGAGCAGCTTCGCGTTCTTCGCGACCTCGGGCACGCAAAGGCTCATGCAGCGACCTTCACCGAAGGCAGACGTGCAGGTCTTCGGAGTCGCCCCGCCGCTCGCAACGAGGCCGTCGGGAACGCAGACGCCGGGACCGCCATCGCTGCACGTCTCGAGCTGGGCGGCGACGACACCCGGGACCTCGTCCTTCGGGACGCAGCGGGCCTTCCCCCCTTCCGCGCATGCGCACTTCGGAAAGTCGTTCGGATCGTGCGGAGTCAGCGCCGCCGCGCCAGCGCACGACGCGGCTCCGCTGGTCGACGCCGGGCTCGTCCCACGTTTGCTCTTGATCCGGTCGCCTTCGAAGTCGGGCGCCGTGCAGGCGATCACCAGGCCCGTGGAGAGTGTTGCCGTCAGGAGTGACTTCGCTCGGAACATGTTCACCCGCCCGAGCCGACCAGCTTCAAGACTCGGACCACGCTTGCGCAATTCGCGCAATCTGGTGCGCAACGCCGAACCGCTTCGCTCGACGCCTATTTTTCGGGCCTCTCGCGCGCGCCGACATTGTCCGACCTCCGTCGTTGGCCTCCAGACGCACGCGATGAACGGCGATCCAACCTGGTCCGGCCGCGTCCCACCGACGGCTGGAGGGCCGATGAACGATCACGTTCTTCTGCGCAGGGCAACAGAGTCCTTCCCACTTTATCGATGTCGGACCACGACGACCTTCGGAGGACGCATGAACCAGGCTCGTGAGCATGCCGCGCTCGGCGGGGTCCTCGGTGCGCTCGGGGGCGATGCAGCGGGCGCCGTCCTCGAGCTCTTCGGTCGCCCCATCGCAGACGTCGATGTCGCGCAGGCGATGACGCTGCCGGGCGGAGGCACGTGGGGTGTGCCACTCGGTCATCGCCTGCGTGATGACCGAAATCGCGCACGAGCGCTGTATGCGGTCGAAGGCCAACGGGAGTCTCATGCGCGCCACTCCGATTGCAGTCTGGGGCGCCGCTCGAGACCCATCGGCGGTCGTCGAAGCGACGATGCGAGACGCACGGCGAACGGCGCGACGACGAGAAAGACGATGGAAGGAAAACGTCCGATGGTTCTCCGGGTGCTCGGCGATAATGACGGGGCATGGCGAGGGACGCTTCGAAACGGGCGCTTTCCGATCGTCCCCAGGCACCGCCGGCGGTGAGCCGGACACGCACCCGGACGGTGAGCGGTGCCGTCCTGGCCTCGGCAGCCTCGGCCGAGAGCCCGCGAGCGCCCGGCCGCGGGAAATACGACCGATCGCGGACCCCCGACGAGCGGCATCGCGAGCAGCTCGCTCGTCTGCTGGATGCAGCCGGGCACGTGTTCGCCGAAGTCGGGTGGGCCGACGCGACCGTCGAGGCCATCGTCAACCGGGCGGGAATGAGCCGGCGGACGTTCTACGAGCACTTCGACGACCTCAAAGACTGCCTCCTCACGTACCACCAGAAGGCGACGCGCCGTGCCTTCCGCGCCGTCGAGACCGCGGTCGCGAATGCGAACGTGGCCCAGCATGGCGAGACGCTCCGCATGGGCATTCACGGGTTTCTCGGGAGCATCGCCATGTACCCCCACGTGGCGCATGTCATCTTTCGGGTCGTACGCGCCGCCGGCCCGGAGTTCGAGGCGGCCCACGAACAGATGATCGGGCGCTTCGTGAAGCTCGTCATGGACGCTGTCCAGCGCGCGCACGACATGGGCCGCACGACGATTCCCCCCGACGAGATTCGAGTCTTCGCGCTCGTCTCGGCGATGGAGGCAGTCGCCATGCGCTACGTGATGCGAGGCGAGGAGGCGAAGGCGATGGACGCGGCGCCGATCCTCATCGACATGCTGCTGCGCACGTTCGGCGCGACTCTTCCGCCGAACGCCTGATCGCGCACCTGCCGCGCTCGTCCGCGGGACGTGCGAGGCAGACCAGGCAGGCCAGACAGGCCAGACGGTCAGAGCGCAAACCACGGAAAGCCGACCCATGACCAGCGCACCGAAAAATCGGTGCAAACCGCAGGCACGGTTCCCTCGAAGTTGTTCGATCGAGCGTTGCGCGCAGGTCTCGTGAAGGGGAGGATCATTCCACGGCGCATCTCCCGAGCGGGGCTCGACCCGATCGCGCGGCGCCTGGAGTGTGGACTCGTGCAGCCAAGAACCGCGACAGGTCGCGTCGCTCTGATCGACGAGTCCGGCAAGGGTGACGAGCTCGTCCGGATCCTCAAGCGCGCCGGCTACGAGGTCGTCCGCGAAGGCGACGGCAACGGCGTCGTCGTGCAGATCACGAGAGACGGCTCTCGTTCGCCCACCACCGAACGGATGGCGCCATCGGGAGCGGGCGACGGAAGCGAGCGCTCGTTCGAGAGCGAGCGCCCTGGCTCCCTCGCCGAGCGGCAGAAGATGGACGCGGTCGCTCGGCTCGCCGGCGGCATCGCGCACGACTTCAATAACCTCCTCGCCGTCATCTCGATCTGCACCGACGAGGTCATCGACGCGATCGGGCCCGACGTGCACGCCCGAGGATGCCTCGACGACATCCGGCGCGCGGTCGAACGTGGCACCATCGTGACGCGCGATCTCCTCGCCTTCAGTCAGCGAGACATCCAGGCCCCACGGCTGGTCGACTTCAACGAGCTCGTCACGACGTCCCGCTGCACCATCGAGCGCATCGTCGGCAACGAGATCCGGCTCGAGACCACGCTCTCGGCGACAGAGCCGCTCGTTCGCATCGATCCGGGCCAGTGGCCCTGCGTGTTCACGAACCTCGCGCTCAACGCTCGGAGCGCGATGCCGGCAGGCGGCTCGCTCTCCTTCGGTACCCGGAACGTGACGCTCGATCCCCGAGAGCGCGGTCACGACCGAGCATCGGGCTCCTACGTCGAGCTCGAGGTGACCGACTCCGGCTGTGGCATGACCGAGGACGTCCGGACGCGCATCTTCGAGCCGTTCTTCACGACGAGGAGCGGATCGAAAAGCGCCGGTCTCGGCCTCGCCGTCGTCTACGGAGTCGTGCAGCAGAGCCTCGGCTTCGTCGAAGTGCGAAGCGAGATCGGACGCGGCAGCACCTTCCGACTCTACGTCCCGGTGGCGACGGGCGCTTCAGCAACCGAGACCCGGCGGCGCGTGCTGCCCGAGACGAGCAACGCCGTGGTGCTCGTCGTCGAAGACGAGCCTTCCGTCCGACGCGTCGCCGTGCGCGCGCTCGAACGTAGCGGCTATCGCGTCTTGCAAGCGGGGAGCGCGGAAGAAGCGCTCGCGAGCATCGACGGCATTCCGCTCGATCTCCTCGTCACCGACATCGTCCTCCCAGGGATCAACGGTCGTCGTCTCGCAGAGACGCTCACCTCTCGGATGCCGAGCCTCGCGGTGCTCTATACGAGCGGGTACACGGACGACGATGTCATCCGCTACGGAGCCGCGCGGAACGAGCTCGCGTTCCTGCCGAAGCCGTACTCGGTGAAGGACCTCGTCGCCCGCGTAGGTGAGATTCTCGCCCAATCCGGAGCGTGAAGTCGCGAAGCGCCCGAGGGACTCCGCCGAACAGGTCGACGAGACCGCAGGCTCGGCGGAGGACCTCTGACGATCAGAACGAGAACACGAACCCCGCCGGCGCGGAGAGCCGTGATGCGGAGGTCGGCGGCGTGGGCGCATCGCGCGGCGTGAGGAACAGCGGATGTCGGTCGCCGACGCCTCGCACCAGGAGGTCGACGCTCCACGCGACGGCCAGGCCGACGACGGTCCCGGCCATGTCGGCGACGAAGTCCTTCCACGACGGGTTGCCGTATCCCGCGAGATCGAGGAGCTCCTTGCCTGCGCCCACGGCGAGCGTGACGCCCCCGGCGACGAGCAGCGCATGACCACGCGCATCGAACACCGCTGCCGAGGCCGCGTAGCTCGCCGCTGCTATCCCGGCCGACACGCCGAAGTGGAGCTTCTTGTCGGTGGCGAGCCACGGATCGGGATCCGGATCGGCAGCCGCAGCGGGTGACGAAGCGAGCGAGCCGAGCGCGACGAGCAGGACGGCGGCGGCGACAGGTCTCGCTCTCACGGACCTCTCGATAGCACGCGAACGGACGATCAGGGATTCGGCAGCGATTCGTCGAGCGGACGCACGAACGTGCTCACGAGCTGGCGCATGACATCGAGGTTGACGACGTACCGTCGGAGCGCCGCGACACCGCCCGGGAAGTCCGGGTTCGGTTGAGGCTTGCCGTTCGCGAGCGAGAGCTTCGGTGTGCCGTCCGGGTTCAGCACGTAATAGCCCTGCGCGTCGGTCTCGCAGAGGTACGCCTCGAACACGAGGTTGTTCGCCCAGTCGAGCATGCGCGCGCCGATCGTCTTCTGCTTGTCCGCGCCGAAGATCTTCTCCGTCCCCGTCGTATGGGCGCGGTAGGTGATGCTCGTCAGCGGGTCGACGAACGTGATCGTCTCCGCCGACGGCCAAGTGACCTGCTCGCTCTCGAGTGCCGTGATGCGCGCATCGTTGATGAAGTCGTTCGACCAGCTCGTCGGGAAGAACATCGTCCCCCAGACCATCGCGTAGAGCTGCTCGTTCCAGCCGAAGCCCGGGTCGACGATCTTCGGCGTCGCAGGTCGCGTTCCGAGACCCTCGATGCGGTGCCACTGCGGGTAGACGAGGCTCGCGGTCGGCATGTCCACGCCCGAGGCAGCGTCCGCGTGGGGTGCAAACGACTCCACGTCGCCGGTCATGAGCGCCGCGAAGAGCCGGCGCGTCTGCTCCGGATAGACGGTAGCGAAGTTGACGTTCTTGTACCGGCCGTCGACGAAGTCGTCCTTCGAGTTCGAGATGAACGAGTCGAACGCCTCCGCGAGGTAATAGACCGCCCACGTCTTGTCGTAGAACGAGCCGACCTGCTTCTGGTAGTCGGACCACCAGTAGCCCTTGTCGTAGTCGAAGTCGTTGTGGATGTAGCGTCCCGAGCCGAGCGCGACGCTGAAGTCGTACGCGGTCGTCGCCGGCAGCGGATACGGGTCCGCGGTGTAGATGTAGTCGAAGAGCCCGGGCGGCTGGATCCCCGGACATTCCGGGTTGGCGGTCGAGCAATAAGCGCCGGGCTCGGGCCGCGTCAGCATGCGTGTGAAGAGATCGAACCCGACGCTCGCTGCAGTCGCCAGCGGGCCATACAGCCCCTCGTCGAGGAGCTGCGGTGGCGGCTTCGTCGGGTCGTCGACGTCGAGGACCATCGCGAACGCGTACGTCTTCGCGATGAGCTGGATCGGGTCGAGGTAATGGCTTTGCGTGCGCGCGACGACGTCCCAGGAATTGAACTGCGTGCGGTTCCTCCGGAACGCGTCGAGCAGGTAGCGGTTCTCGTACGCGCTCTCGAGGAAGCGGACCTGCTCGTAGGCATCGGCGCCCGCGTCGTACGAGAACGACGGGACGTTGCCGCTGTCCGCGTACTCGTCGGACGAGAACATGTAGCCGCGGCGGACCCGCCCACGCGCGTCGACGGCGAGCTTCGTCGTTGCGAACGCCGCGTATTGCGGGAACGCGACGAAGTCACGGAGGTCGCGGTAGTCGACGACGTCCATCGGCGCGCCTTTGCAGCTCGTGCCGATCGGTGAATCGGGATCGGCTTTGCAGTCGTTCAGGAGCCCGAACTCGGACGCGTAACGCGAGTAGTGGAGGAACTTGTATTCCTCACTTCCCGGCTGCGGGAAGTAGACGACGCCGAAGAGGCCTGGCGAGCTCGTCATCGCGGTGAGCTCCCAGGCCTTCGTCTTGCCGTCGCCGGAGCCGTCGACCGACAGCCCGGGCGCGTCCCAGACGTCGACGACACCGCCGTAGCCGAAGCGAACCGCTGCGCGGTCGTACTTGCCCATCACGAACATGTCGAGCTGCTGGTCGCCCGGGTAGTCCATCACGCTCGACGTCGCGAAGCCGCCGATGCCCTTGTCGATCTCCTCCTGGGTGATCGGATCCGAGTAGCGCGGTCCGATGCAGTCCGAGCCGTCCGTCGTGCCCGGAGGGCAAGGCGCCGTCACCGTCCCGTTCTTGGTGCGGAGCTGCCAGTAGCGCGTGTCGTAGTTCAGCGAGTCGAACGTCCCGGCGAAGTTGTGTCGCAGCCCCACCGAATGACCGAGCTCGTGCGAGTACACGCTCGCCGCGTATTTCTCCCGGGCCCAGGCATGGACCTTCTTCTTGTGCTCCTGGACCGCGATGGGATCCTTCGTGTCGATCTTGCCGAACAGCGTCTGCGCCGTCTTGGCGAGACCGATGAGGTGATCGAGCTCCGGGCCCTCACGTCGGCACGAATGCCGCCGCGCGTGCCCGAGCGCGGCCCGGCGTGCGAGAAGCCGGCGCATCATCGGCGCGGTGCGCGTAAACGGCGACGCGCGTTCGACGACGTCTTTCGTCACTGCCGCGGTCGGATCGACGCCCGCCATCTGCGCGACCTCGGGTGTGACCATCTTCGCCTCGAGCTCGCTGCCGCGAAGGCGCTGCAGGCGCTGCGCGATCGCGCCGTTGCCCATCCCGAGCTTGCCGGCCGCGGCGAGCTCCTTCATGCGCTGCTCGTGACGTAGCGGCGCTGGACCCTTTCGCGCGCCTTTCTTCGTTCCGGTCGCGAACGGCGCCATCACCTCCGGATCGAAGGCCCCCAGTCGTCCGCTCAGCTCTGCGGCGCTCATCGGCGCCGGGACGCTCTTCGGTCCACCGGGACGGTTCGCCTGGACCCAGTCCGAGACGTCCTTGCCCGCGATGAACTGGTCGGGTGGCGTGACGCCGTTCAGCAGATCGACGATGTCGACGAGCTGCCCGGCGGCCTTGTCGAGCGTGCCGCCGTAGATGTTGACGCTGCCGGCGATCTTCTCGCCGCTGAGCGGGTCTTCGGCGTCCATCATGATCCCCCACGGCGCCTGGGCCTGAGGAGACGTGACGTACGTGTAGAGGTTGTACCGGAGGTCACCGAGGCGCGGGCTCGTGCCTGCCTTTCCGCACGCGGGATCGTCGCCTTTCGCCGGATCGACCGGGTTGTGGCAGAGGACGAACACCTCGGGGACCTCGGCGAGCGTCCCAGCGCCGACGGGCGGGACGAAGTCGTCCGACCAGCGCGCAGGCCAGCCCATCGTCTCTTCGCAAGCGGCGTCGTTCGTGCGACGGCATTCGGCGAGGCGGCCTGCGAGCACGGCCACACGCAGCGCGTCGCTCCACTGCTTCACGACCTCACGCGACGACTCGAACAGCTCCTCGGGGAAGTCGCGGTTGACGTGCCATGGGATGGTCCGGATGTCCCGGTCGCGCAGCGGGATCGTGCACGCGTGGCTCAGCTCGTCGCAGCGCGAGCCACGACCGACCGTCGCGCATTCGTCCTCCGTCCCGTCCTTGTCGTCGTCGCGGTGCGGGCTCGCGCCTGGTGGCGTCGTCTCGTTCGTCGCGCACGCCACGAGCGGCTCGGCGTGGGACTTCTCGTAGAGGTTCCAGCGCGAGGCGAAGCGGTGCCACTTCTCGTCGACGACGCCGTAGCGCCGGTCGTAACCGTAGCGATCGTTGGTGAAGAACCCGAACATATCCATCCGCGTGCCGTCGAACTCGAGCGGCTCGTAGTCGGTCGGCGTCACGCGCCGGAACGCGAGGCGCATCTTCACCTCGCTCGGGTTGCAGTTGATGCGCGGGAAGCTGCCGACGAGCAGGCACGCCGGGAAGTCGCCGAGCTCCTCGTCGTGGACCATCTGCGGAGCGGCGTACGCCTTGTTCGTGATGTCGAGGTAGCCGGCCTGGAGGTCGAGCGACGGAGCGTCGGGGCTCTCCGGCTCGCTGACGTGGTACGCGATCGGGTCCCACTTCACGCCGCCCCACAGCCCGAGTTGCGAGGCTGCGTCGAGATCGTAGGCGTCCGTCACGAGGTTCGTCGACCAGTCGACCCGGATGTACTCGCGCTTGTTCCAGGGGCGATCGAGGTCGTTTTCCGTGATGACGTTCTGCTCTTCGCCCGTCTCGCTGTTGTAGCGACGGCGAATGTCGAAGTGCTTCTGGATCGCGAAGCTCGCGACGATCTGCCCATCGGTCGTCGTCCGCGCAGGCGCCTTGCCGTCCTTGCCGATCCGAGGCTCGTCGTCGCGCGGGGCGCCGTTCGTCCCCTTGCCGTCGGTGCCGTTCACCAGCTCGTAGGCGAGGCGGCCGATCAGCTTCGACTCGGTGATCTCCCAGCGGATGCGAACCGTGGGCTGCGCGTCGGAGCTCGTGAAGAGGCTCTCCGATCCGGCTCCCGCGGACACGTCGACGATCGTCGTCCGGAAGTAGAATTCGGGGTCGTCCGAGGCATCATCGAGCTTCGGGCCGACGAAGAAGGACTTCGGAAGCGCGCCGATCTGAACCTGATTGATCGGGTCACGCTCTCCGGCGCATCCCTGTCCGATCACGACGGAGAGCAGAGCGGCCGCCGCGAGAAGATGACGAGGCTTGGACCACGTTCGGCGAGACCCCATGCTCCTCCACCCACCCTTCGCCCCGGCCCCGCGTCCGACGCGGCACCCTCGAGGGCGGCGGCATGTAGCACGAGGCGCCGAAGGTGCCAGTTACCGGAGCTAACCGCGCGAGATCTCGCACGAGACGCGCGCGGCGCCACGCGTGATAGCGTCGCGACCAGGCCAGTGGGGCTGACCCATCCTCCGCGTTCGATCCGCACCCTGACCGTGAGCGCTCTTGCCGCGGGCGTCGCCGTGGTGTGCACGTCGCTGTCGTTGGCAGCGGCGCCCGCGGGTGCAGAGCCGCTCCGGATCGAGCTGACGGCGCCGCCGTCGTGCCCGACACGTCCGACGCTCGCCGAGCGTATTCGCTCGCATACCCCTCGCGTCCGCGAAGCGTCCGCGGCCGAGAGCTCGCGTGCGCTCCGCGTGGTGGTCACCTCCGAAGGCGACCGGTTCGTCGGCGAGCTGCGGCTGGTCGAAGAGGGCGAGGCGCTCGAACGTCGCGTTCCCGGCAGGACGTGCGAAGAGGTCCTCGCCGCGGTCGCCCTCATCACGGCGCTCGCGATCGATCCGCTGGCGAGCGCCGTTCCCTCCGAAGCCGGCATGTCGATCGAAGAAGACGCTGGTCATGTGCCGGACTCGGCCCCGTTTCGTCCGACCGCGCCCGAGCTCGACGCCGGACGTCCTCTGCCCGAGCCGGGGCGTCGACATGTGCACGCCAGGGTAGGCGTCTCGCTCGATGCTCAAGGCATGGGCGAGCTCGTACTGGGCCGGAGCGTCTGGCTCGAAGGAGCGCTCGCCACGCGCCTGTCTCCCGCGTTACGCGTCCGGCTCTCGCGCACGCAGTCCTTCACCGAGGAGCACAGCGGGCGGCCCGCGCACTTCCATCTCACGACGGCCGCGCTCGATGCATGTTTCACGGCGGCCCGGTCGAGAGGAGGGCTCGAGCACGTCGGCACGCTCGAGCTACGGCCGTGCGTAATGATCGCAGGCGGCGTGCTCGAAGGAGCATCGGCCGCGTTCGGGGTGCAGCGGATGCCGCGGCCGTGGGCGTCACTCGGCGCCATGCTCCAGGGCCGGTGGGCGTTCTACGGTCCGCTCGAGCTCGAGGCTGCGCTCGGGCTCGGCCTGCCTCTCGTCCGCGACAACTTCTTCTTCCTCCCGCGCGACGATGTGTACCGTGCGCCTGGCGTGGTGCTCCTCGGGAACGTGGGTGTCGGAACGACATTTTGGTGACCGCTGGCGCTCGCGCGACCTTTTCGTGATCGTGGACGACGGGTCCGGCCATGGCGTTTCGGACGAGGAACAACGTGAGCACGGCTTCGACCAGCGCCCTCGCGGGTGCCGGCGAGGCGACGATGGCGTGCGCCGACGACGCGCGTCTTCGCCGTCTCGTCCGCGACCATCACGACTTCGTGTGGCGTTCGCTTCGCCGCATGGGTGTCCCCGAGAGCGCGACCGAGGACGCGACGCAGCAGGTCTTCCTCGTCCTCTCGCGGAAGCTGGCCGACGTCCCCGTCGACAGCGAGCGGAGCTTCCTGTTCGGCACCGTCGTTCGGGTGGCGTCCGATGCGCGGCGAACGCAGGCGCGACGCCGCGAGGTCCACGGCGCGGACATCGACGACAAGCCGGACGAGTCACCGAGCGCGGAGGCGATCCTCGACGAGAAGAAGGCGCGAGCGATGCTCGACGAGATCCTCCACTCGATGAGCGAGGACCTCCGAGCGGTCTTCGTCCTGTTCGAGATCGAGGAGCTCCAAGCGTCCGAGATCGCCGAGCTGCTCGGGATCCCGACGGGGACCGTCGCGTCGCGCCTCCGCCGTGCGCGAGAGCATTTCCACGCTGCGGCCAATCGACTGAAACGCACGAGGCAACCGTGAATCCCGAGCCCCTCACTCCGCTCGTGAAGCGAGACGACGATCCGTTCGAGCGCGCATTGCTCCGCGCAGGGCAGCGCGAACGAGCTCCTCGAGGCGCCGATCGGCGGCTGTTGGCGGCGCTCGGCGTAGGTGGCGGCGGCGCGCTCGCGGGCTTCCTCGCCCGGTACACGCCGAAAATGGGCGGCAAAGGACTCCTCGCGACGATCGCGGCATCGGTCGCCGTCGTCGGAGCAGCGGGCTGGGTCGTGTCGTCGTCCGACGCAAGAGCGCCGAGCGCGAACGTGGTGCCGACCGCGTCCGCGACACCGCCGGCGCCGGTGCCGTCCGCCGCCGAGAACCCCATCGAGGCATTGCCGTCCACGCGTGTCGAGGACCTGCCTTCGTCCCAACTGGCGCCCAAGCCGACGACGAAGTCACCAGGCGCGTCGCCTCCGGCCGCCCCGACGGCGACCGTCGCCGACGGAACACCGAACCTCGCGCGCGAGATCGAGCTCGTGCAGGGCGCTCGTTCCGCGCTCGGTCGAGGTGATGCGAGCGAGACGCTCCGCATGCTGGACGTCCACGACCGCGAGTTTCCGAGTGGGACGCTCGGTCCGGAGTCTCGCGTGCTCCGCATCGAGGCGCTCATCCACGCCGGTGGCGATCGGAACATCAAACGCGCGAATGCGCTCGGCGATGCCTTCCTCGCGGAGCATCCGAGCGGCCCTCAGGCGCGCCGCGTGCGAACCGTGCTCGGTCGCTCGCACTGACGTCGTCGGTAGGTCCGGTGAAATTCCGTGATCGCGGGGCGAGGGGTCGGCCATAGCGTGGGCGTGGAAGTTCGGATGACCCGCGTTCTCGGCGGCGTGTTCGCGTTGGCCCTCGGCGTGACGCTGTCGAGCGCATGCAGCTCGCCAGTGGCGCTCGGCGGATTCGTCGAGACGGACACCGCGCCCCCGCTGCCCGAAGCCGGCGCATCGGAGCCGGACGCGAACGAGCTCCGTCCGCTGTGCAAGGCCGCCGACTGCCCTGCGCCGTACACGACGTGCTCCGACGATGCGTTCCGGTGCGAGACGAACATCGACACCGACAACGCGAACTGCGGAGCGTGCGGGGTCGTGTGTCCGAACGGCCCCGAGGTGAAGGACGTCTTCGGCGCCGAATGGTTCTGCCAGTCAGGCGCATGCAAGATGGCCTGCGACCCGCAGGGCCACATGGCCGACTGCAACGCGGACGTCGCCGACGGATGCGAGTCGGATCTCCGATGTGACGCCGACAATTGCGGCGCATGCGGAGTCAAATGTCCGGACGGCCTTCTCTGCATCCGAGGCAACTGCGGCTGTCCTTCGGGTCTCACGGCTTGCGGCGAAGCCTGCGCCGCCGACTGCGTCGATCTGCGGAACGACGACTTCAACTGTGGCAAGTGCGGGGAGGAGTGCCCGTTCACCTGGGATCCGCCCTTCCCGCCGCCGGGGATGAGAAGAGGCTGCGGAGGCTCGCAGTGCGACGTCCTCAAGTGCGAGAACGGGTTCGCCGACTGCAACAACGACACGAACAGCCCCGACACCGACGGATGTGAGGTCTCGCTCGCCGACGACGCCCAGAACTGCGGCGCATGCGGAAAGGCGTGCGCCCCGGGGCAGCGGTGCGAGAACGGCAGGTGCGAATGCGGTCCGAAAGAGACCGCATGCCCGGGCTTCGGCACGACCGTGAACTGCGCCGAGCTCGACTCCGATCCGCGGAACTGCGGAGTGTGCGGGAACGTTTGTCCGGGCGTCTACGACGGCTCCGGCAAGGCCGTGTGCCGCCTCGGGCATTGCGAGATCGAGTGCAAGAGCGGCTACGCCGACTGCGATGGCCGCGTCGACAATGGTTGCGAGACGCACGTCGCAGCCGATCCACGGAACTGCGGAGCGTGCGGGGCACAGTGCGATCTGTCGTTCGGGCAGCCATGTGTTGCCGGAGCGTGCCGAACGGCGCCGTGCGCCCCAGGAGAAGCGCGATGAAGGCGCGTGGCATGATGGTGCGCGTCGGGGTCATCGCGACGGCGGTCGCGAACCTCTGGTGCTCGTCCGAAGACGACGCAACACCGCCGCCCGCTGCCGACGGCGGCGCCGACACGGGCGCGCCCAACGACGCTGGGCATACCGACATGGACGATTCGGGCCTGCCGCAGGTCGCGACGTGCAACGAGGCGTTCTGCCGAGTCACGCCGCCCGGAGCAGAAACCGTCGCGCTCGATGGCGTCCTCGCGAAGAGCCCGAGCGACGTCTGGATCGTCGGCAGTACGGGATACGCGGCACGCTTCGACGGCACGACGTGGCAGCGGGTCGCGACAGGCACGAAGGCCACCATCTTCGCCGTCGCCGGCAGCGCCGACGGAACGGTGTGGGGCGCGAGCGGAGGGGACTCGTTCCTCGTCCTGAGCCGACAGGCCGACGGCGGTGTCGAGAGCGTGGACGGCGGATTCAGCGGCATCGTGCGAGCGATCGCGACGGTCGGAGCAAAAGAGGCGTGGGCCGTCGGCGACGCGTTCATGAACTTCTTCGAAGATCCTCCGCCGCCCATCGACTTCATCTGGCGTTACGCGCCGACGCCAGGCGGCGCAGAGAGCGACTGGAGCTGGCAGCCGGTGTCACCTCCGTGCCCCGCCGGGGAGTTCGAGCAGCCGGAATGTTTGAAGCTCAACGCCGTCTGGACGGAGAGCCCACAGCGCGTGTGGTTCGCGGGCGACGAAGGAAAGATCTTCCGCGCCGACACGAGCGCGCTCGATGCCGGCGGCGATGAGCCAGGCCGCCTCGAGCTCGAAGAGATGAACTCGAGCTCGCTCCGTAACCTCGAGTCGCTCTGGGGCTTCGGACCGAGCGACGTATGGGCCGTCGGAGCTCAAGGCGTCATCCGTCACTATGCGGGCGGAGATGCCTGGACCGTCGTGCCGTCTCCGGTCACGGCGGATCTGCATGCCGTCTGGGGCTCGCGCACGGACGACGTCTGGGCCGCCGGCGACGACGGTGTCGTCCTTCACTGGGACGGCAACGCGTGGAGCGTGGTGCCCACGCCGTACGACACGGAGATCCGTCCTCGCCTGTACGCGATCTCGGGAGCGCGAGGTGCCGTGTGGATCGCCGGAGAAGGAACGCTCCTCCGCACGCTCGAAGGGGCTGACCGATGAGACGCCGCACATTCGCCTCGCCGCTTCTGCTCGCTCCCCTGCCGTTCGTGCTGTTCGTCGCGTGCGCGAGCTCGGACGACGACGAGACGGCGCGCATCGACGCCGGCGCGGAGGACTCTTCGCTGCCCGATACGGGACCGTCGGACGACGCCGGAGATGCCAGTGACGACACGTCCGCAGCGCTGCGCTGCAGCGGAGACTTCTGCCTCGTCGATCTGCCGAACCCGGGCGCCTACGGTTTCACCAAGTGGCAGTTCCGGTCGATCCAGGTCGATCCGAACATCGGCACGTGGGCGGTCGCAAACGGCGCAGTCGGCATCGACGAAGCGACAGCGCAGCTGCTCCGCTTCGACGGCGAATCCTCCTCCTGGAAGGCGATGCACGCTCCCGTCCTCGGCGCCGGCGCCGACAAGCGAAACATCCGGCTCGGATCGCTCGCGGCCAACGGCGGGGGCAAGCTCCTCGCCGTCGGCAGCACGATCGACGACGGCACGGGTGTGATCGTCCGCGGCGATGGCACGGCGTTCACCACCGAGCCCTTCGATGTCGCGCTCGAGGCCGCCTGGTATGCCTCGCCCGACCGAGCATGGGTCGTCGGGCGTGGAGGCGCGATCTACCGCTCGACTCCGGACGGCGACTGGATCTCGGAGAGCACTGACACCGGCGAGCTCGTCGCCGTGTGGGGCACCGGACCGGACGACGTCTACGTCAGCGGCGAGAAGCTCGAGGACTTCGGCTCCTATGGCTACCTCGGGCACCGCACCGTCGGGGACGATGCAGGCGCGAGCTGGACGTTCGGGACGTTCCTCGACCTCCAGCCGAGACCGTTTGGAGATCACGTGATCTACGCCGGCGTCGCCGTCGCCGGCGGCCCGCGGTTCTGGGCGGCCCCGGACGTGCTCGCGCGCTGGTCGACGGAGGGAGGCGAGCCGGCATGGGTGGCCGATTCGTTCGATCCACGCGTCGCGATCAACGCGTTCTGGGCGCGCGCCGCGAACGACATCTGGGCGGTCGGCAACGTCGGGCGCGTGTTCCACTTCGACGGGACGACGTGGAAGGACCAGCTCCTCGTCTTCAACGGCGCACCACTCGTCGCGAACCTCACCGGGATCGCCGGTACGAGCACGGGTGAGCTCTTCATCGTCGGTGACGGCGTCGCGCTCCGGAGGAAGGCACCATGAGGGCGAGGCATCGATCGTTCGCGCTGGCGAGCGTGCTCGCCCTGGCGCTCTCCGCGCTCGTCGCGACGGCATGCGATTCCGGCGACGAAGCTCCCCCGCCGGCGCCGGGCATCGACGCCAGCACGACGGATACCGGGCTTGTCGACGCGGGCGCTGCTGACACCTCGAATGCCGACGCGCCCGACCCGCTCGTCGACGCGAGCGCGGAGCCTGTCACCTGCGCGGTGACGCCGTGCGCGGTCGAGATCGCATCAGGCGCAGACTCGGTGTGTGTCCGCGTCGAAGACGGACACGTCCACTGCTGGGGCAGCAACGGCGGCGGTGAGCTCGGACGGGGTCCCGACGCAACGACACCGACGAACGCGCCCGCGCCGGTCGTCGATCTCGCGGACGCCACGCAGATCTCGGGCGCCGCCTCCGCTCCCGGCGACACGTATTGCGCCCTGCGTGCCGGTGGCGGGACCGTGTGCTGGGGCTCGAACGCGAACGGCGTCCTCGGTCGTGTCGACGACTCCGGCGGCGTCGTGACCGAGTCGTCGTCGACCCCCGCGCCGGTCAGCGGCGTCGGCACCGCGCGGGCGATCGCGGCAGGGTACTTCGTCTCTTGCGCGCTGCTCGCGGGCAACGACGTCGCGTGCTGGGGAGCCAACGACGCGGCGCAGATCCCGACGCTCCCGAAGGAGCTCGGCGTGACCGTGCCGGCAACGACGTTCGCGCTCGCATCGCCGTCGAAGCAGCTCGGCCTCGCCGACCGCGGGACGGTGGCGTTCACCGACAACGGCCTGGTCTCGTGGGGACTCCAGGGAGCGCCGCTCGGCCCGGACACGGGCGTGCTCGGGCGCGAGGTGTCGACCGACACGGCTCGGCCGGCGACGATCGAGCTCGCACACGTCTCCGCGATCGCCGCAAGCAAGGGTCGCGCGTGTGCGATCGCGAATGGACGCGTGTATTGCTGGGGCGCGGGTCCGACCGCCGGAAGTGACTCCGTGTACCCTACACCCGTTGGCGTCGGCGGACCGATCGCGCACGCACAGACGATCGCCGTCGGCCCACGCTCTGCATGCGCGACGCTGTCCGACGGATCGGCGTGGTGCTGGGGCGACAACTCGCGCGGGCAGCTCGGCATCGGCAACATCGACCTCCAGCCGATCCCCGTGCGCGTGCAGAAGCTCGCCGGGCGTCCGGTGCGCATGGCCGTCATGGACGCGACGACCTGCGCGATCCTGAGCAACGGAGCCGTCCAGTGTTGGGGGCAGAACGACAAAGGACAGCTCGGAACGGGCGCAGCCGATGCGCTGCCCCATCTCGAGCCGCAGAACGTGGTGCTCAAGCCATGACCCGCAAAGGCACGAAGAACATCGTCGGTACGCTCGGTGCGCTCCTCGTCGTCGGCGCGTGCGCGTCGAGCGAGAACGGCGACGGGCCGCCGCCGGGACCGCCGCTCGTACCCAGCGAGTGCCCGCAGACGTGCTCGGACGACGGGCGCGCCGTGATCGACTGCAACGGTGCCACCGTCACCGCGTGCGGCGCCTACGCGTCCTGTTTCGGGGCGAAGTGCGTGCCCGGTTGCGAGGCCGCGGCGAACGCGCAGAGCACCGTGGGCTGCGAGTACATCGTCGCGAAGCCTTCGGCGTACACCATCTACCCAGGCAACTTCGACGCGAACTGCTACGCGGTGCTCGTCGCGAACACGTGGGGCTCGCCGATCGAGCTCGAGGTCGACTACGACGGACAGCCGATCTCTTCGAGCTACTTCCGTGTCCCGCGCGGTCGCGGGAAGGACATCCGCTACGAGCTCCTCCCCGAAGGGAAGCTGCCGAGCGGCGAGCTCGCGATCCTCTTCCTCGCGATGCAGCCCGACCCGGGCGGCTTCATGAGCGACTACCTTCCCTGCCCCGAAACCGTCGGCGCCGCGATCGTCGGCCAGACCGACGTGAAGGGCAGCGGCTACGGCAAGACGTTCCGCGTGCGGACGTCTGCGCCCGTCGTCGCCTACGACATCTACCCGTACGGCGGCGCAGACAGCTTCGTCCCGTCGAGCTCACTCCTCTTGCCGACGTCGGCCTGGGGCACCGACAGCTTCGCGATGGACGGGTGGGCCGCCACCGACGAGCCGCACATCCGCCAGGGGTTCTATCCCTATTTCCAGATCCTCGCCCGCGAGGACGACACACACGTGAAGGTCCAGCCGACCGCGACGCTCGGCAGCGCCGGCGGGAAGCCCCCGATCCCTGCCGGAACGACCGGCGAGGTCGTGCTGCAGCGGGGGCAGTTCGTGCAGTTCACCCAGATCGACGAGATCAACGGCACCGCCGTCGCGTCGGACAAGCCGGTCTCGCTCGTCGGCGGCGCGACCTGCATGAACATCCCGAACGCGAACCCTGCGTGCGACAGCATCCATCAACAGCTCCCGCCGATCCGCCTGCTCGGCGACACGTACGTGGCGACGCGCTACCGCGATCGTGAAGGTCCTGCCGAGCCGGAGTCGACGCCGTGGCGGATCCTCGCGGCAGCCGACGGCACGACGCTCACGTACGATCCGCCGATCCCCGACGCTCCCACCACGCTCGACCGCGGCAAGTGGAAAGAGTTCTGGGCACCGGGTCCGTTCGTCGTGAAGAGCCAGGATGCCAATCATCCGATCTACGTCGCGTCGTACATGACGGGCGGTTCGAACGTCTCGACGGACGAAGGCGACCCCGAGATGGTCAACGTCGTTCCCGTCGGCCAGTACCTCTCGTCGTATCTGTTCTTGACCGATCCCACGTACGGCAACACGAACCTCGTGTTCGTGCGCACGCCCGAGAACGGCACCTACGAGGACGTGCAGCTCGATTGTGTCGGCACGGTGCAGGGATGGACCAAGGTCGGCAGCAGCGGCTACGAGATCGCCTACGTCGACCTCGTACGGAAGGGCCTCGCGCAGGGCGCATGCGAGAACGGCGTCCACCGCGCGTCGAGCAAGCGACCGTTCGCGCTCACCGTCTGGGGCTGGGATCGCTTCGCCAGCTACGGCTACCCGGCGGGGATGGGCACGAAGACCTTGAACGAAATCCCTGCTCTCCGCTGATCGGATCGAGCGTTCGACACGTCGGGCGATCGGCTCCTTCGAGCGCGGATCGGAAGTCGCAACGGCGATCGACGATCCATGCGGCGGGGTTTGGGGTTACCTTGGCGCCGCGATGATTCGACGCTTCCCCCTCCTCTTCCTCGTTCCCGCCCTCACGTTCGCCGTCGTCCCTGCCTGCAAGGAGAAGGCGACGGAGATCCCCGATGCAGGCCTCGTCATGACGGCGCCCGTCGACGCCGGCGGCACCGCGCAGGTGACGGACACCTCGCAGTGCCCGGGTTGCCAGCTCGCGGCGCAGCAGGGCTGGACGTTCCAGGGCATCTACCGCGACAGCGCCTGCACCGAGCCGCTCGTGCAGCAGGTGACGCCGGCATGTGCCGCCGTGCCCGCGCTCGGGCCCGGGAGCGTCACGTACAACGAAGACGTCGGCGGTCGAAAGGCCGGCGAGACGGCGAGCGTCGAGCTGACCGAGCAGATCCCCCCGACGACGCCGCGCTTCCAGAAGTCGGGCACGAAGTGCGTCCCCGCGAACGAGGGCGCCGTCGACATCGCCCCTCTCGGCTGCGCCGGACAGAAGGTCTGCCGCGACGCGAGCGGCATGCTCGCCTGCGGCAACTGCCGCACGTTCGCGAACGGCTGCCCGGACTTCGAGGAGAGCCGCATCTACGCCGCCGTGAACGACCCGCAGATCAAGAAGGCCGCTGGTGGCGGCGGCGGTAGCGGCAACCTCGCGCGGCTCCGCCAGTGCTGCGCCGCGCTCGCGGCAGAGGCGAAGCGCCTCGGCAGCTCGCCCGAGGCGGGCATGATCAACAGCGCCGCTCAGCAGTGCAACACGCTCGTCGCGGCGGCAGGTCCGAGCGGGAACGCGCCGGAGCTCGGCGCGCTGAAGACGCTGCTCGCCGGGCGCAACATCCCCGCGATCTGCGCCGGATTCTGATCCGATCGTCGTCCGCTCGGCTCGCCGTCTCTTCTCTTCGTTCACTTCGCGCGACGCGCGAGACGAACGGCGAGACCGAGATAGGCGAGCACGAGCACGACGAGGACGACCGAGCTCGCCCGTCGTGAGAGCTCGAAGCACTGCGGGCCGCCGAGCAGGCTCATGACGTGGGCCCGCGGCGTGAACAACGAGCCGAAACCCGCGGCGCTTCCGATCACGTAGTCGATCGCCAGGAACATCCCGCGCATCGCGCCGCGTCCGATCGCCGAGCCGGCGCAGAAGAATGCTGCGTACGCCGCTCCTCCGACGAGGGCGACGCCGAAGGACATCGGTAGATCCCAGGCGAGCGGCGGATCCGCGGAGCCGTGCGCAACGGCGCAGACGACGGCCGCAATGACGCCGCAGACGAGCGCGGAGGCCGCCATCGACACGATGACGGACGCCAGGGCGGCGCGCGGGGGCGGAGCGCCGAGCGCGACGAGACCGCTGACCGCCGGGCGGAGCCCGAGACCGCCGAGGCTCGCGCTGACGATGCCGTAGGTGAGCAGCGGCAGAACGGCCACGCCGAACGTGCCGCGCATCACGTGGTCGGCGCCGCTCACCTGACCTGCGCTTCGCGAAGAGACGGCGGAGATCACGGCGAAGAGCGTCCAGCCGAGGATCGGCAGCCATCCGCGCGGCGTGCGAGTGAGCCGCGCCAGCGGAACACGTGAGAGCGCCACGATCATCGAGGTCCTCCGGACGGTGGCAGCGAGGCGGGCGGCAGCGAGGCGGGTGGCAGCGCGCTCGGAGGCATCGACGCCGGCCCCGGTGGAAGCGATCCGGGTGGCGGTGACATCGCGCGCGCGGCGAGCGCTGCGCGGATCGCGTCCAGCGAGAGAGTGCTCGGCTCGACGAGCTCGACGTCGACGCGCGCCGTCGCGATGGCGTGCGTGATCGCCCTCGCCAGGCGCTCGACCTCGCGACCGGTCACGAGCACCGCCACGGCATCACCGGCATACGCGGCCGTCTCGACGCGAGTGACGGCGTCCGAGCCACTGAGCGCGCTCACGAGCGCCGCCGCCCCGAGCTTGCCTGCGCGCGGTGATACGACGATCCGGGTCGACGCGTTTCCTTCCGGGCCCAGCGTCATGTGCGCGAGCTCGGGCGGGAGCGGGGCGTACACGCCGGCCGTGAGGACGGCGAGACGATCGGCGAGCCGCGTCGCATCGCGTGGCGATCCGCTCGTCACGACGACACACGACGTTGCCGACCGCGTACGGATCGCTTCGACGACGAGACTCAACGCAACGGCGTCCATCGCGACGAGAGGCTCCTCCACGAGGAGGACGTCGGCGCGCGACGAGAGCGCGATCGCGAGCGTGACGGCGCGTCGTTCCTCGACGGAGAGCGAGCGGATGCGCCGCCCCGCGAGGCCCGCAATGCCGAGAGGAGCGAGGCGTTCACTGGCCGGGCGTCGCGGCTCGCCACGGACCTCACCGGCGAGATCGCAGATCTCCTCGACGCGGAGCGCATCCGGCAGAGGAGCATCGAGCGCGACGCGCGCGATCCGCACGCGTGCGGCCTCAGGCATGCCGCCGAAAACGGCCACGCGCCCCGCGGCCGGCTTCACCGTGCCGTCGATCACGTCGAGCAGCAGCGCCGTTCCGTCCTTCGGGCCTCCGATGACGCCCAGCACGCCGCGCGAGTGCTCGAGGCTGACATGCGTGAGCACCACACGCGCCTGCGTCCTCTCGAAGAGGCCGCGCGCGCGCGGAAGGACGACGCGCCCACGAGCCGACACCGCGCCGAGCTGGATCATGACTCCTCTCTCTCGCCGAGGAGTAGGCGACGGCGAATGAAGAACGTCGCGACGCCACCGAAGATCGCGACCGCCACGAGCGCGCGAAGGAATCGCAATGCGTCCACCGAACCTGGGCCGAGGGACGATCGCAGCGCCGCCAGCGCCGACGGGATGGCGAAGAGCTCGGTCACCTCCGTCGGAAGTGGACCGGTGAGCGCGTTAGACAGGATCTCCGGCACGACGAGCACGAAGAGGAGCGCGAAGTATCCGGAGAGGCGCGTGCGCGAGCCGAGCGCCGCGAACGCGACCGGAGCGACGACGGCCGCAAACGCGAACGCGTAGACCACCGCACCGAGCGTCGACTGCGCCGTGAGCGCGACCGTTCGCAGCTGCAAAGCCCCGGCAAGCGCCGCCAGCGAGACGAGCAACGTGCCGCCTCCGACGACGATCGCGAGGACCGCGACGAGCCCGCCGACCCGGGCCAGGAGATATCCATGCACGGTCGTCGTTCGCGAGACGAACAGGTGGCGGATGCCTTCGGCGCGGTCGCGACGCAGCGCGCCCGCAGAGACGGCGACGGCGTGCAAGAAGCCGCCACCCCAGGCGAGCGCGCTCGATGCGAGGGTCGGCATGCTCTCGACGGGCGCGTCTCCACCGCGACGAGCGAAGGCGATCGCGATCACGCAGAGGACCAGCACGGTGAAGACGGACACCGCGATCGACACGAGCGCGAGAGGCCCGCGGCGCGCCAGCGTCGCCCCGAGGAGCACGAGCGTGGCCCCGCCCGCACGCCGGCGCTCGGCGCGCGCCGAGGGACCTGGCCCCTGCGGGAGGCTCACGGGCGAGGTCGGTGCCATGAGCCTCGAAAAGACCACAGCTTCGACCGGTGCGGAAGGTCCTGGGTTGGGCTCGACCGTCCGCGCCCTTCTCCGCCGCTTCTCCGCCCGCTCCCCGGTGCTCGAGCTACGCCGTGCTATAGGCTCCTTCGCCAGTCGTTTTGGCACGCGTTCGATGTTGTCCCGCCGGCGTCTTCCGCTTCTCGTCGCCTTCCCCGCGCTCTACGTCGGCATCGCGGCGGTGCGTGGCGGAGAGGTGCGTCCGTCGGTCTGGCTCCTCGTCGCGCTCGCCGTGGTCGTGGCGCTCATCGGCGGCCGGATCCCGGAAGGAACGGAGCCCGCCGCGGCCCGCCTGCGACTGTGGACCGCCGCAGGGGTCTCCGTCGCGATCGCGACAGCGGCACTGACCACGCGCCCGCCCTGGGCCGCGCTCGCGCGCGAGGTGGGTGCCTTCTTCGCGATGCTCGCTGCGCTTCGAGCGATTCACCGGATCGAAGGCGACGTCGGACTCGCGCCGAAGGCGACCGAAGCCGCGGCTCCGCCGGGCTTCAGCCCGCGCGCGATCTATCGAGCAGGCATCGGAGCGACCGCGCTCACGTGGGGCACTGCCGCTCTCTTCGACGGGATGGCGCTCTTCGGCGCTGCATCGAACGACTCCGCACCGTTCGTCGCCGCCGGGGCGGGCGTGATCTCCGTGTTCGGCCTCGGCGCAACGGCGCTCCTCATCGCAGGGGCGCGCCATCTCGAGCTCGAGGTACGTCCTCGCGCGCTCGTCTGCGCGGGCGCCGTCGCGCTCGCTCTTCTCCTCTCCGTCGCGCTCGCGCTTTCGAGCACGATGCCGACGGACGCCGCCATCGCGCTCGGAGCGGCCATAGCGTCGGCGCTCGTCGTGCGCGTCGCTCGAACGCGTGATCCACTCGCTCTCGCTCGCAACGGGCGGCGTACGCTGACGCTCATCCTCTTCGGCGGACCGGTCGCTGCGCTTGCGGCAATCGCGGTCGAAGGACGAATGAGTGGACCGAGCGGCATCGCACTGGCCCTCGCGGTCGTTGCGCTCGGTGTTGGCGCGCTCGCGCCGAAGCTCGAGGAGCCATTCCTCCCCGTGAAGGGGATCATGCTCCAGGCGCTCGCCGAAGCGCGTAGAGCAGCACGCGAGCGCGAAGCGCGCACGGCGATGGCGCACGCCCTCGTGCGCATCCGCGAAGCCTGCGCCGTGGGGATGGGGCCGACGGCGGCTCCGTCGCCCGAGCTGTGGCTATTGCATCCTACACGTGTCCTCACCGTCAACGCTGCGGGCTATCTCCAGGAGCGCTCGGCAGAGCTTCCGGCCGAGATCTTCGACGTCGCCCTCGGCGAACCGTATGCCACGCTGCGGACCTCCGTTCTGCGCGCGCTCGAGGTACGCCGCGCCGATCTGAGGCCGCTGCTCGCCTGGCTCGACCATCGCGAGGCCATCTTCGCGACGGTGATCGCGGAGTCCGACGATCCGGACGGGCTGCTCGTCGTCCCGGCAGGTGCACGGAGCGAGGAGCTGACGCTCGAGGAGGTGCGCGCCGCGAAGCTCCTTGCCGACGCTTTCGTCGCCGTCTCCCAGGCGACGAGCGCCCGCGAGCGCCATCTCGCTCGCGAGCGCGACCTGCAACGTCGCATCGACGACCTCGACGACGAGGCCGCTCGCCTACGGCACACGCTCGATCTCGAGGTCGGCCGTCATGCGCTCGCCGCAGCGAGGCTCGCACGCCCGGCGACGGTCGGGATCTACTCCGCCGCCTCACGCATGGCGTTCGATGCGCTGGAGCGGCGCATCGCCCAGGATGCACCAACGGTCCTGGTCGCCCGCGCCGGGATCGATCCGGTCCCGTACGTCGCGCGCGCGCACCTGTCGGGACCACGTAAGAGCGGGCCGTTCGTCGTCGTCGACGGGACGTCCTCGCGCGAGCACGACGTGGATCGCTGGAACGACGAGCGCTCGAGCCCCCTGGCGCTGGCCGATCGCGGGCTCCTCTTCCTCGTCGACGGCGCCGCGTTGCCGCGCGAGGTCCAGGTGCTCATCGCAAGGACGATCGCGGAGCGCCGGCCACCGTGGGAGCGAGCAACACCGCTCGACATCTCCGTGGCGCTCAGCGCAACCGCTCCGCTCGACGAGCTCGTGGAGAGCGGCCGCGTCGCGCCCGAGCTCGCCGCCCGCTTCGAGGGCAGCGAGCCAATCGTCCTGGCGCGGCTCCGGGAGCGTCCGGAGGATCTCCGCTCGATCGTCGCCGATCGCCTCGCCCGCGAGGGGCTGCGCGTCCACGGCCGTCCCATCGGCATCGAAGCCGCTGCGTTCGGCCGTCTCGTCGAATACAGCTTCGACGGCGAGGACGCCGAGCTCGCTTCGATCGTCACGAAGCTCGTCGCTCGGGTCTCGGGCGACGTCGTTCGTGCGGCCGACGTCGATGCGCTCGGGTTGATCTCCTCGGAAGCGGAGGAGAAGGTGGTCGACGAGTCGAGTCGCTGGCCGGAGCGCGTGCGGTCGGCGTCGAACACCGACGGCGATTGACCGTCAGTAGCGGCACATCCCCGCCGAGCAATAGTAGCTGGTGGGGCAGACCTTTCCGCACGCGCCGCAGTTCTGGGCATCGCTCTGGATGTTCACGCACTCGTCGTCGCAAAGCGCCTGACCGGTGCTGCAGCTCGCGAAGCTGTGGCTCTCCGTCGAACGCGTGATGAGCTCGACCCAACCTTCCGGCTGCACGGCTTGTCCGCCCGAAAGCTCGCCGAACGTCTTCTTGCCCTTCCGCACTTCGCGGCGCTCTCGCGTGACGGAGATCGACACCGACGACGACGACTCCCCTTCACTCGACGTCACCTCGCGGATGACCGCTCGCGGGATCTCGAAGGAGCCCGTCGCATCGTCGGCCTGGCACTTGGCCACGCCGCCAGGTCCGCTCGCACCGACGTAGATGGTGTCCTCGCCGGGGACCCACGAAATCGACACGCCGCTCGACCCGAAGATCTCGCTGCGCGACAGCTCGCGGAGCGGCGGGTCCGTCTCGAGGAACGTAGTCGACGTGAACTTCTCGTCGAACTTCTCGAAGCCCGCAGAGGCTCCACCGCTCGCCTGCACGCGGATCTCGCTTCGGGCCATGAACGGCGCGCCGTTCCCGTTCGGCGTGACGGCGTACGGTGGAAAGAGCGTGATCGCCTGCGTGGTGCCGTCGAACGCGATCGCGCCCGCGTCGAAGCGGTCCTTCTTCTTGCAGGCCATCTCCTCTTCCGAGGCGGTGCCCGTCGTCTTGCCGGTGAAGTAGCAGGCCTCGCCCGCCCCGCACGTCTTCGTGCAAACCTGGACGCACTTCGCCTTGCAGTCGTCGTCGAAGGAGCAGACCTCGCCGACGCCACATCCCTGCGTGCTGCCGGTCATGCACTTCGGGACCTCGGTCACCTCGCATGCGCCGACCTTCTTCGTGCACGACTTCGTCAGCTTCGCGTCCGGTACGAACGACGCCGAGATGAGCGGGCTCGAATCGCCGGTCGCGGAGCTGCGGCTCTCGCCGAGCACGATCGTCCCGAGCGCGTGAGGCGGCGCGGTCTCCGGGTCCTCCGGAAGCGTGTTCTCCTCACCAGCTGCCCCCGCGACGTCGCCCGCCGCCGGGTCGAGCGCCTGGGTCCGCCCCGACGCCGCACACGCTGCAGAAAACACGAGAAAGCTCGGACCAAGAAGACGAACAGGACGCATCAGCATGTCTCCGCTCGGCTATACGGGCCGGCGACGACGAGTCTTCCCTGCGGAGCGCACGCCCACGCACCGGTCGTGCACTGCGCCGGAGCAAGTGGCGCCCCCGCCGGCGCACCGGTTGTGCACTGCGCCGGAGCAAGTGGCGACCCCGCCCGGCGCACCGGTTGTGCACTGCGCCGGAGCAAGTGACGACCCCGCCCGGCGCACCGGTTGTGCACTGCGCCGGAGCACGTGACGCCCCGCCCGGCGCACCGGTTGTGCACTGCGCCGGAGCAAGTGACGCGATGTCGCGACGAAGACGAGCGCTACTTGATCGTGGTGCTCGTGCCCGGAAAGCTCACGTCGACGATGATGCTCGGCTCGAGCATCGCGTCGAACAGCGCGCTCACTTCACGCGACGGGTCGACTTCGCCCACCGGCGGAGGATTGAGCGACGGTCGGATGCGCCCGGCCTCCTCCCGGAGCTGAGCGAACGTGGAGCGGACAGCGACGCGCATGTCGGCCGCGGAGGCGAAGCGGTCTTCTTTCCGGAACGCGAGGGCCTTGTCGACGACGCCGACGACCCACATCGGCATGTGAGGAGCAACGACGCCGAGCGACGGCGCGCGGTCCTTCATCGCCTGGAAGAGGCGGTCGGTGGGCGTCCTCCCCTCGTGGATCGGACGGCCCGTGAGCGCGCGGAACATGACCGCGCCGACGGCGAAGATGTCCGAGCGCGCGTCGATGAGATCGCTCTTCCCCTGCGCCTGCTCCGGCGGCATGTACGACGCGGTCCCGAGGACGATGCCGGAGGCCGTGGGCGCCCCGCCGATCCGCGGATCGCGCAGGCGCGCGAGCCCGAAGTCGAGGACCTTCACGACGCCGCTCCTCGTGACGTAGAGATTGCCGGGCTTGATGTCGCGATGGATGACGTTGCGCGCGTGGAAGGCCGAGAGCGTGTCGAGCACCTGATCGGCGACGGCGAGAACGTCGGCGAGTGGCAGGACCTCGCCGACGCGCGCCATCCATCCGTCGAGCGATTCGCCCTCGAGCAGCTCCATGACGAGGAACGGCGCCCCGTCCGGCGTCAGATCGTCGTCGAGGATGCTGACCGCACCAGGGTGCTCCACCTGATTCGCGACGTAGCCCTCGCGAAGGAAGCGCTCACGCACGTCCGCATGGGACGCGATGAACGCGTGGAGCATCTTGATGGCGACCTTCTTCCCGTTGCGATGGGTCGCCTGATAGACGGCTGCCATTCCACCGACGTCGACGAGGCGGTCGATGTGCCACTTGTTGTTCAGGGTCTGCCCGACGCGCGAAAGCGCGGCTGTGCGCGGATCGGACGGGGAGTACATCGTCGTCGAGCATACCAGCCCAATCCGACTCCGGACAGCACCATGCACACGCCGCGGACGGCCGCGACAGCCCCGCGATGAGACGGCTTCGCGGCCTCGTCCTCTCCGAAATTCGGCACCCAGGCTGGGAGCGGGGGGCGGCTCTCGAGCGCATCGCCCGCAAGCTCGCGTCGACGACCGCGACCTTCGCCCGAATGCGCCGGCCGCTCTGTTCCGCCCCGAGCGCGCTCAGTCTTCCTCGTCGCCGTCCGGATCTTCGTCCGCAGTGACGTTCGCCACTCCAGGCGTCTGCACGCCCACGAGCTTCACGTGCTCGAGGTACCACGTCGTCGTGGTCGTCTTCCGCTTGTAGCCGGTCGTCTTCGATGTCGACGAGTAGCGGAACTCGACGTCTCCCTCGCAGAACGGCGGTGTCCCCGGCGCGAGCCACGGCGTCCCCTTCACGTGCGCGATGCCGGTGTTGTCCGGGTTCTTCGATTTCACCGTGATCGTCGCGTTGCTCAGACCGCGAACCCTCGCTCCGCACATCGCCGACATCGTCGCGGGCGCATGGCTGCTCAGAGCGCCACGCAGCGTCTTCTGGACGATGTCGTTCGGGACCTGCTTCTTGCAACCAAACATCGACACCGCGGTCAAAGCGACCGCCGCCATCAGCGTCTTCCGCATGCTCTTCTCCCCTCACCCGCCCCATGCGGGCAGCAGCACCAGCACCAGCACCAAGCCGGATGCAGCTGGTGCCGCACGACGACGACGAGGCTACATGAAACGCGGTCGTAGACGAGTCACCCGAACGTGGATCGTCGAACCATCCTCTTGGGGATGTCGGCGGCCCGAAAGATCCGGTGTCGCCGCGCGTGCACGCGGCGCGTGGCCCGCGCATCCCCTTCGCGAAGCACGGAGGAAGCTCGCGCCCGGCGCTTGCAGTATCTTTCCGACATGCGGACGTGCTTCGGTGTCGGATGTCTGGCTCTGTTGGTCGCGGCATGCAGCTCCGAGCCGAAGCGAGGCTTCACGAACGACGACGGGAGCTCGTCGAGCGGCTCTTCGGGCTTCGGCGGCGGCTTCGACACCGACGGAGGAGACGCGCGGAAGGGTGATGGCTGCTCGGACGCAGCGCGCCTCGTCTACGTTCTCTCGCAAGAGAACGACCTCTACAGCTTCACTCCGAACACGGTGACGTTCACGAAGGTCGGCCGGCTCGAATGCCCGACGAACGGCCTCGCAACGCCGAACTCGATGGCGGTCGACCGTCAAGGGACCGCGTGGGTCAACTACAGCGACGGGACGCTGTTCAAGGTCAGCACCGCCAATGCGAGCTGCGAAGCGACCAACTTCCAGCCGAACCAGGCCGGCTTCGTGAAGTTCGGAATGGCGTTCTCGAGCAACGCAGAGGGATCCTCCGACGAGACGCTCTACATCTCGGGGCTCGATGTGATGGGCGGGAGCGGCTACGGTCTCGGCAGAATCGATCTGACGTCGATGAAGGTCACGTTGATCGGTGACTACTCCGGCATCCTTGCAGGCGAAGGCGCCGAGCTCACGGGCACCGGCGATGGCCGTCTGTTCGGGTTCTTCACGACGCAGCCGAACGCTACGCTCGCCGAGATCGACAAGTCGAAAGGCGCGACCTCGGGCGACAAGTCACTCCAGGGCGTCAACACCGGCAATGCGTGGGCGTTCTCGTTCTGGGGAGGTGACTTCTGGTTCTACACGTCGGACGGCGTGAGCCCTTCGCGTGTGACGCAACTCAGGACGAGCGGCGACGGACAGATCTCGGTCGTGAAGCCGGACGTCGGTGGATTCCGGATCGTCGGTGCAGGTGTATCGACCTGCGCCCCGACCGCCCCGCCAAAGTGAACGTGAAACGTGAACGTGAAAAGCGAACGCGGACGCAAACGTGAAAAGCGGACGCGGACGCCAACGTGAAGGGCGGACGCGGACGCGAACGTGAAAGGCGGACGCGGACGCGGACGTGAACGCGAACGCGGACGCGGACGTGAACGCGAACGCGAACGCGGACGCGGACGTGAAAGCGAACGCGACGTCGAGCGTCGCTCGTTGGTGTAGCCTTCGCTCGCCGTGCGCCGCGCATTCCTCATCCTGATCGTCCTCTCACTCGCGGTCGCCGGCGTCGGCTGCCCATGCGCACGGAGCGCCGTCAACGCGAGCCCAGAGCTCCGGTGGTGGCTCTTCTCGAGCTTCGGCGCATCGAAGGTCTGCCCGGAGATGCTGAAGCGCGGGGTGCCGCTCAAGCTGCCGCAGCTCGGGCTCGCCAGCGTCGGTCGCTTCTTCCCGAGCCAGTGCCACGTCCAGGTCGACGACGCGCGGAAGGCGATCGTCATGACGGCGTCGGGCACCGGCTACGTCCTCTTGCCGTTCACGAGGCGCATCGGGTTCTACGTGGGCATGAGCGTCGAGTACCTCCCGGATTTCCGGCTCGAGGACGACGCGATGTACGTGTGGGGCAAGTTCAATCGCTTCGTCGCCGCGCCGGACATGCGCATCCTCGGCGTGGAGAACCCGGTCGTGAACCTCGCGACGCAGACGCCGATCGGCAACGTCGCCAGCGTCATCGGCAACGGTATCGTCGCGAGCGAGATCGGCCGCGGGTTCACCGTCGTCCGCCAGGAGGACGGGGACGACTTCACGCTCGGCCATCTCGATCCACCGGAGAAGCCGAAGCGCCAGTTCAAGGCCGGCAAAGGACGCGTGATGCTCGCCAGCGACCTGGTGAACGTCTACACGCAAGCGCGCGAGTTCCTCGGCCCCTTCGAGGTCACGCAGAGCGGCGCGGCGCTGTACCTGCGGGCCCGTGTCGACGGCGCGCCGATGAGCTACGCGCTCGTCGAGCGGTCCGTCGGCGAGAACTGGCGCCGGCAGTACGAGACGGCACAACCGCTAGGGCCTCCGCCGGGCCCGCTCCTCGCGCAGGGCCCGATCGCCCCCGGACAGGTGGACCTCGCGTTCCCGGTGAACCCGGGCACGTTCTACATCGTCCTCGAGAACACGGCGCCGCCTCCGCTGCTCGGAACGGCAATCGGCGTGGGCGAACAGGTCGCGCAGGTCGCCTACAGCGTCGAGCTCGGCGACCGCCGCTAGCGAATCGCGTTCGGATTGCGCCGCACTCGGCAAACAACCCCGAGCCCGCTCTTCCTGAAGCGTGAAGCCTGGAGCCGGCCCACTCTTCCTGAAGCGTGAAGCCCGGGCCTGAGCCCGCTCTTCCTGGAGCCCGGAGCCCGGAGCCCGAGCCCCGCTCTTCCTGGAGCCTGGAGCCTGGAGCCTCCTACAGCGTGTTCTCCGTCGCCCCCATCGCGGCCCTGAGGACCTTGTCCGCGTCGTCGCTTGCCTTGCTGCTGCTCTTCGACGCGCGCGGCTCGGGCTTCTTCGCCTCTTCTTTCGCGGCGACGGGCTCCTTCGCGGGCTTCGCGGCCGGCTCCTTCGCCGCCTTCTTCGGCGCAGGCTCGTCGTTGTTCGCCGACGCGACCTTGTAGCCGTCGTCCTTGTCCTTGTCGGCCTTCGCCGGCGGCGTGACCTTCGCGCTGAGCGACGGGTGCCCGCCTGCCCCGCCTGCAGCCGGTTTGCCCCACCACGCAGCGTGCTTCTGCGGCGCCGGCTTCTGCACGGCCGGCGCGGCGATCGGAGCAGGCGGAGCGGCCGGAGCGGCCGGCGCCGGCGCGGCCGCGGGTGCCGCGTGCGAGGCCGGTTGAGCGACGACGAGCGATCCGAACGGCACCCCGGCATAAGCGTTCGGCGGCAGCGGTGCGGGAGCTTGCGGAGGCGTGGACGGCGTCGCCGTCGGGTCGACGACCACGGGTGCCATCGGCGCTTGCGGCGGCGCGGCTGCCAGCTGCTGCTGCTGCTCTTCGTCGTGTTCCTGGAGCTGCGCAGCAAACGCCGCCTCGGCCATGTTCTGGCGGACGCGCATGCCCACGCCGAAGACAGCGCCGAGGAGCGTCCCGGCAACGAGGATCGAGACGCCCAGCTTCAGGCTCGGGCGAGAGCGGATGACGACGGTCGGCTGCGCTCGCTGCGGGCCGGTCGCGTGCGCGCTCCGGACCGAGCTCATCGCGACCGGCGAGAGCGAGTGCGGGGGCGCAGGGACCTGCGAGTAGTGCGACGGATACCGTCCCTGTCCGAAGCCGAAGCCTTGCGGGTGCGGCATCGAGCGATGAAAGACGGGCACGCGCGGCGCAGCCGGAATGGCCTCGTAGCCGACGGCCTCGAAGTCACCGGTCCCGAGGGGCAGCGGATCAGCGGGCGGCGGACGCTTCGAGTACGGGTGCAAGGCGCGGCTCCTCGGACGGCCCGGGCTGGAGGGCCACCGACCCATCGTCGAATGCGAAACCCGATCCAACGGCCGGACACGCCGAGACGCATGGACGACGCTCGTTTGCGCCCTGCCTGGACCCCGAAGCTTCGGCGGAGCAGACCGGGTGGGGGTCCATCGATCCACTTCGGTGAGGACTGCTGTGGGGTGCCGGCCGGAGGGGCGGCATGGAGGTGATGCGTGTCAGAAGACGGGAAACGCGTCGCGGTACGCCCGCATCGCGGTCCTCTCGTCGACCGCGTGGGTCCACCCGGTCGCACGCTTGAACGAGGAGGCGTCGACGGTGATCGGGTAGCGGATGTGTTCGAGCGCGCCGCGCGGCAGACGTGGAAGGCCGAAGCGCCCGAGCGCAGCCGAGAGCAACGGACCAGGGACGGGCACGTTCGTGCGCCCGGTCTCCTTGATGATCACGGAGAGCGGCACGGGCTGCGGGCCGGCGACGTTGAAGACGCCTCGTGGTCGCGCATCGAGCGTCGTGACCAGCGCGCTGACGACGTCCTCCTCGTGCATGAAGTGGAAGAGCGGGTCGTAACCGAGGATGGTCGGCACACGCGAGCCGCGGAGGAACGTCGCGAGCGTGCCGTGGCCCGTCGGACCGAGCGTGTACACCATCCGGAGCACGCTCGTGACGAAGCTCGGATGCCGCCACAGCGCGGAGCCTGCATACAGATCCGCCGCGACGAGGTCAGCGAGCTCCGGGAACGACGACAGGCCCATCGGCGGCTCGTCCTCGACGTGGAACAGCGGCGAGTCCGCCGCCGCACCGTAGTACGTATGCCTGCCGACGAAGATCACGTGCTCGACGCCGTACGCCGCCGAGTGCTCGAACACGGCACGCGTGCCGCCGAGGTTGATCCGATAGCGGTCCTCGCTCTGATGGACGAGATGCGTGACCGTCGCCATGTGGATGACCGCATGCGGACGCACGCGGCGAAAGACCTCCTCGGCCGCGCGCTTGCGGATGTCGAGCTGGTGCAGCTCGACGCCCTCCGGTGCGTCGCGCAGTGGACGGCGATCGATGCCGATGACCTCGTGCCCCTTCTCGAGGAGCCGCTCCGCCAGCATCTTTCCGAGGCGTCCGGCAATGCCGGGGACGAGAACCCTCATGGCTCACCTCGACGTCGTCTCTTGCCGAGGTCGATCAAGCCCGCGATGCGATCCTTCACCTTCTCGACGTTCGCGTGCACGACCTCGTCCTCCTCCGATCCGTTGCCTTCGAAGAACATCGGCTCGGAGTAATAGACCTCGAGCTTCGCCGGGATCGGCACGGCCACGCCCCAGGGCGTCACCGGGATGTACGGAAGGCCGAAGAGCCGTCCGAGGGTCTCGGCGTTCGAGATCGTCGGGACGGCTTCGCCACCTCCCATGAAGGCGAATGGCACGATCGGCGTCTTCATCTTCTGCGCGAGACGCATGAACCCGGTCCCGAACTGCACGAGCGAGTAGCGCTCGCGATACAGCTTCGCCGTGCCGCGCACGCCTTCGGGGAAGACCATCAACATGCGCTCGTCCGCAAGGAGACGCTCGGCGTGCTCCGGGAGGCCCGTGAGATGCCCGAGCCGGCTCGAGATCTGCGAGGCGAACGGAACCTTCTGGAGGAACTTCTCCGCCATCGCCTGCGCGATCCGCGGCGGGTCCATCTCGAAGAAACAAGACGCGATCACCATGATCCCGTCGAGCGCGAAGCCGCCGGAGTGATTCCCGACGAGCATCACGCGTCCGCGTTTCGGCACGTGCTCGATCCCGTGCGACTCGACGGAGAAGTAATACCGATAGAAGAACCGCAGCGCGCTGAAGTACGCGCCGAGGTACTCCTTCGAGATGCCGTAGGGATCGATCCCGAACTCGTTCCACGGCAGCTCGAGGCGGTCGACCCGCTCCCGCACTTCCGAATCGATGGGCAAGCGCAAAGAGACGTCCTCCCTCTTGATTGACCTTGGTGACGGGCGTGGCCGGATGGAAGCGAGATGCTCTTCCGCCGCAGACTATCGGATCCTGGTTCGTCGCGGTGCGCCCAGCCGCAGGGAGGGCTGGCGAGGTCGGGCGCGCGTGGAGCAGCGCCCTTCCTCACGGTGACGGGTTGCCCCCTCCCCGGCCTCCGCCCCGCCATTCCTCGGCATCACACACACATTGACGTGCGCTCGTTCGCGCGCGATGACACGCGGGCGCCATGAAGACGTCCCGTACCCCGTTCGCCGTACTCGCGTTTGCTCCTCTCCTCGCCGTCGCCGCGTGCGGAAACAAGTCGGCGCAGCCCGAGCCGAAGCTCGCCTCGGCTCCGGAGTCCACCGGCGCCGCGGCCGGCCCCAAGCTCGACAAGCTGACGCGTGCAGAGTTCAACCGATTCGCGCCGGAGCTCGCGCTCCCGCTCTTCTGGAGCGAGGACAAGAACCAGGACGGCGTTCTCGACGCGAGCGAGCTCGCGGTCTATTGGGGCCTCGACCGGTCGGCTTCGCTCGCCGACTACGTCGCCAAGGACGCGAAGGGCGCGAAGGACGCGAAGGGCGCCGCCTCGTTCACGCCGAAGATGTACGAGGCGTACGAGCGCGTCGTGAAGCAGAAGGAGGCCGGCGGCAAGGAGGACGATGCGCGCCGCGCCGCGGTGAAGAAGGAGCTCGCGCAGGGACGCGTGACGCTCGTGGCCACGGACGTCTCCGCGGCGAGCCCGCACGAGAAGGCGTTCGTCGCGGCGATCATGAAGGCCTCGGAGCTCATCGAGGCGCTCTACGCCAAGCAGCAGGCCGTGACGGAGCTCGCGGCCAAGGTCCCGGCCGAGGACCTCGCGAGCAAGACACTCTTCTTCCGCGGTCAGGGCCCGAAGTGCGAGGCGCCGCTCACGCAGAATGATGCCGCCTGCGGCGCGCTCCTGCCCGCCGACATGCCGAAGACGAAGCTCTCCGGCCTCTACCCGGCAGACCTCCTCGCCTCGAACCCGAAGTTCTGCGATGACATCCAGAAGAAGGAGAAGGACAAGGCGCTTCTCGACCCGTTCACCGCGGTCGTGAAGGACGCGAGCGGCAAGCTCGTCGCGAAGCCCTTCCACCAGGTGTGGCCGGAGGACGTGCGGGCGATCTCGAAGGAGCTCGAGAACGCGGCCCACGCGCTCGAGAACACGAAGGAGCACGCGCTGCAGGAGTACCTCCTCGCGGCCGCCAAGGCCTTCACGGACGACGCGTGGTGGCCCGCCGACGAGGCCTGGGCGAAGATGGATGCGAAGAACTCGAAGTACTACCTCCGCATCGCGCCCGACGAGGTCTACGACGAGCCGTGCAGCACGAAGGCGCTCTATCACGTCAGCTTCGGCCTGATTAACCAGGGCTCGCTCAAGTGGCAGCAGAAGCTCGACCCGCTGAAGACGGAGATGGAGAACGCGCTCGCCGCGCTCGCCGGCAAGCCGTACACGGCGCGCAACGTGAGCTTCAAGCTCCCGGACTTCGTCGACATCGCGCTCAACGCGGGTGACTCGCGCAAGGCGTTCGGCGCGACGATCGGGCAGTCGCTCCCGAACTTCGGCCCCGTCGCGAACGAGGGCCGCGGCCGCACCGTCGCGATGACGAACTTCTACACGGACCCCGACAGCATCGCGACGTCGAAGGAGCAGGGCGAGTCGCTGTTCTGCAAGGACGCGATGGCGAAGTGGACGAGCGACCAGGAGCCCCAGCTCATGAGCACCGTCCTCCACGAGGCGGCGCACAACCTCGGCCCGGCGCACCAGTACAAGGTGAACGGGAAGATCGACCGGGAGGCATTCGGCGGTCCGCTCGCGAGCACGCTCGAAGAGCTGAAGGCGCAGACCGCAGCGCTCTATTTCACCGAGTGGCTGGCCGACAAGAAGGAGATCACGCGCGAGCAGGCCGACAAGGCGCACGTGCGCGACATGTTCTGGGCCTTCGGTCACATCTCGCGCGGCATGTACGGCGAGAACAACCACCCGAAGAATTACAGCCAGCTCGCCGCAATTCAGCTGGGCTCGCTCATCAAGCAGGGCGCCGTCACCTGGAAGGCGGACGAGATGGCCGCGAACGGCAAGGACAAGGGCTGCTTCTCGCTCGACCTCGCGAAGATGCCGGCGGCGATCAAGACGCTCATGACCGACGTCGCGCAGGTCAAGGGCCAGGGCAACAAGGCCCGCGCCGAGGCCCTCATCAAGGAGCACGTCGGCGCGCCGGGCGAGAAGCGCCCGCTGCACGTGACGATCACGGACCGCATCACGCGCGCGCCGAAGGCGAGCTTCGTCTACTCCGTGAAGCTCGACTGAGCTCCGGCCGGCGGCCTGCCTGCCCGCGACGCGTCAGGACGCACGAGCCCACCGCCGGCTCCTCCTGCATCCTGTCGACGGCGCGGGCATGCAGCATGTCGTCCTCGTCGGGATGGACCGAACACGGGCGCTCGTCGTTGACCGGCGCCGAAGCTCGCCGTCACACCTGGCTTTTGCGTCAGTAGCTTCAGCAGCTCCATCGCAGAGCCCAGCTCTTCGCTCAGCGCGTACCGGCACGCGTGTTGCGTCGGCCCGCCGAGTGCCCGAAGCGAGTCCTCGGCGAATGCTCAGCATGTCCGCGGTGGTGCTCATGCTCACCCTCGCGATGATGGCGCTGCATCTGGCGTCGCTCACGCTGGTCGGTCGTGCTCACCAGGACGCGATGTCCACCGAGCACTTCATCAACGACATCGATCGTATGCTTGCTTCGCTCGCCGACGCCGAAACCGGCCAGCGCGGGTTCTTGCTGACCGGTCGCGACCCCTACCTCGAGCCCTACGTCCGCGCTCAGAACGAGATCCCCCGGGTCCTCGATTCCCTCCGCGCCATGGTTCGCGACCGTCCTGGAACGCACGCCCAGGTCCAAGAGCTCGACAGGCTTGCGCAGGCCAAGTTCGCCGAGCTCGGCGAGACCATCACGCTGGCGCGGGCGGGGGATCACGAACGTGCGCTCGCGATCCTCAACTCGGATCGCGGCAAACGCATCCTGGACGAGATTCGAGAGCGCGCGGCGACTGTAAAGTCGAGCGAGATGGCGAGGGCGGCTCGCTTCTATGCGACGGCCGAGCGATTCTCCTGGTTCAGCTTTGCCGCCAGCGGGTTGGCGACCGCCTCGATCATCGTTGCCGTACTGATGCTTCTCGCCACCGCGCACCGCGTCCAGAAACGGCAAGATCTCCGCATCGTGGACCTCCAGAACTTTGCTGGCCGCGTGGCCCACGACATCCTCAGTCCGCTTGCGACAGTGAGTCTGGGCATCGATATCGCGAGGCGCCACATCGAGAAGGAGGAAAAGGCGGGGGAGAAGGAGGAGAAGGCCGTCCGGGCGCTCGACCGAGCCGCGGCGACCCTAGGGCGGGTTTCGACACTCGTTGAAGGTCTGTTGACCTTCGCGAAGGCCGGGCAGCGCCCGGAGCAAGGAGCCGAGGCTGACGTTGGCTCCGTGCTCCGCGATGTCGTTTCGACCGCACAGGACGTCGCGAGAGAGCGTGGCGTCACCATAGAGCTCGAGGCGAGCTGCCCGGCGAAGGTCGGTTGCAGCACCGGCGTCCTGACGAGCATGATCTCCAACCTGCTCGACAATGCCGTGAAGTACATCGGCGACGCCTCCGCCAAGCGCGTGACCGTGCGCGCCACGACCAACCGCGGAATGACGCGCGTCGAGGTGGGCGACACGGGTCCGGGCGTGCCGCGCGAGATCTGGGCCACGATGTTCGACCCCTACGTGCGCGCCGCGCGGGCGAACGCGCCAGGCATCGGCGTCGGCCTGGCGACCGTTCGCCGCCTCGCCGAGGGCCACGGAGGATCGGCTGGCTTCAAACCGAACCTCCGTGCCGGAAGCGGAAGCGTCTTCTGGTTCGAGGTCCCGAACGTACCCGAAGCGCAGCCCGAAGCGCAGGCAGACCGCACGCCGGCGGAGGGTCACCACGCGTCATGGCGAACGCGCTGGCGAGCAGCACGCCACGGCTGATCTTCTGCTCTTGGAACAACGACGACACCGAGACTCCTCGCCCTGACGGCAGATCCGGTTCGCCACGAGGGAGCGAGCGCTCACTTCCCTCGGAACACGCCTGCGCGGCGCTCGACGAACGAGCGCATGCCCTCGGCGGCGTCCTCGGTCGCCATGAGCTCCCGCGCGCGGGCGACCAGGCGCGGGGCTTCGGCCTCGACGCCGTCCGTGAGCGCGGCGCGGGCCGACGCGAGCGTGGCGCGGACGGCGAGCGGAGCCTGCTCGGCGATGCGCTCCGCGATCGTCGAGGCGCGCTCGAACAGGGCGTTCGCCGGCACCACCTCCTGGACGATGCCAATCCGGAGCGCCTCGTCCGCGTCGAAGAAGTCGCCGGTCAGAAGCCAGCGCATCGCGTTGCCCCAACCGGCGACGGCGGGGAACCGGAGCGTCGCCCCGCCGAACGCGTAGATCCCGCGCTGCACCTCGATCTGCGAGAAGCGCGCGTCGGACGCGGCGAGGCGCACGTCGGACGCGAGCGCGAGCTCCACGCCGATCGTGAGGCAGAAGCCCTGGAGCGCCATGACGACCGGCTTCGTTCGGCGGCGAGGACCGAGCCCGAGCGGGTCCACGAGGTCGTGCGGAAACAGCGGTGCGCCACCGGCGATCTCGGGTCCGATGACCGCGAGGTCGAGACCGCCGGTGAAGTGCGCGCCTTCCGCAAACACGAGCGCGCAGCGGAGCGCGTCGTCCTCCTCGTAGCGGGTGTACGCCGCCGCGAGCTCGTCGAACATCTGCCGATCGAACGCGTTGCGCTTCTCCGGCCGCGAGAGGCCGATGCGAGCGACGTGTCCGGCTACCTCGAAGGTGACGCGTGCCATCGGCCGCTCAGCGTATGATCGAACCGCCGGCGGTGGAACGGGCCGGCGGTTTGTCGCCTCAGGGCATCGAGGCCTGCGAGCACGCGGCGTCGCACGACGAGCCCAGGCAAGCGACCATGCCATCGATGATCGTCGCACCAACGGGATAGAGGTCGCGGCATTGCTGGCACGCCGCTCCGCTCGGGCTGCCGGGGCAGTTCAAGCGACACGAAAGATACGCCCCGCACTCGGGCGTGTCGGCGCACCACTTCTTCTGCGCGCAGCACGTCGTCGACCAGCAGTCCTCGCACACACGCGCGGTCGCGCCGACGAAGCCGAGGTAGCCGCATTGCTCGTCCAGAGTGGCTGGCGGCTTCGGCTTCGGCTCCGTCGGTCCGGACGGTGCCCCTTCGCAGAGCTGCTCCTTCTTCGTCTTCGAGCACGCCTTCGACGCCGACGTGCACTTGCCCTCGACGCAGGCGGCGGCCAGCCACTCGTTCGTTCCCTCGTCGCACGAGCAGCACGTCGGCTCGCAGTCGGACGCGCTCGTGCACGCGTCACCCGGAGCGGCCGTCCCATCGAGACGCTTCGGACGCGAGGGACACGCGCCATTGACCTGTTCGACACCGGTTTCCGCCGAAGACGATCCGCTCGTCGTCGTCTCATTGCCCGCATCGGCGCCGGGGGCGAGTCCTCCGCCCCCGAGCTCCGAAAGGGTGGATCCCGAACACCCGACGACGAAGGGGACGACGAACGCGGACACGATCAGAGCCTTGGTTGCGAGACGCATGGTGCGCCCGCTCGAGCACGAGCTGGACCAACACCGAGCTCCCGAAAACTCCCTCGAATCGGGCCAGGCTGGCTGCACGAAGGCCATCGAAGCGTCGAGTTGGCGCAACCGGCCGGCCCGACGGGGCGCGTGTTGCGCCAAGCTTCGACCGGGTGAGCCGGTGCGTGGCATCGACCTCCGCCCTTTCCACGGCGACCGCATCCGAGCTGGCGTTGGCCGGCCCACGCTCGGCGCCCGGGCACGCTACACTGCCCGAAAGTGACCGCGCGGGTACCTCATCCCCCGATCGAGCCGCCGAAGACGCGGGTTCGGTTTCCCGATGCCCTCGGAGCGCCGTCCCACGGCGTGCTCGCGGTCGGCTGCGATTTCTCTCCAGGAACGCTCCTGCTCGCATACCGCAGCGGCATCTTTCCGTGGCCGCACGGCGAAGACGAAGACGAGCGCGGCGCTCCGCTCGTCCTCTGGTTCTCTCCCGAGCCGCGCTGCATCTACTCGCTCGAAGAGGAACCGCGCTGGTCACGAAGCCTCCGAAGGACGCTCCGCATCCATCCGTACGAGGTGACCGTCGATCAGGACTTCGCCGGCGTCATGCACATGTGCGGAGAGACGCGGAAGGACGCAACGTGGATCATCCCGGAGCTCGAACGCGGGTACCGCGAGCTGCACGCGCTCGGCTGGGCGCACAGCGTGGAGGTCTGGGAGAAAACAGCGAACGGGCGTGAGCTCGTCGGCGGGATCTACGGCGTGGCGATCGGCGGGCTGTTTGCCGGCGAGTCGATGTTCCATACGAGGACGGACGCGTCGAAAATCGCGTTCGCGTCGCTCGTCGCGAAGCTGCGCGAAGCGGGCTACCAACTCTTCGACGTGCAGGTCACGAACCCGCATCTCGAGTCTCTCGGCTGCGTGGAGATCCGGCGCCGTGAGTATCTCGGTCGGCTCGACGACGCGCTGAAGCACACGCCGACGAGACTGTAAGACGTCACCTTCGCGCGGCCGTGCGCGCTCAGCCGCACCTGGGACGGGGGGCTTGTGCAGCGCGAAAAATTCGCCGGGATTGGGGCATTTGTCTCCGGCGGAGCTCGCCGGTGTGAAATCCGCGACCTACGTCTCTCGCCCTCGGAAGCAAGGGAAACTCTTGAACAACGACCGCGACACCTCGCCGCAAGGCCGTTTTTCCGAGCGCGCTGGCCCGTGTAGGGCAAGCTCCGACTTTGGCCCGATGCTTCGGGACGTGCCAGACTTGATGCCGGCACTCGAAAGCGGGCGATTCGGCGTGCCTTTGTCGACCGAGATCGGCGCGATGATGTGGATGATCGAAGAGCGAGAGCGCTCCTCTATGCCCGAGAGGATCGTTCCAGGGAAGAACGTCGGGGACGAGTGTGTTCTCCGCCCGCCTTCTCTCTCGAGCATTCAGTCAGATCAAACGCGCCCTTCGAACGTGCAAAGAGATACCGACAGCGACGTTGCTTAAGAAAGTCGAAGGTCTGTCCTCGAGCGTGGTCGTGGACAGGTGCGAGACCAAAGGGCCACGCGGAGTCGATTAGCCTTGAAGAAGTCCGAGCCCCAGAACCTCTCCAAAGCGCCCCTCGCGAACATGACGCCGCCGGCAGAAGCCGAAGAAGCGGTGGACATGTACTTCCGCAAGATGGCCCAGGTGTCCCTCCTGACGCGCGAAGGGGAGGTGGTGCTCGCGCAGCGCATCGAGCAGGGCGAGCGGAAGATCATCGAGGCGATCGTCGAGTCGCCCTTCGCCGCCGCCGAGCTCGACCACATCGGGCGGCTGCTCTACAAGGGCCGACTCAAGGTCCGTGACGTCGTCCGCAACGTCGACGACGAAGACGCCTTCGACGAAGGCACGATGCTCAAGATCGCGCGCCTGCTCGAGCGCCCGCTGAAGGAGCTGCACGGGCCGAAGGTCAAGAAGCCCGAGCCGAAGGCGAAGCCGAAGCCGAGCGCGAAGAAGACCAAGTACGAGCTCGCGCGCGACAGCATCGTGGCGACGCTCGAGGAGCTCCGCCTCGACCGTGGCGTCATCGAGCGCGTGGAAAAGAAGCTCCGCATCGTCCAGCGCGAGATGCCCGCCGCCAAGAAGGGCGCGAGCGCGACGCTCGAGACCATCGCCTCCGGTCGTCGCCTCGCGGACCGAGCGAAAGCGGAGCTGGTCGAGGCGAACCTCCGCCTCGTCGTCTCGCTCGCGAAGAAGCACGTCAACCGTGGCCTCCAGCTCCTGGACCTGATCCAGGAGGGCAACATCGGCCTCATGCGCGCGGTCGACAAGTTCGACTACAAGCGCGGTTACAAGTTCTCCACGTACGCGACGTGGTGGGTTCGCCAGTCGATCTCGCGCGCAATCGCCGACCAGGGCCGCACGATCCGCGTCCCCGTCCACATGTACGAATCGCTCCAGAAGCTGACGCGCATGAGCCGTTCGCTTCTCCAGGAGTACGGCCGCGAGCCGACTCCCGAGGAGCTCTCGGAGTCCACGGGCATCCCCGTCGAGAAGGTGCGCGCCGTCATGAAGATCGCGCGCGAGCCGATCAGCCTCGAGACGCCCGTCGGCAACGACGGCGAGTCGCACGTCGGCGAGTTCATCCCGGACGACTCCGCGATGCCGCCGGACGAGGCGTACGCGCAGATGCGCTTCAACGACCAGACGCGCCAGCTCCTCAAGACGCTCACGCCGCGCGAGGAGAAGATCCTCCGCATGCGCTTCGGCATCGACGAGCCGCGCGACCACACGCTCGAAGAGGTCGGCGAGAGCTTCTCGCTGACGCGCGAGCGCATCCGCCAGATCGAGACGAAGGCGCTGCGGAAGCTCCGCCTCCCGTCGCAGCATCGCAAGCTGAAGACGTACATCGGCGGCGGCGGCTGAGGCGCTCGTCTCGGTGATGGGGCTCTGTCCCTGCCCCTGCGGCGGCGCCCCGCTCTGCGGCTGCCCGGCCGCCCGCCTCCGGAGCGGGCGCCCGTCATGACCATGCTATGAGGACGGCGTGACGGTACAGCAGCGCATCGAGTCCAAGCTGAAGGAGAGCCTCGAGCCCTCGCACCTCGAGGTGATCAACGAGAGCCACATGCACAACGTGCCGAAGGGCTCCGAGACCCACTTCAAGGTGGTCGTCATCTCGCAGCGCTTCGACGGACTCTCGGCCGTGAAGCGTCACCAGCTCGTCTACGGCGTGCTCGGCGACGAGATGAAGAGCGGTGTGCACGCGCTCGCGATCACGTCCCGCAGCCCCGCCGAGTGGGCCACGACCCCCGAGGCGAACGTCTCGCCGAAGTGCCTGGGCGGCAACGGCAAGTGACCGGCGCGAGACGCCGGCCGCGTCTCCCGTCGATGCGGGGCCATGACCCGCACCGCCGCAGCGCGCGGAGGCCGGCCGCGTCCTCCCGTCGACGCGGGCCCATCAGGTGCACCGGCGTTTTGCCAGCGCTGCAGCTACCCGACGTGAAGCGCTGGCTCAGGGATTCGGCGCGCCCGCCGAGTGGTCGGCGTACGTCTTGAAGTCCGCAGCGTTGTTGTCGGTGTCGACGCCGTCGTTCTTCCGGCCGATCGATCCCGACCCTGGGCTCGGCGCCGGCGATCCCTCGGTGTAGAGGCCGCCCGTCTGCGGGGCGTACCCGACCGCGTCGATGATCTTGTCGTCGTCATCGACGAGCCCGACCTGCCCGCCGCTGTTGCCCAGCCCGCCCGTGCCCGTGAACGACTTGTGCTTCGTGCCCTGGAAGCTGCTGTTGCCGAGCACGAGGAAGTCACCGGCCGCGATGCTGTCGCCCGCGACGAAGCTGAACAGCGAGTCGCCGGGATTGTTCACGTTCGAGCGATAGCGGAGCTGCCAGCCGGCGAGCTCGACGGTGCAGTCGTTCGGATTGAACAGCTCGATGAACTCGGCGTTCGACGAGGCCCCGTTCGCCTGCAGCTCGTTGATCACGACCTTGCCGGTGCACCCTGGCCCACCGCTCGAGGCGCCGTCGGTCTTGCCGCCATCCGAGCGTCTTCCAGCGTCGCCGGTCGGCAGGCGAGCGCCGTCCGCTCCACCTCCGCCGTCCGGGTCGACGATGGCGCCCGGGTCGACCTCACTGCCCTCACCCTGGGCACACGCAATGGCAACGACCCCCATGGCGGCGGACACACCCACGCCGCCGATCGCCCATCGCCACGACATCCGAAGACCTCGCTCGATCCGCTTCCCCGTCAGTTGGGGAGGTTGGGGAGCTTGGACGAGCTTGCCCTCTCGGCGACCTTCAGTGAGCGCTCGCTGGCGCGCTCCCATTGCAAGATGTCCTCGAGCGCATCGACCATCGCCGCGCCGACACCACGATTCTCGGCCACGCGGCGGTCGCCCGAAGCAGCGCGGACGGCATCCGACCGTCGCTCGGCCGGGGGCGTACGGCGCTCCGACTCGCGGCGCTCTTCTGCCTCTTTGCTCGTTGATTTCATGGGCTGTCGCATCCTCCCTTTATCGCGCTCTTCCGTCGATGAAGCCTAAAAACTAGCGAAGTTGAGCGACCGCGCCAGCTCATCACCGGCGACGCGTCGAAGATAGGTCAGAGGAAGTAGTCCTTGATGAGCTCGGAGTCCTTCATGCCCGGGGTCACGGCGTAGCTGGAGAAATCCGTGACGCCGGCGCCGCGAAGCACATCCTCGTCGATGCCGAAGTTTCCAGTGAGCTCGGTGCTCTTCTGCGTGAGAATCCAGTGAGCCGCGTCCGCCATGATGTCGGGCTTGCGGCTGCCCTGGACGACGGCCTCACCGCCGAGCAGGTTCTCGACGGCCGCGGTCGCGATCACCGTCTTCGGCCAGAGCGCGTTGACGGCGATCTTCTTGTCGCGGAGCTCCTCGTGCATGCCGAGCACGCAGAGGCTCATCCCGTACTTCGCCATCGTGTACGCGACGTGAGGCGCGAACCAGCGAGCCTCCATGTTCAGCGGCGGCGAGATGTTGAGGATGTGCGGGTTCTCGGCCTTCGCGAGATGCGGGATGCACGCCTGGGAGCACGCGAACGTGCCCCGCGTGTTGATCCCGTGCATGAGGTCGAAGCGCTTGAGCGGGGTCTCGAGCGTGCCGGTGAGGCTGATCGCGCTCGCGTTGTTCACGAGGATGTCGATCCCGCCGAAGGTCCGCACGGCCTCGTCGACCGCCGCGCGGATCTGTTCCTCCATGCGCACGTCGACGATGCACGCGAGCGCCTTGCCGCCCGCCGCTTCGATCTCGTCCTTCGCCGTGTAGATGGTCCCTTGGAGCTTCGGGTGCGGCTCGGCCGTCTTGGCAGCGATGACGACGTTGGCGCCGTCACGGGCTGCGCGGAGCGCGATGGCCTTGCCGATCCCGCGGCTGGCCCCCGTGATGAAGAGGGTCTTTCCCTTGAGTGAAGACATGCGTGTCGAGGAACCCCAGCGAGACCGGAAACCAGACCGGAGACCAGACCGGAGACCGGAAGACCAACCACGAGGTGTGGCAAAGGTGCGAGCTGCGAATGCTCTCGAAGAGCAAACGCGAGCGCGTCCGCACTACGAGATGGATGCACCTTGGTCAATGCGGAAAAAGACGAGGAGGCCTCGTTTTTCCCCGGATGGAACGACAAGTGCTGCAAGTGCTCAATGACGCGAAGCGCCGCCCATGAAGGGCCCGTTTCGACAGCGCAAAAACGCGTGTCCCACATCTGGAAATGGCGTGCGCGTCGATGCGTGGGTGCTAACGGAGGAGGTTCGCTGGGCGCCGCGCCTCGCGTCCGACACGCGGTGGGAACCAACGGGCGCCACGTGGCCGAAGCGCGCGGGTTCGCGAGCGAGCGCCGGCCCCGGACGCTGTAAGCTCGCACCGGCTGCCGCCGTTGAAGCGAGGGGAGATGCGGTCGCGAATGCGGCCGGATCGTGAGCAATTTTTTCTGCGATCGCTGCAGATCCTCGGCGCGCGACGCGCGTTCGAACCGAGCCAGACCACCTCGCTCCGGCACGAGCCAGCGAGGCGAAGAAAGGATTGATCGAAGATGCGCGCTCTCGTCCTGACCTCCATCATCGTCCTTGCTGCCGCGTGTGCGCCTCGGGAGAAGGTCATCGTCGTCAAGGAGCCGGATGGACTCGCCAAGAGCACGGACGCGAACACGGGCGGCGTGACGCCGATCGCCACCGACGGCGACGCAAACGCATCGACGGGCGACGAGCCGGACTGGGGCATCAAGAGTCCGGGTGACGGCGCCGAATACGCGCGCGTGGTCGACAAGGTCGCGAACATGGTGTCGGACAGCGGCCTCCAGCAGCGCGTCGCGCGGCGGAAGCTCTCCGTCGTGAACGTGATGTGGGAAGACACCGGCCGCGCGGAAGGCTCGTCGCTCGGGCCCAACATCTCCGATCTCACGCTGCAGGTCCGGCGGCGGGACGAGGGCGGGCAGTTCCACGCGTCCGTCATGCCCGTCATCCGCCATCCGAACTTCACGGACCGCACCGGCGACGTCCCCGCCGATCGCTTCTTCGTCCGTGTCGGCAACGAACAGCGCGGGTCGCAGAGCTTGAAGAGCGTCCCGCTCACCGACGTGCTCAAGAACCTGAAAGCGTTCGCCTCACGTCCCGACTCGATCCTCGGCAGCGGCAACATGCTCGCGCCGCGCGACAGCCACTTCCTCGTCAGCGCCCAGGCCGTCTTCCTGCCGATCCCGAAGAGCGGGAAGGCACAGTTCAATCCCGTTCTCTTCAACTACCAATCGGCGCCCGGTTCGCCGGCCGTCCTCACCATCCTCGTCACCCGTCAGGGATCGAGCATGCAGGTGATCGAGAACAAGGGCGAAGACGTCACCGCTGCCGGGTGGGGCCAGGAGCTCTATTTCAACAACAACGGCAGTCGTGCGGCGTTCACGGCCGAGCGAAAGAGCGACGTCGAACAGCGCATCGCTGCCCAGGGTGGACCGAAGAGCGAGGACGATCGTAGCGCGCTCCAGAAGGGCGCGGACGTCCTGTTCCTCGTGCAGGTGCCGCTCAAGCATCACAATCTCGGTCGGCTCGGCGGGGGGATGCCGACCGGGATGGCGAAGAAGAGCGCCAGCGCTGGGGCGCCTCCCCCTCCGCCTGCGGCCGCTCCGTCCGAAGCGGCCGCCGCGGACGGGAAGAGCGACGTGGAGCAGGCGGTGCTCGGTCACGGGCCGAACGTCGGTCCGTTCAACGAGGGACATGGACTCCGCTTCGAGCGCGATCCCAAGTTCCCGATCCGCATCACCGTCCAGTTCTACAAGGCGACGAGCAACGGCGTCGTGAGCGACATCGACCTCGACAGCATCTCGAAATCGATCGGCAGCGTGTACGAGCACGCCGAGTTCGTGGGCTCACTCGTGCTTCCCGAGGGCGATCCGCGTCGTCCCACCGCGTGGCAGAAAGTGCCGCACGAGTGGTTCCCCTGGTGATCGACGTGCCGGCGCATCGCGTCGAGCATGCGCCGGCTTCGCTCCCCATTCCCTGCGCGGATCCTCGTCCCGCGGCTCCCCCGGGAATGCTCGCGCTCGCGCCGAGGCACTTCCGTTGCATCGCCGACACGGCGGAGGCATGGGATGAAGTCCGCCGTCAGGGTGTCGATGTCCATAACCGCGATCGCGACCGTGCTCCTCGCAGCATGCAACCGCGACCAAGCGCAAGGCATCGAGCCGAAGGACCCGAATGAACAGGACAGGTCCGGCACCACGACGTTGACCGGGGCATCCTGGGTCTCCAACAACGGAGCGATCGACCGCATCGTCGCGTCGCGGTGCGCGCGCGAGGTCATGTGCAGCAACGTCGGCGCGGCCAAGCACTTCACCAGCAGCGAGGTCTGCGCGCGCGAGATCCGCACGAAGTTGAACGACGAGCTGAACGCGAGCGAGTGCCCGAACGGCATCGACCGCAAGGAGCTCGACGAGTGTCTGGACGCCATTCGCAACGAGAGCTGCTCGAACCCGATCGAGTCCATCGGGCGCCTCGCGGCGTGCCGCACGAGCGACTTGTGCATGAAGACGCCAGCGCCGCGCCGCTGAGCGTCCGGAGCTTCGGCGTTCAGCGACCGAACTGCACGCAGCGACGGCTCAGCGTGCCGTGGTCGAAGCCACGGATCGGGAAGCCGACCGCGTGCTCGTAGAGGCTCGCAGCGCCCGCCACGACGAACAAGGGGTCCAGGTGCTCCGGCGTCGGGTGGGCACGCCGAGCCTCGGGCGCCTTCGTGCGCCAGGCGAGCAGCTCGTCGATCTCCGCGTCGGCGAGAAGGTTGGCGACCCACGCGTCGAACGCACGCGCCCAGTCGGCCACCGGCGCGTCCTTTCGCGGATCGAGCTCCGCCACGTTGTGCGTGATGCCGCCGCTGCCGACGACGAGATAGCCGCGTGCGGCGAGCGCTCCGATCTTGCGGCCGATGCCGAAGAGCCGTCGCGGCGCAGCCCCGGCCACGAGCGAGAGCTGCAGGACCGGTATGTCGGCCTCCGGGAACATGTGGACGAGCGGCCCGAAGACGCCGTGATCCCAGCCGCGGTCGACTCGATCGATCGCCACGAGCTCGGTGAGCTCGTACGCGAGCTCCGGAGCGCCGGGCGCCGACCACGTGAGGCGCTCGAGGTCCGCGCACTGCTCGGGTCCGACTGCGACGCCACAGGCTTGGTCGTCGTGCAGGAGACGCGGGCGCGATGCGGTGGACCCGCGGCTCAGGGTCGTCGCCTGCCAGTGAGCGCTGATGACGAGCACGCCACGCGGACGAGGGAGAGACTTCGCCCAAGCCGTAAGCTCGCTTCCCGCCGGCGCGTCGAGCGCGAGGGACGGCAGGCCATGCGAGACGAAGATGGGAGGGATGATCTCGAGCCCGACGGGCACGCGGTCACCGGCGACGGCGAGGCCGAAGGGCAACGACGCCCCCCATCGGCTGGGGCGGATCTGGATCGAGCGGCGGAAGAGCGAGGACGAGACGCTCGATCCGAGGAAGTGATTCGGCCGCCGCGCGCTCGGCACGGAGCTCGTCGAACTCGCCGTCGAACACGAGACACAGGATGTAGATGCCGGAGAACGACATCGCGAGATAGAAGCTCGCCTCGCGTTCGACGTGACGGAGATGACGCCCCTTGTGGAGGGAGTCGAGCGCGGGCAGGCGGCGTATGGCGGCGATGGCTCGGCGCGTGACCTCGCTCTCCTCCGCCAGCTCCTCGAGATCTTCCCCTTCGCTCACGACAGCGGCGGACTCGGCCGGAGCCGGCGCGCGATCGCGCAATGTCGGCACGTCCGCAGGCGACGCGCCCTCCGCACTGACGTCCTGCAGCGGCCCGCTTTCGTCGTCGACGCGCGACGCGAGCTCGCGATCGGAGACCTCGCGGAGCAGGAACTCGTTGCGGGCGCGAGGCTTCGCGGGAACCGAAGCGCAGCCCCAGACGACGGGCGAATCCGTGTCGATGACGACGACGTCGACCGCACGTGCTCGCGCAGCCAGCGCCTTTAGCTCTTCATGGAGCGAGATGGCGACCGGGGGACGCGCCCGAGTCTTCTCCGAAGGCGGAGACGCCAGCGCTTCGGCAAACGTGCTCGCGAGCATCGAGAGCCGCCGTTCGAGCGCGTCGCGATCCTTCGGAGCCTCGTTGAAGCTCGCGACGACGTGGCGCCCATCCGCGAGGCGGGTGACGAGGACGTTCTCGGCCTCTGGAGTCGCCTCGCCGAGTGCGAGCATCCTGACGTCATCCGCCTGGAGCTCGCGTTTGGCGAGCGTCACGAACCGCTCGAAGACGGGGGAGTCGTCGGTCATGCTAGAAGCCGGACTTTCTAGCACATTTCGGCGGTATCTGTCTCAGCCGTAGCGGCGCGCCCGAGCACCTCGAACGGCGCGGAAACGTGGCGCTTTCCCCGAAACGACGCCTCAGCTGGGCGGGAGCCGGCGGCGCGCCGTCGCCGGTCGGAGAGCGCGTTCCCGTGCGGCGCGTTGCAGCTGGCCCGGATCAGTACTTCGGCGCGGGCCCGTGGTCGATGACGTACCTCATCTGCTGGATGCACGGTTGATCGTCGAGCACGAGGCACGCCTCCATGCAGACCTGACGCTCACAACGCGAGCTCGCCATGCCGCGGCACATGAAGGTCCTCGCCTGGGCAGCAGCTCGTTTCCGGGTCGCTTCGTCGCGCGCGAAGGTCGTCATCTGGCGCCGGTGGTTCGCGCACTGCGCCTCGGCTGCCTTCCCGAGCGCCGCGTTGCGCTCTGCTTCTTCCTTGTCCTTGTCGGGCGCCGGTGCGCCGCCGTCTTTCGCCACCGGAGGCACACCGGCGTCTTTCGCGGCTGGCACCCGCTCACGAGGCGTTGGTGTCGGCGGCGGCGCGGGCACGGTCGAAGCCGACGCGGTCACGCTCACCGTCGGCACCGGCGAGCCCGACATCGCGCCCGGCGGGTCGACCGTGCTCGCGTCGGCGGTCACCGCGGCGGCCGCCGTCGTGGCGTCCTTGCGAACGACGAAGTACCACGCACCTCCGCCGGCGGCGGCAAGGGCGAGGAAGACGAGCCCACCGATCGCGCCGGCCATCCACATCACGGAGGCGCCCCCGTTCGCACGAGGGACGGGCTTGTCCGCGAGGCGCTCGGCCCCCGAGCCCGCGTTCGTCCGGTGCCACGTGTTCTGCGTCTGCAGCGGCGGGCCACCCGTCGTCGGCTGGATCATCTCCGTGCCGAGCACGAGAGCAGGTGGCGAGCTCGGCCCGAACGACGCCGGCGCTCCGCCCGTCGTCGGAGCCGGGCCCATGGTGGACATCATCGCCATCGGAGACGCCGCATGATTCCCGAGCGGCGACGAGCTCACGTTCGGCGGCCCCGCCTGGCTGCTCGCCCCCGAAGCGCGCACGACGCGCGAGATGCGGAGCGCCGAGTGCCTGCCTCGCTCCGATCCGAAGCTGGCGAGCGCGTCGGCGAGCGCAGCGACGTCCTGGAAGCGCCCCACCGGATCTTTGTGAAGACACCGGAGGATGACCGCCTCGAGAGCGGCGGGCGCATCCCCCCTGCGCGCGCGCAGCGGTGTCGGCGGGTCCATCGCGATCATGGCGCACAGCGCGGACGCGCTCGGTGCTTGATAGATGGGCGCCGTCGTGAGCAGCTCGAAGAGGATCGCTCCGAGTGCCCAGATGTCGGCGCGCGCGTCGACGTTCTTGAGGCTACGCACCTGCTCCGGAGACATGTAGAGCGGCGTGCCCATCACCATGTCCGTCGACGTGAGGTTCGGCGCGGTGTCGTCGACGGCTGCCGTGGAGATCCCGAAATCGAGGACCTTCACGCACGGCGAACCATCCGCCTGCTGCGTGAGGAACAAGTTCTGAGGTTTCAGATCGCGATGCACGATCCCGCGCGCATGCGCCTCGCCGAGCGCCTCGCACGCCTGGAGGACGTAGTCGCAAGCCTCCTCGATCGGAAGCGCTCCACGTTGCGCGAGGACGTTCGACAGATCCGCGCCCCGCAGGTGCTCCATCACGATGAACGGAGCTCCGTTCGGCAGCGTGCTCACTTCGAAAACGCGGACGACGTGCTCGCTCTGAATGGCTGCAGCCGAACGGGCCTCGCGGAGGAACCGCGCGACGGCACCTTCCCGCGTCGCCTTCTGCGGAGCGAGGAACTTGATGGCCACGGGCCGACCCAGCGACGTGTCGACCGCTCCCATCACGACGCCCATGCCGCCGGTGCCCAGGACCGATTCGAGGCGGTACTTGCCGCAGACGACCTCGCCGGGTCTCGGGAGCAGGGCCGGAGCCATTCCGGCGTTGCCAGCGTTGCGGGCCGTCCGATCCATCCGCATCGAGCCTATCAACCGACCGCCTGGCGCACAGCAGCGGCTTTACCTATCGTACGCGCTGGTGACGGGAGGTCTTCCCTCGAGCGGCGTCGACGCCCACCCGCGTCGCCAGCCTCCGCGAGACGGGA
>JAFAER010000050.1 GCA_023423895.1 Pseudomonadota bacterium
CTCTTCCCCTTCGTCCTTCCTGTGAGCTCTCTCTCCTGAAGCAAGGAGCCTGAGGCCTCGAGCCCGAGGCGTGGAGCCTGACTGGCTGGAGCCTGGAGCCTGGAGCCTGCTCTACTCCCCCGTCCCCGCCGGCCCGGAGCGGGCGGCCTTGAGGCGGGCCGAGGCGGCGGGATCGTTCACGAGGAGCTTCTCGACGAGACCGAGCACGGCCTCGTCGTCCGGACGCATCGCCGACTCGACGAGGCTCTTCACGTGCGGGCTCGCGTCGACGGCGCCGTCGATCGCCTGACCGACGCTCACTGCCTTCACGAAGCGATCGAAGAACGCGCCATCGCCGCCGACGATGTTGAACTTCGCGTTCGAGAACGCCTGCGCCAGGATCTTCGCCTGCGCCTCGGCGACGCTCGTCTTGGCGTGGATCGTCTCGAGCTCGATCGTCTTCTCCTTCTCGAGCCGAAGGCGGAACTCCTCGTGCTCGCGGCTCGCCTCGTCCAGAGCCTTCATCGAGGTGGCCTTCTCGGCGATGCCCGCGGCCTCCGCGACCAGCTTCTCGCGCGTGACCTTCGCGAGCGCGAGGCCCTTCTGCTCCTCGCCCGACGCCTCGGCCACGAGCTTCTCGCGGAGCGCCGCGGCCTCGGCGACGCCAAGCTTCTCGACGGCCTGCGCGTCCGCCTCTTTCACCTTCACCTTCGCCAGGCCCTGCTTCTCTTCGCCCGCGGCGGCGGCCTGCATCTTCTCGAGCGCGATCCTCGCCTCGACCATACCGAGCTTCTCGGTCGCGATGGCGTCCGCTTCCTTGACGCGCGCCTTCGCGAGCCCCTCGGCGGCGGTCTCGGCTTGCGTGCCTTCCGCGAGACGGATCTTGGCGCGTGCGAGCTTGTCTGCGGTCTCGAGCTCCGCCTCCGCGGTGATCGCCTTCTGACGCGCGGCGTGCTTCGCGACCTCCTCGGCCGCCTCTGCGGCCTTCACCTGCTTGACCAGCGCGGTCGCCGCCTCGGCCTCCGCCTTGATCTTGAGCGCGTCGCGCTCGCGGTTGGCGCCGGCGATCGTCCGGACGTCCTTGATGTGCTCCTCCTCGACCGCCACGGTCTTGTCGACGGCGATGCGAGCGCGCACGACGTCCGCGATCTCCTTCTTCTGCTGCTCCACTTCCTTGTCGCGCGCGATCCCCACCAGCGCGACCTCACGCTCGCGGCTGATGATCTCGAGCTGACGCGCCTTCTCGACGCGCTCCGTCTCGACCGCGATCTCGCGTTCCCGGTTCTTCTGGGCGACGGCGACGCCACGCTGCTTCGCCTGCTCGGCGATGAGCGCCTCCTCCTCGTTCTTGTGATGAACGATGTGCGTCTTCTTCGACTCCTCGCTCGCGACGCGGGCGGCTTCGTTCTGCTCGCGCGCCTGGGCGATCGCGATCTCCTTGAGCTTCTTCGCCTCCGCCTCGGCACGGCGCATCTCGAAGTTGAAGATCGCCTCGTCGGACTTGAGGTTCTCGCTCCCCATCTCCATGCGCTCGCGCTGGCGGAGCTCGTTCGTCTTCACGTTGTGCTGGACGGTGATCTCGGTGATCTTCCGGATGCCGTCCGCGTCCATGATGTTGTCTTTGTCGAGCGCCTCGAGCGGAGTCTGCTCCAGGTAGTCGATCGCGGCGTCGTCGAGGATGAAGCCGTTCAGGTCCTTGCCGATGACCTCGATGATCTTGTCCTTGAAGTCGTCACGCTTCGTGTAGAGCTGCTCGAAGTTGAAGTGCTTGCCGACGGTCTTGAGGGCTTCGGCGAACTTCGAGGTGAACAGATCCTCGAGCGTCTGCGGGTCGCTCGCGCGCGCACAGCCGATGGACTGGGCAACCTTGAGGACATCGTCCGATGTCTTGTTCACGCGGACGAAGAAGGTGACCTTGATGTCCGCGCGGATGTTGTCGTTGCAGATCAGGCCTTCCTTACCGCGTCGATCGATGTCGATCGTCTTCACGGAGAGGTCCATCGTCTCGGCACGGTTGATCACCGGATAGACCAGGCGCCCGGTGAAGGAGACCTCCGCCTCCTTGCCCATGGTGTTGACGATGAGCGCCTTGCCTTGCTCCACCTGGCGATAGAACCGCGAGAACATCGCGAGGACGCCGAGCAGGATGACGAAGAGCGCGCCGACGATGGCGCCAGCCAGAATTGCAGTCTCGGACATACGACCCTCACTCCCTGACACGGGCATGCCTCGCCCGTGTCCCCAGTTCCAGGGCCGGCAAGGGTCGCATGTCTGCCCGGGGGAATGGAGCTTTTTGAGGGTGCGCCGACCTCAGTCCTCGACCGCCCTCGACCGCAGGGTGCACGGGTCGAGGGCGCGACTGCGCGGCGCATACACGGTGCGAGTCAGCGCGAGCGTTGGCTCGCGCTGACCGCCGATTCGCTCAGCGGCGGCGACGAAGGAACGCCGCGACGCCGAGGAGAAGGCCGACCATCGGCAACGCCTGGCTGCGCGCGGACGTTCCCTGCGGGGCCGCCGAACAGCCGTTCGCGGCTGCCTTCTTCTTCTTCTTGCCGATCGTCGGCTCGTCCTCGCCCATCGGGTCGCTCGCGTAGTCCTCGTCCGCGTATTCGTCGTCCGAGTCGGCCGACGGCGGGTCGGAGTAGTCCGAGTCGCTCGCCGAGCCCACCGGCGGCGGCGCGTCCTGCGGCTTGGTCTCTCCCGGCTCGTTCTCTTCGGGGTTCTCGACAGGGTCGTTCGCGGTGCCCACCTGGAGCGAGAGCGTCTTGTCGACGCTGAACCCGTTCTCGATGCCGTCGAGGTCACACTGCGTCCAACCTTCCCCGCCGGTCGCCGAGGCCCGGAAGGCGACGACGTAGTCCCCGTCGGCGACGGCAGCCACGGCCCCTTCGAACGTCGCGTCGAACGACGTACCGTTCATCTCGGTCGTCGCGCGTGCGGGCAGCCAGCGCATCTTGGTGGGCGCACTCTTGGGAGCGATGCCGAAGCGACCGAACGGGATCGCGCGGCTCTCCATGTTCTCGAACGAAACCTTCGCGGTGAGCTTCACCTCGGCACCAGCAGCCACGGGGTCGAGCTTCGCCGTCTCGATCTTGCACGCAGCAACGGTGCCGCCCGTCTTGTATCCCCACAGCCCCTGCGGCGCGTGCGGGAAGTTCCGGAGGATCGGCTTGTCGATGACGAGCGGCTTGAACGCGTCCGGAGCGAACTGTCGAAGGAACTCGGCGTGGCGTCCGAGCTGCACGACCTTCCACGGGCCTGCGGTGCAGGTCGTCGCGTCGTCCGCCTGCGCCGCCGGCGTCTCCTGGCCCGGCCGTTCGCGTTCGCCCTTGTTGCCCCCGTTGCCATCACCGGCGACGTTCGGGCCGTTCTGCGCCGCGGTCGTCGCCTCGGGGCCGACGACGATCCCGGCGAGGCCGCAGGTCCCGTACACGTCGAAGCCGGCGATCTTCGTCGACGTGCTCGAGCAGACCGGCGCTCCGATGTCGCCCACGCAGATCTGGCTTCCCTTCGCAGGGAAGATCGTCCCGTGCAGCTCGGTCTCCGACGTCATCCGCGCGATGACCGAGGACGCCTCGCCCTTGTTCGGATCGAACAAGCCGCTGCCGTCCGCGGTGGCGACGCCGTTGACGGAATACCCGTCGCGGAGCGGCGACTGCGTGATGAGCGCGTGGAGACCGCCGATCGCGCGGTCGAGCTCGACGACGGCGATGTCCGCATCGGGCCCGTCGGGGACGTGCACCTTGGTCACCTTCGCGCGTGCGCCCTTGCCGTCCTTGTCCGCGGCGCGGCCGAGGAGGAGCCCGGTCTTGGCGCAGGACTTCGCGGTCACCGCGACCTTCGCGCCGAGCAGCGCGCCCGCACACTTCGGGGCGATGTGAGGCTGCGCGCCGTCGAACAGGTAGACGACGGGCGATTCGATCGCGCCGGTCCCGCCCGTGACGTCGTGCTCGGATGCGTCGACGCTGTCTTCCTCTGCCGGCGCACAGGCGACGAGGCTTCCGAAAGCCGTGACCAGGACCGAGAGGGAGAGGACCTTCGTGAGCGAGCGCATGCCCACTACGTATCCAATTGTCGTACCATGTAGCTCGGCTGAAAATTCGACGGTTTTCAGGACGAGGCTGGATCAGCCGAGGCTCGGACGCGTTGCTCCGCGGACCAGGGCGGCGCGCCATCCATCCAGCATCCAGCATCCAGCATCCAGCATCGGCGGGTGCCTCCAGCACCCGCCCGCTCAGCGGTCCGGCCGTTTTCCGCGTCGCTGACGCAGCGCGAGCTTGACCGGCGTCTCGCCGACCAGCTTCATCGCCCATCGATCGAGGGCGTCGTTCAGCACCGGGACGTGTCCCAGGAACGGAGCGACGCGCCACGCGACGCTGTTCACGGCCCGCACCGAGATCTCGCGGTTCGGCCGTTCGGGTAGACCGGCGAGACGACGGAGATCACGTGGGACGAGCGCCGCGGCGGCCGGACCGAAAACGGTGGCGGCGAAGCGCAGCTCGAGCGGCGTGCGCCCCGTGAGCCTCGGGCGCACCACGAAATCGATCGTGGCGGCAGCATCCGCCGACACGCAGAGGCGCGGCCGCATCTCGGCGAAGTACTTCCGGTAGGCCGCCACCGAGTCGGGCACCATCGCGCGAGGGATGCCGATCAGCTCCGCGGCGGCGACCTGCTCGGCGAGGTAGCGATCGCGCTCCGCGAGCGTCAGGTGTCCCGCATACGCGCGATAGGCGGCCAGGAACGAGTGGATCTCGGTGCAGTGCACCCAGAGCATCGTCTCGGGATCGTTCGCGTAGAACTCCTTGCCGGTGACCGGATCGACACCGCGGATGCGCTCGTGCAGCTTTCGCACGCGCGCCGCCGCTGCGACGGCCGTCTCGCGATCGGCGAAGACGACCGTCGCCACGTACGCCGACGTCCCGCGGAGGCGCTTCAGCGGGTCTTTGCGGAAGTCGGAGTACTGCGCGACCCCGGCCATCGCGAGGGGGTGCATCGTCTGGATGACGAGGGCGCGCATCCCGCCGATCAGGGCGACGGGATGACCGACGACCTTCCAGCTCACGCTGTGCGGGTCGAACAGCCGGTCTTTCCGATCCGCGGACGGGTCGAGATCACCAGCCATGCGTGCTCACCTGGCGTTCGAGCTGGAGCGCCGTGGCTCTTCGTCGCGGACGTCCTCCAGGACATCCGGCATCGGCGCGACGGTGAACTCCTGCTTGTGCGCGTCGTAGCCGACGATGACGGCCTGATCGCCGCGCGCAAGCCGCTCGCCGGACTCGACACGGACGCGAACGACGACCCCGGCGCCACCGTCGTCGAGCGTCGCTTCGCCGAAGCGATCGGTCACCGTCCCCGTCCGGATCGTGCAGAGCTTGCCGACGAGCGCATCGTGCGTCGGCGCGTGCACGTGCGAGAACACGCGGGCAAGCGGACGGACGGCGAGCGACGTCGGGAACAGCGCGAGCACCGGAGCGACGATGAAGAGCGCGACCTTGACGGCGATGAACGCCGCACCGGCGTCGGGGAAAAGTCCCTCGGCGGCGCGCATCCCGGTCATCGTGAAGATCCACGCGAAGAGCAGCATCAGGCTCAGGACGACCGTTGCCGGAGCCGACCGGAGCTTCAGCGCCGAGACGAGGCCAGCGTCAGCTCCACCTCCGCCGCCACCTCCATGAGCGTGAGCGCCGGCGCCCTCGAGCGCGCCATGCGCGTGCTCGGCGGCACCCTCGAGCAGGCCCTTCGTCGCGCCTTCGAGCGCTCCTTTCGCCATCCCGTCGATCGCCGCGTCGGCGGCGGCGTCGACGGCGCCCTCGCCGAGCAGATTGACGTGCGCGGCGCCGAGCATCACGAAGACCCAGTAGACGAGCGCGACGCCCAGCAGAACCGTGTACACGGCCGCCGGGAACGAGAGCGCGAGCGCCAGGAAGTGCTCCATCGTCCTCCCTCGAAGGTACTCATCCTCGACCGCGCCCGCGAGGAGTCTTTCACGACGACCTCGACGCGTCGGCGACTCGGCGCGTCGGCGACTGCGGGCGCGGGGCGCGGCGTGGGTGGCAGACCAGACGCGACAGACACGGCGCTCCGTACGACGGCGCGCCTATGGTCGACGAGGGGCTTCCGGACGCGTAGCATCGGAGGCTCGATGCAGAAGCGCCCTCTCCTCGTCCTTGCCGCTCTGGCGGCCGCGACGGAGCCCGACCTCGGGCGAGAGACGCTCGCGCGCCTCGAGAAGAAGGTGCGAGAGCGCTACGCCGACGACCCGATGGGCTCCACCGTCGCGACCGTGCTCGTCGCGAGCTGGCTCTTCTACCAGGCAGAGCGTGGGCACAACGAGAAGGTGAAGAGCTACTACGACGCGCTCGTCTACGTCGCGACGAACCTCTCTGTCGGCTACAGCGACATCCACGCGACGACGGCAAGCGGCAAGACCATCGGCTCGGCGCTCATGACGTTCGGGCCCGCGATGGCGAACCGTATCCTCGATGAGCCGGGCGCAGCGAAGACCGCGCAGGCCGACTCGCGCGCCGTGGTGGAGCGACTGGATCGCATCCTCGAGGCCCTCAAGGCCGCACGCTCCGCTCCGCTGCAGCCATAGCGTTCGACGCACCGCCTCGACCTTCCGCCTCGACCGACGATTCAACGCTCCGCTTCAGCGGTCGGCTGCGGTCAGGCCGGCGATGGCGGCCGCGAAGCCAAGCCCCTCTCGCCCTCCCCGCCTCCCCGACTCCCTGTTGAATCCCGCGACGAGCACAGACCTCACACGCGCCAACGAGACGAGACGTCCACAGAGACGAGCGTTCGACGATGACGATACGACAGCGAGAACGCGAACGGCGCGCAGCCCGTGGGCGCGCGCCGTTCGCTTGTTTCCGCGTCGGGGAGCGAGCGTCGTTAGTCGCGGCGACGGCCGAACAGGCGGAGGAGGAAGAGGAACATGTTGATGAAGTCGAGGTAGAGCATGAGCGCCCCGACCAGCGGCATGTTCGCGTGCACCTCGCCGCTCGCGAAGATGTTCTTCAACTTCTGCGTGTCGTACGCCGTCAGGCCGGCGAAGAGGAGCACGCCGACGATGCTGATGAGGAACCCGAGCCCCGAGCTCGCGAGGAAGATGTTCACCACCATCGCGATGATGAGGCCGATGAGCGCGAAGATCGCAAAGCGGCCGATCGGGCTGAGGTCTCGCTTCGTCACCAGCCCCACGACGGAGAGCCCCGCGAACGCGCCTGCGGTGACGAAGAACACCGACGCGATCGAGGCCGCGGTGTACACGAGGAAGATGACGCTCATCGTCGCGCCCGTCAGCGCGGCGTAGGCAAAAAACATCGCTGCGACGGCTCCCGTGCTCGCACGCACGGCGGCGTGATTGAACGAGAACACGAGCGCGAGCTGCGCGATGATGAGACCGAAGAAGACGATCTGATTGCCGAGGATGATCTCGAGCGCTGCGGGCGAGCTCGCAACGAGGAGCGCGACGAGCCCCGTCAGTCCGAGCCCAGCCGCCATCCAGCGGTACGTCGCCCAGAGTGCGTCACTGACGAGGGCCTGCCGCGCGGGCCGGGCGATTGCACCCGCGGAGTAGCCCGATTGACCCCCTTTCCAGGAGTCCCACCCGTGCGTGGGTTCCGTTCGTCGTCGATCGTCGTAGTTCATGGTGTCGCCAACTTACGCATTGCGAAGCGATCGCGTAAGGGCGACTGCGACTGCGACAAGCCCAGGAGCCGAACGCATGAGCTATCCTGCAACGCACAGCAGTCTTTCGATCTTCTTCGGCGCGCTCCTCATGGTGCTCGGTCTCGCCTTGATCGTCTTCGCGACGGGAATCAACGGCGACTCCGGGGCGTTCGCGCTAGGCGGCCTTGTCGTCGCCGGAGGCGCCCTGAGATTGACCACCGCGCTCGCCAAGGATGCGCGGCTTCGGAAGGAGCATCCCTTCGATCCGACCGATCCTCGCTGGACCGGCGGAGCGGGTCTCGTGCAGCTCGCCGGCCGGCCGTGCATCGAGTGTGGTCAGAAGATCACCGTGGTGCACGAAGCGTTCTGCTGCGACGCCTGCATCAAGCCGGTGCACACGGATTGCCGTGACGCGCACCTGGCGCACGTGCACGCGCTCGAGCCGGCATGGCCGGTCGGCTGAGGCCGCGCTTCGGCGCAGCGGACGCCCACGTGCTCCGCGCCAGCGCCAACGAGATGCTGCGTCCGAGCCGCAGCGGATCGGCTTCGACGCGGTCCTGGACGGTCGCCGATCCGCCTCGCAGAGCGGCACACGCGCGCTCCGCGGGGCGCATGCGACGAAAATCGGATGCTCAGCGAGCAACGTGTTCCTCACACGGGCCGGCACGCGACGCGCAAAGAGTCACGGCAGACATCGATGGCGCCGAGAGACCGCCTCACCGCTCCCCTCTCCTCGGCGCTCTCTCGCGCCTTCGATGGCTATTCACCTCGACGATCGCGCTCAGCAGGTGAGTCAGGTGAGTCAGGTGAGTCAGGTGGACTCGCTCACTCGACGCGCAGATCGCCGGCGGGTCCGATCGTCGGTTTCTTTCGTGAGGCCCACGGGATCTTCTCCACGTCGATGGCAAAGAAGCCCGCGCCCGTATCCGGCGACCATGAAGGCGGAAGCGGCTCGTGCGCAGTCGCGAGCGTCTTCGGCCCTTCACACGCCACGGCGCCGGTTGCGTCCGCGCGGCACGCGTAGACGGACTCCACGGTCGCTGCACGGGACAGCTCATCGGCCATCTGGCCCCACATCACCTCGCGGTTCACGAGGCGGATGAGCGCGACGTCTTGTCCGGTACTGCTCTTCGCGAACGTCACGTCCTCGAAGAGCGCTGACGTCGCGCGGAGACATCCGGGATCGCCGATGTACCGCGACCAGGCGCGGACGTCCGTCCGGAACCAACCCTTTTCGGTCTCGATGAGCAGCACGGACTCTTGCTCCTCGAGGCCGTTCACGACGGCGAACGCCGCATCCTTGAACGGGCCCGCCTTGAAGGCCGCGCTCGAGAAGCCTCGCGGCGGCGGCTTCATCGCGCAATGCGGCGGCGGAAGCTTCCCGGGGTAGGTGTCGTCGGTGAACTTCGCATCGATGAGCGGCGTCATCACCTTGTCGTAAGCCGCGCAGAGCTCCGCCGGCGAAGCGAACGGCCCGCGCGGAGCTTCGGCCTTCGCGACGGACTTCGGCGGCGGCCGTCCATCGAGACTGCCGATCGCCATCTTCGGGATCCGCGCCGGGTTCGCGGGCGCCCCGCCGGCGCGCCCCCACACGCGCAGCTCCGAGATCGTGAGCTCGCGCCAGTTCTTCTGCGTGCCCGGCACCGTCTCGAGGACATCGATCTTGAAGTCGCCGCCAGGAGCCTCGATGTCGATCGACTGGAGCCCGCGGTTGCCGATGTCGAGCACGGCCTCCTTGACCATCTCACCTTGCCGCGAGATGCGGACCTTCTTGATGCGGTGGTTCATCGTGAAGAGATCGCCCTTCGTCGCCTTCTTGTCGAAGCCAGGCGTGATCTCGACGCGCACGACCTTCGCGCTGCTCGGGACCCGAAACGCGATCCAGCCTTTCAGGTCGCCGGTCTTGCCGTTCCACGCGGTCTCCGGTTTTCCGTCGACGAGATGTTCGGGATAGTCGTGTGGATTGTCGACCTTCGACGAGACGGCGACGGTCGCGTCGACCGTGTGGAGCAGATCGACGATCGGATCGGGGTCGGCGGGCGGAGCCGACTTCTTCGTCGCCTCGACGCTCGAGATCGCGGCGGCGTCGGCTTTCGGCGCAGCAGGCTTGCAACCGACGGCCAGAAGCCCGGCGGCGAAGAAGAAAAGGCGCGACATGCGTGTAGTTTCCACTATCCCCCTCCGCGCTGCGAGCCGCGAGACGACCTCGTAGCGCTGCGCATGCGTAGCATGGAGCGGAGGATGCGAGCCAGAGTGGCCGGGTCGGCCACCTCGTGCGCGTGCCGGTGTTCTACGTCGTCCTAGAGCGTCACGCTCAAGGCTTCGGGTAGCTCGTGAGCTTCGCCGCGAAGACGGCGCGCTCCTTCGGAGCTTCGCTCAGGCTCCACAGCCAGCCGTTCCCGTGATCGACCATGAGGTCTTCGGGAGTGTCCGACCATCGCGACGTTGCGCTCTTCGATCCGGCGACGCGGTAGATCTCGCCGCCACCACCCGCGGGCGCGCTGGAGGAGAGATAGAAGGTCCCGTCGACCGATGCCGCGCCCTGCACCTGCGTGTGGCTCGTGAGGAATGCCTCGGTGGGGAACGTCATCTTGCTGCGAAGCAGACCGGTCTTCGCGTCGAGCGGCCAACGATAGACACGGCTCGCGTACGGCCCCGAACACGCCGTCGAGCTGCAGTACTCGCCGGAGACGAGCGACGGAGGGTCGCTCTTCCGATCGAGCGACACGAACGAGAAAATCGGTTTGCACGCGGACGTGATCTGGTACTTGCCCACCTGGGGCAGGACGTACTTGTAGGTCGCCGCGCGGCACGTGCCGTCGGTGCATCCGAACGTGCCAGCGTCCGTCGACACACGAAGGATGTGACGCAGATCGAACACGCGAAAGCCGCGGCTCGTGTCGGCCACGTAGAGGAAGTCGCCGAACCACGCGATGCCGCCTGCATGGATCTTCACGGGATCGAAGCTCGGAGCGGCGGGCGTTCCCTTCGGCGTCACGAGGAGAGCGAAACGGTACTTCGGCGCGTTGGGGTTCGTCGTGTCGACGAAGGCGATACGCACGCCCTCGTTGGTGGCGCCCCCTTCGGCCTTGTCGTAGAAGCTGACGAGCACCGCGCTCTTCCCGGCGACCTTTCCGGTCGCGTCGGCGTCGGCCGTGCCGGTGATGCCCTGCGGGATCCACGCGGTCGACGCGTCGTCATCCGATTGCCAGCGGAACGCGTAGCCGACGCCGCCCGGGTTCCCCGGCACGCTCGTCGTCTTGATCGCAGAGCGGTTTGCATCGGCGAGCACGTCGGCGAAGGTCACCTTCGTGGCGATCGACTCGAGCGCCGTCACGAGCGCTGGCGTGGTCCCGAGCTCTGCGCTCTCCTCGAGCGCGAACGCGCACCGGTCCACGGCCACGAGCCCGTCGCCCTTCCCGAAGCCCGCTGGGGGAGCGGTGCAGACGGATGCCTGCAGATCGCATGTATCTACGAAGCGCGGCATCTCACCAGGCGCCACCTCCGGGTCTTCCGCGCCGGGAGGGTCCGACGCGCCCGGCTGCTCCTGGCCATCGCTCTCCTCGCGTTCGGCGCTCGTGGAATCGCCTCGTCCGTCCAGGGTCGGCAGCGCCTCGTCCCCGGCATCCGATGAACAGGCAGCAACGAGGGTACCGACGATGACGAGAACCGCGCTCGACGAGATCCGGACCATGATGTCTCCCTGCATGAACGCCCCGTACCAACACCGTGCGTGGCGGTGGATCGTGGAAGCGTCGCGCGATCACGGGGCTTTCGAGGGCTCCGGCGGAGGGATGCGCGCCCGCTTGCGCAACTCCGGCCGCCCGCGCGCCGAGGGGTGGGCCACCGTCTCCTCAGCGGGATGATGCGCGTCCGACCGGCCTCCGACGACATCGACGGCCATACGCGATGAGCGCCCGAGCGCGGGCCGGGGTCAGTTCGGCTTTGCCGCCGTCTTCTCGAGCTTGGGCTTGTCGGCCTTTGCCTTGTCGCCCTTGTCCGCCTTTGCTGCTTTGTCGGCGTCGCCCTTCTTCTTGTCCCCGGCGTCGCTCTTCTTCGACTTGTCGCTCTTCTTCGACTTGTCGCGGCTGTCCGAGGCGTCGCTCTTCTTCGGCTTGTCGCTCTTGTCCGCGCCGTCGGTCGTGTCGGCCTTCTTGGGAGGCGGCGACGCGGCAACCGCCGTCGTGGCGGAGCCCGAAGCGCCAGGCGCGGCGGCCGCCGGCTTGGGGTCCTCGTGTACGACGACGCGGGTCCCGGGGTTTTCCTTCGTCGCGCGCACGCCGTGCCAGCCCTCGGGGAGGTTCGGGCCGGCCCACGCGAAGATCTGCTTCGCGTCGTGTGGCGTCATGTTCACGCAGCCGTGGCTGCGCTCGCGGCCGAAACGTGAGTGCCAGAACGCTCCGTGGATCGCGTAGCTGCCCTCGAAGTACATGATCCACGGCACGTCCTGGATCGAATACGGGCCGTCGCTCGCGCCGTCGTCCTCCATCGTGGCGGCGATGTGCTTCTCGCGGATCTGGAACTCGCCCTGGACGGTGCGATGGTCCTTCGACTTGTCTTCGTCGTTGTGACGGCCCGTCGAGACGATCGTCGCGTACACGGGCTTGTCACCCTCGAACGCGATGAGCGATTGCGTCGAGAGATTGACGTCGATCCACTTCTCGCCGGGAGCGAGGTTCTTCGGCGGCGGCCCCGGGCGCGTGACGGCAGCGTCGATGTCGCGCAGCCACCAGCCTTCTTCGGTCTCGAAATATCCGCGCCCGTCGATCGTCACGCTCTTGCCCGTCAGCTGCGCGATGGTGAAGCGGTCGACCGACTCACCTCGCACGAGCTTGCCGTCCTTCTCGTCCGCGCGTGACGGATCGCCGGGCTCGACGCTGTAGCGGCGCGCACGCGGGCTCACGACCCAGCCGAGCGGGAGGTGCCGCTTCTCGCCTTCTGCGCCGATGCGCACGCCCTCGAACTCCGTCGTCGGTTTGTGGACGAGGATGTGATCGGCCGGAGCGAGGAAGCCCGCCGTGTTACGCCAGAACTTGCCCGACGCCGTGGACAGGTCGCGATCGAGCGAGAGATAGAACCCGCGCACCATGCGCACGACGACGAGCCCGCCCTGCTCGTTCGTCCGGATGTCGTCGATCGTGACCTGCGGGCGTTGCCCCTTGTGGTCCTTGAGATACCAGGGCGCATCGGGATCGCTCGGCGGTGGCGGCGGAGCCGGCTCGCCTTCTTTCGGCTTCTTCGTCTTGCCGACGGCGAGCCCCTTCTCGAGGTCCTTGCGCTCCTTCTTCAGCGGCCGGCGCCGGTACAGCGGCGCGCCGTTGGTGAGGTTGAGACCGTAGTCGTAAGGGAGCGGACGATCCGTATACGGCGGGTGCGGCGCGGTCTCGAGCTCCTTCGACGTCAGATCGGTCGTTGCGTACTTCCCGCAGACGAAGCCGCCGCTGACGAGCTCGTACCAGCCCTCGGAGCAGTTGCCCTTCTTGATGACCCGCGACTTCACCGCGACCACCTGGCCGCGTCGGAGATAGCCGAGGCGCTGAGCGCCCTGACGCTCCTCGCTCGTCTTCGAGGGGTCCTTGGGGGGCCACTCGGTGGTGTTGAAGACGGGCGTCACGAAGTCGAGCACGGCGATCTTCGGCGTCGCGGCAGGATCCTGGCCGCCCGCGTCGATCGTCTCGATGGCGGCCGGCCCTCCATCGTCGGTCGTGTCCGGGTCCGAGGCATCTGGCTCGCCCCCCGCGTTGCGGCCCTTGCAGCCTCCGCTCGCGACCACGATTCCGGCGAGCACCAGCGGGGCGAACACGGCCCGCGCGGCGAGAAGGCAGGAAGCGACGTTGTCCAACGGCGTGCTCACGGGACGAACCGCACGTACGACGTGTGCGCCGCGCGTGCAAGCGCGCGCAGGGAACCCTCCGGAAGCAACGGATATTTTGTCGTTTCGCGCGTCCCCGTGCCGGACCGTTCCAGCGAGTGTCCGCCGCCTCGCAGCGAAGGTCGCCGGAGCCTCTCACCCCGTGCTCGCCGTCTGGCCTTTCACGTGAGAGGTCACGTGCCCATCGCGGGGACAGATCGCGCGCGATCCCGCCTGAGGGACGGGCATCTCCGCCGGGACGAGCGAGCCGCTCCTCGGAGGTGCGACGATCGCCGGCTTGCTCCAGCCGCGTTGACGATCGAGCTCAGCCGGAAAGAGCGCCCGCATCATCTCCCCGATGCGCGCAGGAGCCGCCTGCGCGATCCGGCGACCGAGGACGGCGTCGAGATCGCGCGCGAGCTTGCCGGCGCTCTCGTAGCGTCGGTCGCGATTGCGCTCGAGCGCATGAAGGACAATCGCGGAGAGCTCCGGCGGCACGTCGGACGCCAGTGTCCGCGGGTCGGGGATCGGTCCCCGATGCACGGCGCACACCGTGGCGATGTCCGTGGGACGGCCGAACAGCCGTCGCGTCGTGAGCAGCTCCCAGAGCGTCGTGCCGAGCCCGAAGACGTCGCTCCGGCGGTCCAGCGGCAGCTGCATGATCTGCTCCGGCGAGAGGTAGGGAAGCTTCCCCTTGATGATCCCGTGGAGCGTCGTGGTGGCCCGACCGCTGCATTTGGCGAGCCCGAAGTCGATGAGCTTCACCTCGCCGTCGAACGTGAGGAAGATGTTCGACGGATTCACGTCCCGATGGATGATCCCGAGCGGCTGTCCGCCCTCGTCGGCGAGGTCGTGGGCGTACGCGAGCGCCTCGCCGACGCGGGCCGCGATCCAGGCGGCCGCCTCGGGATGCAGGCCCATTCCACGCGTGACGCACGCCCTCTGCACCTCTGCGAGCGTGGTGCCTCGGAGCAGATCCATTGCGATGAACGCGTGGTCGGTCCCAGCGCCGTGCTCGAACGTCCGCACGATGTTCGGATGAACGAGGCGCTCGAGCAAGCGTGCCTCGTCGAAGAACATCGCGAGGACCTCGTCATCGTCGCGGAGGTCGTGGCGCACGACCTTCAACGCAACGAGCGCAGCGTCGCCGAAGCGACGCCCGAGATAGATCGCCGACAGACCGCCTCCTGCGATCTTGCCGAGGACGTCGTGGCGCCCGAGCTGCACGGGTCGCGTGGGGCGTGACGAACCGGGACGTACACGCGTCAGCGACATCTCTGCACGCGCGAGGATGCACGTCACGGGCCGTCGCTCGGCCTGCGTCGCTCGCACGTGCGAGAGCGTGTTCGGAGAACGGTGCGCGCACGGCGAGCGACGCGCTGCTGGTGACTGCCCGCGCCCCGTTGATGCTCTCTCGCTTCACGGCAACGGCAGTGACCGGACGCTCCCGACCGTCACATCATCGCCAGCCTGCGTGCACGCGCACGCGTCCATTCCAGGCGGACGACTCCGCTACGGTTGCGGGAAATTCGGCCTGATTTTGCGCTCGAGCGAGTTGCCGCTCATCCGTCGACTGCTACGAAACGTCGGCCGGCGCGAGGAGCCGAGAACCGTACCGCGGACTCCCGCGGCGCGAGCTCTCGACGTGGACCTGCGCCTGCGATTCACCGGAGGCGCGACATGAGCATGGACGTGGCGGCGGCGAATGGAGTCGATCTCGAGCTCTGGCACGTGCAGGTCGGCGGCGTCGTCCGTTCGATGGACCTCGACGAGCTCGACCGCGCGTTCCAGTCCGGCGTCATCGACGAGCGCACGCCGGTGCTCGCAGCAGGCGCGCTTCACTGGACGACACTCGGTGACGTCGCTGGCCTCGGCACGCCCGACGAGCAAGTCGTCTCCACTCCCTCGACGAGCCCTGCTCCACGCGCTGCGCTGCACGGCATCGACGAGCAACCGAACAGCATTGCGCCGCTTGCAGCAGACATCCCATCGTCGAACGTGGTGATCCCGTCGTTCCCGACGCCGACGTTCGACGTCTCCTACGGAACCGAGGAGCTCCGCGTCTTCCGTCCGAAGCGGCGCATCGGGCGCGCGCTGGCCGTCGTCGCGACCGTCGCGCTCGTCGCCGGGGCAGCGGTCGGCCTGAAGTCGTACGGCGTCGACCGGCTGGAGGCGAAGGTCGCGTCCGCAGCGGCGTTCGTGAAGAGCAAGGCAGGCGAGAGCAGCCGCGCCGCCGCTGGAGTCCAGGCGCCGGTCGCAGCTCCGCCCCAACCGGTCGCGCTGCCCGCGAAAGACGTCTCACCGCCAACGCCACGCACGGCAGCCGTGAGCCCGCCTCCGGCGAACGCAGCGGAGAGCCTGCCTGCGGTGACGCCAGTCGAGAGCCTGCCTTCGGTGACGACGGGTGCCGCCACCGTCTCGGTCGACTCGCTGCCATCGGCCCCGCCCACGGCGGAGAAAGCGAGCAAGAAGCACCGCGGCCACAAGAAGAAGGGCGCGCCAGCAAAGGCGAAGAGCAAGACGTCGGGCGATCCGACGCAGCGCGGGAGCGGCCAGTTCGACCCGCTGAACGGCGCGCTCTGAGCTCGATCTCCGCGCTCACATCACGGAGGCGACGCCTCCGCACGGGACATCGACGACCTGCGTCCCGCGACCCGCGTTGACGCGGTGTTTGCCGCACGACACGACGATGCGGCCCCCCTGGACACGCTTGTAGTCGCCATCGACCATCACGGTCATGAGCGATGCGGGGACCTCGATCGTTCCCGTGGTCGCCGGAGGCGCCGCGGGGCGCGATGGCGTCGCGGGCGCGAGCGGCGCCGCGGCCGATGCGGCGACGACCGGCGTCGGTGGCGGCTCGGGGACGACGGCGGGCGGCGCAGCGGAAGTGGCCGGCTTGACGGTCCTTGCCGGCGCCGTCGTCGATGCCGCTCGCGAGGTCTGAGCGGACGACGGCGCGGCCGAGCCACCGGCTTCACGTCCGACGTACGCCGGGGCCGACGGCAGCGCGCTCGGGGAATAGACGGGGGTGCCGTCTTCGTCCTGCGCACCGGGAGGAGCAGCGGCCTTCTGCGGCGTCGTCTCGGTCGTCTCGATGACGGCCGAGCGCACGACGCCCTTCTGCGCCTCGCGCGGTTTCGCGGCCACGGTCGGCGTGCTCTTCGTGCGCTCCGAGACGTCCGCACCGGCCGTGAACGACACGATCGCGATCGCGACCGCGGCGCAGAGGGCGATCCCGAAGCCCAGCGCGCCGACGATCAAGGGCGTGTTCGACTTCGGTAGGCCGGGCACGTGCGGTACCGGCGGAAGCTTCAACGTCGCGTCGGGATGCGCGTACGGAACATCGATCGCAACGGGCGCGAACGACGCCAACGTCGACGTGTGCGGCGCGCCGAACAGCCGCGACCGGTCGAAGGGCTGCGTCCGTTCGAGCCGTCGCTGCTCTTCTTCCTCGAGATCGTCCGGATCGAGCTCGTGGATCGGCTGCGTGGCCGCAGCGGTCGGAGCGTCGCGGCTCGGCGTAGCGTCCGAGGTGTCCGAGGTGTCCAACGTGATGACGACGTTCAGCGGTCGCTTCGCCGGGATGGTCGCGGCGAGCGCATCGAGCGCCGACTGCGACATCGGCTCCGCGTCGAGGGCGCGCGCGGAAGGCGAACGCAGCGTTGGCTCACGCGACATGATCTGCGTCCCGCCGTCGGCGATGAGGTCTTCGTCGCCCAGCTCGAGCTCGCTCGACCACGCGCCGTCGTTGGGGCCGCCGTCTGCCGGAGCGGTGGGGCGATCCATGTCTGTCGTCGAAGCCGGGAACGGCGAGGAGGAGTTCGACACCGGAGTGGAGCCTTTCTGACGTCTCGAGGAGCGTGCGGAGTCGAACGAGCATGCACTCGGTCCACGCACGGCGAGCTTTACGTCAGGGACGCGCGGTTTCCCCCCTCGACGCACGAGGATTCGCCCGCCCCGTCGCGAAGGGAAGGATCGGAGCCTGCTACGCGTAGACCCGTGGATGGGCCTCAGCGCGCGAGCGTCTTCAGCACCTGGCTGAGAGCGCACAGGCCGAGGAACACGCCGAAGCCGACGGCGGCGCCCTTCTTGGTCTCCGGTCCCTTCGACAACGCGTAGACGAGACCGAGCCCGATGCACCCGCCGAACAGGCCCATCGCCAGGCCGAGGCCGAAGCTGCCGCGCGAGGGAATGGCAAACGCCGACGGCGGCGGCATGTTGTACGGCACCGGCTGACCGAACGTGCTCGCTGCGGGAGGCGGCGGCGTGTAGCCGTTCGGAGGCGCGCCGTACGAGGCCGGCGGAAGCGGAGTCCCCGAAAGCGGGGCATGATGAGGACCGTGCGCCGGACCATGGCTCCGGGACGGTGGAGGACCGTACGCCGTCCCGGCAGGAGCGCTCGGAGGAGGTCCGTAGGCGCTGCCCGGAGGCGGGCCATAGCCACCTGCGAAGGGACCTCCGTTACTGCCGCCGGGGGGCGCGCCGTATCCGCCGGGAGGCGCGCCGCCGTTCGAGTTGCTCATCGCGGCCGATCGTAGCCAGTCGAGCGTGCACTCGCCAAGCCCTCGCCAACCCCACGCCAAGCCCGGACTCGACTTCGCGCTCACGCTCAGACGAGAGCGGCCACCCGCGCGTCGAACTCGTCTTGCGTGATGTTGCCGGCTTCGAGCTCCGCCGTGAGCGCGTCGACGGCCACCTCGTTCTGGCGTCGCGACTGGATGATCACGTCGTGATGATCTGCATACACCGCCCTCGCCTCCTCCTCGGCCAACTTGAACCGAGCGCGGAGCGAGGCGGGATCCGCGACGTGCGTCTGACCGGCCGCGAACACCTTCTCGATGACCGCACCGAGCGCATACGTCGACGCAAATGAGGTGGTCGCGCCGACCACGCTGCCCCATCCGGGCAAGAGCTTGGCGAGGTTGTTCACCGCGAGCCGCGCGCCCGTTCCGAGCCCGACTCCGTACAGGATCGACTTCGCCGCCGGACCATCGACGACGTGCCCCCAGAGTGCGCCCACGTCCCGGATCATCTTGAGCTGTACCGCGACGACGGCGAGATCGGTCGCGATGGCGAGACCGGGGATCGGGAACGCGCCGAGCGCGGCGGTGAGGACGGCGTGCCGGAGCACACGCGTCTTCACCTCGGCGCTGCGCTCGGCAGGGTCGTCGATGCGCACGAGCGCCAGCGAAGCTTCGCCGCCTGTCGCCCGCGACGTGAACATGCGCTCGAGCGCCGCTCGTTGCTCCGACGACGGCTGCGCGACCGTGGCGATCTTCGCGAGCAGCGCCTCCTCTTCTTCGGTGCACGTGCCGTCGGCGTGCGCCATGAAGAAGGCGCTCCGATAGATCTGCTCACGAGCCTCTGGGCTCTCGAGCTCTTGCAGCTGCTCGTCGACATCGACCTCCTCTGCAAGCAGCGTCTCCACCGTCATCCCGGCAGGTAGCTCGAGGCTCTCCAGCGCCGCAGCGAGCGACTTGCGCTCGTCGTTGTGGACCGTCCCATCGGCGCGCGCCATGGCAACGAGCAACCGGAGGCTCGCGAGCGCTTCGTTCTCGGCAATCGACATCGGGAGAGAGAGAGACTGCGAGGACGCGGCGAAGTCAAGAATGCGTACGCATCCCAGCGGATGCGACGGGCATGCCGCGGATCCGCAACTCGGCGGCACGTGACTCGAAGCGTCACCGTTCGTTCGGTCGAGGACGAGCACGAGCATGCACGTCGATGGGCGCTTCGTGGTAAACGCGGAGCATGAAGCCCGCGACTCCCATGGTCCCGACGTTCGCGGTCGTGAATGACGAGAGCGGTGAGCGCGCCATCGACGTTCGAGTCGTCGGCGACACGCTTCTCCGATGCCCACTGACGAACAAGGGAACGGCGTTCACCACGGCCGAACGCGCCGAGCTCGGCCTGGTCGGCCTCCTTCCGCCGCGCGTCGAGTCGCTCGAAGAGCAAGTGGCCCGCGCGTACAGCGCCTTCCTGCGCGCGCCGACGTCCCTCGGGCGATATCAGCTCCTCCGGCGGGTCCAGGACACGAACGAGATCCTCTTCTACGCGCTCCTCGAGCGGCACATCCGGGAGATGATGCCGATCGTCTACACGCCGACGGTCGGCGAGGGTGTGGAACGATTCTCCGACGTCTACGAAGAGCCGCGCGGCTTGTGCATCTCGCTCGATGACCCGCGCTCTCCGGCGGAGATCGTGGCGAGCTTCCCGCAGGAGGACGTCCGCATGATCGTCGCGACGGACTCGTCGGCGATCCTCGGGATCGGCGATCAGGGATACAACGGCCTCGCGATTTCCATCGGCAAGCTTGCCCTGTACACGCTCGGCGGCGGCGTCAGTCCGTTCCAGACGTTGCCGGTCGTCCTCGACGTCGGCACCGATCGCACGACGCTGCTCGAGGATCGCGCCTATCTCGGCGTTCGTCAGAAGCGGCTCCGCGGGGAGGCCCACCTCGAGCTCGTTCGAAAGTTCGTGCTCGCGGTGCGCGAGCGCTGGCCGCGCGCCATCGTGCAGTGGGAAGACTTCGGCAAGGAGACCGCCTTCGACGTGCTCGATGCGTTCCGCGACGTGGTCCCCTCGTTCAACGACGACATCCAGGGGACCGGGGCCGTCGCGCTGGCGGGACTGATCGTCGCCGCACGGTCGAAGGGGGGTTCGCTCGCCTCCGAGCGCTTCCTCGTCTTCGGCGCCGGCGCGGGAGGGATCGGCGTCGCCCGCGCGATTCGCGAGGGACTCGAGAACGAAGGTCTGAGCCGCGAGGAAGCTTCCGCGCGGATCTTCGTCGTCGACTCGAAGGGTCTGCTCGTCGAAGGCCGCGCGATGGAGAGTTACAAGCTCGATTTCGCGCAACCGTCGAAGGCGATCGCCGGCTGGACGATCGCGAACAAGGTCCCCTCGCTCATCGAGACGATCGGCAACGGCAAAGTGACCGCGCTGCTCGGCCTGTCGGGCCAGCGAGCGTCGTTCGACGAGCGCGTGATCCGTTCGGTGATGGAGAACACGCCTCGTCCGATCGTGTTCGCGCTGTCGAACCCGACCAGCGCCTGCGAGGCGGTGCCGGCCGACGTCCTGCAGTGGAGCAGCGGGCGCGCGATCGTCGCCACCGGAAGTCCATTCGATCCGGTCGAAATCGGCGGCGAGACTCACGTGATCGGGCAGGGGAACAACGCGTTCGTCTTCCCCGGTCTCGGCTTCGGGGCGATCCTCACCGAGTCGCGCCGCGTCACCGACGGCATGGTCGCCGAGGCGGCACATGCGCTCGCGGAGATGACGAGCGAGCGCTACGGGACGAAGCTGATCTATCCGCCGGTCGAGGACCTGCGCGAGGCCACCGTGCGCGTCGCCGCGCGCGTCGCGAAGCGCGCGATCGCCGACGGCGTCGCCACGCGGAAGGACCTGCCTGACGACCTCGAAACGCACGCGCGCCGTCATGCGTGGACGCCCGCGTACCTCCCCTTCCGCAGGAGCTGATGCGCCGGACGCCGCCGGCTGCGGTCCACCGAGCGTCCGTCAGGACGCGCAGTCGGTCGGCTCGACGGTGAGCTCGAACACGCGCGGGCCCGTCACTCGGACGACGTAGGCGCGCCCCGCCTCCGTCGACCACCCGTCAGGCACGAAGCGAATCGCAGACCGGCTGCCGAGGAGCGGCGTGAGGTGTGTCGTCGTGACCGGAAGCTCTCGGTCATCGACGAAGACCTTCACGGTTGCATGATCGAGGTCCCCGTCCGAGCTCTGGATGGTCCAGCCGATCTCGTCGAGGCGCTCGGACCTGAAGACGTCCATCGGAACCGGGCCTGCGGGCGGCCATGCGACCCACGCGCGCGCGGCCGGCTCCGCGCCGTCTCTTCCCGCCGCGAGCGCGCTCCTGCCGTCACCCGGCTTCGCTTCCACGGGCAGCGCCCGACCGTCGACGACGACGCACGCGTAGCGATCGGTCGACCCGAGGCCGATCGACGTGAGCTTCTCGGAGAGCAGCCAGCGTCGATGCACCATCGTGGCTTCGTTGCCCGGGTCCTCGATGAACGCTCCGATCGCGATCGGAACACTCCGGTTCGCCACGAGGCTGACCGAAGACGTGAGCGCGCCGACCGGAGACCAGCAGCGCCAGCTCGGCGGCGGCGTGTGCGAAAGCTGCGCGTTCGCATGCGCGAGCAGGGCACACTCCTGCGCGGACTCCGTCCACGCGGGCTCCACGTCGACCGGATCGACCCCGGCGAGGAAGCGATGAAGGTTCAGCACGCGGAGGGCCCGGTCCGCCGCATCGGCATCGAGCGATCCGGCGTTGCACGTCGCGCCGTCGCCGGCCCAGCGCGCAGCCGCCACTCCCTCGCGCGTCTCGCAGCGCCAGCGATGACAGACGAGATCACGTCGCGTCGGTCCGGGCTCGTCCTCGCACCGCGGGTCCTCGGCCGTCGTGGGTCCGGCCGCCGTCGTCCCGGTCGAGCGCGTCTCGGACACGCTCGCGCTATCCTGCGCCTCCTCCTCGACGTCGAGGTCGCCGCTGCGGACGGAGCATCCCGCCGCGAGCAGGAGAACGGAGAGTACGAACGCTGGACGAGACATTTTCCAGCTCGATGAACGGACGCGGCGCGCACGCGTTAAGCACGAGCAGCCATCACCGCGCGCGTCGCACATCCACGCATCGTGTCCACGCGCTCGAATCAGGGCGTCCGGTGGCGTCGTGCGCGAGCGGCAGCGGCCGACACGAACGACGTGACGTCATCGGGCGGGATCGGTAGCCTCGGCTGCGCGTGAAGCTCTCGAAGGCGCAGTGGCGGACGCTCTTCGTCGTCTGGCTTACCTACGGCGCCTTCTACCTCTGCCGCGTCAACATCGGTCCGGCGCGCGTCGAGGTCGAGAAGACCTTCGCGATCGATCCGCTCGAGATGGGCCTCGTGCTCGGGGCGCTGAAGATCGGCTACGCCATCGGACAGCTCGTCAACGGGCAGCTCGCGGAGCGCTACGGCCCGAAGCGGATCCTGCTCACCGGCATCTTCGGGTCCGTCACCGCCTGCCTCCTCTTCGCGTCGGCGGGCAAGCTCGTCACGGTCCTTCCGTCGCTTGCCGCGCCGGTGAACGCCGTCGTGCGCATCGTCTCACCAGGCGCCGCGCTCGGTCCGGCGGCGGCGCTACTGCTCGTCATCTGGTTCGCGAACGGCTACTTCCAGGCCGGCGGCTGGCCTCCCACCGTGAAGATCATGGCCGGGTGGTACACGCCGACGGAGCGTGGCCGGATGATGGGCGTCCTCGGCACGAGCTACCAGCTCGGGTCGGCGCTCACCATCGCCGCCTCCGGTGCGCTCGTCGCGTTCGCGGGCAACGACTTCCGCGCAGCCTTCATCGTCCCCGCGGTCATCCTCGGCGGCGTCGGCATCCATGCGAAGCTCCGCATGCGTGAGCGCCCGGGCCCCGGAGAGGCCCCGTCGATCGACGCGCTCGCGAGCTCGAACGAGACGGCCACGAAGAGCGCGCCGTCGAAGCCGATGTCGATGCGCGAGACGCTCTTCGTCACGTTCACCAATCCCAAGATCTGGGTCCTCGCCATTGCGCTCTTCGGCCTCGACATCGTCCGGTACGGCTTCCTGGACTGGGCGCCCGGTCACCTCAAGAAGCTCCACGGCTCCGGTGTCCTCCTTGCCGGGTTGAAGGTCGCGGTGTTCCCGCTCGCCGGCGGGCTCGGTGCGCTCGTGTCGGGCTGGGCAACCGATCGCTGGTTCCAGTCACGCCGCGCCCCCGTGATCGCGGTGACCATGGGCATGGTCGGCGTCCTCACGCTCGTGTTCGACCGCGTCGCGCCGCTCGGCGCCGGTCCGACGGTCGCGTGCCTCGCGCTGATCGGCTTCTTTCTCTACGGCGCGCAGATCCTGCTCGTCGGCACGGCCGCTCAGGATTTCGCGAAGCGCGGGACGACCGCCGCTGCGGCGGGCTTCGTCGACTTCATGGGTTACCTCGGCGCGTTCGGCGGCGACGTCGTGACCGGTTGGCTGCTGAAGCATCGCGACTTCCACTCCGCGATCCTGTTCTGGGCAACCGCCGCGATCGTCGCAGCCGTGCTCTCGGCGCTGCTCTGGCGCGCGCGCCCGGTCAGCGCGACCGGTTGATCCCGCTCACTGCTGCGGCGATGCGATCGCGGCCGAGCGGCGTCTGCCGGGAGGCGGGTCTTCGTGGACGACGACGCGCGAGCCGGAGCTCTCGTCTTTGCTGAACACGCCGTGCCAGCCCGTGGGCAGCTGCGGCTCCGCCCAGTTGAACAATGTCCGGGCGTCCTCGGGCGACATGTTCACGCAGCCGTGGCTCCGCACGTTGCCGAAGGAGTCGTGCCAGAACGCGCCGTGCAGCGCGTAGCTTCCCTGGAAGTACATGACCCACGGCACGTCCTCGATCGAATACGGGCCGTCGGACGCGACGTCGCCGTCCATCGTCGAGGTGACGTGTTTCTCGCGGATGCGATACGTCCCGGGCGGCGTCGGGAAGTCTCGCTCGGGATCCTGCAGGTTGCGGCGCCCCGACGAGATGAGCGTCGCGAAGACCGGCCGCCGTCCTTCGAACGCGACGAGCTGCTGCCGCGTGAGGTCCACGTCGATCCACCGTTCGTCGGGTCGGACGTCGGCCGGGATCTGCGGCTTCGCGACCTTGAGCTCCGGCAGGCGGACCCAGAAACCGGCGGTCGTCTGCTGATAGGTGACGCCCGAGATCGTCGCTTCGCGTCCCGTCAGCAGGACCGCGCTCCGCTTCGGCAGCGCGCCGCCCCAGCCCGCCTTGAAGCCGCCCTTCCCGTCCTCGGCGAGCTCGATCTTCTGCGCGCCGCTCGTCATCACGAAGGCGACTGTCCCCGCGAGCGGGGCGCCGCCGTCGATCTCCACGACCGGTTCGCCCGCATCTGCAAGATCGGCGAGGTTCGGGAACGGGAGCAGATCGGCCACGGCACCTTCGCCCGTGAACCAGCTCCCGACATGTTTCGTCGCACCGTTCTGCAGGACGATCCGATCGTAGGGCACGGCGAAGCCGAAGGTGGTTCGCCACCAGCGCGTGCCGGCTGCCTTGAAGTCGCGATCGAGCGCGACGGTGAACCCACGCGCCATCTTCCGTACGAGGACGCCCCTGCCCTTCAGCTCCTTGAGCTGCGGACGCCCGGCGTCGGGGTTCTTGAACGGATCGTTGATGCGATCCTTGTCCTTGTCCTTTTCCTTGTCTCGCTTGTCCTTCGACGGCCGGCGCGGCGGCGCGGTGTCCTCGTCGGAGCTGACGAGCCCCGGCTCCTCGTCCTTCTCTCCTTCGCCGGCGGCAGGCGCGGCGCTCTCTTCCGGCTTCGGCGAGGCGGAGAGATGCGGCTCGTACTTCTTGCGATCGTCGGCTTTGAGGACGCGGCGATAGAGCGGCGTCCCGTCGACGACGTTGACGCCGTACCGGTACGGCATGCCGGCATCGAGGTCGGGCTGCTTCGGCGCGAGCTTCACACGCGGGTTCGTCAGATCGATCGTCGCAACCTTCCCGCAGACGAATCCGCCCTCGACGAGCTCGTACCAGCCGTCCTTGCACTCGTCGTTCTTGATCGGCGGGTCGTACGCCATCACGACCGCGCCGTTGCGGAGATAGCCCATCCGTCGTGCGCCTGCATCGCTCTCGGGCCAGATCGGCTGATCGCTGACCGACGCGACGAAGCTCGCGGCCGCCAACTTGAGGACGAGCTTGCTCGCCGCCTTCGGCTCGGGATCGGCGACGGACGCATCGTCCATCATGGCGGCCGTCGTCGACGCGTCGGCGGCCTCCGACGACGACGTCGACGAATCGTGCCGCGCCTTGTCGCACGCCTCGAGGAATACGAGCGCGCACGCGGGGATGAAAGCGAACTGCCACAACCGCACGGCCTGCCTCGCTTAGCGCGATCTTCACGCGCGCGGAAGACCCCAGGGCCGCGAGCGCCGACTTTCGCGTATGATCGCGCGCGCATGACGGCGGCATCGAAGGTCACGACCAGGTCGGAGCACGCAGCCTACGGCGGGCGCCAGGGCTTCTACGAACGTACGAGCGACGCATGCGCCGGCCCGATGCGATTCTCGGTCTACCTTCCGCCGCGCGCGCTTGCCAGGGACGCGGAGAAGGTGCCCGCGCTCTACTACCTCGCCGGTCTCACGTGCAACGAGGAGCACTTGCCTACGAAAGGCGGCGCGCTCCGTCTCGCCTCCGAGCTCGGGCTCGCGCTCGTCGCGTGTGACACGAGCCCGCGCGCAAAGCGTTATCCGGGCGACGACGAGAGCTGGGACTTCGGCCAGGGCGCGGGCTTCTACCTCGATGCGACGGAAGCTCCCTGGTCGGAGAGCTACCGGATGGAAACGCACGTCGTTCAGGAGCTGCCCGCATGGGTCGAGGAGGCATTTCCGATCGCCGGCGATCGGCGAGGGATCTTCGGTCATTCGATGGGCGGCCACGGAGCGCTCACGCTCGCGCTTCGTCATCCGGCTCGTTACGCGAGCTGCTCTGCATTCGCGCCGATCGTCGCGCCGTCACGCGTGCCCTGGGGTGAGAAGGCCTTCTCCCGGTACCTCGGCTCCGATCGAGCGCGCTGGGCCGAACATGATGCCTGCGCGCTCGTCGCGAAGGGCACGTTGCCGTTCGAGCTCCTCGTCGATCAGGGAACGAGCGACAAGTTCCTCGAGCGCGAGCTCAAGCCCGAGCTGTTCGAAGAGGCCTGCAAGGCCGCCGGGCAGAAGCTCCGGCTCCGGTGCCACGACGGCTACGACCACAGCTACTACTTCATCGCGACCGTGATGGAGGACCACCTCCGCCATCACGCGAGCGCGCTCGTTCGCTGAGTCGGACCGAGCCGCGCTGCGGTCGCATCCCGCGTGCGCGGTCGCCTCACCCGCGGCCAGCGCGCGCCTCTGCGCGCACCGATGATCGCGACCGCCCCTCCGAACGGCTGACCACGAGCTCCGTGGGCTGACCACGAGCTCCGTGGCGCCACGCGACCTCACCGCTCGCGTGGTCGCCCGACCGCCCTCGCACGTGAGCTCCATCGCGAGCCGAGCCCTCGCCTGGAACCGTTTCTGCCTTGGAGCGAGTCGGAGGTCGCCATCATGTTCGAAGTTCGTGTCAGCCGTCGCCGCCGACCAGACCCGGCATCACTCGTCCTCGCTGCCGCCGGCGGCGCCATCGCAACGTCTGCCGTCAACGTGCTCCGCGATGCTTCGCGGCGTACACGCGCGAAGAATCGAATGACGTCGACTGCGAGCCACACGGCCAACCTGATGGGCAAGGCCGCGCGAGACGCGAAGAACCGCGCCGCGGGCGCCGCAGCGAGCGCGAAGAGCCTGATCCGCAAGGACCACGCCTCCGACGAGACGCTCGTCGCTCGCGTGCGATCGCGGCTCGGCCGCGTGGTCACGCATCCACATGCCATCCAGGTCAGCGCACACAACGGGCGCATCGTGCTCTCGGGTCCGATTCTGCGTCCCGAGGTCAGCCACCTGCTCCACGAGGTCCGGCGAGTACGCGGTGTACGCGGGATCGACAACCAACTCGAGGTGCATCAGCACGGCAACAACGTGCCGTCGCTCCAGGGGCCCGGCCGTGCCCCGCGCGCGCCGGAGCTGCTGCAGGAGCGCTGGACGCCGAGCCTGCGCGTCGGTGCAGCCGTCCTCGGCGCGGTCGCAGCGGCCGCCGGCGCCGCTCGTCTATCGCAGTCGCGGATCGCCGGGCTCGGGCTCACGGGCGTCGGCGCGCTCCTCGTCGTTCGCGCCGTGTTCGACGAGCCGCTCGGCCGCGTTCTCGGCCTCGGCCCGACGCGCCGCTCCGTCGAGATCCAGAAGACGATCACGATCGACGCGCCTGTCGAGCAGGTGTTCGAGCTCTTCTCCAACGTCGAGCGTTTCCCCCAGTTCATGGACCACGTCCAGAAGGTGACGCCGACGGGTGAAGGGAGATCCCACTGGAAGGTCCGCGGTCCGCTCGGCACATCGGTCGAGTGGGATGCCGAGGTGACGAGCTATGAACCGAACCAGCACATCGCGTGGAAAAGCGTCGACCGGGCGATGATCAAGCAGGCTGGGATCGTGCGCTTCGAGCCCGCGCTCGACGGTCGCGGCACGCGCCTCGACGTGCATCTCTGCTACAACCCGGTCGCTGGGTATCTCGGTCACGGGGTCGCGTCGTTGTTCAAGGTCGACGCGAAGACCTCCTTCGACGAGGACCTCCTCCGGCTCAAGTCGCTGCTCGAAGAGGGCAAGGCGACGGCACACGGTGCACAGATGACGCGCGATCGGCTCGAGGTGGGCCCGACGCCGAGCATCGAGCGCTCCGGACGAGAACAGACGCTGGTCGATCAGACGCGCTGACCGCGCTCAGCCCGCTCGATGCGCCACGCGGTCGAGCACGATACGCATCCGGGCTCGTCCTTCGCGCACGCGGGTGACCGCTTCGTTCACGGACGTCATCGGCATCCGCTCCACGATCGGCGCGATGCCGTGCTCTGCCGCGAAGGAGAGCATGCGGCGCATCGTCCGCGTGCTCCCGATGACGCTGCCGGTGATCCGCTTCTGTTCGTCGAGAAGAGGGTCGACGGACACGGTGAGTGGGGCACCCGGGATGCCGACGAGGCAGAGTGTACCTTCGAGATCGAGCACGCTCATCCACGCCGTCCAGTCGAGCGTCGCATGCGTCGTGACGAGGAGAAGGTCCACGACGCCACGCGGAAGGGCGTCACGCGTATCGACGAGCTCGGCCGCGCCGAGCGAGCGCGCGAGCTCTTTCTTCGAAGGATCGGGATCGAACGCGACGACCGTCGCTCCGAGCGCGGATGCGAACCGGACAGCGAGATGTCCGAGCCCTCCCACGCCGACGACGCCGACCCGCGTGCCCTCGCGCACGTGCATCCGCTCGAGCGGAGAGAACACCGTGAGCCCCGCACAGAGCAGCGGCGCGGCCGTCGCCGGATCGAGCGACGGCGGAAGCTCGAAGCAAAAGCGCGCATCGCAGCGGACACGGTCCGCGAATCCACCTGGACGCCCGGAGCACGTCCGCACCTTGCCGCCGGTGCAGAGGTGCTCGCGCTCGGAACGACACGCGCTGCAGACGCCGCACGCGCCCGCCTGCCAACCGAGGCCGACGACGGCCATTTCTGAAATTTGCACGCTCCGCCCCGCCCGCACGACACGCCCGACGACCTCGTGGCCCGGCACGAGCGGACGCGCCACGTCGCCCCAGTCGCCATCGAGAAGATGGACATCGCTATGGCAAACGGAGCAGTGGTCGACGGCAATTTCGACCTCCGTATCGGCCAGCGGCCCCGGATCAGGAAGCTCGATGGGCTCGAGCAGCTGGCCCCGGGCAACCTGTGCGAAGGCGCGCCATCCGCGAGAGATCATGGTCGAAGGTCATGCCTCGACACCGGACGGCGCGCAACGTGGCGCGTTCGAAGCCTGGTGCTATATGCCGCCGCCTCGCCCGCAGCCCGCTCTTCCTCCCCCTCCGAGCAAAGCCATGCACATCAAGACCTCCCGCAAGACAGGCCGGCGCATCATCGACTCGAAGAGCCTCGTCGACGAGTTCGCAGCGAAGGAGCTCTCGCGCCGCCAGATGGTGCAGGCCGTCATGCTCGGGACGGTCGGGACGTGGCTCGGCGCATCCGGTCTTGCCGGATGCACGACGAAGACGGTGACGGCGCCTGGCGCCGCGAGCAGCGGAGGCCCCTCGGCCGACGCCGACGGCGGTGAGGCGACGACGAAGCACCTCGTCGGCATGGGATACGACGAAACGGATCGTGACGCGGCGTTGCAGGCGGCCCTCGCCGAGACGATCGGGCTCGGGATGATCTCCGCAGGTCAGTCCGTCTACCTGCGCGTCAACAGCAACTCCGGCGACCTCTACCCGTACTCGACGTCCGCCGAAACGATCCTCGCGATCGGCGGGATGCTCCGGGACATCGGCGTCACCGATATCCGCGTCGGCGATCGGTCGTTCTGGGGTGACACGAACACCGCGGGAAATCTCACGAAGAACGGCATCACTGCCGCGGCGAAGAAGATCGGCTCGAGCGCGGTCGTCTACGATGACGACGTCGACTGGGTGACGCTGCCGGACGGCTCGACGCCGGACTGGGTGGATACGGTTCGTCTCCCGAAGCCGGTGATGACGGCGGACCACCAGATCATCCTCTCCGTCGTGAAGACGCACTTCATCTCGCAGTTCACCATGTCTCTGAAAATCGGTCTCGGGCTCGTCCACGCCGACGACCGCAAACGCGACGGCAACCTCAAGGTCCACGACACAAAGGTCCTCTACAAGCAGATCGCGCAGGTCAACAAAGCGTTCACGCCCTCGCTCGTCGTGATGGACGGCTACGAGGCGGTCGTCTCCGGCGGCCCCACCAAGAACGACCGCCCGTCCGGCGCTCCTTCCTCGTGGAAGGGCGGCATCACGTCGAAGCCGAAGGTCTTCATCGTCAGCACCGACCGCGTCGCCGCGGACGTCGCCGGCGTCGCCGTCCTCCAGACGGTGAGCCCGGACTACGAGGAAATCCACGCGACGAAGCCGTTCGCCAATCCGCAGATCAAAGCCGCCATCGCGGCGGGCGATCTCGGCATCTCCGATGCCTCGGCGTTCGATCTCTCCGGTCCGACCGTGCCGGAGCTCGAAACGTACCTCGCAAAGATCACGGGCTGACGCCACCGATTGCGCGGCTTGCCCCTCGCGGCTGCTCGTTGCCGCTCGCCGCGTCGCGGTTGCCGTTCACCGCTCGCCGCTTCCCGTTGCCGAAGGAGACAAGGAGACAAGGGGGCCATTCTCCTCTTTGACCTGGCACCTCGTCGGCCCTCAGGAATCGCTTCGCGATTCCTTCGGAAAGTTTGCGAGCAGATCGCGAAGCGCTCTGGGAGCGCCGACAAGGGGCCAGGTCGAGAACGAAGCCGGGCCCGTCTCGCTGCTTGTCTCCTTGTCTCCCTGTTCAATCGATCGAGCGTCATCGTGAACGAGGGCGCAAATCGCGCGACGGTGGCTCGTTCAGTTCGTCCGGTGTCGAATGAGGCAGCGGCGCGAGGGTCCGATCGAATAACTCGGCCGTAGCGTCGTCCATCTGCGGCGCGTCACCCGAAGGGAGACGGGCGATCGCGCACTTCGGCGTCGGCGGGCCGGCCGCTCCGTCCGGCAAGTCTGCTGCTTTTGGCTCGGGGTCGTCCTCGGCGACGGCCTCCGAAGAGGGGTCCTCATGCCGCTGTGTGCCCGCACGGCCCTCGCCGTGTGCTCGTTCATGGGTGTTCTTTCGGGAAGCTCGTACGCCGCTGCGGGAATCGAAGCGCACGATTCGATGCCGGGCGAGTCGCTCGGGCAAGAGCGTGCGCCGGAGCCCGCCACACCGCGACTGACCGCGCCGCCCGTGAACGAAGCGAGCAGCGCCAACGCGGGCCGGACGACCGTGCGCTCGACCAAGGATACGAAGCGCTTCGTCGTCGCACGGGACTTCGGCGTGGTGGTCCCGGTGGGGAAGCTCGCCGAGACGGCCGCTGCGATGTACGGCCCGATCGTGCGGCTCGGTTTCCACATCGACGACCGCTTCGAGGTCGCCGTCCGCGCCGGCTACCAACGCGGCTTCGACAAGGAGGTTGCCGGTGTCACCGGCTCGTTGTCGTCGCTCCCCATCGGCGCAGGCGCGCGATGGTTCTTCTTCGGTAACCGCGAGCTCCTCTATGCCGGGCTCGAGGTCGGCGTGACGGTCTTCCGCCACAAGCACACCGCTCGCACGTCTTTCTTCGACGTGAGCGCCGACGCGACCTGGGTGAGGCCCAGCGCCGACGTCGCGCTCGGGTTCGTGTGGAGCCGGACGACGCCAATCGACCTGCGTGCTCAGGTCAGCTCGCTCGACCTGATTTCGAGAGGCGGCCCGACGGGCGCGCTCGCCGTCGGCGTGACGGCGGGCTACTCGATCTACTTCTGACCTCGTTTCGCGACGTATCTCCCGCGTCCCTCGGGTGAGACCAGTCGCCATCGTTCAGCGGCTGGCCGCCCGCGGGCTCGACGCGAAGTCGTCGTCGTCACCTTCTCCGAAGCCGATGTTGAGCAGCCCGGTCCACGGAAGAAGGCCGCCTTCCTCCGCATGATTGACGAGGCCGATCTGCACGCCGCGAAGGCTCGCCGCATGATTGACGACGCCGACCTGCAGCCCGCGCACCTTCCCGGCAATGTTCGCGACGCCCATCTGCGCGCCGTCGACGTTCTTGGCGTAGTTCCCGCCGCCGACCTGCATGCCCTGGTGCTCGCCCAGCGCGATCGTCGCTCCGCCGATCTGGAGACCGTACGACTCGCGCGACGAGATCGCTCCGAGCCCGATCTGCGCGAGGCCTTTGAACGTGCCCGCGCCCGCGGTGATCGCTCCGATCTGGGCGCCCCCGACGAAGTCGCCGGACGTCCAGCTCGAGCCGCCGAGCTGGGCGACCCCGTAGAACCCACCGCGGACGGAGTTGACGAAGCCGACCTGCGCGAGGCCCGCGAAGCGATCGTCGCCTCCACGATCGTCGCTGAACATCGCCTCGCCGACGCCGTTGACGACGCCCAGCTGCATGACGCCCGTGAACTTCTCACGCGTGTGGTTGTACGCGCCGACCTGCGCAACGCCGAGGAAGGTCTGGTCGGTCCGGTTGTACGCGGCGAGCTGCATCATGCCGGTGAATCGATCCGCGCGGTTGTAGGCGGCCACCTGCTCGAGCGCGACGATCCTGCCGGCACGGTTGTAAGCGAGCGCGACCTGACCGATGCCGGCGAGCTTCTTCGCGCCGTTCTCGGTGAGCGTCAGCTGCACGCCGCCGTAGAACGCATTCGCGAAGTTGCGGCCGAGTGTCAGCTGAGCGATGCCGGCATGCACGTGCGCATCGTTGCGGACGCCGGCGAACGACACGCCACCGTAGAAGTGCTCGGTGTTCGCACGGGCGACGGCGAACGTCCCGATGCCGCCGAACGTCCCGAGGCGCGGCGTGAAGCCCGCGTGGGCAATGGCCCAATCGGCGGGCGGAGCCGTCGCGATGGGTGCTTCGACCGCGCGCACCGGCTCGGGGATCCCGAGCGGCGGCGGGGTCGGCGCTTCGACCTGGTCGGTAGCAACCGGGACGGAGTCGTCGGCAAGCGAAGGCGCCGCCTGCAGGAGGACGGAGGCGAAGAGGGGCAGAGCGAGGAGGCCGAGACGCGAGCGCATGACGTCGAAACGACGCCGCTGGCTCGGCCTTACACCTGCGCGCGCCCCCTGGCCGCGAGAGCGAGCGCGCGATCGCTCAGAGGCAGCTCGGCTTGAAGACCTTCTTCGTACCGTCGAAGTAGAACGGCGGATTGCAGTCACGCGCCGGCGTCGGCACCGCTCGCGGCGCACGAGCCGGCGCAGCGAAACGTCCAGCGGCCGGCGATCGCGTCGGCGCGGCTGGCGTCGCGCTCGCCGAGAGCGGCGGCGCTACCACGATCGGCGGCGGCGCCGGAGGGACGAGCGGCTCGGCCGCCGGCGGAGCGATCGACTGCGCGGGCGCCGTCGCCGCGACCACCATGGGCGCGATCGGTTCGGGGGAAGCGACCGCCGCTGCAGACGCGCGCGCGGGCGGCTGGACGATCACCATGCCGCTCAGGAGCGCGATCACGATGAGCAACGCCGCGACGACGACCCACGGAAGCAGCGTGCGTGCATCGAACGTGATCCGATCGAGCCGCGACGCCAGCGCGGTCGATGCCGTGAGGCTGATCGTCTTCGGCGAGACGCTCGGGATCGGGCTCGGACGCGGGTTCGCGTCGAGCGTCACTGCGTTCAACCGCATCCGCGCTCCGGAGCTTCTCACCTCGGGAGCGAAGAGCCGAGCCGACTCGCTCGCTCGGTGAGCGCGAACATCCTCCTCGTTGGCGGCCAGCATCTTCTGCCGCTTGGTGATGTACTCCGCGCCCGCGAGCTTGACCCACGCAGCAACCTCCGTCGCCGGTGCGTTCGGCGCGACGTCCGCGAGTGCCGCTGCCATGTCCGCAGCCGTTCCGTAACGCGCTTCCTGCTGCGTGGCCATCGCCCGCGCGATGATGGGCTCGAGCAGGTAGACCTGCGCCCAGCGATCCGCCGCGATCCTGCCGCGCTCCGCTTCGAGCGCCTCCGTCGGCGTCGGCGTCGACCCGAGCGCGACGGCGCGCACGAAGTCGGCGTCGTTCTTCCCGTCGTAGAAGCGGCGGTTGACCAGAAGCTCCCAGAGGAGGACGCCGGCCGCATAGATGTCGGCGGTACGGGTCACCCGCTCGGCGCGCATCTGCTCGGGAGCCATGTACGCGAGCTTGCCCTTGAGGAAGCCTTCACGCGTGTGGTGCACGCTCGTGCGGGCCTTGGCGATCCCGAAGTCGACGAGCCGAGATACTCCGTCGACGCTGACGAGCACGTTCTGGGGAGACACATCGCGGTGGACGATGTTGAGCGGCACGCCGGCGTCGTCGGTCGCCTCGTGCGCCGCGTGGAGCCCCGCGAGGACGCCCGACATGATCGTGAGCGCTATCGGCAGCGGCACGGGCTCGTGGGATGCGAGCGCGAGCTTGAACAGGTAGCTGAGCGGAACGCCGTGTACGTACTCCTGGACGAGGATGACCTCCTCTCCGTCGAGGATGACGTCGAGCACTGGCACGACGTTGGGATGATGGATGCGCGAAGCGATGCGCGCCTCGTCGTGGAACATCGCCACGAACTCCGGATCATCCACGTAGTGAGGGTGCAGCCGCTTGGCCGCAACGAGGCGGGTCACGCCCTCCACGGCCATCAGCCGAGCCGCGTGCACCGTCGCCATCCCTCCGCGAGCGATCGGCGGATGAAGGAGGTAGCGTCCGACGCGTATGGGGTAGGACTCCGCGACCGCGCTGCCGTAGTTCATACGAGCGTTCTCGGGTTCGTCCATCGGTCGGGCGGCTTTCATCATTCGAACAGCTCGAGCTCGCTCGGCGAACGGACCGAAGATCCTCCACCCCCTCACCACGCAGGAGCACGTCACGAGCCAAGCGGGTGCGCCTTCAAGTGGCCGTCAAGTGGCGTCTCGAAGACGCCTCCGCTCGTCATGCAGCGTGGTCTTGCGGGTGGCCACCCGCAGCAAGCGGTGCGGGCTGCGTCCCGCGATGGCAGCTGCCCGCAGCGCCGACGCGCTCACCGGTACACACCGTCGACGAAGACGTCGGCCACGGGATCGAGGACGCGATCCAGAAACATCGTGCCGTCGAGATGGTCGATCTCGTGCTGGATGCAGCTCGCCTCGATGCCGTCGGCCGTGAGGACGACGTGTTTGCCGGTCCCTGGCACGTACCCGCTGACGATCACCTCCGCTGCACGGCCGACATCGGCCGCGAGCCGCGGCGTGCTCATGCATCGCTCGAGCATGGTCGTGGTTCCACGACGGGAGATGATCCGCGGATTCGCGAGGACGACGAGGGCCGCACACGAGCGCGCCTCCGGATGACCGGTCACGTTCATCGCGAACAGCCGGACGCTCTCGCCAATTTGAGGTGCGGACAGGCCCACCCATGTCGCGTGGACGCGGAGCGTCGCGACGAGCAGGTTCGCCAGACCGACCACGGGGCCCGACATGGGGTTCACCTCGGCACACGGTCGCGCGAGCAGCGGATGGGGATGCTCGAGCACCTGGCGAACGAGCAGACGCGAATGGGTGCCGCTCCGAGGCCGAGCAGGCTCACCTCGCACCGCGAGCGCAGGGACGTTTCCGGGTATGTGCTTGCGTGCGACCATCCTCACCTCCTTCGCGTGGCCTCGCCCACGTGGAGGGACGCAGCACGGAGCAGGCCAGGCAGAGCCCGTCCGCGCTCGCGGAAACATCCGGCGTCGTCGAACCCTTCGCGACGTCAGCGCGGGGCAGCGGAGCGTCGGTCGAGCTCGTTGGTCACGATGGCGACCACGTCGTCGGCGTGAAGGCTCACAGGGCCGATCGAGGTGCGCTGCGCCCCGGCAGCGACCAGCTGCGCGCGGATGTCGTCGGGGATGCCGAGATGATCGCCGATGACGAACAGCTCGTGTGCCGTGCCGAGACCGCCCACGGAACGGATGTCCGGAGCTTCCTCGTCGAGGATCCACGGCCTCGCGTCGTCGACGTCGGCGAGCACGCGCTCGAAGCCACCGCGAGCGACCGCGAAGCCTGGCTTCACGGTGACCCACGACGAGGTGTCCTCGTCGGCGCGGCTCGCGAGCACCTTCTGCACCCGGACCGCAAGGCTTCGCTCGTCGGGACGGAGGAACTGCACGGCGGCGCCGTCGACACGCACGATGCGCGGTGCAAGCGGCCCGCCGAGGAGGACGAGGTACACGACCACGCCGCGACGGATGCCGTGAGAGGAGAGCATCGCTGCACGCAGGCAGCGAACGAGCACGTCGAGACGCCCGCTCGTGCCCGGAAGGTCGTCGAGGATGAACGCCTCCGACGAGCTCGCCTTCTGGCCGATGATGGCAAAATTCCGGACCACGGCGGCAGCATAGGCCGCTGGAGGCCCCGCCGCGACCGTTCGAGCACCGAACGCTGCCGCACGCCGAGACGACGCCTGCGGGAGCGCGGCAGCGGACTCATCCTGCGCGTGGATGAAGCGCGTCCCGCTCGTCGTCTTGCTTCTCGTCGCCGCTGTCCTCTGGCTGCCGGCCGTCCATCTCTTCCATCAGCCGGACGAGACGGCGATCGCCGAAAAGCTCGCCGGACGGCAGGTCGCGAGCCCGGCGCGGAGCGGCGCTGCGATGAGGGCCGTCAATCCCGAGTGGGATTTCATGCGACGCACGTACGTCGTCCTCGCGCTGGCGAACCGGGCGCTCGCCCGGCCCGAAGAGCAAGCGCGCGCGCTCGCGGCGATCGACGCCATCCTCGACGCGACGCTCGCGCTCGCCGAGGAGCACGGCGACGAGCACTTCATGCTCCCGTACGCCACGAACGGGACGTTCATGGATCCGGGCGCGCGGAGCCTCTTCATCGACGGCGAGATCGTGATGATGATCGCGGCTCGTGACCTGGTCCGTCCCCGTGACGCAACTCGCGAGGAGGCATCGTCTCGGGCTCGGCGCATCGAGCGGGCGCTTCGCGCCAGCCCGAGCCTCTCCGGCGAGAGCTACCCGAACGAGTGCTGGACGTTCTGCAACACCACGGCGCTCGCCGCGCTGAGGATGCTCGATCGCGTCTCCGGCTCGGACGAGCATGCTCCGCTCTCGCGTGACTGGGTCGCGTATGCGAAGACGCACCTCCTCGAGCCCGCTACCGGCCTGCTCGTCTCGAGCTACGCGTGGGACGGCCGCGTGCTCGACGGTCCCGAGGGATCGTCGCTCTGGATGAGCGCACACAACTTGCTCGTCATCGACGAGGACTTCGCCCGCGATCAGTACACGCGCGCGCGTCGTGAGCTCGGCAGGACGTTCCTCGGCTTCGGCTGGGCACGTGAATGGCCCGCAGGCACGGCGCCGACGCCGGACGTCGACTCGGGGCCGATCGTACCTTTGCTCGACGCGAGCGCGGGATCGAGTGGGCTCGCGATCCTCGGCGCGAGCGCGTTCGGTGACACACGCTACCGCCGCGAGCTCCTCACCTCGCTGGAGCTCGCCGGCTTCCGTGACGAGACGACGGGCCGGTACCGCGCGAGCAACGACGTCGGCGATGCGGTCGTCCTCTACGCGCTCTCGTTCGGGCCGCTCTGGGAGCGCGTACGGGGCCACGCCTTGCCCCTCGAGATCGGAGGACTGCGATGAGGCGGCCTGCGTTGCTCGTCGCCGTCGCGGCAGGGATCGCCGTCGCGTACGCCGTCGCACGGCTCGCGGGGTGGGCGGATCACACGAGCGCGCTCGCGGGAATGCCTACCTTGCCGGCCTCGCTATTCCTCGGGCCCGGCTTCGTCGTCCTCCATCTCACGACGGTGATCGTCGTGCCGATCCTGGCGATCACCGCGCTGCTCGATGCGCTCCTGATGTTCCGCAGGAGGTGACGGGCACGCGAGGTCAGCCGGCCGTCACGCGACCGTCCTGCTCGAGCGAGATGCGTGGCCCCACGTGACGAGGCGTGCGGCCCACGGACACGTCGACGAGCGCCTTCGTTCGAGAGATGACCTCACGCGCCTCGAACCAGGCCGCGCCGCGATAGAGACGCTGATCGGCGGGCACTCCTTCGGCTGCCATCCCGAGCGAGCGCGCGACCCACACGGCGCGCGGAAGGTGGAACTGCTGCGTGACGATCACGACGCGCTCTGCGCCGAACACGTTCTTCGCGCGCCACACGGAGCTGTACGTGTCGAAGCCGGCGTGGTCCATGAAGATCGCCGACGGAGGCACCCCGCGGGCTTCGAGCCACACGCGCATCGCGTTCGGTTCGTCGTATCCGGTCGTCCCGTGGTCTCCACTGACGATGATGCGTCGGACGCGGCCGCTCTCGTAGAGCGCGAGGCTCGAAGCAAGGCGATCCTGGAGAACCGGGGATGGTGCCCCGTCGACCGTGAGGCCTGCGCCGAGGACGAGCGCACAGTCGATCGGCCCCTCGACTCGCTTCTCCCGCCCGCCGACGAGGACCGCGGCGTTCGCGACGGCGACGGCCGCGGCGAGGACGGAAGCAACGAGAAGGAGACGGCGTCGCGCGAGGATCCGCATGACCGATCTACGCGCGACCGCGCGGTGCCATTCCCGCCGTCAGCGATCGGCTCAGGACGCGCCCGCCGGCTTTCCGACCGCCTTCGCGATGGCGTCGGCCTCGACGGCCCGCTCCTCGGCGCGCTTCTTCTGCGCCGGATCTTCGAGCAAGCCAGCCGCCTTCCGAAACCGCGCGGCGACGTCCGCCAGGTAAGGCGCGGCCGCATCGCCGTCCGGCGGCGAGAGCGATCGGAGATGAGCCGCGTCGTACGCAGCCAGTCCGGCGATCCGGGCCGGGGCCTCGCTCGCGAGCGCATCGAGCGCGCCGGTGTCGGTCAGATGAATCGCGGCCGGCGAAGGCGCCGCCATCATGTCCTTCGGGCCATTGGGCCCCTTCGCGAGCGCGAGAGCCACCGCCAGGACGAGCCGCGCATCTTCGCTGTCCTTGTCCTTCGCGGCGAGGTGCGCCGCCTCGATGAAGTCGACGCGCCGCCAGTACCTCCGTCCCATTTCGAGCCGCTCGCGCGCCGAGGTCTCGGACGGAGGCGCTTTCAGCCCGAGCTGGGCTAGCGCGTCACGTTTCGCGGGCTCGTTCGGGATGAGCGCGAGGACCGTCTCTCGATGGAGGCTCGCGTTCGCGTCCGCGTTTGGCAGGAGGAGCGCGTCGAGGGCATCGATCCGCCGCCCCCCGTACAGCTTCGAGAGGAGCGCGCGCGTCCGATCGACACGTGCATCCTGCACGATTCCCGCCGCGGCGAAGTCGGCGAGCCCCACCAGCGCGGCGTCCCGACCTCGCACCTTCCGCGGCTCGAGCGCCTCGTCGAGCGCCGCTTCGTATACAGCCTTGAGCTCCTTGTCCCACGTGCTCGGCGTGGGCGCGCTCCGGATGCGGTCGACGAGCCGGAGATCGGCCATGCCGGCCTCCATCGCGACGACGCCACGCGCGAGCCCGACGAGCTCGCTCGCCGGCGCGCTGAGGGCGTCGATGGCGGCCGCTTGCTCGACCATCCATTCACGCAGCGGCCCCTGGATGAAGCGCTTCACCTTCTCCTTGTCGGAGGCGTCCTTCATCGACGGCGCGTTCGCCGCCGTCCGGGAGAGCTTCGAAGCGAGCGACAGCCCGATCGTCATCTGCCCCGCCGTCCCGGCGACCGTCCCCTTCGCTGCGGCGAGCGCAGGATCGGTGATCGCATCGGCGCACTCGATCGGCGCGAGCTCGGCGCGCATCGCACGGATCACCGGAGCGAGCTCCGGCGCAACCACCTCCGTCTCGATGGTCGCGAGCAGGGCGTTCCGCTTGGCGGCGTCTTTCTCGACGAGCGCCGCCGACAGGTCCGACGGCTTTGGCTTCACGGCTGCGGGCTTCGCGAACGCCGTGCACGATGCCGGCGCCGGCGGGACGCCCTTCGCCTTCAGGGCCTTCGACCACGCGTCCGAGCGAACGTCCTTGGCCTCCGCCCGAGGCGTCTTGGGATCGCGCGGCTCCGCGGGCAGTGCCCAGACCGCGCTTTCCCGGGAAGCCCCCGGGCCGTCCGCCTGCGCCGCGCTGGCGTCCGCGGCCCCCGCCGTCGACGCGGGCACGCGAGGCTGGACAGGCTGCGCACCAGCGCCTCCACATCCGAGGCATCCGAGGCCAAGCGCAACAGCGACCATCGCCGCGAGTCCGAGCGTCTTCTTCATCCTGCTTTCTTCCTCGAGGGCCCCACGAACTACTCGCTTCGAGCCCGGCTCAGAAGAAGAAGTTCCGACGAAAACCACTGGAGATACGTGCAGGACTGAGGCTAACGCAGCGCATCAGGAAGTATCCGCTCGTGTCACCCTTGACCATACACTGGCTCGTGCTAGACCGCGCCGGTCCGGACTCGACGAGCTCTAGCTTGGCACTCTGGGAGAGGGAACCAGGGAAGAGTCGTGGACGCGTCTCGCAGGGGAAGTCGCTGTCGCTGAACGGCCGCTGGAGGGTCTCGTGATCATGTCGTTTTCGCGTTTCGTCGTTTCGGGTCTCCTCGTCGCTGCGATCGCGGCGGTCACCGGGTGCTCCTCGGAAGAGAGTGGCAGCGCCAAGGGAGAAGAAAACGTCGCGGTCACCGAGAGCGAGTTGAAGCTCACGGGCACGCGCTATCTCGGAAAGCTCAAGAGCGGCGAGACCCGCACCGGCTACTACTACGCCCCGCCGACGTACCGTTCGTACGGTTTCGACGCCACGGGCGGCGACGAGATCACCGTCGACGTGAAGTCCGTCTACGGCGACGGCATGGGCTGGATCACCGACTCGAACTACAACGTCCTCGCGTTCAACGACGACGCGTCTCGGTCCACGCTCGACGCGAAGGTCAAGTACAATGTCCCCGTCGGGCAGCCCTCCAAGTCCTACCGCATCGTCTTCCGCGACTACGACCTGCTCGAGGCGACGTTCAGCGTCACGTTGAACATCAAGAGCACCGTGCCGGCGACGTGCAGCTACGACGGGCAGACCTACCAGGCCGGCGATGAGTTCGAGGCGACCGACGGGTGCAACACGTGCACCTGCGGTTCGGGCGGATCGGTCGGTTGCACCAAGAAGGCGTGCGTCTGCAACCCGGCGGCCGAGCCGCACCGCACCTACGTCGGTACTCCGCAGCAGTGCATGCTCATCCGCTACAGCTGCCCGGCCGGTCAGGTCTTGTTCTCGAACAACTGCGGCTGCGGCTGCGAAATCACGCAGTAGAGAAGCGGCGCCGCATCCCGCTTCCGCGGAACCGCGGGCGTGATCGTGGACCGGATCGTGGACCGATCCTGACGGTGTAGCCGGCGACGAGGCGACTTTTTTCGCCCGCCCGGCAACACCAGGCCGGGACGGTTGTCCGGTCGAGGCGTGATCGAGCTCTTGGTCCTCGGAGCGACGCTGGCCACCGCCGCGTGGGCGAAGGGGGTGCAGGCCCATCGGAAGAGCACGGCATCGCGCGCGCTCGAGCGGTACGCGTCGTCGCGCGGGCTCCTCTTCGTCCCTGCGCCGCGCGACAGCCCACGCTCGGGCCCGCAGGTCGTCGGTCTGCGCGACGACGCGCGTTTCGTCGTCGACCTCTATCGGCTCGGCGGAGAGATACGCACGCGCGTCTCGGCGACACCGCTACGCGGGTGCACCCCCGTGCTCTCCGTGCTCCAGCGCGGGATGTTCACGGTCGGGCGCGCCGCCTACCGCTTCGGCGACGAGACGCTGGATCACGCCTATGTCGTCCCGACCGGCACCGCCGAAGACGTGGACGGCCTCCGCGCGTTCGCCGCCGCTCTCCTCCATCTCCACGAGCGGTGCAAAGGTGTCTGGCTGGCGTCGGACAAGGGCAAGGTCAGCGTCTCGTGGCGTGGGCTCGAGAGCGATCCGATCGTCCTCGACGCTGCGCGCGACCTCACGCTGGCGGTCGCTGCCTGGCGCCGCTCAAACGTGCCCTATCGGTGAGCGCCAAGCGCGCTGCGTGCGTTCGTGACTCGGGACGTCATCGAGCGTGCATGAAGATTTCTTCCAAACCTCGACCCAGCAGCGGCGTCCCAACGGAGAGGGTCGACGATGCCGAGTGAACCGAGGGATCGACGTGACGAGAGCGTGCAGTTCTCGCTGAAGGAGCTGCTGAAGCTCGAAGATCAACGCGTCATGGAGCAGGCGCGCGAGCGCGACGCCCGTGAAGCGGCCGCCGCTCGGGAACGTGACGAAGCGGAGCGACGCCGGCAGGCCGATGCGGCAGCGGCGGCGCGGGCGGAGGAGGAAGAGCGCGAACGGAAGCAACGGAGTGAGCTCGAAGAGCTTGCGCGCCACGAGGCGATGGAGAAGGCGATCGTCGAGCAAGCTCGCCTCGAGGTCGAGGTCCGCGCCCGCACGGAGGAGCGCGAACGAGAGCGACGCCATGAGATCGAGATCGAGCGTCTTCGCAGCGTGAGCAAGAAGGGCCCGTCGCTCGGGGCGCCCCTCGTGCTCGCCGCCGGGCTGGGTGGAGGAGTGATGTTCCTAGTGGCGCTGGCGATCCACCTCGGCGTGCACGAGCCTTCCGTCGCGGCGCGAGTCGCCGAGCTCCAGCGGAGGGCGGACGCCTTGGAGGCACGCGCCGACGACGTGGCGCGTCAGCGCGACGAGCAGAAGCGGTTCGTCGGCGAGCGCGACGCGCAGCTCGCCGACCTGCAGACGAAGCTCGCCGCGCTTGCGACCAAGCCAGCGGCGCCACCAGGTCCGATCAAGCTCGGCCACACGACGACGCTGCGCGGCAAGGTCCCGGAAAAGGAGAAAGAGGTTCCGTGTCTGCAGGGTGATCCCATGTGCTTCTCGTTGAAAACGGGCCGCTGAGCAGCGCGGCGCCGCGGTCTGTCGTATCCTGATGGCCAGGATGGCCAGCGAAGACGAAAAAAGCGCTCCGCCCAGCGGCAAGACGGACGTTGTCTTGCTCGGGCCCCCGACCGCCGACGGCGCGGGCGTCCACGTGCTCCGCGCACGCGACGAGAGCGTCGAGGCAGGCGAGCTCCGCAACCTCGAAGAGGGCCGTCCGATCACGGGTGAGGTCCTCACGCTCGCGCCGCGGAAGGACAACCCGCGCGTGCTCGACGTGAAGGAGAGCTACTCGCCGAATGCTCCGGGCGCGGTGGCGTCACCGAAGACGAAGGGGCCGGCCCAGGTGGCGACGCAGGCGTACCGAGACAACTGGGACGAGGTCTTCGCCCGACGTCCTCGGAATGCCGACCTGAACTGAACGCCGCGCTGCCGCAGGAGGAGTCCGTCGGGCCGCGCGCAGCGAGGTTCGGATAAGATGGCGCGACATGCGTCGCTCCCTGCCGTTTGCCGGCATCGCTCAGCTCGTCGTCACTGCTCTCCTGTTCTCGACGTCGGCCGCCCACGCCGAAGACGATTGCCCGCCCGGCTCGGTGCACAAGACGCAGGACGGCTTCACGTTCTGCGAGCCGACCGTTTGCACGAACGACGGGCAGTGCAACTCGAACGAGGTCTGTCGCAAGGTCGGTCTCTGCATGGAGGTCGGCACGCTCGCCGACGCGGCGACCGACGACGCCGGAAAGCGGCTCGTCGTCACGCAGCGCTGCGCGCCGGACAAGACGTGCCCGCAGAAGCAAACGTGCAGTGACCTCACGCGCTGCGTGTCGAAGTCCGACGCGCAGAAGATGGGCATCTTGCACCTCGAGGCGGCGCCGTCCGCGACGGCGGCGCCGGGCTCTGCCGTCGAGCCGAAGAAGTCGGCATGCGACTGCAACACGGTCGGCGCCGGCAGCGCCGGCGCGGGCGGGATCCTCACGGGCCTCGGCGCGCTCGTGCTCGTGACGCGGCGCCGGCGATCGCGCGCGCGCTGATCGGCGGATCGCGCGAGATCCACGAGCCGTCTCCGGCTCTCTCGCGACGCCCAGGCGGATGCACGCCAGGCCTGTTTTTCAGGCCCGGCGCGAGAGGTGCGCACCAAACCTACATTGGCGCGCGGGATGCACGTGCTCCGTCCGATGCCTCGTCTCGGATGGATCGCGGCGCTCTCGACGGGCGCGCTCGTGGCGACCAGCGGCTGCGCGACCGAGGCGCCGGACGACGCGTCGAGCGAGGCCTCGGTCACGGTCGACACGAGCACGCCCGCGGCGCGACGGCAGTACGATGCGAACGTCGCGTTCGCGACGAGCTACGCGCCTCGATGTGTTCGCTCCACGGCTCGAACGCACAGGCCGCGCGTGCTCGTCACCGGGTTCGGGCGCTTCATGACCGTCCGGAACAACGCCACCGGACGCATCGTGAGCGCCCTGGTCCCCCAAGCGGCGTATCCGGACACGACCGCCCCGCCGTGGGGGGAGCTCGACGAGCCCGGGCCTCAGGTCTCCGTGGGCAGCGCGACGCTCGACGTGCCCGGGGTCGGTGACGTCGACGTCTGCGCGATGATCTTGCCCGTCCATTGGGACCTCGCGGCGATCCTCATCGCCAAGGAGGCCCAGGCCTTCCGGCCGTCGTTCGTCCTGATGAACGGCGTCGCCGGTGCGAGACAGCCGATCTGGATCGAGCTCGGCGCGATCAACCAGGCTTCTCGGAGCACCGATGGGTCCAACCAGCTCCGGCCTGCCATGGAGCCAGGCGAGGCGTACGCAAAGCTCGTCGAGGGCGCCGCAGAGAGCGAGGATGCGCAACCAAACCTGCTCTCCTGGAACGCAGTCACCACGGGCGCGCGTGCGACGATCGAGCGGCACCGCGGAGAGAGCGACGGCGACGCCCTGTTCGAGGACATCCTCGAGGGCGCCGAGCTCGCTACCTTTCCGCGACTCTCGAACACGTATCTCTGCAACAACGTCACGTACGTCACGGGCTGGCTGATGACCCATCCGCGGCGCGAGGTACCGCTGCTCCGCGCGAGCCACCCCGTTCCGGGAGCGACGAACGAGGTCCGGGTGATGCTCGACGTCGATCTGAGCAAGGTGCCGCGCGTGTTCGTCCACTGGCCGAGCGATCTCGCCGACAAGCATCATCGTGCCGGCGCCGACGTCCTGGAGTCGATCATCGCGGCGCAGCTCCGCGCGATGAGAGAGGGCGAAGCACCGACGCTCGGCGACAACGCGCTCGCCGGTGCGCAAGGGCAAGACGACGGCGGCGACTTCTTCTGAGGCGTGCTCAGCCCGCGCGCAGCAGCAGCGTGACGTGCACCCCGACCGCGAGCGCGATCAGCACCGCTGTCGTCGTGTGCGTACGCCGCTTGCGCGCGCGTTCCCTCAGCTTCGGATCGCGGAGCTGAAGCCCGAGGCCCGCGTGCGCGACGAGCAAGAAGAACGCCGCGCCGCCTCCCAGCATGGCCAGGAGCCCGCCCGCGATGGCCGCCGGCGAGCCGAGCGCCGGGAGAACGGCCATCGTGTGGAGGAACGCGAGCGCCGCCGTCGCGAACCCGATCGTGACATGCAACCGGATCGGCCCCGAGCCCGGCGCTGCGCGCTTGCCCGCGCGCACGCGCTGCACGATCGGAACGAGCGCGGCGAGCACGATCGCCGTGGTCGCGAACCAGCCACTCCAGATCGCGATCGTTTCCATCTCAGAGCCCGTCCCGAGCGATCACTTCGGGCCTTTCACGTCACCCTTCACCGACGAGATCTCTTCGAAGACCTGATCCGCGGGCAGACCGAGCACCTCGCGTCCGAGCTCCCGCGCCTTCTCGCGCGGCGTGTCGGCGTACCGCTCGCGGAACGACGCGGTCGGTCGCAGCGCGAGACTCTTGCCGGTCTTCTTGTCGCGGTAGATCGTGAGCACGTTGTCGGCGCTGGTCTCGACGAGCGACAGATTGAGCTTGCCGAGGCTCGCGCCCGAATGCGCGGCAGCGCCGTCGGCGATGCAGGAGTAGCGGACCTCGTTCGGCGTCCAGTGCACGATCTGGAGGTCGAAGCTCCCGCGCTCGAGACCGAGCTTCGCCAGGGCGTGCTCGCTCATGCGATACCCGGCGACCGCCCACGGTCCCGGAGCGCCGTGGATACGAGCGACCTCATCGAGCTTCGTCTCGATCGGATCGGCCGCTTCGCGCTCACCACCACCGCTGCCCGGGTGACCGTGGCCGTGACGATGACCATGTCCGTGGCCATGCATCGCCGCGTGAACCGGCGGTGGCTCCGAGGTCGGTCGTGCAGCGGGCGCCGGCGCACCACATGCGGTCGCGACGAACGCTGCCGCCGCGGCTGCGATCGAACGCGCTCCGAAGATCATTCGCCGCTGCACGTCCCGAGCACGTAGCCGACGAAAAACGGGCCCATCTTCTCGATGAACTCGCTCGTCTGACGCGTCTTCCGCATCGCCTGCACGAGATGCGAGAGCGGATGGAGATCGTGACCGACGAGGCCGATGACGAACTCGTTGTCGCCCGCGTCGATGCCGTGACAGGCGAGGCGCACGTCGTGTGCGAGCTCCGTCTGCCCGTAGGCGATGCCGAGCGCTGCGTGCTCGCGGAGGATATGGCTCTGATCGATTGGCTCGAGCTTCGCGAAGGTGCCCTTGCGACGAAGCGGGTACCAGACGTGCCAGCGGTACGACTCGTTGGTCACGTTTTCGATCGGACGGCGAAGGAGCGACCACTCGAGCTCGGGCTCGTGTCCGGTGCCGTACGTGCGGCCGAGCATGCCGAAGTCTTCGCGGAGCTCCACGCCCGCAAGAAACGACTCGGAGAAGAGCGGGCGCACGTCACGAACGAACCGGGCCGGATCCTCGCTCCACGTGAGCAGCCCGAGGCTGTGCGGGTCCATCGTGTCGGCGTAAACGACGCCGGGGATCTTCCGTTCACGGAGGCGCTTCAGCAGCTCGGCGGAGACCGCGTCCGGCGTCGACTTCGCCCCGCCGTTGATTGGGGTCCCTGCCCCTGCCGGCGTGCGGAAGACGAGGAGCTGCATGAAGAGCCGGCGATTCATCGCCTGCTTCACGCCGTCCTTCTTGCCGCCGTATTCGTTGACGTCGATCGTCGGGAGGCCTTTGGCCTCGGGAGCGTTCGCCTCGGACATGCGCTAACTCGTAGCACGCCCTCTTCCGTGTCGCGACGCGTCTCTGCGGCGGACGCAGCGCACTCTTGGGCTCGACCGCTATTCGTTGTCGGTCGCTGCGAGGACCGCCACGGTCCGGCCGTCCGGACGCAGCGCGAGCGCGCCGAGGTCCCACGCCACGTCGTGGAACCACGGTCCGGGCCCGCGGAACGTCAGGAACGTCGACGTCGTCGTGAGCTTGTCGATCGTGGCCACATCCGCACCTTCCGGAGCGCCGACGAGCGCACCGAGCGACGTCCACGCGGCGAGCCGCCCGTACGCACCACCGAGCCCGGAAGAGTATGCGCCGCCGTTCGAGGCTGCCGAGAACAGCGGGCCGAAGACTCCCTCGGGACCCGTCCTCGCCACGTCGAGCCGCGCGCTCTGGCCCGCCGACTCGAGAGGCAGCGCTCGGAGAAGCCAGCTGCCGAGAGCGCCGCGGGCGACCTGAGGTTCCAGCGCGAAGACCTTCGCCTCCGCCTTGCCGTTTTTTCCCTCCGTCCACGGACGGACGGCCGCCAGCATTCGCTCGATCACCGAGGCTTCGTCCACGTGCGTCGCGCGGACCACGGCGCCCTCGGCCGGGGGCGGGATCGTGCGGACGGACATCGGGCCGCTCGCGAGCGCGTCGATGGCGCGACCGAGCCCCTTTTCGCCGTAGAGCGGCATGTACGAAGGAGCTTCGCGCTCGGTCGCTTGGAGCGCGAGCGGAAGCGCAGCGAGCGGATGACCGGCCGCCGCGAGCACCCCTTCCTGGAAGCGCTTCGCACGAGGGTCCGCCGCCAGCGACGTTCCGCGGAGCACGATCTCCTGCATCCAGCACGCGAACAGCTCGGTGTGCTCGGGCCGATCTTTCGCCCGATCGAGCGCTGCGAGAAAGGCCTCCGCGGTCTGACCGTAGCCGAGCCGCGACGCAAACGCGCGAACGCGGAGCGACTGCGGGCGGGGTACGGCGACGGATCGCTCGCGCGCCTCGAGCGCGAGCGACAGGAGCGCATCCACGGCGCCGTCGGTCGTGCCGAGCGCGAGCTGATCTTCTACGTGATCCGCCAGGGTCTCGAAGTGACCTCGCTGCGCCGAATCTGCTGGATCGCAGCGCTTCTCGAGCTCGACGCCCAGCGCCCGCAGATCCGTCCACCGTCCGGCCTTCGCCCAGCTCTCGACGGCCGAGCACGCCCGCGCAACGCCCGCCTCGTCGACGAGCAATGCGATGGCCTCCGCCGGGCTCGTCGCCTCTCCCGCATTTCCCATGATCGGTCGACCTTGCCCAATCACACGAGCGTCGTCAACGCGCCCCGCAAGAAGTCGCGTGCGACGACGACGTCATGCACCTCATCCGGTCCGTCCGCGATGCGCGCCGATCGCGCGAACCGGTACCACGTCGAGAACGGCATGTCCTCGCTGTAGCCGAGCGCGCCGTGCATCTGGATCGCGTCGTCGAGGACCTGGCAGAGGACCCGTGCGACGTGGTTCTTCGCCATCGACGAATAGGGCCGCGCCTCCTTGTCGAGACCGCGCTCGAGCATCGAGGCGCAGTGGATTGTCATCAAGTTCCCCGCATGGATCCCCGCCGCGGCATCGGCGATCTTCTTCTGGATCATCTGATGATGGGCGAGCGTCTTGCCGAAGCTCTCGCGCGTGAGCACGTACTCGCGGCACATGTGGAGCGCCCGGTCCGCCCAGCCGAGCCACCGCATGCAGTGCGTGAGGCGAGCCGGAACGAGCCGCGCCTGGGCGAGACGAAAGCCGTCTCCAACGGCGCCGAGGACGGCGTCATCGTCGACGCGGACCGAGTTGTAGCGAAGCTCTGCCTCGCGATGCTGCAGGACCGGCGGGCTCATCACCGGTACGTCGCGCACGTGCTCGACGCCTTCGGCGTTCCGATCGACGACGAACATCGTCGCCCCCGTGCGCGGGTCGTCGGACGTCCTCGCCATCACGATGAGAAACGCCGCGTCGCCGCCGCCGGTCGTGTACCACTTGTGACCGTCGATGACCCAGCCGCCGTCGACCTTGGTCGCACGGGTCTTCAGGTTCGTCGGATCGGCTCCGGCCCCCGGCGCGGGCTCCGTCATCGAAAAGCCGCTCGTGATCTCGCCGCGCGCGAGCGGCGCGAGCCAGCGTTCGCGCACGGCCGGCGACGCGGCCTTCAAAAGGAGATCCATGTTGCCCTGGTCGGGCGCGTCGCAGTTGAAGCACGCAGCGCCGACGGGTGAGCGCCCCATCTCACGAAACAGCGCGCACATGCCCATGATGCCGAGACCGAGCCCGCCGTGCTCCTCCGGCAGGTGCGGGACGAACAGCCCCTCGCTGCGGGCGCGATCGCGAAGCGCATTCAAGGTGTCGCGCTTCTTGTCGCGGTCCTCCTCGAGGATCGCGCTCTCGGCCGGGAGGACGTGGTCGTCGACGAACGCTCGAACACGCGTCCGGAGCTCGGAGAGACGAGGCGGCAGATCGAAGGAGATCACGCGCGGAGCATACGCGAAGCGCCTCGCGAATGGTCGTGCGCCTGTCCAGAGGCGAAACGCGACCACCGCGGCGGAAAGCGCAGCCGCGTCACGTCGCAGCATGCGGTTTCCGCGGCAAAGTCACTCTCGGCCGCGCGGCCCGATGGTTGCTCTCGAGCTGTCGAACCTTTGGAGGAACCAGCAAACATGTCGTCTCGTCGTCGTCTTGGACTGCTCTTGACCCTCTTCCCGATCGCCTTCTACGCCTACGCCTGCAGCGACGATCCTGCGCCGGCGGACGCGCCTGATACCGACGGCGGCACGAGCGACACCGGGACGATGCCCGTCGAGGACGACGGCGGCACCGGCGGTCCGGACGCGGACGTGGGCGACGGCGGAGCGATCGGCTGTACCGGAAATCCGCTCACGGGAGAGGACATGGCCGACGGCGGAGACGACGGCGGAGCGATGCTCGATCCCGATGGCGGCGCGCTCCGCGCGATCGCGACCGGACGTTTCCTCGACGGCCCGCAATGGATCGAAGACGACGCGGGCGGGGCGATCGTCTACTCGGAGGTCGACAGCCAGGTCATCGTCCGGAACGCTCCGGACGGCGGCGCGCGGGTCGTTCTACGTGCGACCGGCCTCGGCAACCTGCCGATCGGCAACGCCCGCGGCGGAGACTATGTCTACACCGCGATGTCGCGCCTCCCGGCGAACGGCGGCGGCGGGGCCATTCTCCGGATGCTCGTCGACGGCGGCGAACCCACGGAGATGGAGGCTGGTGTCGCGAACAGCCCGAACGACCTCGTCGCGTCGGCGAAGGGCTTCGTCTACTTCACGGATCCGGGCTACCAGACCGACGGCATCAGCACGGGCGTGTTCCGCCTCGGTCCCGACGGGACGGTCACGACGATCACGAAGTACGACGGAGGCGCCGGCAACCGCGCCGACGGCATCGCGCTGTCGCCGGACGAGTCCACGCTCTTCGTCTCGTTCTTCGACACCAAGCGGATCACCCGGTACACGCTCGACGCCGAGGGCGTCGCGTCCGATCCGCAGAGCGTCCCGGTGACCCTCGCCGACAACCCGACCGGGATCGCCGTCGACCTCGGCGGCAACCTCTGGGTCGCCGAGAGCCCGGATGGGGACCTCGGCGCTGCGGGACGCATCGAGGTCTTCGCGCCGGACGGCAGCAAGTGGGGTGAGATCCCGTTTGCCGACAGCCGTCCCAACGGCATCGCCTTCGGCGGCGCCGACGGCAAGACCGTGTACGTCACGACCGAGCGCGGCAACGTCCTCGAAGGAACGCTCTACGCGTTCACGAGCCGTTGCCCTGGCGTCCGGTGACCAAGCTCCCCGCGACGTCGGTGAGGCTGCAGCCGACGTCGTGATGGGCGGCGCCGCTCTCCTCCCCCCGAGCGGCGCCGCCCCGGCGGGGGCCAACACGTGCCCGGGCCGTTTCGCAACGGATCCGCTCGATGGCTCCGCCTCGCGGTCCCCACAGCAGAGGCTGACCACCGCCTCTCGCGACGACTCCAGTTCAGGCACGGGCACGGGCACGGGCACGCGCACGCGTGTTAACGTTTCGACTCCTTTTTACGGAGGCGACGATGACACCCCCGCCGAACACCCGACCGCCGCGTGAGGCTCACCGGATCGACGAGACGAACCTCGCTCGCTGGCTCGGCGAACACGTCGAGGGATGCGCCGGCGGCAAGGCCACCGTGCTCCAGTTCAAGGGCGGACAGTCCAACCCGACCTACTGGGTCGACGTCGAAGGCGGCGCGAACGGCGATGTGGCTCTCGTCGTCCGCAAGAAGCCGTCGGGAAAGCTCCTTCCCTCCGCGCATGCGATCGAGCGCGAGTACCGCGTCATGCGCGCACTCCGCGGTACGGACGTCCCCGTGCCGGACGCGCTCGCGCTCTGCGAGGACGCGTCGGTGATCGGCACGCCGTTCTTCGTGATGCGCTGGGTGCCCGGTCGGATCTTCTGGGATCCGACGCTCCCGGAGCTTGGCTCGAACGAATCGAGGCGTGCACTCTACAAAGACTACGTCCGCGTCCTCGCCGCGCTCCACCAGGTCGACTACGCCGCCGTCGGCCTCGGCGACTACGGCAAGGTCGGCGGGTTCGTCGTGCGCCAGGTCGAGCGCTGGTCGAAGCAGTACCAGGCCTCTCGCACGAGCGAGATCCCCTCGATGGAGGCGCTCATGCGCTGGCTCGGGGCGAACATCCCGGCGAGCGACGAGACGACGCTCGTCCACGGCGACTACCGCATCGACAACTTGATGTTCTCGCCCGAGGGCGAGCCGAAGGCGATCGCGGTCCTCGACTGGGAGCTCTCCACGCTCGGTCACCCGCTGAGCGACCTCGCGTACGCGTGCATGGGCTACCACCTGAATCTTCCCGGGCGCGGCGGGCTCGCCGGCGTCGACGTGAGGTCGCTCGGCATCCCGACCGAGGACGAGATGGTTGCGGAGTACAAGAAGCTGACGGGCCGCGGGAGCATCGATGGGTGGCCGTTCTTCATGGCGTTCGGCATCTTCCGACTCGCGGCGATCGCGCAAGGTGTCTACGCGCGCAGCCTCCAGGGCAACGCGAGCTCCGACGACGCGAGCAACTACGGCGCCGCGGTGAACATGCTCTCCGAGCTCGCGTGCTCAATCGCGAAGGTGAAGTGGTGAGACGCATCGATCCGATGTGAGCTCGGAGGCGGTGTCGCGCACGGGCTGATGGCCGCTGCGGTGGTGCACGCCTGCTCCTGCGCGGGTCTCGTTCGCGCGGGGAGTCGTCCGGCCAACGGTCGCGCGATCGCGCGATCGCCACGCTCCAGGCCGGCATGCGACGACAGGGCAGAGTCCACATGAAGCCTGGAGCCTGCGCGGTGATGACCTCGATGTCCCTCCGGCAACGCTCGCGCGTGGTAACGTGGCTCACAAATGCAGGAGCCGACCGCTGACCTCCACGCGTTCCGCCCGGTGCCAAAGACCGGCGTCATCTACGTCACGAGCGAGGCAACGAAGCTCGGGTTCTCGACGAGCGATCCCGAGTGGTGCAACCTCGGTCAAGGCCAGCCCGAGACCGGCGAGCTCCCGGGAGCTCCGGCGCGTGTGCACAGCGTTTCGATCTCGCCCGACGATCAGGAGTACGCCCCCGTTGCCGGACTCTGGGAGCTCCGCGAAGCGGTCGCGAGCCTCTACAACCGCCTCTACCGCAAGGGCATGCCCTCGCAGTATTCGGCGGAGAACGTCTGCATCTCCGGCGGCGGGCGCACCGCGCTGACGCGAGCCGCAGCGAGCCTCGGTAGCATCAACCTCGGGCACTTCATCCCCGACTACACCGCGTACGAGGAGCTCCTCGACATCTTCAAGGCGTTCACGAGCATTCCGATCCTGCTCGACGGCGAGCGCGGCTACAGCTTCACCGCCGACGACCTGCGCCGCGAGGTGCTCGGTCGTGGCCTCTCGGCGATCCTGCTCTCGAACCCGTGCAACCCGACCGGCAAGCTCGTCGCCGGCGAGGAGCTGGAGCGCTGGGTCGGCGTCGCGCGCGAGCTCGACTGCACGCTGCTGCTCGACGAGTTCTACTCGCACTACGTCTACCGGGGCCGCCCGGGCGCGCTCCCGGTCGAGAGCGCCGCGCGTTACGTGAAGGACGTCGACAAAGATCCCGTGGTCGTCTTCGACGGCTTCACCAAGAACTGGCGGTACCCCGGCTGGCGAATCACCTGGGCGCTCGCGCCGAAGCCCGTCATCGAGCGCTTCGCGAGCGCCGGCTCGTTCCTCGACGGCGGCGGATCGAAGCCACTGCAGCGTGCCGCCATCCCGCTGTTCGACGACGAGTACGTCTCTCAGGAGACGCTCGCGATCCACAACGTGTTCCGCGACAAGCGAGACCGCATGCTCTCGCGACTCGAGCGGCTGGGCGTTCGTTTCGACCGCATCCCCGAAGGCACGTTCTATTGCTGGGGCAACGTCTCGAACCTGCCCGAGCCGCTGAACGACGGCATGGGCCTCTTCCGCGCAGCGCTGACGAAGAAGGTCATCACGGTGCCGGGCGAGTTCTTCGACGTGAACCCGGGCAAGCGCCGTCACGGTCGGGCGTCGCGGTTCCGAGACTACGTTCGGTTCTCGTTCGGGCCCTCGCAGGACTCGCTCGAGCGCGCGCTCGCGCGACTCGAAGAGCTCGTCGCGGGTCGCTGACCTGCGCAAGGCACGACGACTGCACTCGAGAGCTGCGGAGCATGCCTCTGGAGGTTCTCGATGGACGCTCGCGCTCGTCTCGGCTTCGTCGCGGTCATCGGCGCGCTCGCCCTCGCGATGGGCGCGTGTGCCGACGAAGGGCATCCGCCGGTCACGACGGAGCTCGGCGATGCTCCAGGCCTTGGCGCCGGCGCCGTGGGCAGCGCCCCGCCCGCACCACAGCTCCCCGGCCGTTCCGGAGCCGACTCGAGCGCCACGGCCGACCCGGGCGGAGCAGCCGGTGCCGGGACGGCTGCGGACGGAGCCGCCGCACCCGGTGCAGCGCCTGCCCCGACGCCGGTGGGTGGAGGCGGTTACGGCATCGGTGGTGGCTCCGGCGTGGGGACCGGACGAGGAAGCGGCGAAGGGATCGCCGGCGGCGCCGGGCTCGGCGCCGGAGGGATCGGCGGCGGCACCGGCAACATCCCCGGCACGCCACCGGGCGGCCTGTCGGGGATCGGCGGGACGGACGTCGGCACCGGCCGCGACGTCGCTGGAACTCCCGGCGGCGCGGGACTCGGCGCGTCGGGCAGCGGTGGTCGTGACTTCGGCACCGGTGGCCCCTCCGGAGAAGGGGCACGTTCCGCAGCGCCGACACCGCCCGGCTCGATCCCGAACAGGACCAGCCCCGATCGCGAGAGCACCGCGCCGGGCGGACGCATCGAGGTCGAGCTGTTCTAACTCAGAGCTCGCGCATCACTGCGGGAGCGGTCGCTCTGCGACGAAGAGCTGCTGTCCGCCCGGTCCGCCGTGGCGCGAGAAGTAGATCCGGCAGTTGTCCGGCGACAGGGAGCCCGCCTGTTCGCTGACTTCCGTGTTCAGCTCGGTGAGCGGCGTGGCCGGGCCGAACGCGGCGGTCTGATTGCTACGCGTCGCGATGTAGAGGTCTTGTCCGCCCTTGCCGCCGTCGCGCGTGGAGCTGAAGACGATCGTCGTTCCGTCGGCCGAGAGGAACGGCAGGAAGTCGTCCTGCGGTGAGCTCACCTCCGCGACGACGGTCGCCGGTCCGAACGTGCCGCTCTCGAGCTTCGATCGGAAGATGTCGTAGGTGCCGTCGCGGTCGGAGACGAACCAGAGCTCCTCTGTTGCTGCGTGGAAGAAGCCCTGACCTTCGTACGCGGGCGTGGAGATGCCGGGCGCAGGAGCGGGTGCGCCGAACTCCGCGTTCGGATCCGATCGCTTCGCCCACCACACGTCGTTCGATCCGTCGCGACCGGAGTGGAAGACCAGCGTGAGCCCATCGGACGAGACGGTCGGATCGTTGTCGTTCGACGCGCTGTTGATCCCGGGCACCTGCTCCGCTGGACCGAACGGCATCTCACGCGCCGCGCGCGTCGCGCGGAAGATCGCGGACGTCTGGCCGTCGGAGCCAGTGAAGAAGACGACGCGCTCGTCCGGCGTGAGATGGGGAGACGACGCGTGCACGTTCGGATCGATCCCGACCACGAGCGAGGCGGGGCCGAACGGCGCGGCGCTCGAGCACTTCACCGTCGCCGGCGCTCCGCTGTCCGAGGTCGCCGTCGGACTCGGCGATGTGCTGCTCTCCCCGGCGTCGCTTTCGCGCGCGGGACGCGCCGGCCGGTCGCAGCCCGTACACGGCAGATCGCCGTTCGGATCCGGGTACGAGCACGCAACGGCGCCCACACTCGCGATCAGCGCCACGCCGCCGATCATGAGCTGCTTCGCCCGCATCGAGCCAGAGCCATCCTTCACGGCCCTATCAGTGTCGCACCACTTCCGCCCGCAGGCGAGCGTTCCGGACGACGCCCGATCACGCGTGGATCAAGCCGGCCCGAACCCGACGCTGAACCCCATCGAATACCGTGCGTTGATCTCGCTGCGAGGCTGGAGTCGCACCACCCCCGCGAGATCGCGGTAGAGGAAGGCGTCGAGCCCGAACGGCCCGAAATAGCCGGCCGCGTGTAGCGCCCGTGCGACGAGACCGGCCTCGCCTGCAAGCGCATCGGCGATCGCGCGCTCGACGTCGGTCGCCACGGTCGTCGCGACCCACTGCCCGTGCGCATCGCATGTTTGCTCGACAATCCGGCCGAGCTCGAAGGCGCCGTCCTGTGCCAGCATGCCGTGGATCGCGAGCTCTCGAACGATGGCCACGTCCGGCTCGATCATCACGCCGCCCTCGGCGTCGATCGCCGAGCGGAGGAAGCTCCGGTCCGCCGCGCTCGTCGCGCCGGCCGCGCCCGCCGCGATCGGACGTTGCCCTCGCCCGGCCATCGAGAACGCACGCTTCACACGCCACTGTGTCGCCACGCCAGGGAGCGACGCAAGGACGGAAAGCGCAGCGTCGACATCGCGAACGAACACGGCACCGGGCAGGCTCGAGCCGAGCGCAGCGCAGAAACCGCGACCGTTCACCTCCCGAAGCACGGCGTGCGGTGGATGAGGAGCCGGTCGGGCGCCCGCACGAACCAGGAGCGCCACGGCGCGCGTCGTCGGACAGAACGCGCGGCCCACGAGGCCCGCAGCGCTAGCAGGCGGAGATGCCTCGTCGACGAGCACGTCGCCCGGCGCGAGGAGCGAGGCGGCCAGCTTCGCGACGTGCGGTGCCATCGCGGCGCGGACGGCGTTCGTCGGCGCGTACCGCGGCCCCGCCGCGAGCTCGAGATCCGCGTCGAGGTTCAGGACCCACGCTGTTCGGGCTGCCATGCGTCGAGCTCGTCGATGAAACGGTCCGGCTGTCCTGCGCGCAGTCGCGCGTCGCGTCGCACCGGACGGCCCCGCATCAACAGCGGCGTGAGCGGCTCCGGCAGCGCACGCATCCACGTCTGGAACTCGAGCCCGCCGGTGAAATGGGCGAACCAGCGGACGCCGAAACGCACGTGCGCGATCTCCTCGAGACCAACCAGCTCCTGCACCCGTGCGCCGTCCTCGTCCCCCGCCTCGCGGAACCGCGTCGCGAAGGTGCTCGTGTGCTCGAGGTTCGCGCTCTCGAGCCCGAGCCCCATCACCGCGACGAACGAGGCAGGGTCGCGGCACGTGGGTACACGCGTCCAGAACCAGTCACGAACGGGGAACTCGCCGACGCGGTGGCCGAGCCGCTCGATGTGCGTCGCGTACATCCGCATGTGCCGCGCTTCGTCGAGCGCGATCCGGATCAGCCCCTCGCGGAACTCGAGCGGGGCGTCCGGGAACGCGAGGAGCGCCCACGCCATCAGCTCCGCGGCCTGGAGCTCGTGATGGAGGAAGGTGTGGAGCGCGCGCGCGCGTCCCGACGGAGCGCGAAGCCCGCGCGTCTTGTCGGCACGGTCGGTGACATGAAGCTCGGGCGGACGACCAGGCGCGCCGATGCGACGCGCGGGAGGCTGCTCCTCCCAGCGTCGTGGCGACGGCGGCGGCTCGGGAGCGAGCTTGTGCTCGAGGCTCGTCGACGTGACGTAGTCCCACGCCCACCGCTCGACCGTTCCTGCCTCCGGAGCATCCATCCCTGACCTGCCGGGGAGATACGTCCGCTGCTCGATGGCAGCAAGCACGGCGCTCCGCCCGCCGTTTCCGCCGCTTCGTCAGGGCCCGCCTATCTGAGCTTCGCGTCGCACAGCGCGACGCACATCCGATCGCCCTGCGACTTGCACACGGTCTTGAGCAGGCGGATCTCCTCCTTCGACGCCTTGCCGTCGAGCACCTTCGGCTCGAGGATCTCGCGTGCCTCCTTCAGCCGGTTCTTCAGGAGGTGGTCTCTTGCGCGCGCCGCGTCGGAGTCCGGCTCCTTGTGCTCGCCGCTCGGGATTTGCGGCTTCGGTGCGCCTCCGTCGAACGTGAGCTTCTTCCCGAGGCGCCTGCTGCATTCGTCGACGCAGGCCTGATCGCTCTGCTGATGGCAGATGTGCGCGAGGAGCTCGACCTCCGCCTTGGTGCCGTCGGATCCGAGCGCCTTCTTCTCGAGCACGAGGCGCGCGAGCCAGTACTGGCCGCCCTCTTCGTAGGCTCGGGCCTGCTCGTACGGTGAGTTGCCGTCGATGCTGCCGGAATCGGCGAAGCTCGAGACCGGCGTCCCGCTGAACGCGACGGGCGGAACCGTCCCCGTCTCCGCGACGACGGGGGCAGGCGGCTCGTCCGGCGGAGGTGCGGGCTTCTTCGTGCTGCACGCTTCGGGCAACGCGACGAAGGCGAGCACGGAGAGCAGCGGCGGCGCCGCCAGGACCTTTCGCCACGCGCGGATCACGGCTTCTTGATCCAGATCTCGACGTTCTTGTCGTTGGCGGCGGCCTCGTCCTTCGGCAGCCAGCCCGACGTGAAATCGACAACGCCACGGCGCCGGCCCTCGAGCGCGATCGGGTCACCGTCGACGGCGAAGTCGACGGCGGTCGCGCGCAGCATCACCCAGCCGTTGTCCTGATCGAAGATCTCGACGACGCGGAACTGATGCGGGTAGTCGGCGATCGCGCTCGTCATCACTTCCCAGTACGGGTGGCCGCTCGCGGGCTTCACCGCAGCAACGCGATGGCGATGCGAGTGACCGACCATGCTGAACAGGACGTTGTCGTACGTGCCGACGAACGTCGTCCATTGCTCCGTCGTCAACGCATCGGCGGCCTTCTCGCCGCCGAGGCCGGTACCGTCGCCGAGGCTCGTGGCGGAGTGGTGGGACGACAGGATGACCCACTTCTGCTCGGCCTTCGCTTGATCGAGCAGCGGCTTGATGATCGCGTCCACCTGGCTCTGCTTGATGACGCCCTCGGAGCCGCCGTTCTCGTGGGCGGTGTCGAGGACGAGGACGCGGAGCGGCGTGCCTTCCACGTCGAACGTGTACGTCGCGTTGCCGCTGGCCTTCTCGGCAGCGCCGATTCCGTGACCGTCGGCGTGCTCGCCCACCTTCGTGAGGAGCGCCGTCCGCGTGAGCAGCGCCCGCCGCGGATCGGCGATCACGAAGTCGCCACGCTCGACGGCTCCCGCGAGCCCGTCGTCGTAGCGACGCGTTCCCCCGTTCGCTTCCACGCTCAGCGCCTTGGCGTGGTAGTTCTCATCGGTCTTCAGGTTGCCCTGGACGAGCACGTCGTGGTTCCCCGTGACCCACTTCCACGGCATCCGCAGCCCCTCGGCCTTGAACGGATCTTTGCCGTCGTTGTCCGGCCCGTCGACGAGATCGTCGTCATCGCCGGAGTCGCACTCGACGTCGTCGGCGCCGGAGAGGATGCCGAGCACCCAGTCGACCTCGTTCGTCTGCGCGCTGTCGGCGTTGTCGCCACCCATGAGCGTGAACGCGATGGGGTCCTTCGCGTGCAGAGCATTGATCGTGCGCACCGACGCGTTCGCCATGTGACAGAGGTACGCATCCTGCGGACGGAGCGCCGACGACGTCGCGCCCGACCCGTCGAACGCCCCGAGCCGCGTCGGCGATTCGTCATCCGCGAGCTGCAGATCGGCGAGGTGCGCGAAGCGGACCAGGCGCTTCGCGTTCGGTCCGGGCGCCGGGGGCGCGCTGTCGTCGATGACGCGCGTCACGTACACATCTCCGGCGGCTGTGTCGACCTCGCCGAAGCCCCGCGCCAGGTAGTCCACGAGCGGCTCGGGGAGCGCAGGGTTCGGCCCCGTCTCGGCGCTCTGACGCGGCGTCTTCGGGACGAACGTGCGATCGACCGTCGTCAGCGCATCGGCGAGCGAGGCGTAGACGGTCGGCGCGTGACGACTCTTGCCGGTGGTGATGCCGCTCACCGCCTCGTCGGAGTCGGAGCACGCCATCACGGCGAGCAGCAAACACGAACCCAAAGAGAGGCGCCGAAGCATGGGCGCCATTGTACCATTCGCGGATGCTCACGCGGCGCGACATGCTCCTCGGTTTCGGCGCGGCGGGGATCACCGGAGGTCTCGGCGCAGCGTGCTCGCGGACGAGATCGAATGCGCCGCCGCCATGGCCCCGGACGGCCACGTACGACGGCGTCGAGATGATCGAGCTTTTTCCGAACGGTGCCGACGAGTCCTCGCCGCTCGTCATCGCGGTCCACGGCATGGGCGATCGACCGGACCGGTGGGTCGACGACTGGCGGACCTTCCCCGCGCGTGTCCACATCGCGCTGCCGCGTGCATTCGATCCGCACGGCGGCGGCTTCTCCTGGTTCCAGTTCAAGGACGGCATGACCGACGAGCAGTTCGGGGCCGAGGTCGGTGCAGCAGAGGCGCGGCTGTGGAAAGGCGTCGCGAAGCTCGCCGGGACCCGGCATGTGATCGTGACCGGGTTCTCCCAGGGCGGCATCCTCTCCTTCGCGATGGCCGCTCGCCATCCCAACGAGGTACTGCGCGCGTTCCCCGTAGCGGGCTCGTGCCCTGGCCCGATCCTTCCGCAGAACAAGGCGCGCGCCGCGCCGCTCCTCGCGTTCCACGGCACCGCCGACCGCGTGCTCGACGTGAAGTGGGGACGTGAAGCCGTCAACGCCTTCAAGGAGCAAGGCAACGACGCCGAGCTCCGCGAATACGAAGGCGTCGGCCACACGATCACGCGACAGATGCACACGGACCTGTGGGAGGCGATCACGAAGGCGCTGCCGCCGCAGAGCTGAACGACGACGACGAGCCGTCCAGTCGACGCAGGTGCGCTCGCGTCAGGACGTGTCAGGCTCGCTCATTTGTCCACGCGCGCGTCCAGGCGCACGACGAACGCATGGGTCTTCCTTCCAGGCGCCTGCTCGCGGGCGTCTACATCGCGTGCGGCCTCCTCGCGGGGTCGGTCTCCTTTGCGCTCGGCCAGTCGAAGAACCTCGAGGTGTTCCGCCATGCCTCGCGCGCGCTCCTCGCAGGGCGCGACCTCTACGACGGCAGCTCGGTCGACTGGTTCAAGTACAGCCCGACGTTCGCGCTGCTCTTCCTGCCCTTTGCCGTCATGCCCGCCTGGCTCGCCGCGCCGTTGTGGGGCGCACTGAACTTCGGCGCATCGTTCATCGGGATCGACGCGGCCTCGCGCGCGGGCGCCGCGCCTCACGCGCTCGAGACGTCCACGCGTTCGCGCGTCACGCTCCTCGCGGCGCTCCCGGGGATCCTCCTCGCGACCGACGGCGATCAGGCGAACCTCCTCGTCGCCGGGACGATGCTCCTCGCGTTCGCGGCGTTCGAGCGAAACCATCTCACGCGCGGCGCATCGGCGGTGGCGCTCGGCGCTCTCGTGAAGGTCTTTCCGATCGCCGCCTCTCTGTTCGCGCTCCTGCACCGAGATCGCGAGCGAAGCGTGCTCCGAGTCCTGCTCGTGCTGGTTCTCGGCGGAGCTCTCCCCGTTGTCGTGCTCGGCAGCGGGCAGCTCGGCGAAGAGTACCGCTCCTGGCTCGCGCTGCTGCGCACTGACCACGCCACACGCGGATGGTCGCTCGTCACCGTCGTTCGCGATCTCGGCGGTACCACGCTTCACGTCCAGCTCTTCGCATGCGTGATGCTCCTCGTGCCCGTGCTCGCCTCGCTCGTCGCCCCGACGAACGCCCGCTTTCGTCGCGCGTTCGCGGCTTCGATGCTCGTGCTGATCGTCCTGTCGAATCACCGGTCGGAGTACACGTCCTTCGTCCTGTCCGCGATCGGCGTCGCGCTCTGGTTTGCGGACGGCCCCGCAACGACGCCTCGGATCGCGCTGCTCGTGCTGGCGTCGCTCGCGCACGGCCCCTTCTTCGTTCGTGACGATCCGGCGCTCGGTGGCCCGCTCGCCTTCCTCGCGGCCCACCGCCTCTTCCACCCGCTCCGGCTCGTGCCGCTCGTCGTCGTCTGGCTGCTCCTCCAGCGCTCGCTCGCATCGTTCGTCGGGGAGAGAATCGCTCAGCGCGCCGCGGGACGACTCTCTCGGGAGAACGCGGCCGAATGAAGAACGACACCAAAGACGCCACGCTCGTCGGCGTCCCCTCGCGCTCCGGCGCTCGTTCACGCGCACTTCGCCTCCTTACCGGTACGGTCGACCTCGCCGCCGGACGGCCGTGGCTCGTCGTCTTCGTTGCGCTGCTGCTGCTTGCGGCGTGCGGAGCCTACGCGCGCGGGATCGACGTGCGCTCCGACCTGGCAGAGCTCCTGCCACGCGACAGCCCTGCGTTTCGCGCCTTCGAGCACCAGGCCGGGCGCGCCGGCGGCAGCTCGATGCTGATCGCGATCGTCTCCTCGCCGTCGCGCGAGACGAACGAACGGTATGTCGATGCGCTCGCCGGACGTCTCGACGAGGTCCAGCGGCGGCGGCCGGATCTCGTTTCGTACGTCGAGAGCGGGACGCGCGACGTCCGCGCCTACTACGAAGCGAACAAGTGGCTCTACGCGGATCTCGACGAGCTCGAGCGAATCGACGCGGACCTCGATCGGCAGATCGCGATCCGGAGCGGCATGGTCGAAGACCTCCTCGCCGAGGACGCTCCGCGAGCGCCGAGCATGCCCGCACCGGTAGCGGAGCCGGTCGCTGCGGGCTCTCAGGCCTCCGTGAAGAAGGACGCGCTCGGCCTTTCCGAGGCGCTCGCCCGCTGGAAGGAGCACGTCCACAGTAAGGATTCCTTTCCGAGCGGGTACTTCGCCGCGCGCGACGGAACGCTCCTCGGCGTTCGTGTCGCGTCGAACGCATCGCTCGGCGGGTCCCTCGGCGACGAGCTGCTCGCGGAGGTACGGCAGATCACCGATGAGCTCTCGCGCGCCCCCGAATACGCGGGAGTGACCGTCGGCTTCACGGGGGACATCGCCAGCGCCGCAGGTGAGAAGAAGGCCCTCGTGAACGAGGCCGTCGGCGCGACTGCGATCGCGGTGGCGATCATCCTCTTGTCGATCGTCCTCTACTTCCGCTCGGGATGGGCGCTCGTCGTCATCGGCATCCCTGTCGCGTTCGGGGTGAGCGCGGCGTATGCGTTTGCACGCTTCACCTTCGGCTACGTGAACGCGGCGGGTGCGTTCCTCGGCGCCATCATCGTCGGGAACGGGATCAACTATCCGATCGTCCTCTTCGCGCGATACCGCGAGTTCCGCGCGCTCGGGATGCCCGCCGACGTCGCGCGCCGCGAGGCAGTCGTCAATGCGCTACGCGCCGAGCTCGTCGGAGCCTGCGTCGCCGCGATCGCGTACGGGTCGCTGGCGGTGACGGAGTTCCGCGGCTTCCGCCAGTTCGGCCTCATCGGCTTCGTCGGCATGCTTCTCGTGTGGCTCAGCATCGTCCCCCTGGTCCCGGCGATCATCGTGTTGACGGAGCGCGTTCGTCGCTCGACGCGAAAGCACGCTGCATCCGGAGCGCCGGGCGCGCTCGCACGCGCAGTCGGACGGTGGACGACGTCGTCACCGCGCCTGTTCGTCGCGATCGGTACGCTCGGTACGCTCGTCGCGCTCGCTCACCTGCCCGGCTGGATCGTCGACCCGTGGGAGTACGACTTCGGAAAGCTCGGTTCGCGATCGAGCGACGTCAGCGGCGCGGGAGAGTGGTCGAACAAGGCCAACGAAGTCTTCGGCGGAAAGATGAACATCGCCGGCGCGCTGATGATCGCAGACGCTCCCGAACAGGTTCCTCTCCTGAAGAGGCAGATCCTCGACAACGACGCGCGCGATCCTCAGGGACGGATGATCGCCGACATCACGACGGTCGACGATGCGCTTCCCGGCGACGCCGAGCTCCAGCGACGAAAGCTCGAGGTGCTCGACCGCATCCGCGAGCGCCTCACGCCCCGCGTGCTCGCGAGCCTCGATGACGCGGAGCGCGCGACCGTCGACGAGGCCGTCCCACCAGGGTCGTTGGGGGTCCTCGAGCCCGCCGACCTGCCCGGTCTCTTACGCCGCCGCTTCACGGAGCGCAGCGGACGCCTCGGAACGGTCTTCTACGTGAAGCCGCGCAACGACGTCGTGTTCGCCGACGGCCACAATCACATCCGGCTGTCTCGGACGACCGACAACGTTCGTCTCCCGGACGGCACCGTCGTGATGACGGCGAGCCGCTCGACGATCTTCGCCGAGCTCCTGTCGTCGCTGCGACGCGACGGTCCGCTCGCGAGCGTGGTCTCGTTCGGAGCGGTCGCCGTGGTCGTTTTCATCTTCGCGCGAGACCTGCGCGTGGCGGTCGCTGTCCTCGGCGCGCTCCTACTAGGCGTCTCGTGGCTGCTCGGCTTTGCCGCGGGCACCGGCGCACGGCTCGACTACGTGAGCTTCATCGCCCTTCCGATCACCTTCGGCATCGCCTCCGAGTATCCGTTCAACCTCGCCGATCGCGTGCGGCTCCTGGAAGGTGACGTCGAGGCGGCGGTCACGCGATCGGGCGGCCCCGTGCTGCTGTGCAGCTTCACGACGATCGTCGGCTACGGCTCGCTGCTACTCTCCGACTTCCAGGCGCTCGCGTCCTTCGGCAAGCTCGCTGTCGTCGGCGAGATCGCCTGCGTGTTCGCAGCCGTCTTCGTCATGCCCTCCGTGCTCGTCCTGATGCAGCGGCGCCGGCCCGCACGAGACGTTCAGCGCAGAGGCTTGGCGTAGCCCTGGAAGCGGTAGATGTGGAGGCCCGCCATCTCGCGGATCGTGGCCGTGGAGTGCGCGAGGTACGCGACGCGAGGCAGCCAGGAGCCTGCTCCAGGGCTGTGCTGGGCGTGCGCCCGGAAGTCGACGGCGAGGCGATCGACCTTCATCCCCACGGCTTCGAAGCACTCGGCGGCACGGGGCATGTGGAACGCGCTCGTCACGATGAGGACCTTCTGGAAGCCGCGCTCGTTCACGATCCGCTGCGAGTACACGGCGTTCTCGCGCGTGTTGCGCGCCTCGTCCTCGAGGATGACGCGTGACGGGTCGACTCCCCATGCGACGATCTGACGGGCGAGCACGCGTGCTTCGCTGAACTCCGCGAGATCCGGGTGCTCCGGCCCACCGGAGACGATGGCGAACCGGGCCCGCCCTTCCGCGAGGAGGCGGTGGGTCGCGATGAGGCGCTCGACGTTGTCATTGAACGCCGGCTGGCCGGTCTCCATCGCGACCCGCTCGTCCCCGAGGCCGCCGAGGAGGATCACGACGTCGTAGGTCTCGTCCGGCCGGTACGTCGAGGGCGTTGCGTGCTCGAGGCGATAGAAGAGCCGGTTCGCGACCGGCTCGAGCGAGAAGAAGAGGAGGACCACCAGCCCGGCGACGCCTGCGAGTCTACGGCGCTTCCACCGCTCCGGCCGGCGCGGACGCCGCCACGGGACGGCGACCGCGAGCAGGAGCACGCCCCACGTGTACGGGCTGAGGAAGATGTCGAGGAGCTTCGAGAGGACGAAGAACACGAGATTTCCCGATCGCGTCAGCGACTCTCGGTCGAGCCGGCGAAGGCGGCACGTGCGTCGATGCCAAAGCGCCCGAACCGAGGAGCCCAGTCGCGTTCGAGCGTCTTCTCGACGGAGGATCGATAAAGCGCGAGCGGCATGAGCCCCCACGCGCGTTCGGCGCTGCTCGGCTCGAGCACGTTGCCGGTCTCTGGAGCGTAGGCCGACCGCAACCGCGCGAACCAGGAAGGCAGCTCGCGCACGACGAGCTCGCGAAGGAGGCCCCCGAGCTCGTGCTCCATCAGCGACTCCAGGAGCATCCATCCGAAGTCGCGATGACGGACCTCGTCACGAAGAATGCGGTCGAGCGCACGGCGCGCCACCGGCACGGTGCAGCCTTCGCGGAGCTCCTTGAACAGCGGCACGGCGACCGTCTCTCCCAGACAGAAGACGTCGACCGCCGTACGGACGACGTCGTGCTCGAGAGGCGCGCCCTCGTGCCGCTCGAGCGCCAGGCTCTCGCGCACGAGGCGCGGCCCTCCGCTGCCGCCCGCCGCGAGGAAGACGGCGTGGCTCATCTCGGCATGGTCGATCTCGTCGCCGGCGATCCGGAGCCCGGCGCGGACGAGATCGGGCGAAGCGCCCATCTGGATCAGCCAGAGCGTCAGGTGCTGCGTGATCGCGGCCGAGCGGTACTCGGCCTCGACGCGTCGAAGCCATTCGCCGCGCACGGCATCGGTCGCGACGAGGGCGGTCTTCCGTCGGCGCGAGGCAGGCGCAGATGTGCCCGGCTCGCTCGAGGAGCTACGGACCTTCGACGTGCGCTTCGACGCGGTGCTCAGATCGACGTCCCTCGAAAGAAGTAGACGAACCCGGCGAGGACGATCGAAAGGAACACGACGATGGCGGCCGCAGCCGCCCATTCGTGGACCTTGTTCACCGGCTCCGGCGGAGCTCCTGGAACCGGCGAAGCGGCACGCGTCTCCGAGCCGCGCGGCGCGCCTGGCGCCTCCACCGACGCGAGGGGAGACGGGACCTTCGGTTCCTCCTCGGACATGCGGGCAGCGTCGCGATGATCGGCCCGCGTGTCCAGCGCCCCGCTCCGACCGACCGCTTTTTCGACGAGATCTCGCGCGGTTCCACGCATTGTGAGCGCGGACGAAATTTTGGCTCCCCGTGGATCGACATACCCGTGGACGATGATCCAAGCGCTCATGACGACGGCGCTGCTCGCGTCGACCGAAGCCCCTTCCCTGCATGAACAGGCCGGTGATCTCCGGCCGCTCGTGCGAGCGGTCGTGGCATGTGTCCTTCGCGAGCGAGCGGACCATGCAGACGTCGAGGACTGCACGAGCGAAGCGCTCCGCCGCGCGTTCGAGTCCCAGGCGCAGGCCCGAGGCCCCATGCGTCCGTGGGTCCTCGGCATCGCGCGCCACGTCGCGCTCGACACGCTCCGCGCGCGTCAGAGGCAGCGCGCCCGCAACGTCGATCTGCCAGAAGACGCGCCGAGCTCGACCGCCGCCGTCGTCGATCGGCTCGCGGATCCGAGCGCGGGCGCGGACGAGCAGATCGAGCTCGCCCAGCGCGCCGCTCGAGTGCGTCGGGTGATGCAGACGTTGCCCGAGGGACCGCGCACGGCCCTCGAGCTGTTTCATCTCGAGGGACTTTCTTATCAGGATGTGTCGAAGCGGCTCGGGGTACCGCTCGGAACCGTAGCCACGTGGGTCACGCGCGGCCGCAAGGCGATGGCCGAAGCGCTCGAAGACGAAATCGAGCGTTCGAAGCCGAAGACCTCCCTCGCCGCCGCCGGAGGAGAACGATGAAGCACACGAACGACAGCCGGCCGAGCGAGGCCGAGCTTCTTCCGGACGAGTTGCTCTGGGCCGAAGGCGGCCACGCCAGCGACGTCGTCCTGACCGCGCTCGCTGATGGACAGGCAGCCATCGTCCCGGCCGCAGTCCAGATGCACATCGAGCGCTGCACCGTCTGCACGACCCATCTCGGACATGCAGCGCTCCTGTCGCTCCACGCAGAGTCCGAGCTCGCCGCGACGGCTGAACACGAACGTGCGACGGCACGACAGCCGCTGCCCCGATTGGCGATCGCCCTCGGACTCGCGGTGGCGGCGCTCGGACTGCTCCCGACCGTGCTCGATCCCGGCGTCGAGGCGGGCGCGCTCCACACCTTCGTCACGCGCGACGTCCCGCTGTTCGTCGGCGGGCTTCGCACACTCGCGCACCGGCTCGGAGAGCCCGGGAGCGCAGCAGGCTTGTTCGTCACCTACGCCGCCGCCGTGCTCCTCGTCGGCATGGGCATCGCCGTCGTTCGCGTCCTCCCCAACAACGCCCGGAAAGAGACTCCCCGATGAATCCCGCGCGAATCCTCTCCATGCTCGGTGTCGCTGCGCTCGCGTTCGCGATCCCCTTCACCGCCGGAGCGACGGTGAAGAAGGAGGGCTCATGGCCGGGCGTCGAGAAGACCGTGGACCTCGAGTTCGACGGCAAGCCGAGCGATGGCCTGAAGCAGCTCGCCAAGGGAGCCGGCTGGAGCCTCGTCGTCGCGAACGGGGTTGCGCTCGACGAGGGCGGTGGCGACGTCCACATCGAGGTGGACGATCAACCCGCCGATGCCGTCCTCGAGGCGCTCTTCGTCGGTCGCGACGTCATCGCACACCGCAACGGATCGCTCGTCACCGTGATGCCCGCTTCGGGGACGCCCGTGACCGCGCCGACGCCCGTTGCACCAGCCCCACCGCCCGTTGCACCAGCTCCGCCGCCCGTGCCGACGGTGCGCGGCGAGGACCGCAGCGTCTTTGGTGGCAGCCTGGTCATCAAGAAAGACGAGATCGTCCACACCGTGACCGTCGCTGGAGGCACGTTGAAGGTCGAAGGCACGGTCACCGGCGACCTGGTCGTTGCGGGCGGCTCGGCCAAGATCGCGAGCACCGGCCGGGTCATCGGCAATGCGACCGTCTTCGGCGGCTCCCTGAAGGTCGAGAAGAACGGGCGCGTCGACGGCGACGTCGGTGTCGCCGGCGGCTCCTTGAAGCGCGAAGAAGGCGCGATCATCGGCGGACGGATCGTCGACGACGAGCACAAAGGCAATGTGCAGATCACCGTGCACGACGGTGAAACGAAGGCGTCGGTGAAGCCTGCACGAGAGCCCCATGCGCGCTCCCGATTGTCCGAGGCCGTCCACGAGTTCGGTCAGTCGATGACGAGGATGGCGCTTCTCTTCGTGCTCGGCTGCGTGCTCCTCGCGTTGCTCGCACCGCCCATGGAGAAGCTGCGCGTCGAGATCGCGGCGCGGCCGATGCGCTCGTTCGCGATCGGCCTCGTCGGCGCTCTCGTCGGCTCGGTCGCGGCGCTCATCGTGACCGTCGTCCTCTGCGTGACCGTGATCGGTATCCCCGTCGCGTTGATCGCCATCCTGCTGGCGATCCTCGCCTTCTATGGCGGCCTCGCCTCCGCGCTGACGACGTTCGGCGCCGCCGTCCTCGGCCATCGAACGCAGAACCCGTATCTGCACCTGCTTCTCGGATGTGGCGCTTTCCTCGTGGTCTCGTCGATTCCCTGGCTCGGCGGCATCGTGGTCTTCGCGGTCTCCATGATCGCGATCGGCGCCCTCATCGCGACGCGGGTCGGAGGCCTCGTCGAGCGCCGCCGCCGCACGCCTCCGACCGGCCTCGTCTGAAGGACGAGCTCTGTCGCCGGTCCATTGGCCTACTATCGGATGAGCCATTGGCCCAATTGGATGCGCCTGATTCTCCGCATTGCACGTCGATTTCAGGCGTGTCAGCGCTACTGTCTACGGCACCTGGAGGTGCCAATTGGGCCACAGCATCGGGCTCGAGATCGACCCGCGGAAGGCCGAGCCGATCCATCGGCAGATCTTCGATCAGATCGTCACCCGCATTCACACGCGCGCCTTCCCACCGGGGTACAAGCTGCCGCCGACGCGTGTGCTGGCACGCGAGCTCGCGACGCACCGGAACACGGTCGCTCGTGCTTACGCCGACCTCGAAGCGGCGGGGTTCGTCTGCGGCTCGGTCGGACGCGGGACCTACGTCGAGGAGCCGCGACCCGATGCCCGCCCGCTTCTACACTTGGAGGTGGCGCGCCCGATGCCGTGGGGGTCGCTGGTCGCGCGCGCGGCACGACCGGAGATTCTCGGACGAGCCGAGCGCTGGGCACGCCGGGTCGACGGACGCGACGTCGTCAATCTCGCGCGGATGCAGCCTTCCGAGGACCTCGTTCCTACGGAGCTGATGCGACGGTGCATCTCGCGCGTGACCGCAGAGCACGGCCCGCGCGCGATGAGCTATGCGCCGCCCGAAGGTGTGCCGCGCCTCCGGGAACAGATCGCGCACGAGCTCACATCCCGCGGCGTCCCCGCAGCCGCGGAGGACGTGCTCGTCACGTCGGGCAGCCAGCAGGGCCTCGATCTCGTCACGCGGATGCTGGTGAACCCCGGCGAGACCGTCCTCGTCGAATCGACGACCTATTCGGGGGCCATCGACATCTTCACGCTCGCAGGAGCACGGCTCGTCGGCCTGCCGTGCGACGACGACGGCCCCGACCTCGGCGCGCTCGAACGCGTGAATCGCTCCGACGTGAAAGCGCTCTACCTGATGCCGACGGGCCACAACCCCACCGGACGCACCATGTCCACGGAGCGGCGGCGCGCGCTCGTCGACTGGTCGCGCGCGACCGGCATCCCGCTCATCGAGGACGACTTCGTCGCCGGTCTCTCGCTCGAAGATCGCGAGGAGCCGCCCCATCTCCGCGCGCTCGACGGAGAGGTGATCCACGTCTCGACGTTCAGCAAGCGGCTGATCCCCTCGCTACGCCTCGGCTACGTCGTGGCGCCCGAGGCGCTTCGGGGCTCGCTCCGCTCGATGAAGCGTGTGATCGACCTCGCCTCGTCCGCCATCCTCCAGCACGCGCTCGCCGAGTTCATCGAACGCGGCTACTTGCGCGCGCACATGACGAGGACGACCCGCGAGTACCGCGCGCGGCGGGACGTGCTCGTCGATCAGCTCCGGCGCACGATGCCGGACGAGGTCCGCTGGCACGTGCCGACGCACGGCGTCGTGGTCTGGCTCTCGCTACCGGCGGGCATGGATCCCGACGCAGTTTACGAAGAGGGACTCCGGCACGGCGTGCTGGTCAGCCCGAGCACGATGTGGTCTGTCGATCCGCAGGCGACGCCCGGGATCCGTGTCGCGTTCTGCGCCGAGCCCGAGGACAGGCTCGTCGAAGGCGCACGACGCCTCGGCAAGGCGATGAAGAGCTTGCTCGCGCGGAGCTCCGCCAGGCCGCGCGAACGAGAGCGCCGCGTCCTCGAGGCGGTCTGAACGAGACGCGCTCTCACGCGCGGCGTCGCGCGAGTCCCGGGGGCCAACGAGAAGCGAAGAGAAGAGAGAGAACGAAGGAGAAGTCATGACTCAGGTCAGGAACAAGGCAACGACCGTCACGAAGACCGGCCTCGCAGAGATGCTGAAGGGCGGCGTGATCATGGACGTCGTGGACGCAACGCAGGCGCGCATCGCGGAGGACGCCGGCGCGTGCGCAGTGATGGCCCTCGAGCGTGTCCCCGCTCAGATCCGGAAGGAGGGCGGCGTCGCGCGCGCGAGCGATCCGGCGATGATCAGCGCGATCCAGCGCGCGGTGAGCATCCCAGTGATGGCGAAGTGTCGGATCGGACACGTGATGGAGGCCCGCATCCTTGAGGCGCTCGAGATCGACTTCATCGACGAGAGCGAGGTGCTCACCCCGGCCGATCCAGAGCTCCACATCGACAAGCACACCTTCCGCGCGCCCTTCGTCTGTGGATGCCGCGATCTCGGTGAAGCGCTCCGACGGATCGCGGAAGGCGCTTCCCTGATCCGCACCAAGGGAGAGGCCGGGACGGGCGACGTCGCCGAGGCGGTGCGCCACCTTCGGAAGATGAGGACACAGATCCGGCGACTCACGACGCTCGGACACGAGGAGCTCGTCCGCGAAGCAAAAGAGCTCGGCGCCCCAGTCGATCTCGTGACGGCGGTCGCGCGAACCGGCAAGCTTCCCGTCCCGAGCTTCGCCGCAGGCGGCATCGCCACGCCGGCGGATGCCGCCCTCTGCATGATGCTCGGAGCAGAGGCGGTGTTCGTCGGCAGCGGCATCTTCCTCAGCGAGGACGCGCCCAAACGCGCGAAGGCCATCGTCACCGCGGTCACGTGCTGGGAGGACCCGAAACGGCTCGCGGAGGTCAGCACCGGACTCGGCGCGCCGATGCGGTCGATCGAGAGCGCGACGCTCGCAAGCGCCGAGCGCTTCGCCGCCCGCGGAGCGTGAGCATGAGCACCTTCGACGCGGATGCCCGCCCGTCCTCGCCGACGCGCGGCGTCCGTCGGATCGGCATCCTGGCGCTGCAAGGCGCCTTCGATCTCCACGTCCGCGCCGTACGAGAGCTCGGACAAGACGTGCGCCTCGTTCGCATGCCCATCGATCTCGACGGGCTCGACGCGCTCGTCCTTCCCGGCGGCGAGAGCACGGTGCAGCTCGATCTCCTCGGCCGGCTCGGGCTCGAGGCTCCCCTTCGCGCGCTGGTAGCACGCGGGCTGCCGGTCCTTGCAACATGCGCCGGGCTCGTCCTCGCCGCGCGAACCGTCCGCCGACCCGAGCAGCGGAGCTTCGGGTTCATCGACGTCACCGTCGAGCGCAACGCGTGGGGCCGCCAGGTCGACAGCTTCGAGGCCACATCGGATCGCGGGCGTGAGCTCGTGTTCATCCGGGCGCCACGGATCGTCGAGACGGCACCCGACGTCGAGATCCTGGACACGTTCGAAGGTGAGCCCGTGCTCGTTCGCCAGCGCAACGTGACCTGCGCCACCTTCCACCCGGAGCTCACGGGGGACCGCAGCGTCCACCGCCACGCGCTCGCGATCCCGCTCGCATCGACGTTCACGTCGGACACTCGTGGCGCCATGGCGCCGTGAGATAAGCTCGCATCCATGTTCGAGTCCGCAGAGCTTGGCCACACGATCGACCAGAAGACGTACGCCAAGGCCGTGACCAAGCTCCGGACCGAGCTGCTGGACGCGCAATACGAGCTCCTCGACGACAAGAGCTTCCCCGTGATCGTGCTCGTCAACGGCGTCGACGGCGCCGGCAAGGGCGAGACGGTGAACCTACTGCACGAATGGCTCGATCCACGCCACATCCGTACCCACGCGTTCGGCGAGCTGACCGACGCCGAACGGCTCCGACCGAAGATGTGGCGCTTCTGGGGCGCGCTTCCGCCCAAGGGTAAGATCGGCATCCTCTTCGGCAGTTGGTACACCGATCCGATCGTCGGGCGTGCGACGCGCAAGATGTCCGCGGGCGCGCTCGTCGCCGAGCTCGATCGGATCCGCAGCTTCGAGCAGATGCTCGTCGACGAGGGCGCGGTCCTCGTCAAGCTGTGGTTCCACCTCTCGAAGAAGCGCCAGAAGAAGCGACTCGAGGAGCTCGAGAAGGACAAGCTGACGAGCTGGCGCGTCACTGCGAAGGACTGGAAGAACTTCGAGCGCTACGACCGCTATCGCGAGGTGAGCGAGCACGTGCTTCGCGAGACGAGCACTGGCGCGGCACCGTGGCTCGTGATCGACGGCTGCGATCCGAACTACCGCGCCGTGACCGCGGGGCGGGCGTTGCTCGCCGCCCTTCGCGGACGACTCGGCTCGAAGGTGCACGGCAAGAAGGCGAACGGACACCAAGACAAGAACGTTTCGAAGAACGGCCTGAAGCTCGCCGCGGTCGACGGAAAGAGCACACGGCGGGCTGGAACGGCGTCCATCCTCCGGACGGTCGACACCGCCGGCCTGCTGGAGAACCTCACGTTCGAGGAGCGGCTCTCGAAGGAGAAGTACGCGGTCAAGATCCTCAAAGAGCAGTCGAAGCTCGGACGCTTGAGCCGACTCCCGAAGATGAAGAACCATTCGGTCGTGGTGGTCTTCGAAGGGATGGATGCCGCAGGAAAGGGCGGCGCCATCCGACGAATCACGCAAGCGATCGATGCGAGGCAGTACACGGTGATTCCGGTCGCCGCGCCCACCGAGGAAGAGCGCGCGCAGCCGTATCTCTGGCGGTTCTGGCGGAGCATCCCGCGGCTCGGGCAGTTCGCGATCTTCGATCGGTCCTGGTACGGACGCGTCCTCGTCGAACGCGTCGAGGGCTACGCAAGCGAGGACGCCTGGTCGCGGGCGTATCACGAGATCAACGAGTTCGAGGAGGAGCTCGCCGAGCACGGGATCGTGGTCGTCAAGTTCTGGCTCGCGATCACGAAAGACGAGCAGATGAAGCGCTTCAAGGACCGCGAGGCGACGCGGCACAAGCAGTTCAAGATCACTCCCGAGGACTGGCGCAACCGGAAGAAATGGGACGACTACGTCGTTGCTGCGAGCGACATGATCGATCGCACGAGCACGTCGTACGCGCCGTGGACGATCATCGAAGCGAACGACAAACACCTCGCGCGCGTACGGGCGATCGAGACGCTCGTGGCGCGCCTCGAGAAGGTCCTCTGATGGACCGGGAGCATTCTTGACCGAGAGCATCGAAAGAGCCGACGACGACGAGGCGTCGCTCCCGTTCGACGTGGAGCTCGAGCAGCTCCCGGTCTGGGTTCACGTCGCGTCGGCGCTCGTCATCGTCATCGGCGTGCTCGTGGCTCTCGGGCTCGTCCATATGCTCGTCTTCTTGCCGTTCCTCGCCGCGAGCTCGATCGGACGGAGGTTCGCGACGATCGCGACCCACGTCGAGGTGGGTGACGCCAGCGTCGTTATCGGAAAACGGACGCTCGCCCGCGCCGACATCGTCGATGTCTGGCTCGACGACGACCCGAACGAGGCGCGCGTGACGGTCGCGTCTGGCGAATCGGTCGACCTCGCGATCCTCCACTTCCAGAACCGGGAACAAGCCAAGCGCTTCGCAGCAGCGCTCCGGCCGAAACGCGAGGGCGAGCAGCCATCTTCTCGTCCGCGCGGGTTCGTTCCCATCCCCGTTTTCGTCGCCGGACATCGTCCGCGTCCCGTCGACTGGCTAGCGAGCCTCCGCTTCGTCGCCGTCGCGGCGGCGTTCTTCGGGACCGGATCTCCGCTCGGCGTGCTGGTGCTCGCGATCTTCGCCTTCGGTGCGGCAACCATCGTTCGCTCGAAACAGCTCGTCGCGCGAACCGATCGTCTCGAGGTCCGATCGGCTTTCGGCGTCGCGACGTACCCCTACGCCGATATCGAGCGCGTCGAAGTCGAGGACGGTATCGTTCACCTTGCGGGCGGCGGCGAGCTCGCCATCCCGCGCACGACGCTGCGGGACACGATGCTCGGCACCGGCGCCTGGCTCGAGCGGGCACGGACGCGTGTTCTCGCGCACGTCAACGAGCACGCTCGCCGGACCTCGAAATCGGGTAGGGACTGACGGGTTTTCCCCCGTCAGTTCCCTCCCACACCACCGGACGTGCGGCTCCGCATCCGTAGGGATCCGAGCTCGCGGACGCCGCCACCCTTCTTTGGAATCGCATGCCGCCGCACGGGCTGCGGCTGGTAGCGCCCGACGAGGATCTCCTCGCGCACTCGCGACCAGTGCGTGGCCAGGTACGTCGGCAGCGCCTCCACCGTCATCCCGTCGATGCCGGGGCTGCCCTTGTTCTTCTTCACCCGTCGAAGCGCGGCTTCGACGTTGCTGCGTTCGACGACGAGCTCCAGCAGCTCCTCGTCGGCGGTTCCTGAGCGCCCGTTTTCGTGCGTCGCCGACCGCACTTCGCCACTCCGCTCTACGCTCGGGGCTTCACCCCTCCCCTCGAGCAGCAGCCCCAGTTGCCCGGGCTTCTGGCGCCTTGTGCTTTCGAGACCCACGTGCGTTTCGCTCTCCTCGCCGTTCGGTCCTTCACGTCGCTGAGACTTCCGAGGGTAGGGTTTCAGCCCGGCTCGGCTTCGCGCGCGCTACTACGACCTCGGCTGACTTCTCGCTCCGTGTTTCGTTCGCATTGAGAGCGCACGTCGCCCTGCAGGCGTGAGGCGAGATCTCCCCAGGTAAGAACGCTGTCCTTCACCGCGCGAGCGCCGGGTTTACGTCGTCTGAGCCTTGGTCATCGAAGCTTCGCGGTCTCTAGCCCGCTCGCCCCGCTCGACTCCGCCTCGTACCCGGTTTCTGTTCGTCGCCCCGCGGTTTCGCTCCCCGCTTCCTTCCCACGCTCGGTCACCCTCGCGCGGTTGCGGTTCGCTTCGGTCGGGATGCCCCCCTCTCGGCTGGACTCCCACCAGCAAGACAGCGCCCATGCTGGGCGCACATGACGAAGGGGCAGACGCCGCTTCCGGCGCTGCCCCTTCTCACGTCGTCGTGATCGTCGAGTCGACGATCGATCGCTCAGCGACCGCGCGAACCGCCGCGGCCACCGCCGCGACCGCCACGGCCGCCGCCGAAGTCGCCACCACCACCACGGCCGCCGCGGCCACCACCGCCGAAGCCGCCGCCACCGCCGCCGAAGCCGCCGCCACCGCC
>JAFAER010000110.1 GCA_023423895.1 Pseudomonadota bacterium
AGCGGATACATCGGAACGTGCGTCTGGTCTCTAGGGAAGAAACACCTCGATCTCCAGCCCTACGTCATCGCGACGTTGATGGTGATCGTCATCTTCTTCTGCGTGCTGATGGCCTTCGCGGCCAACCCGTTCTCGACGAGCATCTCCGGCGCGCGCACGGACGGTGAGGGCCTCAATCCTCTCCTGCAGAACTTCTACATGATCATCCATCCGCCGAGCCTCTACGTCGGCTTCGTCGGATGTTCGATCCCGTTCGCGTTCGCCGTCGCCGCGCTCTGCACCGGTCGCCTCGACGCCGAGTGGATCCAGGCCTCCCGCAAGTTCAGCCTCTTCGCGCTGCTCTTCCTCGCGATCGGCAACACGCTCGGAATGGTCTGGGCCTACGAGGAGCTCGGCTGGGGCGGCTACTGGGCGTGGGATCCCGTCGAGAACGCGGCGTTCATGCCGCTCCTCTCGCTCGCCGCGTTCGTGCACTCCGTGATGATCCAGGAGCGCCGCGGGATGCTGAAGGTGTGGAACGTCTTCCTCATCTGCCTGACGTTCTTCATGACGATCTTCGGCACGTTCCTCACGCGTTCGGGCGCGATCGCGAGCGTGCACTCCTTCGCGCAGTCGTCGATCGGCGAATACTTCGTCTGGTTCCTCGGCTTCCTCGCCTCGTTCTGCCTCACGCTCATCCTCTATCGCTGGCCGGAGCTTCGCGCGATCGATCCGGCCGTCGCGAACAAGGAGCGTCTCACGTCGGCCAGGTCGGCGGTCGCCGTCGGACTGGCGAGCCTCGTCGGCGCAGGTGCAGGCGGCGTCATCGCGATCATCGCCACGGTCGCGTTCAAGAAGGAGCTCGCGAATCCCGGCATGAGCATCGTCGCGGCCGCGATTTCCCTCGTCGCCGCAGGCGCCGGATTCACCGTCGTCCGACGCCCGATGCAGTCCTTCGTCGAGCAGCCCATCAACGTGCTCCGCGGCGCCGCGATCACGTCCGGCTGGGTCGTCGTCGCGGGCCTCGCGCCCGGCGCCTGGGTCCTCTCCGGGAAGATGGGAACGATGAGCGCGTCGATCCGCGTCGCCGTCTTCTCGGTCGTCGTCGGCATCGCCGTCTACGCCGCCCTCGAGCTCGTGTACCGCCGCATGACGCGTGGCCTCAAGCTCGCGCCGAGCCGCCCGCGAATGGAGTCGATCCTCTCGCGCGAGTTCACGTTCCTCCTGAACAACTACGGGCTGCTCGGGATCATGCTCTTCGTCCTCGTGGCGACGACGTTCCCGATGGTGAGCGAAGCGCTCTGGAACGAGAAGGTCACGGTCGGACCGCCCTACTACAACGCGTGGATGCAGCCGCTCGGGCTGACCGTGTTCTTCCTGATGGGCGTCGGCACGCTCTTCGGCTGGAAGAAGACGTCACCCGAGGCGCTAAAGCGCGCCTTCGTCGTGCCGACCACCGCCGCGTTGCTCGCGGTCGCCGCCCACTTCCTCCTGGGCAAGACGATCGGTTTCCCCGCCGTCGTCTGGAGCGAGCCGATCTACGGCGGCGCGCTCGGCGCGGTGCTCCGTGCGTTCAACGCGTACACGCCGGTGCTCGGTTTCTCGCTCTGCGTCTTCAACATCGCCGTCATCGGCCAGGAGCTCTACTACCTCTACCGCTCACAAACGCGCGCGGGCGACCGGACGAAGCGCTTCCTCGCCCGGAGCGCGGCAGCGACCGGAGCCGTGGCGTTCGCCGTCATGGTCGTCTCGCGGTTCACGACCGGAAGCGCTGCGACGGCCGCCGTCTACGCGGGCGCTGCGCTGGGCTTCCTCGCCGGCGGCTTCTTCGTCGTGTGGATGTTGAGCCTGCCTCCGGCCGGACGGCGTCGCTACGGCGGGTACGTCGTCCACTTCGGTATCGTAATGATGTTCCTCGGCTTCACGGGGAAGTCCTGGACGGTCGACCGCGAGACGGCGATGCAGCCCGGTCAGTCGTACACCGTCGAGCGACTCACGGTGCAGTACGTCGGTCCCCGCATGGAGGTCGACAACAACAAGCGAATGATCTTCGCCGACGTCCGCGTGCTCGAGAACGGGCAGGAGATCGGCAAGCTCAATCCCGCGAAGTTCATCTACAAGAAGATGCCCGAGTCGCCGACGACCGAGGTGTCGATGCTGCACTCGATCCGCGACGACCTCTATCTCGTCGTCGGCAGCATCAACCCGGAGACCAAGGTGGCGTCGCTGCAGATCCACCTGAACCCACTCGTCGGATGGATCTGGTTCGGAGGGATCATCCTCATCTTCGGCAGCTTCATCTGCATGTGGCCGGAGCTCGCGCCCGAAGAATCTCGCGCGTGGCGCGTCGTCCGGGGCTCGGCCGCGGTCGCCACCAGCATCACGCTCGGCGTGATCCTCGCGCTCCTTCCGGTGCCTGCCTTTGCGCAGGCCACAGCGTCGCAACACGCCGGCAGCGTCCAGATGGACGACCCGAAAGAGAAGGCTGTCTTCGGCGCGCTCCGCTGCATGTGCGGGACGTGTCCGCGCGAGCTGCTCTCGACGTGCGCGTGCTCGACCGCCGACCAGACGCGCGAACGTCTCCGCATGCGCCTCTCCAAAGGAGAGACGGCCGAGCAGATCATCGAGGACTACACCGCCGAGTACGGCACCGCCGCGCTCGCCATCCCGCCCGACAAGGGCGCGATGAAGGCCATCTACGTCGCGCCGCTCTTCGCCATCGCAGGCGGTGGAATTGCGCTGGCGTTCGTCCTGCGGCGCTGGCGCGCCAACGAGGCATCGGCGAAGAAGCGCGACACGAACAAGACGAACGAAGACGAGTCCGGCGACACGAAGCGTGACGCTTACGATGACCGGATCGACTCGGAGCTCGAGGATCTCGACAATGACTGAGGACGTGGTCGCGGCAGCGGCAAAACCGGACGGACATGCGCAGATGGACGAGCAGCGCCTCGCGAAGGCGCTCGCCATCGGGCTCCCCCTCGTCACGATCTCGGTCGCAGCGGTCGTCGGTGTCTTGATCGGGCCGGCGACCGCGATCCTCGCGCTCGCCGCAGGGCTCTTGCTGGGCGTGATCGCCCTCTTCTGGGGCAGCCTTCGGGTCCTATCGGGAGACGCAGCGCTGTCGCCCGAGCTCGAAGCGCTCGACATGGCAGCCCAGGGCACGTCGACCCTCGCGAGCCGCAAGAAGATGCTGCTCCGCGCACTGAAAGATCTCGAGAGCGAGCGCGCGATCGGCAAGATCGAGGACGACGACTACGAGCAGCTCGCGGGGACCTACCGCGCCGAGCTCAAGCTCATGCTGAAGCGCATCGACGATTCGCTGGCTCCGCACCGAGCGAAGGCGGAAGAAGCCGCCCGCGCCCACCTCTTGAAGGCGGGGCTCGCCGAGATCGGTTACCGCGGAGAGCAGCCGGGCGAAGGCGAGACGAAAGCCGAGCGCACGCCCACCGCGAAGCGCTCGAAGACGGAGACGGCGACGAAGAGCGCGGGCGCAACGCGCCTGGAGTGCCCGAGCTGCGGAGAGTCCAACGAGCCCGACGCGAAGTTCTGCAAGGAGTGCGCGACGAAGCTCAGGCCTGCATCGACCGCATCGAAGGAGCTCGTCGCGGCCGCGTCGGAGTCGGACAGCGAGGAAGAGAAAGATGTCTGAGGACAAACGCGGGCGGGAGACGAAGCGCGTCACCGCAGCACCGCTTGCGACCCGCGCGATACGCGCCGGCATCGCAGGCGCAAGCGCAGGCGCCTTGCTGCTCGTCAGTGCCGTCGCCTTCGCCGCCGACGCGGGCACGGCAACGGCGGCCCCCCAGGCTGCAACGGCGACTTCTGCCGCGAAGCCGGCGGCGATCGGCACTCCGGTCGGGACCGCCAGCGCTCACGCGACCGATCACGGTCCTGGCGCGCCGGCCGGCCCGATCACGGACGCGACCGACGGGGACGACGAAGACCCGGGGGCCGGCGGTGATCCGCACGGACACGGCGCAGCCGATTCCCACGGCGGCGGTGGCGGGGGCATGTTCCAGGCGCCCGAGGACGGCGCGATGGAAGATCCGACGCTCCCCACCGGCACGCTCGAGATCCACATCGCCGATCCGACGGGCAAGCCGCTCGCGAACACGCCGGTGACGCTCGGGGTGCTCTACAACTCCGTGGCGAAGGGAGAGAGCCGCAAGCGCCTCTCGCTCATGACGAACGCCACCGGCGTCGCCAAGATCGAGAACCTCGAGACCGGAAGCACCGTCGCGTATCGACCGATGGTGCTCGTCGACGGGGCGACCTTCTCCGCCATGCCGTTCCGCATGCCGGATCGAAGCGGCATGCGCGCGCTTCTGCACGTCTACCCGGTCGTCGAATCGATCGAGCAGGCGCTCGTCGTTTCGCAGTCGGTCATCTACACCGAGGTGAAAGACGACCGGATCCAGGTGCAGCAGATGTTCAAGATCTACAACTTCGGCAAGAGCGCCTGGGTGCCGAAGGACCTCGTCGTCCCGCTGCCGGAGAACTTCACGGCGTTCACCACGCAGCAAGGAATGAGCGACGTCGGCGTGGAGGCCGTCCCGAACAAGGGGGTGCGCATCCAAGGGACGTTCGGGCCGGGCCAGCACATGCTCGAGTTCCGCTGGCAGCTGCCCTACTCCGGTGAGGCCGAGGTCCGTTTCGACGTCGGAATGGCCCCGCACATGGCCGCGTCGCGCGTCATCGCCCCGGCGTCGAAGGACATGATCCTCGACGTGCCCGGCTTCCCGCCCCCGCAGTCGACCAGCGACGGCATGGGGCAGCGCGCGCTCATCACGGAGAAGCAGCTGCGAAAGGAAGACCCGACGCTCAAGACCGTCTCGGTCGTCATCCGCGGCCTCCCGACCGAAGGGCCGGGGAAGGTCATCGCGACGCTCCTTGCCGCGGGCGGGCTCGTCTTCGGCCTCGTCCTCGGGTCCCAGAAGCCCTCCAGCCGCGACCGCAAGAACGAACGCGCTCGCATCCTGGCCGAGCTCGAAGAGCTCGAGCGTGCCCACCTGGCCGGGGACATCGGACCGAAGACGTACGAAAAGGCGCGCAGGGAGCTCGTAGACGAGCTCGCCCGGACGTACGCCGAAGAGGCCCCGGTCTCGACCGCAACGCCCAGGCGCGGGCGTTCCAGGCCGGCCTGACGCCCGTTCCGAGGGTCTCCCGCCGCGCGCCCCCGCCCGGACACCGGACCGCCGGTGCTCCGGGCGTCGTTTTCCATCCGTCCCATCCCGCCGAGATCGAGCTCGAAACTATCTCGACCAGGCCTGTGGATAAGGCGGCGGATGAGGGTGGGGGAAGACGGCGGATGAGGATGGGGGATCTCCTCGGGACAATTCCATCCACGGCCAGACCGGAATTTGCTCCATGGCCCGTCCCCAGGCAGTCGCACCGCAACGCTCCGGCTTCTTTCGCGATCCTGGGTTTTCCCCGTCGCCCACAGGGCCTAGATCTACGGTAAGTTAATTAAATACCTTCTCCTTCATTCACGACACGGAGGAGCGTCTTTCCGATTTGCGGACCGAATCGCGCCTGCGCAGCTCGGTCCGGACCTTCAAGCTCTGAGCGCTCGAAGTGGGGCCGTGGGCCCTTGACGGCGCATGGCAACCCAGGCACTTGGCACAAGCCGCTGATACCCATCAGCGCCGAGGACACGAGATGGAGCTCACCGTCGCGAAGAAGGACTTGCTGAAGATCGTCGCTCGGATGCAGGGCGTTGCCGAGCGCAAGAGCACGATGCCGGTGCTCGCGAACGTGCTCCTCGCGGCTGACGGCAACGGCGCGCTCCGGCTCGCCGCCACCGACCTGTACCTGGCTCTCATGGGACGCATCCCGGCCGAGATCGCCAAGGGCGGGAGCGTCGCTGTGTCGGCCAAGGACCTGTTCGAACGCGTGAAGATGATGCCGGACGGCCCGGTCGTCATCGCCTCGCAGGAGAACGCGACTACGACGATCAAGGCGGCCGGGACTGCTCGTCGCTACACGCTCCGCGGAATGCCGGGCGACGACTTTCCGCCGCTTCCGCAGCCGGCCGAAGGGTCGCCGACGCTGGCGCTCGAAGTCGAGGTCCTCGCCGAGCTCATCGCGAAGACGCACTTCTCGATCTCGACGGACGAGACGCGCGCGCACCTGAACAGCGCGTTGTTCGAGTGGGACGGCGACGTCGTCCGCATGGTCACGACCGACGGTCATCGGCTGTCGAAGATCGACGTGAAGGTCTCTGGTCGCCAGGCGTCGGAGACGATGCTCATCCCGCTCAAGGCCATCCAGGAGCTTCGCAAGCTCTGCGACGAGATGATGGCCGAAGGCGCGACGGGACCGGACGGCGAGAAGAAGAAGCCGGAGCTGCTCATCACGCGAAGCGGCGCCAGCGCGTTCTTCCAGGGCGCGGGCACGACCTTCAGCGTGAAGCTCGTCGATGCGCAGTTCCCGCCGTATGCGCAGGTGATTCCGCAGGCGAGCGAGAAGGTCGTTCGTGCACCACGCTCGGCCCTCGCCGATGCACTCAAGGCCGTGTCCGTCGCCGCCAGCGAGCGGACGGGCGGCGTGAAGCTCTCGCTCACGAAGGGCTCGATGCGCATCACGAGCGAGTCGCCCGAGAGCGGTGACGGCTACGACGAGATCCCCGTCGAATACGCCGGTCCGAACATGAGCATCGGCTTCAACGCGAAGTACTTCCTCGACGTGCTCGCTGCGATCAGCGACGAAGAAGTCGCCGTGGGCCTTTCGGGCGAGCTCGATCCGGCCGTCCTGCGCCCTGCGGGCGCGACGACGTCGTCCGAGCGACAGTTCTTGTCCGTCGTGATGCCGATGCGCATCTGACGGCACCTCGAGCCCGCCTGCCGACCTGGCTGGCGGGCCGAGCCTGCCGCGGGCCTCGCTGGCGCTCGGAGGTCCTCTGCCCCAGAGATCGTCCCGCGGGTCCGTCGCGATACGGGAAACGTTCATGAGGCCGCTTCGCGTCGAGCACGTACAGATCCGATCGTTCCGGAATCTGGCGAGTGTCGACCTGGAGCTCGGCGAACGCTTCAACGTCATCGCCGGCGACAACGGCCAAGGCAAGACGAACCTGCTCGAGGCAGTTTACGTCCTCGCCACGTCGAAGAGCTTCCGTGCCTCGAAGCTCACGGACGTCGTCGCGTTCGACGCGGACCTCGCGAGCATTCGAGGGCGGATCGTCGAAGACGGCGACGGGAGACTCCAGTCGGTCGGCATCCGCGCGGGCGCGCGCATGGTGAAGATCGACGACAAGCGGCCTCCCACGCTGGCTGCCTACGCCGTCCGGACGCCGATGGTCGTCTTCCATCCCGGAGAGATTTCGCTCTCGATGGGCGCGAGCGCCGAACGGAGGCGCTTGCTCGATCGTACGTCGCTCTACCTGGCGCCGGCGGCGATGGACGAGCTCGACAGCTACACGAGGGCGCTGCGAGCGCGACAGCGTGCGCTCGAGACGCGCGGCCCGACCGCGAAAGATCTCGTCGAGTGGGAGACGCTCTGCGTGCGCCACGGCCTCGCATTGATGGAGCATCGGGCGCGAGCGAGTGAGCTCCTCGCCGACGGCGCACAGGCGGCCTTCGCGCGGATCGCTGCGCCCGAGCTTCGACTCGAGGTGGCGTATGCACCGGGAGCGCCGCGCGACGAGTCCGCGTTCCTCGGTGAGCTCGAGCGCCGACGCCCGGTCGATCTCAGGCGCGGAAGCGCAGGCGTTGGGCCTCATCGTGATGACCTCGCGCTCTCGATCTCGGGGCATCCGGTACGAGGCGTTGCTTCGCAGGGACAACATCGTGCCGTCACGCTCGCGCTGAAGTCGGCGGAGATCGACGTGATCGGAAGCGCGCGCGGCGTGAGACCCGTGCTTCTGCTCGATGACGTGTCGAGTGAGCTCGATCGCGATCGCACTGCCGCCTTGTTCTCGTTCCTCCGCGATCAGGAGGGGCAGGTGATCTTGACGACGACGCGACCGGAGCTGATCGACACCGGATCCGACGCGTCCCGTTCGGATTTCTCGATCCGAAGCGGCGTTCTTGCGCGAGTTTCTGGCGTTGTTCAGGGGCCCTGATCGCGCGTCCGCTCGGGCCGGTCGTTCCGGTCGCGCTGGCCTCGCGCCGGGCCCTTCGTCGCATGCCTGTCCGGGTCACGAGAACGCGCGGAATCGAGGAGCGCGACGAGGGCTAACTAGCTGGAATCTGGCGGCAAACCCTCGCGTTTGCGCTTGCCGGAGTGGGGGTTGAATCGTATACTCTCCTTCCCCGCGCGGCACGCACCTTGGACGACGTTTGGCGTCCCCTGGCGAGCCGTCTCCCTCAAACACGGATCCTGATCGCGGAACAAACGGAGAAGTTTCCGTCCGCGTCGATGAGAGCCCGAAAGCAGCGCTTCGAAACATGACGACCGAGTCGACCGAGATCCCGCGCGAGTCGCAGCCCCCGTCCAACTATGGCAGCGAGAGCATCACCGTTCTCGAAGGGCTCGAGGCCGTGCGGAAGCGGCCAGGCATGTACATCGGTGACGTCCACGACGGCTCCGGGCTGCACCATCTCGTCTGGGAGGTCGTCGACAATGCGGTCGACGAGCACCTCGGCGGGCACTGCACGCGGATGGATGTCACGATCCACTTCGACGGCTCGATCACCGTAGAGGACAACGGGCGCGGCATTCCGGTCGGCATCCACGCCGAGATGTCGAAGAAGCTCGGCAAGGAAGTCAGCGCCGCCGAGGTCGTCATGACGGTCCTCCACGCGGGCGGCAAGTTCGATCACTCGAGCTACAAGGTCTCCGCGGGCCTTCACGGCGTCGGCGTGAGCGCCGTCAACGCGGTGAGCGAGTGGCTCAAGATCGAGATCAAGCGCGAAGGCCACGTGCACTTCCAGGAGTACCGTCGCGGCGCGCCGGCCTCGAAGCTCGAGGTCATCGGCGACAGCGACAAGACGGGCACGAAGGTCTCGTTCAAGCCCGATCCGCAGATCTTCACGATCTGCGAATACAGCTACGACATCCTCGCGAGCCGTCTGCGTGAGCTCTCGTTCCTCAACGCCGGCTTCGTCATCTCGCTCATCGACGAGCGTGGCGAGGGCCGCAAAGAGGTATTCGAGTACCAGGGCGGCATCCGCGAGTTCGTCGAGCACCTGAACAAGGCCAAGGAGCCCGTGCACGAGAAGGTCGTGCACATCATCGCGGAGGCGCCGTCCGAGGCGGGCACGCCGATCGTCGTCGAGGTGGCGCTCCAGTGGAACTCGACGTACGCGGAGCAGATCTTCCCGTACACGAACAACATCCACAACAAGGACGGCGGCACGCACCTCACCGGGTTCAAGG
>JAFAER010000137.1 GCA_023423895.1 Pseudomonadota bacterium
TGTCGGGAGGCCGCCTCGTCCTCGAGACGCTCCACGAACCTGCCGAGCTCGCCGTCGCTGAAGAGCCCGAGGTACGCGCGATCGACGAGCTCGTCGACGAGCGATCGATCGCCGGCGAGGACGCGCAGGTCGAGGAGCGACGTCGCCGTCGCGAGGTCGGTCTGCGCGAGCTCGAGGGCCTCGCTCGCCGACGTCACCTGGTGTCCGACGGACAGGCCCGCGTCCCAGAGCGGATAGAGGAACGCGTCGGCCATGGCGGCCGCCGCCTCATGGTTCTTCGGGCCCGGCTTTACGATGAGCCGGACGTCGACATCCGACCGCAGAGCCACCGCGCCGCGTCCGAAGGAGCCGACAGCAGCGAGGGCAATCTCCGACGCCCGCTCACCGCTCGCCGCTACGGCCTGAGCGAAGACATGCGTCAGGAGCGCATCCAGGAACTCGGCGCGGCGCCGCCCGAGCGCGATCCCGTCGGCGCTTCCGCCGTCCTTTCCAGCCTCTTTCTTGCGATCGGGGACGGAGGCGCGGGTGAGATCGACTCCCAGCTCCTCCCAGTGACGACGGACTTCGCGAGCGAGCTCCACTCCCGGAGTGAATCGCGGTCCGAGCGCTTCGTCCAAGGAAGGCTTCGGGTGACCATCCGCCGGCTGCCGCACCGCAGCAGACGCTAGCACTAGGTCTTCCCAAGCGGGCATCTTTCCCTGTACGTTCGGGCCCTCACAGAAAAGCGGGGCATCGGCCGTCGCCGTTGTCCTGCGGAGGGGCTCGCAAGGCGCGCCTGCGCTGTCGAGTCGGTATCGAGGAGGCATCGAGTCATGTCCAAGAAGGTTCTCTTCCCGCTCATCGCGGTGTTCAGTTTGGGTGTCGCGGCGGGCTCGCTCGGGTGCCGCGCCGAGGCGAAGATCGGCAACGCGGAGCCGAAGGCTGCCACGCCGCCGCCGCCGCCCGCGCCCGAGCCGCCGACGGAGGAGCCCAAGCCCATCGAGGCGAAGCCGGTGACGCCGATCAAGGCCATCGGTAAGGCCAAGATCGAGAACAACGAGATCAAGATCCCGGGCAAGGTCCACTTCGAGACCGACAAGGCGACGATCAAGGAGGACAAGGAGACCAAGGAGATCCTTCAGACCGTCGCCGACGTGATGAAGGAGAACCCGCAGATCACCAAGCTCCGCATCGACGGCCACACGGACGACAGCGGCTCGAGCGAGCACAACCACAAGCTCTCGCAGGCGCGCGCCGAGGCGATCATCGAGTGGCTCGCGAAGAACGGCGTCGACAAGAGCCGTCTCGAGGGCAAGGGCTGGGGCGAGGAGCACCCGGTCGCGAAGAACGACACGAAGGAGAACAAGGAGCAGAACCGCCGCGTCGAGTTCAAGCTCTGGGAGCTCGACAAGACGCCGACCGACGCCGCAAAGGCGGAGGCGACGACGGGCACCCCCGCGACCGACAAGAAGGACGCGAAGCCGACGGCGACGACGCCGGCCGCCCCGAAGAAGTGAGGGGATGAGGCACCGGGCTCCAGGCTCCGGGCTCCAGGTTCGAGACCAGGACCCTCGCCTCTAGCCCCGCCTCCCCGAAAGTCGCGGCGCGCTCTTTCCCGAGCGCGCCGCTTTCTTTTTTGTCCGACGTCGAGGCGTCGCTCGAGGAGAACGCGCCGCGTCTTCCTGCCGTCGAGGCATCGCTCGAACGAAAAGGGCGGCATCCGCCGAAGCGGAGCCGCCCTTCTTCCTTCTTCGTCTCAGCGCTCAGGCCGACGTGCGAAACGCCGTCGGCCGTGCGTCCATGCTCTCTCTCTCTCCAACTGGAGCCTGGAGCCTGGAGCCTGAAACGCCCCGTCAGGCCCCGCCGAAGTCCTTACACGTCCCGGTCTCGCTCGCGTACGTGCGCGCGCGGCACTTCTTGTCCCCGTCGCAGAAGCCGCTGACGCACTCGTTGTTGGAATCGCAGGCCTCGCCGGCGCCGTTCTTCGCGATGCAGGTCGTTGCGTTGCAGCGGATGCTGTCCTCGCACGGCGCGTCGACCTCGTTGCAGGTCTCGCCGAGCTTGTTCTTCGCGGTGCAGAACTTCACCGCGCCGCGCGCCTGGCAGTAGAGGTTCTTGCCGCAGATGTCGCCGGGGTTGTTGCACGGCTCGTCGAGCTTCTTCTCGACCTTCACCGAGCACAGCTTCTTGTCGAGGTCGCAAACGAGCGTGCCCTCGCAGTCGTATTCGTTCGAGCAAGCCTCGTTCTTCTTCTTGGTGCCGGTGAAGACGCGCTCGCACGCCTCGACGAACGCCTCCTCCTTCGCCGGATCGATCACGCGGTCCGCGTAGACGGCCGTGGTCCGCGCGATGCACGCCTCGGCGTTCTCGGCCCGATAGGTCCGCCCCTGGCTCGTCGCGGCGCCGGCAGCCGCCTGGCACGCGCTGGTGCGGGTCGACCTACAGGTGTCATCCGCAACGGCACACGCGGCCGCGACCACCTTGCACTCCTCGGCCGCCTTCGCGGCGCAGAACGAGTCGGGAGAGGGGTACTTCGCCGTCGGCTCGTCGTCGCCGCATGCGGCCACCAAGATGAGCCCACCACCAAAAGCCATCAGTCCAAGCGCCCTGCGAATCATGCGAAATCGACCTCCGAAAGCTCTTCCCGTTTTCTCCCAAGGCGGCTCACGCTGCAAGGTTTCCATCGCGGAGCCCGACGCGACGGTGGCGACGAGAAGCGAGCTCACGGCGAGCTCTTCCCGACCACCGCGTGCACGCTTGCCGTTGGACGCGCCGAGGAGGCGGACTGTTCAGTCCGTCTGCGCGGTCGCGCGAAGGCTCGCTTTCGGCTCGCTCGGAGGACGCGACCATGAACGTGAACGTGAACGCGCTTGCCCTGTCCGCTGGAGCCCTCGCCACAGTCCTTGCGGTTGCGCCCGCCGCAGGTGCGCAACCGAGTGCGCAGCATCGCCCGAGCGTGAGCACGGCCGAGTACACCGAGCAGTCGGTGAGCGGCGACCAGGTCATCAAGTTCACGGGAGACGAGCTCCAGGCGCCGCCAAATGGCGCTTACGGAGCCTCGATCCGCCCGCTTCCAGGGGTCACACGGCTGGGCCTGATCCGTCTTCGTGTGAACTTCGTCTCCGAGCTATTGAAAAGCGTCGAAAACTTTTAGTATGGTGCCGCTTCCGCTGGGGCGCTGGCCCCGACGGACAACGCGAAGCCTCTCTTTCTGGGAAGTTCTCGGAAGTTCTCGGAAGAGAAGCGCGCGTGCGAAGGTGGCGGAATTGGCAGACGCGCCGGATTCAGGTTCCGGTGGGGTAACTCCTGTAAGGGTTCAAGTCCCTTCCTTCGCACCACAAACCCAAGCGCCTCGCGGCCCCTGATGAAACGGGCCGCGAGTGCGCCGGGCCCCCTCGCCCGTGTCCTTCACGTGGTGGTCGGCCGCCGTCGTGTTCGGCGCATGACCGAGCCAGGCGTCGATCCACGCCAAGTCGAAGCCGGACCGCGCGCGCGCACCAGGTGGCTGGCGAAGCGCGTGCGGAACGAGCGGAGGTCGAAGCGTCGGCGTCCCGACGAACAGCTCCGGATGCCGGAGGCCGTCAGGCGCGCCCGGAGCTCACCGGCCCACGCTCGACGTCACGCCCATGCGTTCGTCGGCCATCGGGAAACACACGCCCAGTGCTTCGCGTGGCATCAATGAGCAGCCGCAGGTGCGGATGGATCGGGACGTCGCAGACGCACGCACGCGTCGTCGTCCTGTCGTCCTCACCGGTCTGCATGTCGCCAGCGCGCTGCACCTCGATGACCCGATCGCGGTCATGGGGCCTTGGCATGAGCACTGTCATCCCGGGCCGCTTGCGGCATCCACGCACGTTGTCATGCTCCCCTGTTCGTCGAGGTAGCCATGACGCTCGAAGCATTCGTTGAACGGCCTCTTTCTGTTGCGGCCGCGCTTGACCGAGGTGAGTGCCGCGGCACCTACGTCGAAGCCTATTTGGTCATCGCCGGCGCCATCAGGGGGCTCGCGTCGTTCGCGTGGCCGGGGACCAACCGGGACAGAGCTCGTTTCGTCGAAGCCTGGATTCGTTTCGGGACAACCTCACACCCGACTGCAATGCGAATCAGTCTCCCGCTGCTGATCGAGAGTATGTTCGCGCGCGCTGCCGCGCACGAGAGAGACTACGAGCAGGCGCTGCGGGCTGAGGCGAATGCTCGCCGTCCCGAGGACGCGCGGCGCGCGGGCGACGATTCGATGAGGGCCTCCGCCGACGCCCGCCGCACCACCGCGCAGGCGCGAGCGCTTCAGCGTCTACGACCGCGGGTCTTCCGTCCAAGCAACAGCTGCCTCGCTATCAGTGGCGATGACGTGGACGTCGGCGAAGACGAAGTGCTCGCGAGGTGCCCCGGGCTCGGCCGACGCCACGTTCGGCAGTTCTCCTATCCCGTTGTCTTCTACGAACACGTGCGGTCGCAGATGGTGCACGAGTATCAACTCGGCCACCGTGCGGCGGCGTATCCCACGTCCACACGCGCGAGTGCCGGCGTCAGCTATTCGAACATCAACGGCAAGCGGAACATCCTCTTTCCGGTGGACTGGCTGATCTCGCTCACCCGAACGATCGCAAGGGGCATCGATTCCACGGCACCCGACGGACGACTTCCGACGCCGGAAGCGTGGTGGGTCAATGCCGGTCCGCCGCGGCCGCAACGGCGTCGCCGTGGACGGGCTCAGGACGTCGGCCGCGCGACGTAAACCTCTCGCCGTGCGCCCGTGTACGACAGAAGGACGTGCACTACGCGCGCGACCGCCGAGCACTTCTCCACAGAAACCGCCGCACGCACGAGCCGAGGCGTTGTTCACAGGCACTGCTGGGGCGCGCCTTTCGCCGCGTCGCAGCAACGCGTGTTGTGTGCCTTCGCGATCTCGAAATAGTTGCTCGGGCTCGGCGGCGCACGGAACGGATCGCGACGATCTGCGCGACTGCGCTCGAGGGCGATACGGATGGTGCTCGGCGCTTCAGCGCGCCAGCGCATCCTTCAGGCGGCCGGTCGCCCACTCCTCTGCGTTCTTCGCGTCCGCGACCGAAGCGCCGAGGCCGAAGAACTCGTGGGTCACGCCTTCGTAGGTCTTCTTTTCGGCCTTCACCCCTTCGTCCTCGAGCCGCTTGTGGAGCGCCTCGCCGTCGGAGGCGAGCGGATCGATCTCGGCGAGCACGATCGTCGCGGGCGCAGCGCCCTTCATCGACGCCGATACGAGCTCGAGGCGCTTGTCTTCTTTGTCCTGCGGCGTGCGCGCTAGTTTGTCGAAGAACCACGACATCGCCGCCCGATCGAGCGGCTTCGCGTTCGCCCACTCCTTGTACGAGCGCGTCTCGAGGCTCGTCTGCGCCATCGGGTAGATGAGGAGCTGATGCACGGGCTGCTGCAGCCCCTTGTCCTTCCGATCGCGCGCCATGAGCGCCACGTTCGCCGCCAGGTTCCCACCCGCGCTCTCGCCGGCCACCGCGACGCGCTTCGGGTCGCCGCCGAACGAGGGCGCATTCTTGACGACCCACTCGTACGCCGCAAACGCGTCGTCGTGGGCCGCAGGGAACTTGTGCTCCGGCGCACGGCGATAGTCGGGCGCGACGACGATGGCGCGCGCGCCGTTTGCGATCGCACGCGCGCTCGGGTCGTACGTATCGAGGTCGCCGAGCACGAACCCACCACCGCGGTAGTAGACGACGACGCCGAGAGGGCCCTTGTCCTTCGCCTTGTCGTCGAGCTTCGGGGTGTAGATCCGGACCTTCATCTGGCCACCGGGGCTCGGGATCTTTCGGTCTTCGGTCTTCATCACCGGAAGGGGCGGCGCGCTCTTGCCCTTCTTCTTCAGCAGCGACGCCTGCGCGTCGAAGAGCGTCGGCTGCTTGCGCGCCTCCTCGACGCTCAGGTTGGAAATCGCCTTCGCGCCCATCCGGTCGTGCTCGACGAGGACCTCGCGCATGTCGGCGTCGGCGCTCTTCAGCGGATCTTTCGCTTCGCCCGTCGTCGGACGCTCTTCGGCCGGCACCTTCGCCGCGCGAAGCTCGGGCCCGGATCCCGCCGGCTCGGGTTCGTTCGCGGACGGCCCTCGCAGCGGCGCGTTCTCGCTCGGCGTCTTCTCCGTCGGCTTCTCGGTACGCTTGCACGCGCAAAGCGAGAACGAGAGCGAAAGCGAGACGAACGTTCCAACGACGAACGCTGCGGCGCGATGATTCACGAGCACGGTCATGCAAGCCTCCTCCAGCCAGGATCGGTCGCGGCGCGTTCGCGAGGTGCGTGCCGGATGCGCAGCGCTCGGAGGACGGCGACACCATTGAAGGTGTGAACCGTCGAAGCGAAGGGGCTCCGAGACCATCGTCGCCGGTCGGCCCGCGGTCGTGGCAACAAGCGACGGCTGACGTGCGCTCGAAGGGTCGAGCAGCGGCCTGCTGCTGTCCTGCGGTTCGCTGCTATGAATCGAGGATGCGCTACGGATCGCTCATCGGCGTCGTGTCGTCGACGATCGCGAGGTTCGGCATCCACACCCAGAGCGTCCCGCCGTCGATCGCAGTCGTCGCACGCGCGACGGACCGCCGCTGATCGTGCGCGTCGAAAGGGCCTCGCTGTGGACCGAGTGCGTGTTCCACGTCCTCGCGCACGTCGAGGCGCGCGGGCTCGCCGCGTCTTGTTTCAACCGTGTTTGGGTCGAGCGCGCGGCGCTGGAGCTCGGGCTCGCCGCGACACGGCCGCTCGGTGAGGACACGCGCGTCATCGCCGCCGCTGCGGGGACACACGACGTTCTCGCAAGCGTCCAGGCGCTCGCCTGGGTGTTCGACTCTGCCGATGCTGCACGGAGCGTCGCGGACCGCGAGCTCGCTGCGCTGGAGTCCGACGACGTCGCGAGCCTGGGTGCATTGTCGATCGCGCGATCGGCCGGGCCCATCGCCGAGGTCCTTCGGGCCGCGACGGAGCTCGAGCTGCCGCTCCTCGAACGGCTCGAGCCCGTCTCCGACGAACAGCTGGCGGGCCTCGCAGAGGCGATGGCAGCCGTCGTCCCAGCGGCCCCATCCCTACCCCGGTTCGAGACGGTCGCGGCTCGGCCGCTCGGCCTTCGTGGTCGAACCTTCGGCGTTTCGATCGCGATCGGCGTGCCCGGCATCGGCTGCCCCGACGCAGAACACGCTGCCTGGCAGGCCGCGCACGAGGCGACGGTCAACGAGCTGGCCGCGCTACGAGATGCCGGGTTCCTAGAGCTCGAGAGACGAGCGATCGCGCTGCTGCGCTCACGCGCCCGCGCTGCCGGCCTCGCCGAGGCTCACGCGCGCTGGCTCGCGCGCCTCGACCTGAGCGCGCTCGGACCGATCGCCGACGTAGACGACGCGGCCCGCTGAGCGGCGATCGACCGTCCCGTCGTGCCGCTTATCGACGACGACGAGCTCCCCGGAGCACGGCGCGACGAGCCGGCCACCAGGAGCGAGCGCAGCAATCCACGCGTCCGGCACGCTCCCCACGTCGAACCCGACGGTGACCTTGTGCGCCCCGCTCCAGACGGACGTTTCGTGCGCATCTCCGCCGACGACGCGGACGTTCGGACGGCCCGCAAGCGTCTTCGCCGCCCGTGCCGAAAGCTCGGGGTCGATCTCGATCGTCGTCACTGCCCCGGTGCCGCCGACCACCTCCGCCGCGACCGCCGCGCCGTAACCGGTCCCGCCGCCGAGATCGACGAGCGCGTCGCCAGGGCCGAGCGCCAGCGCGCGGAACGACGTGACGTAGGCGTGCATCGCCGAGATCGTCGCCTTGCCCGAGTCGTCGAGCGCGAGCGCCCGATCGCGATGCGCTTCCGTAAGCACTTCGAGAGGAACGAACTGCTCTCGGGGCACGTCCACGACGGCTCGGCCGACCGCGTCGGAGAGGTCCACGCCTGCTGCAGTGAGCGTCACTTCGCGCGCACGTCGCGAGAACGCCGCGAAGTCCGGATCCTGGTCGATCGGGATCGGCGCCGGAGGGCTCTGACTTTCGCTTCGCGCCCCGTCGTCCGCGAGGATCGCTCGCCAGAGGTGATCGAGGGCCAGCGTCCGCGCGGCGACCGCCGGCGACACGAGGTCGATCTGATCCGTGATCGCGCGCATGAAGTAGTCACGCGCCGGGCCGTCGTACGCGAACGCCTTCGGGATACCCTCGAGCAGAGGCCGGAACAGCTCGTGCCGGAGCGCATGGCAGCGCCGGAAGTCGAGCTCGCCCGAGGGATCGACCCACTCGGCCAGGAAGTCCTGGTCGCCGTCGTGCCACCACGGATAGCGGTGAACGCGCATCCCCGTGGACGCCTCCCAGCCAGCCTTTTCTTCGTCGATCGGCGAACCGGGGTAGAGCCGGAAGGGATCCACGGAGAGGAACCCGGTCGTGCCGCCAGGACCGAGGTACAGGCGTTCGAGATACTTCACGGTCGTGCGGATCGACTGCTCCGTCTCGCCGGGATGCCCGACGATGACGTTCGCGCCCCACGGGACGCCGAGCTCACGCGCCCATCCCGCGACCCGCATCATCTGATCGAGGTAGTCCGAGAGGCGCCCGACCTTGCGGATGCGCCGGACCTGCTCCGGATCGCCCGACTCGAGGCCGAAGCCCGGAGCGACGTTCGCGCGCTTCATCAACGCGATGTCTTCGCGCTCGAGCAGATCGATCCGTACGAGCAGCCACACCTTGCGCGCGCGAACCGGCCGCTTCGCGAGCCCCTCGAGGAACCGCCTTCGCCACGACACCTTCATGCCGAAGAGCGCATCGGCGATGAAGAGCGTCCAGCTCGATAGATCGAGGAACGCGTCGAGGCGGTGCATCTCCTCCAGCGCCTGCTCCGGCTCGAGCGCGCGCCAGGACGTGTCGCGCTTCGCTCGCTCCATGCAGAAGGCGCAGTCGTACGGACAGCCGCGCGAGAGGTAGATCTCTGCCTGCGACGCGACCTTCCGCGCCACGGGCCGGTAGCGAGCCAAGAGCTCCCAGTCGACCGGCGGCATCTTCCCGGGGTCGGCCACCGCCTCGGGACCGAGCACGGGAAGCAGCGGACGTCTGCCGGTCACGAGCGCGCTCGCGAGGCGGCTCATCGGGCCTTCACCGTCGCCGATCACGACGTAGTCGAACGGCGACCGATCGCCGTCCGGCGTCATTCCGGTGAAGTCGTCGGGGCGCGCGCTCGCATGGTAGCCGCCGGTGACGAGCCACGCCTTCGGGAGGAGCGCGCGGATGCGCCGACCGAGCTCGACGACCTTCAGGTAGTCATACGAGGAGTAGCAGGCGATCCCGACGAGATCGTAGTGGCCGCCGCCGCGCGCGATGATCTCCGAGAGGACGATCGGCCCGAACGCGCGCTCGATGTCGAAGTCGACGACGTCCACGTCGACGTCCGCGGCTGCGCGCATCGCGCTCGCCATCGCGAGGAGCTGCGGGACACCGAAGTTCGCGCCGCCGGAGAAGACACCTCCAGGCCACACGAGGAGAACGCGCGGACGATCGGTGCGGGTGGACGCGCTCATTTCTTCCGCTCCGGGACGAGCGCGTAGCGCGAGGATTCATCGCGTGCGTCGCCCATGTCGCCTCCTTGGCCCGTCACCTCGATCCGGGCGGCGCGACCTTGAGGCATGGCTGCGGCTGCGGCTTGCTCGCATCGGCTGCGCCGGCGTCGTGGGTCGTCGGACGGACCGGCGTGAGGCACGGCATCGGCATGGGCTTGCCGGCATCGGCCGCCTCCGTCGGCGGCGCGATCACACGCAGGCACGGCTCGGGCGCGCCGGCGTCGATCGCCTCCTCGCGAAGCGCCGGCGACAGGCACGGCTCGGGCGCGCCGCCATCGTCCGGTCTCTGCACCTGCGAGAGACACGGCTGCGGCGGCGGGCTGGGTTCCTTTCCGCACGCGGTGCTCACGCCCGCGAGCGCGGCCGCAACGAACGTCGCACGCCGCGCGAGGATCTTCTTCCGCGCCTCGTCCTGGTCGTCGTTCTTCGTCATGCGATCACCTCGAGGCGTCGGCGCGCACGCGCCGCCTCGCGCTCGGTCGTCAGCTTCGCGCCGAAGTCGTCGTCGACATGCTGCCAGACCAGCGGATCGGGCAGCTTCCTCGAGCCGAGCACCCATTCGGATGCCGCGCCGCAGCCGCCGCCGCACGTGGACGCGTGGCTGCAGCCGACGCAGAAATCAGGGAGCGTGCGCTTGTACTCCGTCACGTCGCTGCCGGTGACGACGGCGGCTGGATCGACGTCGGCGTCGAGGATGTCCTTCGCGCCGCCGAGGCCCGCGCCGTGGAGCGTGCAGTGCCGGAGCCTACCGTCCGGCCCGAGCGCGAACTCCTGCATCGCGGTTCCGATCGCGCAGACGCCGAACTGCAGCGGAGCGAGCTCCTCGACCTCCACCGCGCACGGCGGGACGGGCATCGTGCACGTGATCCGCATCTTCTTACCGCGCTCGCCTTTCGCGAACGGGATCGCATGGCGGAACGCGACGAGCAGCTCGTCTCGCGACGGCAACAGCTCCGCCGCGTGGCGCGCGGCGTAGCCTGCAGGGCTGAAGCGCGAGAGCGCGATGTGCTCGACACCGAGCGACTGGAAGAGCGAGAGGATGTCCGCGACGTGGGGCGCGTTCTTGCGCGTGACCACGGTGCACCCGACGACGGTCACGCCCGCACGCCGGAGCGCGGCGATCCCACGGAGCGTCTTGTCGAAGTGCCCCTGCCCTCCGACGTGCTCGTCGTGCAGCTCGGCCGTCGGACCGTCGAGCGTCACCTGAACGTACGAGACGCCGTACGGCGCGAGCCGCGTCGCGAGCGTGTCGTCGATGAGCCCGCCGTTCGAGATGATCTGGATGCCAACGCCCTTCGCCTTGACGAGATCGAGCAGCTCGAAGAGGTCTTTACGCGCAAAGGGCTCTCCGCCGGTGATCGTGACGTGATCGACGTCGATCGCGGAGAGGAGCTTGTCGACGCGCGCGTGAAGCTTCTTCGCGCTCCCGGCTTCCATGCCGGCGCCGTTGTCCTCGCGCCAAGCGTTGTAGCAATAGGCGCATTTCTGCTGACAGTGCGCCGTGACCTCGATCGCGACGCTGTAGACCTTCGGCCGCCCCGTCATCGGATCGAGGCTAGCACGAGCTCCGTCAGCCGCCGTCGTCCAGCGGGGCGAACAGGCAGGGTTGCGGCTCTGCGTCGGCACCCGCGTCGTCTTCCGGCGGCACGATGTCGAGGCACGGCTGCGGATTGGCGTCCGGCGTCATGCCCAGGCACGCCTGCGGATTGGCGTCGGAGCCGCCGTCGATCTCCTCACGCTCGCTACCCCCCACGCACGCCTCGGTCGCCGTCGCGACGCCGGCGGTCGCGGCCACGCTCGCGAGCGCAGCGGCAACGAAGCGCGCGCGGCGAGCGAGGATCATCCGGCGAGCGGAGTCGTCTCCCATTGCTCGAGCTTATCCCAGCGTCCCCGCGATTTGATCACCCGTTCGCCTCGGTGACGTGTGGGACGTCCCGAACGACCGAGACGCCCACCATCCCATCCATCAGAGCGCCTTCAAGGACGCGGCGCGAGGCACGGCTGCGGCTCGGCATCGGCATCGCCTTTCGCGCCGCCGTCATCGACGGCACCGTCGCCCGCGTCCTCGGGGTCGGACACGTCGGCATCCACGCTCAGGCACGGCTGCGGCTGGGCATCACGATCGATCGCCGCGTCCATGCTCAGGCACGGCTGCGGGCTCTGCTCTTCGGTCTCGCCCCCACATGCCTCGACGCCCACGACGAGCGGAGTCGTCGAAGCGGCGACGCCCGCGAGTGTGGCCGCGATGAACCGCGCGCGTCGCGCGAGAATCAGCTTCTTCGAGTCGTTCTCAGCCATCGCGCACATGCAAGAGCAACAGCGGGACCAGCATAGCTCATCCGCTTCGACGCGCACGCTTTCGCCGACGCCGATTCAGCAGAGACGCACGCTTCCGCCAGCTCTGTCCACGTGCTAACTCGGCGCCGCGATGCAGGACGTTCTCGTCTTCCGCCGCGTTCGCGCCGTCGACCCGTCGCGTCAGCTCGATGCCGAGGTCGACGTCGTCATCGAGAAGAAGCTCATCACCCGTGTCGGCCCGGGCGCTGCCGATGGCCTGCTCGCCGACGCGAGCATCCCGAAGGATCGCCTCCGCGTGATCGAGGTCCCCGGCGCTCTACTCTTGCCCGGCCTCGTCGATCTCCATGCTCACCTCCGCGAGCCGGGGCAGGAGTACAAGGAAGACATCGCAAGCGGCCTCGCCGCGGCCGCGGCCGGTGGATTCACCGACGTCTGCGCGATGCCGAACACGCGCCCCGTCAACGACACGCGCGCCGTGACCGAGCTGCTCGTCCACAAGGCCCGCGCGCTCGGCGGAACGCGCCTCCATCCCATCGCGGCCATCACGGTCGGCCAGAAGGGCGACACGCTCACGGAGATGGCGGACCTGAAGGACGGAGGCGCCGTCGCGGTCAGCGACGACGGCCGCTGCGTCACCCGCAGCGACGTGATGCGCCGCGCGCTCGAATACGCGAGCACGTTCGACCTGCCCATCATCCAGCACGCCGAGGACCATGCGCTCACCGCCGGCGCGGAGATGCACGAGGGCGGCGTCTCGACGCGGCTGGGTCTCCGAGGCTGGCCGCGCATCGCGGAGGACGTCATCGTCGCGCGCGACGTACTGCTCGCCGAGTACGTGAAGGCGAAGTACCACGTCGCCCACGTGTCGACGATGGGCTCGGTGCGCATCCTCCGCGAGGCCAAGTCGCGCGGGATCGCCGTGACTGCCGAGGTCACGCCGCACCACCTGCTCCTCACCGATCAGAAGCTCATCGGCTACGACACGGCGTGCAAGGTCAACCCTCCGCTCCGCGAGACGGAGGACCTGCTCGCGCTTCGTGAGGCGCTCGCCGACGGCACCATCGACTGCATCGCCACCGACCACGCCCCGCACTCGCCGCTCGAGAAGGACTGCGAGCTGTCCGAGGCGGCGCCCGGGATGATCGGCCTCGAGCTCTGCCTTCCGCTCATGCTCGGGCTCGTCGAGAAGGGCATCCTGCCGATGGGCCGCATGGTAGACGCTCTCACGCGTGCTCCCGCTCGCATCGTCGGGCTCGCCGCGCCAACAATTGCGGAAGGCGCACCGGCGAACCTCACGCTCGTCGACCCGAACCGCGAGTGGAAGGTCGAGCCGGAGCGCCTGCGCACGAAGAGCAAGAACACACCGTTCATGGGCCAAACGATGAAGGGCATGGTGCTCGCCACGATCGTCTCTGGCTCGATCGCGTTCGACGTTTCGGCAAAAACCAGCGGACACTGAAGAAGAAGATGGATCCGACGAAGACCGACAGAATTCACCTCGTGCTCGCAGACGGCACCGCGTTCCCCGGTGAGCCCTACGGCGCGCGCGGCACGACCGTCGGTGAGGCGGTCTTCACCACGACGATGACCGGCTACCAGGAGGTCCTGACGGACCCGTCCTACAAGGGCCAGATCGTCACGATGACCGCGCCCGAGATCGGGAACGTCGGCGTGAACGCGATCGACGCCGAGTCGGTCGACGGCCGCCCGCACGTCGCCGGCTTCGTCCTTCGCGATGCAAGCCCGGTCGCCTCGAACTGGCGCTCCGAGCAGACGCTCGACGCGTACCTCGCGCAGAACGGGATCGTCGCGATCTCGGGCGTCGATACGCGCAAGCTCACGCGCCACCTTCGCGACCACGGCTCGCAGAACGCAGCGATCGGCCCCGAGCCCGTCGAGGTGCTCGTCCGCAAGGCACGCGAAGCCCCGGACATGGCCGGGCTCGACCTCGTGAAGATGGTCACGCCGAAGGAGCCCTACCCGTTCTCCGAAGGCAGCGGCGCGTGGCGCGTCGGTCTCGGCGAGGCTCCGAAGCCGAAGCATCACGTCGTCGCCGTCGACTTCGGCGTGAAGAAGAACATCCTCCGCTGCCTCGTCGACGCCGGCTGCAAGGTCACCGTCGTCCCCGCCACGACGAGCGCCGCCGACATCCTCGCGCTCTCGCCGGACGGCGTTTTCCTCTCGAACGGCCCGGGCGACCCGGCGGCCGTCGGCTACGGTGTCGAGACGATCAAGGGGCTCCTCGGCAAGAAGCCGATCTTCGGCATCTGCCTCGGGCATCAGCTCCTCGCGATCGCGCTCGGCGGCAAGACCTACAAGCTGAAGTTCGGCCACCGCGGCGCGAACCAGCCCGTGAAGGACCTCGAGACGGGGCGCATCGAGATCACGACGCAGAACCACGGCTTCTGCGTCGACCTCGCCTCGCTCCCGAGCAACGTCGTCAGCACGCACGTGCACCTCAACGACGGCACGAGCGAGGGTCTCGCGGTCAAGGACCTCGCGGCCTTCAGCGTGCAGTACCACCCGGAGGCGGCGGCGGGGCCGCATGATGCGCTTTACCTCTTCGACCGATTCACCGCGGCGATGGAGAAGCGGTAGTTGGTAGGCGCCTGAGGCTTCAGGCTTCAGGCCTCAGGCTTCAGGCCTCAGGAAGAGGAGATGGGGCTGGCGCCGGCTGGCGCCCCAGGCGGCGACGAGCCGGGTTGCTCGGGAGCGGCCTTCAGGCGGCCGGCCGGCGGCAGCTCCGATCTCCCTGGAGCCTGAAGCCTGGAGCCTGGAGCCTTCTTCTGGCACATGTAGGCAGAGGTGCTAGAACGACGGGCGGCCATGGCCCTGGGCGTTTGTCGATCGTGGCGCTCTCTGCTTCTCGTCGTCACCGGCGGTTCGGTTCTCCTTGCCTGCACGTTCGGCGACGAGGAGACGAAGAAAAAGAAGAAGGCGCCCTTCGATTGGAACGACGGGTTCTACGACGACGAGATCCCGATGGTGGAGCCGCCGCTCGAGCCTGACGGCGTGAACGACAACTCGGGTGCGTTCGGCGCCGGCGAGCGGCCAGCGAGCACGGAAGGTGGCCGGCCCGACGGCGGGACCGTCAAGCCCGATGCGGGGCCGCAGCCGAAGACCTACTGCAACGAGGCACTGGCCGCGGGTGACCTCGCCATCGTCGAGATCATGATCACGTCGAGGTCCGGCTCCGGCGACAGCGGCGAGTGGATCGAGGTGCAGAACACGCGCGAGTGCTGGCTGCGACTCCAAGGCGTCGCGATCGAGTCGCCGCGCGGAACGTCTGCGCCGAACGTGGCCACCATCACCGACGCCTTCGAGCTCGAGCCGCACGGGACCTTCGTCGTCGCGGGCTCGGCCGACGCCGCGAAGAACCACGGCATCCCCGGCAAGGTGATCGCGTGGGAGGCGACGGACATCCTCAAGAACGACGGCGACACGCTCACGGTGAAGAGCGGCAACGTCGTGATCGACACGCTCACCTACCCCGCCTTCAACAACCTCACGCCAGGACGCTCGCTCTCGTTCCCTGCCGACTGCGCGTGGTCGGACCGCGCGAGCTGGCAGCGGTGGAGCCTCACGTTCAACGAGTTCTCGCCGGGCTTCAAAGGCACGCCGAACGGCGACAACGCCGACGTCGCCTGCTTCTGATCGGCACCGCAGCTCACTCGTCGCGCGCCGGCCCGCCGCCGCGCACCGCAGCTCACTCGTCGCGCGCCGGCCCGCCGCCGCGCACGGTCGCAAGCACCTGATCGATCCCGGCGGAGAGGAACGCCAACGGATCGCCGCTCGTGCTCGTGACGTGTACGCGGTCGAACGATCCGCGGAAGGCGCGCGCGATCTCCGGCATCGTCTCGGTCAGCATGATCTCACGCAGACGCGGCTCGCTCAGGTCCTCGTGCGCCACCCGGCGCATCCGGACGACGGCGGCCTCGGTCTCGCCCGCCTCCCGCTGCGCGGCGAGCTCGATCTGAGCGCGCTCGCGATCGGCCTCCGCCTTGCGTCGCGCTCGCGCGAGCTCGGCGTCGAGACGTTGCGCCGCCATCTCGTCTTCATGACGGCGGGCTTCCTCGGCGCGGCGGCGCTCGGCGGCGAACCGGGCCTCTTCTTCCGCCATCAGCTCGCGCCGCGCCTGCTCGGCCGCGCGCCTGCGCTCGGCCTCGAATCGCGCGCGCTGCTCGACGACCCTGTCTTCGGCGACGAGCGCCTCGAGCGCGAGCTTCTCCCGGAACGGAGCCTGGAGGCGCTGGAAGACCTCGGCCGAGAGCACGCGCACGTCCTGGATCTCGATCGTGTCGAGGACGACGCCCCATCCTGCACCGTTCGTGTCCTCCGGCGCGCCCTCTCCGGCGAGGATCGGCGCGATCTCCTGCATCAACGCCGCCGCGATGTGGTCCTTGCGGTGCCGGAGGCATTCGTCGAGGGTGAGGCTGGCGACGATGCGTCGAGTGGCTCCGACGAACATGTCGCGGAGGATCTCGGTGAGCGACTGGCGATCGAGGTCGATCATCCGGAACGCGAGGAGCGGCTCCGCGATCCGATAGACCGCGAGCCCCCTCACCTCGACGCCGACCTTTTCGACCGTCACCTGATCGGCCGCGAACCCGAGCTTCGCGATCGACGTCGGGACGACGGCGACGCTGTCCGCCGGCCACTTGAAGCAGGAGAGCCCCTGCCCGGCCCGCACCACCTTCCCGGAGCGCATCTGGATGAGAAATTCGTTCGCCTGGGCCGTCACGCGGCCCCAGCGGGGGATGATTGTCATGGCCGCCGAAGAAGCACGCTGAATGCCGCTGCGAATCCTTCCCTTCCCGCGCATGAGGCGAGCGAGATGCTGTTCCGAAACGATCCATCGCGCTCCAGAATGGAGCGGTGATCTCCCGCTTGCTCCGGATCGTGTGCGTGGCGGCGTGCGTGGCGGCGTGCGTGGCGGCGCTCGCAGCGTGCGCCGCATGCGGGTCGCCTCGCTCGACGGCTTCGCGTACGGCGCAAGGCACCGAGCCCGATCGAATGACCCTGCGCCTTCATCGCGGCGCGGGGATGCTCGCGGGCTACGACTACGACTCGGTGCTGCCGCGACTGCGGAAGCTCGCGCCGGATGAGGCCTTCGTGACGCTCCGCGAGAGCGACGTCGCTGCGTACCGGGTCTCGCGTTCGGGCACGGTCGAGCTCGTTCTCGACGAGGCGGCCACCAAGCGCGTCGCAGGTGGACGACCGCTCACCGACGCCTGCGGGGAAGGCCCCTTCGTCGTCCTCTTCGACGAAGAGCTCCTTTACGGTGGGCAGTGTTATCCGGCGATGGGCGCGGCAGCGCTTGCGTACCCGGTCATCCACACCGATGACGACCATGGTCGCCTCGTGCTGCGGGTGGCGCCCGCCCAGGGATCGTGGGACCCGGGCGATCGCGAGAGCACCGCGCGCATCGATCCGCCCGTCCTGAGAGCGCGGTTCGAACGTCTTGGCCGTTTCGAAGAGCTCCCGTGATGGACGAGATTTGCGTCCGGTGGAAAAGAAGCTAGGTTTCGCGGCCTCGTGAGCAAGAAGCGCATCCATTTCGTGAGCCTTGGCTGCCCCAAGAACCGGGTCGACACCGAGGTCATGGTCGGGGTCGCGCTCGGCGCGGACGGCGAGAAGACCGGTTGGGAGCTCACCGACGAGGCGAGCGAAGCAGAGGTCATCGTCGTCAACACGTGCGGCTTCATCGGCGAGGCGAAGAAGGAGTCGATCGAGACCATCTTCGAAATGGCCGAGCTCAAGAAGGTCGGCGCCTGCAAGAAGCTCGTCGTCACGGGATGCCTCTCGCAGAGGTATCCCCAAGAGCTCTCGACGCAGATGCCCGAGGTCGACCATTTCCTCGGAACGAGCGACATGCTCGCGCTCGGACGGATCCTCGCGGACAAGAAGAACCAGGAGCCCCGGATGCTCGTCGGCAACCCCGCCGACTGGGTCATCAAGGCGAGCGATCCCCGGGTCGTCACGGGAAGCAACTCGAGCGCGTACCTGAAGATCGCCGAAGGCTGTAACCGCAGCTGCGCGTTCTGCACGATCCCGCAGTTCCGCGGCAAGCAACGCTCGCGCACAGCCGACGACGTCGTCCGTGAGGCCGAGCGACTCGCCTCGCAGGGCATCCTCGAGGTGAACCTGATCTCGCAGGATACAATTTCTTACGGGCGTGATCTGCCGAAGGAGCAGCGCTCGTCGCTCGCGGAGCTCGTTCGACGCGTCGCCGACGTCAAGGACCTCCGCTGGGTGCGCGTCTTCTACCTGTACCCGGAGACGATCGACGAGGCGCTCCTCGATCTGTTCGCGAACCATCCGCGCGTCGTCCCGTACGTCGACATGCCGCTCCAGCACGCCTCGGACGCGATGCTGGCGCGCATGAAGCGCGGTCACGGCAAGGATCGGCAGAAGCGCGTGGTCGAGCGGATCCGCAAGGCCGTGCCGGACATCTTCTTCCGTACCGCGTTCATCGTCGGCCATCCCGGTGAGACGGAGGAGGACTTCGCCGAGCTCGTGAGCTTCGTCGAGTGGGCGCAGTTCGATCACGTCGGCGTCTTCAAGTACTCCGACGAGGAGTCCGCGAAGAGCCACGCGCAGGACGCGAAGGTCCGCCCGGTCGACATCTCGAACCGCTGGCGCAAGCTGATGAGCGTCCAGCGCAAGATCGCGCGGAAGAAGAACAAGGCGCTCATCGGCCGTGAGCTCGACGTCCTCGTCGAGGGTCCGAGCGAGGAGCACGAGCTCGTGATGGCAGGCCGCCACGAGGGCCAGGCGCCGGAAATCGACGGCCAGGTCTACCTGTCCGGCGGCGAGGTCGAGCGCGGGCAGATGCGCCGCGTGCGGATCACGCAGGCCGCCGACTACGATCTCGTCGGCGACGTCATCGACGAGGCGCCGGTGAGCTCGAAGAAAAAGAAGAAGGTCTCGCTGACGGTCCTCGGATCGCGGACCGACGGGCTCGCGCCGACTACTCGAGCGTGATCGTCGTCGCGGGTGAACGGGTCGTCCCGTCCTCCTGCGAGATGTCGACGACGTCCCCGGCGATTCCGACGACCTCGAGCTGCCAGGACCCTTGCGCGTCCGCGATCGTCCCCGTGACGCGGTCGTTGCGCGGCAGCGACTCGTTGCGGTTCACGACCACGATGAGCGCGTTCGGTAGAGCGCCACGGTCGCTCGTGAGTCGGAACGTGCTCGGCTCGCTCCCGACCGCGATGGTCGGCATCGACGGCGGAGGAAGCGGCAACGTCGGGCTCGTGCACGCCACACCGAGGGCGAACGCCACCGCGAGCACGCCTCTGCGAAGCCAGCCTGCCGAACGCATCAGCAACTCTGTAGCATGAGCCCTTCGGGGCTCGCCAGCGCGGGTTTGTCGGGACTGGATGAGCTCATCTGCCAACTCCGTTGTCTATCCCGACCAGGTCTCTTCTTTGCGTTCGACTTGGGACATACGTCCCACTCCCTTTAGATTCCATCCTACGTGCACCCGGTCCCGGAAGGACAATGGCCGGGAAGCGCGTTCGTCATCAGGCCCACCGTGAAGATCTGGCTCAGGCCGCTCCCTTTCGCTCTCGTCGCGGCCTACGGCCTTTCCCGCGCCGGCCGCGCCCCCATCGACGATGCGGCGCCGAACCCGTCGGTGGCCCTCTGCGGCTCCCTCGCCCAGACGCACGGCGTCACGTGTGATGCCCCCGCCGACGACGTCGTGTGGCTCGACGGCCCGACCGGCGTGCTCGGCGCCATCGGCGGCAAGGCGCGGGCGCTCGTACGCGGCAAGGACCACGAGCAGGCAGGCGAACACGGCGCGGGCTCGGGCGCGGCGGACGCCGACACGCTCGATCTGCTGCTCGTCGAGGCGCGCCTTTCGCCGGAGGGGCAGCTCCTCGACGTGGGCAACGCCTACAACTTGACGCGTTCGGGCGGCGCCGACGAAGGGCGTCCCGTCACGCGAGGCTCGCTCGTGGCCTATCTCGTCGAGGTCGACGGGCGGCCGGAGGCGCTGCACGTCCTCGATCTGGCTGGTCGCGACGCCCGTGCTTACGACGAGCTCTCCAAGCTCGAACGCTTCCAGGTGAAGGTCGCCGACCTCCAGGCGACCGGACAGCTCCGCGGCGTGAAGAAGACGGTCTACACGTTCGTGCCGCCGCCGAAGAAGGCGTCACTCGCATTCCTGCCGGACGGGATGCTCGAAGTGAAGACGATCCACGGCGACGCGGCCGCAGACGAAGCACGCGCCATCGTGATCGATCCGACGAAGAGCGCAGTGGCGGACGCTGCGAACGTGCGCGTCGCGCCGGAGGTGGTGGCGAAGCCGCCGACGTTTGCGCCTTGGATGAGCGATCGCCTGCGCGCGGTGTCCTGGTTCGGCGACGAGAAGAACCAGGCGCTGAAGGCCATCGTCTTCACGACGCTCGAGTGGGTGAAAGGCCAGAAGGCCGCGATCACGGGCGACACGGGAGAGCAGGACGCGCAGGAAGATCTCGGGGCAATCACCCAGATCTCCGGAGGGCCATCGACCTTCACCGATCCGGAGATCGGCTGGCCGCCGAAGCCGCTCGATCCGATCATGAAGCCGGCCATCAACGGCGAGGGTCAGTGGATCCGGCTCGACGACGACCCGTTCATCACGCCGATCCCGGGCCTCCCGACACCGTTCGTGACGACGTTCGTCCGCAGCGATCCGTCCGCACAGCACACGCGCGTCTACGTGACGATGTGGGATCCCCGGCTCATCGCGCTCCACATGGAAGCGGGCACGGTGGAGCCGGTCACCGCAACGGGCGAGGCCGGCCCCGGCCAGATCCCGCGCACGCCCGAGGTCATGCGGCGTGTCGTCGGCGGGTTCAATGGCGGCTTCCAGGCGACGCACGGCCAGTTCGGCATGCAGGCCAACGGCGTCCTCTACCTTCCGCCGAAGCCCTACGCCGCAACGGTCCTCGAGATGCGCGACGGGACCACGGCGTTCGCAGCGTGGCCGAAGGAGCAAGAGGTCCCGGAAGACGTCCTCTCGTTCCGCCAGAACATGACGTTCATGGTGCAGAACGACAAGTACAACCCGTGGGGCCGGGCCTGGTGGGGCGGTGTTCCTCCCGGCTGGCACGACGCCGTCCACACGACGCGGAGCGGCCTCTGCCTCACGAAAGAAGGCTTCGTCGCTTACCTCTTCGGACACGACATCGGCCCCGAGCCGCTCGGCAAGGCGATGCTCGCCGCGCGCTGCCAGGTCGGCTTCCATCTCGACATGAACCCCGGGCTCGCAGGCTTCGAGTTCTACAACATGCAGCCTGCAAGTACCTTCCAGCCTCTCGGACGCCCATTGCAGAAGGACTGGGAGAACGAGGGCACGGTGAAGGACATGCCGGAGTTCAAGTTCCGGTCGCGCCGCATGATCAAGAGCATGGGGCACATCCTGTTCCCCCGGTACATCCAGCGCGACTCTCGCGACTTCTTCTATCTGACCGCGCGCAACGTCCTCCCCGGAGCGCCCATCGACGGCGCCGCCGACTGGCGCGTGAAGAGCCTTCCGCAACACGGCTATCCGTACGCGACGGCGATCACGTCGCTGCCCCTGCGGGTGCCCGATGGGGAGCGGAGAGTTCGCGTGCTCCGCGTCGACCCGCGCGCCGTCACGGTCGATTCGTCGAAGGGCGACGACGAGAAGGTGCAGGTCGTCGCTGCGTTCGGACGACTGCCGCGCGCGAAGACGCCCGGGCGCGACGGCGGAGCGCTGGCGCCGTCCGACGCCGACATGAAGCTCTGGCTCGGGCAGCACATCTTCACGATCGAAAAGGCCGAGCCGAAGAACGCCGCCGCGATCGCGACCGTCCTCACGCCGGGCTCGACCGCAGCCGCCGTCGCGCGCGGCGCGGTCGGCATCTCCGACGAAGACGGGATGCTGCAGTGGATCGAGCTGATGCCGGAGGACGCGCCGAGCGCCGAGCTCAGCGAAGCCATGGTCGCGCTGCTCACGAAGATGGGCTGCTCGTCGCGCGGGCTCCTCTCCGGCGATCTTCGTGCCTTCCTCGGCGGCACGCTCGACATCGGCGGCGAGCCTGCCGCTCCAGCCGTCGTCGCCGTGCGCCTGGCACGGAGCCCCGCGCCCGCCGCGAAGCAGATCTTCGAGTCGACTCCGGTCGTCCCGCAGTCGGTCTGGCAGCCGCTCCAGGCGCAGCGCGTGAAGTGGCGCCCCACGCTCGCGCCGCCGGAGAAGCCGGCCGGATCCGCGAGCGGCGCGACGTCTGCTGCTCCCCCGCCCAAGCCGGCGCCCTCCGCGACGACAAGATAGGCGAAAGAGACGCTGACGCTCGGCGTCGGAGCGCGAGCACCACGCGCTCGAGACGACGCGCCTTCCGCGCGTTCCGTGCCGACATTTCGGTGTCGGACGTGCGCTCACCCAAAAACGGTCTCCCGACTAGGGTCCAACACCGCTGAAGGTTGGGCGATTCGTGCTGAAGTCACTCGCCAACAGCGCCCACGAGCGCTACAAGTCCGCGCTCGAGCAAACTCTACGCTTTCGTCGGAAAATTCGGGGCGGGTTCCGGGGGAGCGCACGGCGCGGCAGGCGAACAACCCCGGTTCGCTTGCCGAAGCCTGCGACGAGACACGCGACACGGGACACGGCAGCACCTCAACTATGCCCTGAGCACCACCCGAGGTTCTCGGCATCGCTGAGCAAAAAGGAGCACGGGGGGTATCATGGAGCTTCAGGAGACGCGGATGTCAAACGAGAGCAATGGCGGTGGGTCTGACCTCGATATCTTCGAGGGTCTCGGGAAAAAGTCGTCGGAGCGTTCGCCCGCCGCGCCGCCGCCCCCGCCCGGATCGTCAGCAAACCTGGGCGCCCGTGGCTTGCCGGCCGACGCGAAGAAGACCCTCCTCGGAATGCCGGGGCCTGGGGCGATAGCGAACCCCGCGCCCTCGAGTCCCAGCCAGGTGCCGGCTTCGCAGCCGTCGCAGCCGTCGCAGCCCCCGCCGCTGCCGCCGTCGGCCGCTTCCGCCGTTCCCGCCCCGCCGTCGACACCCGCGTCACCCGCGTCCGGGTCGATGCGCGCCGCGAGCCCGTCGTCGTCGTCGCAGGTGAGCAAGCTCCCGCCGCCTCCGCCCGGTCGTGGGTCGCTGCCGAACCTCGCAGGCCCCAAGAGCAATCCGCCCGCGGAAGCCGCCCCGCCTGCCTCGGCGCAGCCCGCCGCCACCCAGAAGATCCCGACGATCCCGCCGCCCGTGAACACGCGGCCGGGCATCGCGCCGTCGGTCCGTCCCTCGAGCAATCCCGTCGTCGCCGACGCCGCGCCCGCACAGGGGAAGAACGGCGCGAAGCTCGACATGGACTGGGACGACGACAACGAAGCGACCCACGTCTTCGACAAGGACAAGGACAAGATCAGCCCGGACGCCTCCGCGCAGGCGCTCGCCATGCCCGAGGCGCGGGAGCCGGAGCGCGCCAGCATGGACGCGATCCTGAGCTCGCCGCCGCCGGCACCGAACGGCATCCCGTCCGCCCCGCCGGCGGCCGGTGCTCCCCCGCCCCCGTCGTCGACGCTCTCGGGCGCGTTCGGCGCGCTCGGTCAGCCGCGCGACAAGTCGAATGGCTCCGTGCCGCCGCCGTCGAAGCGCTCAGGCCCGCCCGGGCCGCCGTCGAATCGTTCGGCCCCGCCGCCGCCTCCGACGTCGATGAGGAACCCGAGCCTCACGACGCAGCCGCTCCCGCCGCCTCCGCCGCCGGGCCAGACGACGACGGCGCCGATGCACATGCCGCCGACGCAGCAGGCCGCGCCGCAGATGAACACGCTGCAGTCGGCGCAGTCGCCGATGGCGTCGGTGCCTCCGGCCAAGCACCCGTCGGCACCGCCGCCGGCGCATCACTCGAGCCACCCTGCAGCCGCCGCCAACATCCCGAGCGCCCCGCCGGTCCCGCAGCTGCCGCCGGTCAGCCGCGCGATGGAGGCGACGCACCTGGTCCCGCGCGCGCAGCCGAGCAAGACGCCGATGGTCGCCGGCCTCCTCGTCGGCGTGATGGCGATCGCGGGCGCGGCGGTCTTCTTCCTCATGCCGCGGACGGGCACGCTCGTCGTCAACGTCGCCGACGCGAAGGGCGCCGCCGTGCAGAACCTCGAGATCGTCGTCGACGGCACGAAGCGCTGCGATAGCGCCCCGTGCATCGTCCGCGACATCCCCGCGGGCGTTCACGAGGTGAAGGTCACGGCGAAGGGCTTCGAGCCGCCGGCGCCCCGCGCGGTGACGGTCGACAGCCGCAAGGACATCACGAGCGACTTCCAGCTCGTCGCGTCGAAGAGCGCCGCCGGCACCGGCTTCAAGGTGGCCGCCACGCACTCGGGCGTGAAGCTCGTCGTCGACGGCAAAGACGTCGGCCCGCTTCCGCAGGAGATGCGCGACCTCGAGCCGGGCGAGCACAAGCTCCGCTTCGTCGGTGACCGTTACGCGCCGCTCGAGAAGACGATCAGCGTCGCGAAGGACGAGATCGTCGATCTCGGCACCGTGAACCTCAAGGTCGTGAAGGGCAAGGCCACGATCCAGCTCGGCACGCCGGGCGCGAAGGTCTACCTCGTCAACGGCACGAACCGCAAAGAGGTGCCCCAGTTCCCGATGGCGATCGAGTTCGATCCCAACGAGAAGTGGGAGCTTCAGGGCACGAAGGACGGTCACGACGACTTCCGTGAGCCGATCAGCTTCGACGACGGACAGGCCGAGAAGACGTTCAACGTGACGCTCTCGCCGAAGGGCACCGCCGCCAAGACCACCACGGCTCCGGCCGTCGCGGTCGCGCCGGCAACGCCGGCCGCGCATCCTGCAGCTCCGAAGGAGCCCGCGGCGCCGGCGCCGAAGGCGGCCGCCAACCCGCCCGCCGCGAAGGACGACTCGAAGAAGGAGGCCGCCACGGGCGAGGCCGTCCTGAAGATCAACTCGCTCCCCGCGTCGTCGATCGTCCTCGACGGCAAGCCGATCGGCGTCACGCCGCAGGCCCACGTCACCGTGTCGCCCGGCACGCACACGATCATGTTCGTCAACTCGGAGCAGTCGCTGAAGAAGACGATCACGGTCGACGTGAAGGCCGGCGAGACCAAGGCCGCGTTCGCGAAGCTCCGCGAGTAAGCCCATCACCGCGCGGGCACCGCTCACCGCCCCGCATCACCGCCATCGCGCAGACGGGCCCGTCCCTGTCTGCGCGATGTGCTTTTGTGCTCCTGTTCTGCGCGCAGTCCTCTTCCGGTTCTCTCTGCGCGATGTGCTTTTTGCGGTCCTGATATAGTGCCGCTCCGATGGGCGCCAAAGGCAGTGTCCTCGTCGTCGACGACGAGCCTGGTCTGCGAGAGATGCTGACCATCCTGTTCCGCCGTGAGGGCTACGACGTCACGACGGCTCCAGGGTTCGTCGCGGCGCGCGATGCGCTGCGCAACTCACCGAAACCGTACGGAGTCGTCCTGGCCGATCTGATGATGCCCGACGGTTCAGGCCTCGACGTCGTCACGGTCGCGAAGCAGGTGGCGCCGGACACGGAGGTGATCGTGATGACCGCACACTCGACGGTCGAGACCGCGATCGACGCCATGAAACGCGGCGCCTACGACTTCGTCACGAAGCCCTTCGCCACCTCCGAGCTCCGGGCCCTCGTCGCCAAGGCATTCGAGAAACGTGCGCTCGTCGAAGAGAACACACGCCTCCGTGCGCAGGTAGACCGCCAGCAACCGAAGGATCTCCTCGGCCACTCGGCCGCGATGAAGCGCATTCTAGATCTCGTCCAGCGCGTCGCGAGCGGACGGAGCACCGTCCTCATCACCGGCGAGAGCGGCACCGGCAAGGAGCGCATCGCGCGCTTCCTGCACGACTCGTCGGACCGGAAGGACAAACCGTTCCGCGTCGTGAACTGCGGCGCCATCCCGGAAGCGCTCGTCGAGAGCGAGCTGTTCGGCCACGAAAAGGGCGCGTTCACCGGGGCGACCACGCGCAAGCTCGGGTTCTTCCGCGAGGCCGACGGCGGCACGGTCTTGCTCGACGAGATCGGTGAGTTGCCGCTCGCCATGCAGGTGAAGCTTCTCCGCGTCCTCCAGGAGCGCAAGGTCCGCGGGGTCGGCGAGACGGAAGAATCGAGCGTCGACGTCCGTGTGCTCGCAGCAACGAACCGACACGTCGAGGAGGAGGTCAAAGCCGGCAAATTCCGGCAGGATCTCTACTACCGGTTGAACGTGATCCGGCTGGAGGTCCCTCCCCTCCGTGACCGGCGCGAAGACGTCCCCGAGCTCGCCAGCTACTTCCTCGACCGGTGCGCGCGTGAGCACAACAAGACCGTCCGGGCCTTCTCACCCGACGCACTTCGCGCGCTCGACGCCTACTCGTTTCCGGGAAACGTGCGCGAGCTCGAGAACATCATCGAACGCGCCGTCGCCCTCGCATCGGGGCCGCTCATCGGGCTCGGCGACCTTCCGCAGGAGGTCAGCGGGGCGACGTCCCGACCGACCCCCGCGCTGCTCGATCTCCCCGACGAAGGCTGCGATATCGACGCGGTGCTCGGCGAGGTCGAACGCAGGCTCATCCAGCAAGCACTCGAGCGCTCGGGCGGTGTCCGCACGAACGCCGCGAAGACGCTCGGCATCACGCTCCGCAGCCTCCGCTACCGGATGCAGAAGCTGACGATGCAGAACGACGACGACGACGCCGAGCCGGTCAGCTCCGACAGCCCGGGGTCGGGCGGAACGGAGTAGGTCATCCCCATGGACGAAATTCGTCCGTCCGCGTCGCGCGAGGGAGAAATCTCGTCAGACCGACATGTGGGCGCACGCAGAGCGCGATCGAAGAGTGCCTGCGTTTTCGCTGGGCGCTATGCTCGGCACGAGAGGTCGCCGTCGATGGCCCATCGCATGCTTCTCGCAACCCCCGTGAGGTGCACCATGACAAGGCGCGTGGCTCGTCGCTCCGGCGGCTTCACGCTCGTCGAGCTCGCCGTCGTCGTCACCATCGTCGGGATCGTCGCGGTCATCGCGGTCGTCGGATACCGGCGCTACATCCTCAGCTCGAAGATCACGGAGGCGCAAGGTGTCGTCTCGGCGATCAAGATCGCGCAGGAAGATCACCGCGCCGAGCGTGGCACGTACGCGAACATCGGCGATGGCGCGCTCTGTCCGAGCGGCACGCCGACGGGGAAGTTCATCACCCAATGGAACCCGGGATGTTCTGGTGGCACCGCAACGTGGAACGCCCTCCCCGTTCACGTCAGCGGCCCGGTTCTCTTCGGGTACGCGACGACGGCGGGCACGGCGGGCTTCGTTGCGCCGAGCGGAACCGATTGGGTGACCTGGAACTCGCCCAGCGCGAACCCCTGGTACACGGTCGTCGCGCGTTGTGACCTCGACGGTGACGGTGACACGACGAACCGGACCGAGCTCGTGAGCGCGTCGTTCACGAACCAGATCTTCACGCACAACGAAGGCATGTAAGCCGACGCTCGCGAGCTCGAGCCTGGTGAACCTTCCGACACGCCTCGAGACGAGGCGACTCCTCGTCGCCGTCGCGGGCGCCGCGATGTTGACGTTCGTGGCGCTCGTTCACGCCCCAGCGCTTCGCGCCGGGTTCGTGTGGGATGATCACGTGCTCGCCGAGCGAGACGCCTCCTTTCGACACGTGCCCATCGGCAAGCTGTTCGTCAGCCGCTTCTGGCCCGAGGGCACCCTCGCAGACCCGCGTGTCGCGTACTACCGCCCGCTCGTCTTGTTGTCGTTGCGCTTCGACGCAGCCCTGGGCGGCGAGCCAGCCCAATACCACGCAACGAACATCCTTCTGCATCTCATCGCAACTGGACTTCTCGTCGCCACTGCGGTCCGCCTCGGAGCGCGGAGCTCGGCCGCGGTCCTGGCGGGACTGGTCTGGGGAGTCGCGCCGCGGCTCACGGAGTCCGTGACTTGGATCTCGGGACGGACCGACATCGTTGCGTGTGTCTTCGGTCTCGGCGCCCTTTCCGTCGCGCCATCCCCGCGATCGAGCGTCGGCGGGCGCTGGACGCGCGCACCGTTGGCAGGACTCCTTCTCCTCAGCTCGCTCCTCAGCAAGGAGCTCGGAGTTGCGTTCGCGGCGGCTCTCGCCGTGCTGATTCTGCGACGCGGCGACGGTCGCACCCTGACGGCCCGCGGGCGCGAGCTCCTCGTCAGCGTCATCGTCCCGCTCATCGCGTACTGCACGCTACGAACGGTCGCCCTTGGCGATCAGTCGGGCGTCGGCCGGGAGCTCGGTTTTCAACTGCGCGCAGCGACGGTGCTCGAAACAACCGGTCGCTACGTCGAGATGGTCTTCGACGTGCTGCGGCCGCGGACCAGCATCGGCTACCTCGGTGAGATTGACGCCACGCGAGCCCTCGTGGGTGCGCTGGCGCTCGTGACCTCGACGGCGCTCCTCATCGTGAACAGAAAGCGGCTCTCAGCAGGTTCCGCTGTCGCGATCACTCTTGGTGCAGTCGCACTCGCTCTCGTCGTTCATGTCATCCCCCTCACGCTCAGCGGCGCTGTCGCTGCCGATCGGCTCCTCTACGTCCCCCTTGCGGCACTCGCCATCGGTGTGGCGATCGGGTTCCGCGAGGTGCGCGTCAGCGCAAGGATGGCGACGGCGCTGAGCACCGTTGTGCTCACGATCGCTTGCGCGGTCGCGACCAAGAGACGCATCGACGACTACCGGAACGAGGCGCTGTTCTGGATCGTCGCCGCCGAAACGGCGCACGGGCACAACACGATGCCGCGAAGCGCGCTAGCCGGGGTAGTGCGTGACGCAGGCTTCCCGGAGCTCGCTTGCCGGCTCTTTGAAACGTCAGGACGGATCCTCGAGACGAGCGGGCGCACGGGCTCGACCGCCCACCGGCGCACCCATGAGAACCTAGCTGCCTGCTGGGCACGGATCGGCCGGTACGAAGACGCTGCCCGCCTGGCGGAGCAGCTCGCGCGGGAACATCCCGACGTCGCTCGGGTTCAGCTCGGGCTCGGGTTCGCGAGGCTCCACGTGCTTCAGCTCGACGGCGCTCGGCAGGCTTTCGAACGCGCCCTCGAGCTGGAGCGGAAGCTTTCACCGACCGTGGCGCCGGCGCTCCAGCAGCTTCCCATCGTTCGAACGGAGATGACACGCTTTGCCGACGAGGCCGAGCAGCGCGCTGATCCCGAAGGGTTTGCCCGATATCTGGCGCGGATCGGCCATCTTCCCGAGGCTGTCCGCGCACACGTCGCCGTTGCGGAGAATCCCCGAAAGTCCCCCTCGGTGCGTCGCCTTGCGCTGTCGTTCATTGCCGAGCATGGGCCGATGGAGACGGTCGAGAGTGTCGTTCGGACGACCGCTGTCATCCCCCAGGTCGAGCTGACGGACGTGCCAGAACACATCGCGGAGCGGCGAGCGACCCACGCCCGGGTCAAACCATTCCTCGCTCGCATCGAGGCGCTCGTCAGCACGCGATGAATGGTGAGAGCTCGTCGATGCGGCTGAACGCAGTGCAGTCCGGCGCTGCTTCGTGGCTCGATCGCTTCGGCGGGCCAGCAGTCACGCTGGGGGCCGGATGCGTGTACGTCGCGACCGCCATGCGCACGGTCCAGGGCGGCGACTCGGGCGAGCTTGCGGCGATGGCAGCTCACGGCGGCGTCGCCCATCCCCCAGGCTACCCGCTGTATCTCCTCTGGCTCCGGCTATTCGCTTGGCTGCCGACGGTCCCGACGCACCGAGCGGCCCTGGCGACCGCGCTGCTCGGCGCCATGTCCGTCGCGATGCTCCAGGCAGCATGTCGCGCGTGGGGAACACGGCGCTCTGTCGCGACCGTGGCTTCGGCGCTCTTCGCGTCCTCGCCGCTCACGTGGCGCCTGTCGACCGAGCCCGAGGTGTTCGTGCTGAACGTGCTCATCGCGCTCGCGATTGTCTGGCTCTGCGCGCCGCGAGTGCTGCCGGCGCGGCTCGAGACATGGCGCGTGGCGCTGCTCGGGCTCGCGGCGGGGCTCGGGATCTCGAACCACCACTCCATCGTGCTCCTCGCCCCGCTTGGGCTCTACACGGCGATCGTGAGCATCCGCCGCGCAAGCGCTCCGGTGCGAGCGACGCTCGGGGGGCTGGGGATGCTCCTCGTCGGGCTCTCTCCGTACGTTTATCTCGCCATCGCCGCGCGCTCCGCGCCCAACGAATCACCGTGCATCTGGGGAGACACGACCACGTGGGGTGGGTTCCTCCATCACTTCTTGCGACGCGACTACGGCACGTTCCAGCTTCACGCGACCAGCCGCTACGAGGACCCTCGCGCGCAGCTCGCTTACCTGGGACAGACGCTGTTGACCGACGGGCTCGGCTTTCCGCTCCTCGGGATCGCTGGTGCCACCGTGGGACTCGCGAAGCTGCGCCGAAGGGCACTCAGCGGCCCCACCCTCGCGCTCGTCGCAGTCTTGCTCTTCACGGGACCGCTCTTCGCTCTTCGCCTCTCGCTGCCACCGTTCGGGCTCTCCGCGTTGGTGGTGAAGCGCTTCCACCTTCTGCCGCTCGTGATCGCGACCGTCATCGGTGCTCTCGGCCTCGAAGTGCTGCTACGAGCACGGTCGCGCGCGCTCGAGGCAGCGACCATCGGCCTCGTTGCCACCGTCGTCGGCATCAGGACGGCGTCGACGTTGCCCGAAGTGCAAGCCCACCAGACCCCGACCCTCGAGCGCTATCTTCGGAACGTCCTCGGGTTTGCACCGAAAGGGTCGATCATCCTCGTATCGAGCGACGATCTCGTCGGCGGGTTCCTCTACACACGATGCGCACTCGGCGTGCGCCCCGACGTCGAGGTCATCACCCCGCGGCTCCTGTTGGCGGATTGGTACTGGCCGCGCGTGAGCGCCCGCCTCGGATTCGAGGTCGAACACGGAGTTCGGAGCTCGCCCGACGGGGAACCCGTCATGGCAGCCTCGACACTCCTCACCCAGCTCGTCGAAACAGGCCGCCCGGTGCTGCTCGACGGATGGTTTGCAAATGGGCTCGAGACGCGCTTCCCCAGCTACCCCGTTGGCCCCCTGATCAGGGTAGCGAGCTCCTGGAAGGACGTCCCGGGCCCGGACGATCTGTTCGACGCGAACGACGAGCTCTTCCACATGATGGAGCTCGACCCCTCGCCACCACGGAAAGAGACATGGGCCGGCGTACGCTTCGCGAGCTACGCGAGACCTTGGCGCGTCCTCGCCAGCGCCTTCGAACGCGAAGGCAACGTCGGACGCGCACAGGCCTGTCGCGCGCGAGCGGATGCGCTCCAATCACGCTGACGTGAGCTTGCCGATCGCGTGCACCGCAGGCATCATCGCGGGCTCGATGGAATCCGAGTGGCCGCTCGATGCGAAAGACTTCTCTGCCTACTACGCGTTCGCGCCAGCGGCGCTGGCGATCCGCGAGTGCGTGCGCCTGCGTGCGGTGCGCCGGCTCGATTTGCCGGAGCCCCTCCTCGACGTGGGCTGCGGCGACGGTCTCTTCGCCCGCCTTGCATATCCGAAGAAGCAGGCATGGGGCATCGACATCAATCCGACGGAAGTTCAGCGTGCGCAGCAGACGGCTTCGTACCAGACGCTCATTTGCGGAAACATCGTCGGAGTTCACCTTCCTGAATCGTTCTTCGGCAGCGCGATCGCAAACTGCAGCCTCGAACATGTCCCGGACGTGCATGGCGCACTGTCCAACATTCATCGCGCGTTGCGGCCGAACGGGAAGCTCGTCCTGATCGTTCCGACGCCCAACTGGACGCACCATCTGGTCGTTTCAGAGGCCCTGCGCTCACTCGGGCTCGTCGGGCTCGCGCATGCCTACGGCGACGCCCTCGATCGCGTCTTCTCGCACGTGCATCTGTACGACGCCGACGGGTGGCAGAAGCACCTCGAGCGCGCAGGCTACGTACTCGAAGAGGTCCGGCCGATTGCTCAGCGCCCGACTTCGTGGGCGTTCGACCTGATGCTCTATCCGAGTCTCCTCGGCTACCTCGTCCGACGGCTGACCGGGCGGTGGGTCGCCATCCCTTCGCTGAGACCTCTCACCGTCGACTTCGCGCGCGCGGTCGTCAACGCGATGGGTCGCCTCGCTCCTGCAGGTGAGGCGCCCGCCGAGTATCTCCTTCTCGCCCGGAAGCCCGCTTGAGCACCTCGGCGGAGTATTTCGTCAATCATCGGCGCGTCGACCGTTTTCCTTGGTCGCTCTATCATCGCGCGCTGCTGAAGCCGATCACGCGCGTGCTCGCCGAGTACGGGCCCTCGCCGCGCGTCCTCATCGTTGGCTGCGGGCTCGAGGCCGGAATGATGGGGGCCCCGCGCGGCACCATCTTCTTCGGCTGCGACATCGACGAGCGTGCCATCGAAGCTTGTCGTCGGACGTTCCCCGAACGGGCCCACCGCTTCGCCACGTGTCCGGACGCTTACGCGCTTCCCTCCGACCCCGGCTTCACCGAGCCGTTCGATGTGGTGGTCGCCAAGGAGGTGGTCGAGCACGTCCTCGAGCCCGCGCGATGGGCGTCGGTGCTCAGCACCCGCGTACGACCAGGAGGGAGCCTCGTTTTGACGACACCGAACTACGGGGCCTACTCGACCCTTCCGCTCCTCGAGTCGACGGTCCTCGAATGGATCGCGCGCCGAGATGGCTACTCGCGGCGCCATATTCATCCGACGAAGTTCGATCGGCGAGCACTCGCCGACCTCGACGTTGGACCGGACATGCGCCTCGTCGCAGTCGACCGGACGCTGACGGGCTGGGCGCTCGTGGGCAGGTGGCGCCGCGCCCCCTCGACGCACTCGCGCTGAGGGGCCGCGTTGCACATCCTTCTCGTAGCGTTGCTCGTCTTGCTCGCGCGCTTGCTCGTCGCGCGAGCGGGCAACGCCCCCGTGCAGGTTCCGTCGTCGCGCCGCGCATGGTGGCTCGCCGCGGCGGCCGTAGTCGTCGCTGTGATGCCGGTGCTGGTCGACGCTCCGCTGCTCGTCGGACCGAACGCGAAGCTCCCTTCAGACATGGCCTCGCACCTCGCGATCGCGCAGGAGATCGCGCGCTACGGGCTGCCTCACGGATGGGTGACCAAATTCAACGGCGGGTTCCCCATGGCGCTCCACTACCCGCCGCTCGGCTGGCTTCTCACGGCCACCTTGATCCGCATCGGCATCCCCCCCGTTGTTGCCCTGAAGGGGCTTGGCCTCGTGGCGCTCCTCCTCGTACCCGGTCTCGCATTTGCCGCGGCGCGGGCTGCCGGAACGCGAGCACTTTCCGCAGCAGCAGGCGCCATCTCCATCGCGTGGATCACTCCGTACATCCAGTTCACGGGCGGATGGGAAGCGTTCTTCGTGCTCGGCCTGATCTCGCAGGCACTCGTGGTTCCCCTCGTCATGAGCTGGGGCATCGCGCTGCTTCGCGCGCGGCGCCTCGACTTCTCCCCGCTGCTCGCTGGAATCTGCGCCGCGGCGCATCCGCAGGTCTTCAGCGCCGCCGCTATCGCGCTCGGGGCAGCGGTCGCCGCAACAGCCGACCGCAAGCTCTTGCGGACAGCCGCGCTCTCGCTCGTGGCAGGTGGCGCGGTCGCGATCGCCTTGTACGGGCCGGGCATGGCCTCGCTCAAGGTTCCCTTCGGGTGGCCGCCGAACCTGTCGTGGCGCCTCCACGGGTTTGGCCCCGATCGCGTAGTGCCCTGGCTCATCGACGGCGATCTCCTCGACTACGAAGCGACTCCGGTGGTCACGACTGCGTGGATCGCGAGCATGGTCGTGCACCTCTTCTCGTTGCGGCAGCGCCGCTCGCGCGCCGTCCTGGCAGCGTCTGCTGCGATCCTCACGATGTGCATGTCGGGCAGGTGGATCGCGATGGACGCCGGCAAGCTGGGACAGCTGCTGCTGACGGTCGCGCAGCCCATGCGTGCGCTCGTGCTCGTTCCACTCGCGGCGACTGCGACGTTCGTAACTGCCCTGGACATCGTCGCATCGTGGCTCGCGACGCTTCGCATTCGCGTTTCCCGGTTCGAAGGCCTGAGCGCGTACCCGCTCTTGCCGCTCGTACTCGTGGCGCTCGCGTTGCTCGAGCTCCCGTCACGAGCGCGAGCATTCGCGCGCATCGTGCGGGAGCAAGTGACCCCACCCTCGGACTCGTGCACTCCGTGGCTCCGCAATGTGGACGCGAATGTCATTCGCGCGGCGCTGGCTCGCGCTCCGCATGCTCGTGCCACCTATGATGGGGACCGTCTTGCGGCTTGTGCAGGCACAGCCGGCGCCGAGCTCGATCGGAGCGGGCCCATGGGCGTCACGCGCGGGGCGGGTGCTCACGTCGGGCTCCACGCGATCGCGTTCGCTCAACTCGACACGTCGGCCGGAACCGTTCGCGCGGCACGTGCGGAGGCTCTCGGAATCCGCACGCTCGTTCACCTCTCTCTACGGCGGCCGGAGCCGGCAGACGCGTGGCGAGTCGTTCAAACAGGTGGCGACATCGAGATCTCGGAACGCATCGGCGGGACGGACAACGTCGGCGCCGGCTGTGTCCGGGAAGTCCTCCGTGGTCCCGAGCCCGCGCTCTTCAGCGAGCTGAACGCCCGCCTGACCGCAAGCGCCCCCACCCTCCTCGACACTCCACACGACCTGATCGCGCTCGAAGCGGCAGAGGCGCCGCTCGTTCATCTGACTGTCGAGGACGGAGAGTGCGACGCTTCCGAGGCGCTCGTCGACGAGCATCCACGTGAGCCCGGAGCGTACGAGGCCGAGGTGACGACGCCGTCGCCCGTGGACGTCGTCTTCCGTGCAACGGCGTTTGCCGGATGGCGCGTGACCCGGGACGGGATCGAGGTCCCAGCCCGACGCGTGGCGCCAGGTTTCTTCGCGGTTCGCGTGCCAGCCGGACGCCATCGGCTCGAGGCCGTCGTTGGCTGGCCGCCGTTCTACGCGACCTACATCGTGGGAGCCTTCGTTATGTGCGTCCTTCTCTCCTTCTGCGCGAGCCCACGTTTCCAGGACGCGCTTGCGCTGCGGCGCGCTGGACGCGGCCGCTCCTAGCAGTCCACTTGGATGAGCCGGAATTCGTCCGTCAGCCGCCGTCGATGGGACGATTCTTGTCACCCGGGCCGCAGCCTCTTTGTTTCCCGCTCGCAAATCGGCCCGTATCCTCGCAGAACTCACGATCGTCGCGAGTCGGCCCCGAGTTTGCTTAGGGACTACTCGCGGCGGGTTGCCGTGCAGGAATACAACGGTTGCCAAGGGGCCCTTCGTGGCCCCGCCGAAGCGCTCTGAAGCGAGGGGTGGCCCCCGCGGGAGCCGAAAGGAATACGGAACATGGTCATTCGGAAGCGGTTGAAGGGCGGCTTCACTCTCGTCGAGCTCATGATCGTCGTCGCGATCGTCGGCGTTCTCGCGGTTCTCGCCGTCTACGGCGTCCGCAAGTACATCGCGAACGCGAAGACCGCGGAGGCGAAGAACGCCCTCGGCCAGATCGGCAAGGACGCCGTGACTGCCTACGAAGGCGAGCACATGAAGGCGGACATCATGACGACCGGCGGTTCGACGGCCGTGACGCGCAAGATCTGCCCCAAGGCGTCGAACACGATCCCCGCCAACGCGGCCTCGATCAAGGGCGCGAAGTACCAGTCGGCAAAGACGGACTGGTCGCCGGTCGTCGACGTCGAGAAGCGCGCCGGCTTCCCCTGCCTCCGCTTCGAGATCACCGCGCCCCAGTACTACATGTACAACTACGACTCGGACAGCACGGTCGGTGACTACACCCAGGCGGGTAGCGTCTTCACCGCGACGGCGAATGGCGACCTGAACGGCGACAACGTGCTCTCGACCTTCACGATCAAGGGCAAGGTCCAGGACGCGGTCAACGACACGCGCCTCCTGGTCTCGCCGACGATCGACGAGCTCTCTCCGGAAGAGTGAGCCTAGTTCTGTCCTAAGAGCAAACAGCTGCACGGCCTCGGGAGCTTGGCTCTCCCGGGGCCTTTTGCTTTCGACCCCTCGACTGAGCCCAGGGCGAACGAACGATGACCGGATACGTGAAGCACGGTCTTGGCCGTGTGATGTCGCTTCTCTTCTTCTCGGGTGCTTGCGCTCTCATCTATCAGACGACGTGGTTCCGCGAGCTCCGGCTCATCTTCGGAGCGTCGACCGCGGCCACGGCCGCCGTCATGGCCGTGTTCATGGCCGGCCTCGGGCTTGGCAGTCACCTCCTCGGCAAGCGTGCCGACCGCGCGAAGAACCCGCTCGAGCTCTACGCGAACCTGGAGCTGCTGATCTCCGTCACGGCCGCAGTCACGCCTCTCCTCGTCGATGCTGCGCAGTGGGTCTACCTGCGCACGGGAGGGGTTGGAGCGTTGGGCACGGCGGGAGCGACCGCGGTTCGACTGCTGCTCTCGGTGGTCGTGCTCGCAGGGCCGACGATCCTCATGGGAGGAACGCTCCCCGCTGCAGCGCGCGCCGTCGAGCGCAGCTCGGATGTCGGCCGCCAGCGCCTGTCCGCGCTCTACGGAATCAACACCTTCGGAGCCGTCGCCGGCGCTCTGGGTGCGAACTTCCTCTTCCTCGAGGTCTTCGGCACGCGACTCAGCCTGTGGCTCACCTGCCTCATCAACTTGCTCGTCGGAGTGATCGCACGTTCGCTGTCGCGTCGTGGCATCTCGCGCGAGGAAGCTGCCGATGAGACCGAGACGACCGAGGACAAAGAGGCGACCACATCGCCCGCGGCGGCTGGCTCCTCGCGTGGAGCTGCGTGGTTCCCTCCTGCAGCCGCGTTCATCTCGGGTGCCGTCTTCATGCTCATGGAGCTCGTCTGGTACCGGATGCTCGC